>CAMEJJ010000013.1 GCA_945919795.1 uncultured Lachnospiraceae bacterium
AGATTATCTATCTTCCAATTTATATGAGTTATCTTCTTAAAGAGCCTAAAATCGACCAGTTAATAGTTGACTTAGATATTTCCGGGTTATAGATTGTGGCAAATAGATTTCGTGAAAAGATAAAATTTTGATTGAAAATCAGCAATGAAGAACTTATAATGTTTATGTAGCATTTTGTCTGTATTTTTTCGGACAATGCGAAACGTTTATAATTGTCCATGATAGGAGTAGGAAAAGTGGTTTGCCACAATGAGGACACATCGATTCTATATCATCATGGAACATCACGGATATCTAAAAAAGCATTTCAGCAAGCCAAAATGAATATCACGGATAATCACGAAAGCAAAATGGGAATTCTTCCAATGAGTTCCCGACAATGAAAAGCCTGGACAAATAAAGTCAGTAATATCAAGGCTTTAAAGGTATTGTTACAAAAAATGACGACAAAATGACGACAAATTTATATGTGATAATACATGTAAATACGCAATAATACTTTTTTTCATCAACTATATAAATCTATTTTTAGCACTTTCTAGAACAAAATTCTGGGAAGTGCTTTTTGGTTTCTACTATTATTTGCAAAAAAATTTAAAAGGAGGATGAAGATATGGCAAAAGTAATTGCAGTAACAAATCAAAAAGGAGAAGTTGGTAAAAGTACTACAGTAAGTAATCTGGGAATCGGATTATCAAATCTTGGTTACAAGGTTTTAACGATTGATCTTGATAGTCAGGAAAGTTTGACGGCAAGTCTGGGTTTCCCTCATCCAGATAAGTTGGAGAATACAATTGCAACCATCATGACAAATATTATTAATCTCTGAATTCGATGATGATGAAGGCGAAGAAGAGGATGACGAGGAATAAATATTCCTTTAAAGGGGAATAGTAGCAGGGCGACCAAGTGGTCTCCCTTTGGATTTAATTGCATTCAATCTTGTTTTTCGTTATGGAAATAATAAAAATGAACTTGATAATCACTAAATGGCGATATATAATGTAATTATGAAGTATAAATCGCCAAAATACGATTCAATACACTCGATTCGGCGATTTATATGCGATAATTATGTGTTTGAGGTGACCAGATGAAAATTGTTGGCAGAAATAATGAAAAAGATGGACTTATGCAGTGTCTGCTTTCCAAACGTCCGGAATTTGTGGTTGTCTATGGAAGAAGGAGAGTTGGAAAAACTTATTTGATTAGAGAATTCTTTAACAGAAGTTTTTCTTTTTACGCTACTGGTTTGACTTCTGAAAAAACAAAAGGGCAGCTGCGAGGCTTCACTGCCAGCCTGAATGAATATGGGCATGAAGAAAAGAGTATTCCGACGGACTGGTTTGAAGCTTTTTCAAGGTTAAAGGAACTTCTTGAAAGTGATAATGTATACCGTGAGCCTATAAATAATAAAAGAGTAGTATTTTTGGATGAACTTCCTTGGATGGATACGGCAAAATCTGATTTTAAGAGTGCTTTGGATTACTTTTGGAACAGTTGGGCTTCAGCACAAGAGGATCTTGTACTAATTGTCTGCGGGTCTGCTACTTCATGGATAATATCGAACCTGCTAACAGATAAAAAAGGGTTTCACAACAGGGTTACAAGACGTATTCATTTGGCACCCTTTTCTCTTGCGGAGTGTGAGCAGTTGTTTGCTTTAAATGATATGGTCATGACAAGAAAACAGATGATAGAGAGTTATATGATTTTAGGTGGAATTCCACATTATATGTGTCTGTATGATTCACGACTTAGTCTTACACAGAACATTAATGAATTATGTTTCAAAAAGCATGGGCAGTTAGCTAATGAATATCATAATCTTTTTTATTCGTTATATGATAAACCGGAGAAGCATTTAGCTATATTGGATGCTTTGGCTGCACATAGGGTAGGACTTACAAGGGCTGAACTTTCTAAGGTAAAAGAGATAGGTGGCGGATCGGTTCTTACAAAGGATCTTTTGGAACTTGAGGAGTGTGGTTTTATACGAAAGTATATAAACTGTACAAAAGGCGAAGGTGAGCTCTTTTATCAGCTAATAGATCCGTTTGTACTTTTTTATATAGGATTTATCAAAAATAAAAAATTTGATTCATGGAATGAGTATATTAACACACCGGGCTATAACGCATGGCGTGGAAATGCCTTTGAAATAGTGTGCATTAATCACATAGAGCAGATTAAGTCTGCACTAGGAATACGGGGCATTGAAACGCATGAGTTTGCATGGAGGAGTACAGAACCGGGAGGCGGAGCTCAGATTGACTTGGTAATAAAAAGAAAAGATGGGGTTTCTAATCTTTGTGAAATGAAATTCACAAATGAAGAATATTCTATTGATGAGGATGAGCATCGTAAAATAGAAAATAGACTTTCTAGGTTCCAAACGATGACCGAAACGAAGGATGCTATTCATGTAACGTTAATCTGCGGAAATGGATATAAGCGGAGCAAATATTCCGGAATTGTACAAAATGTTATTGTGGGTGATGATCTGTTCACATAGGAATAAATAATGACTAGTGAAACAAATTGAAATTTTCGGATAAATTGAATAGTAGAAAAGGAACAGAGGCAGTTGATTGTGTGATGATCAGCTGCTTTTTTATGCAACAAATTTGAATATGAATTTTTATAGGAGGGAGCTGGCGTCCAGAAATAACAGTCGGATTTATAAATTCAATTACTGGATAAATGACAAATCATTATACCACGAGTATAATGACATCTAAATAAATCGGTGTTATCATTCGATATAAATTGAGATAAGCGGAGCGGATATGCTCAGCAGAAAGGAAAAGACATGAAAGCAATGAATCGTTTATACAGCTCTTATAGTGAACGCCAGAATGCGCCTCTCGGATATTATGAGTGGAGCGTATGTTTCATGCGCTCAGATAAGGTTAAGCAGAAACGATGGAATTGTTTTGATAGATCCAGGCAAAGATAGAATTGCAGGATAAATAGATAAACATGTTTTAGCGAACCGCTTACCTTAAAAATGGGTAGGCGGTATTTTTTTACTTAGATCAGTGGTGTAATTGGTAGCACGACAGTCTCCAAAACTGTTAGTTCAGGTTCAAGTCATGGCTGGTCTGTTAGTCCAATGTAAATAATGTGAAAGGAAAAAGCGATGAACGCATTAGAGATTAAAGGAAAAGTAAATACAGCAATCTGTTATGCAAAGGTTGTAGAAGATGAAGCGATAGAGCAGATAAGACATATGTGTGACTATTCGATGACTGAAGGTTCACGAATCAGAATTATGCCTGACGTTCATGCCGGTAAAGGCTGTACTATTGGAACCACAATGACAATCGTAGATAAAGCTGTTCCAAATGTAGTCGGCGTAGATATCGGATGTGGAATGTATACGGTTAATCTTGGGAAGATAGATATTGATTTTGAAAGAGTCGATGAAGCTGCACATTTTATTCCTTCAGGAATGAATGTGTGGGAAGGTCGCCAGGAGCGTTTTGATCTTACCAAGCTTCGTTGCTATAGAGAATTGAAAGACACAAAAAGACTTGAAAGATCTCTAGGAACCTTGGGTGGAGGAAACCACTTTATTGAGATTGATGAAGCTAGCGATGGGACAAAATACTTAATTATTCATTCCGGTAGCCGTAATCTTGGTAAACAGGTGGCAGAACTTTATCAAAGACTTGCAATCAACCTTAGCAGAGGATACGGAGATTATTTGGAAAAGCGTGATGAGATTATCAGAACCTACAAGGAGCAGGGACGTAAGAATGAAATACAAGAGGCGTTGAAGCAGCTCCATTGGCAGGTATATGAGAGTTCAACAAGCATGCCGGAGGATCTTTGTTATCTTGAGGGTAAATATCTTGAGGATTATCTTCACGATGTTGAGATTTGCCAGAGATTTGCAAGAAGAAGCAGAGAAAAAATGGCGGAGATAATTTTAGAAAAAACAGGAATGACTGGAAGCGAGGCATTTCATACGATTCATAATTATATTGATATACAATTGCACAGGATTCAAGTCTTGATTTAATGTTAATGAGCCCTTATGAAGCAGAAGCTGTTGGACGGATTGGCGCAGCTGTCCGTTTTGAAGATGCTGATTTTCTGGCAGAAGTAAACGATGCATTAAATTCCATGAAAGAAGACGGAACATTGATGTCTATTTTGGAATCATATGGTTTAAATGAAGACTACTATGTAGATGTTGAAAACGGAAAAACTGAAAATCATCAGTAAGATAGAATAACTGCTTAGAGCAGGCAAGGAAGTCTGGCTGGATAAAGGAGGTCTTGCCTGATGATGTGGGTAAGGCCTTCTTAATTGCAGGCAGAGTACCATAACCCCTGTATAAGAGAATACACGAAATACAAAAAAATGAAAACATGTTATAAAGGGAGGATAAAGAAATGTTAAAGGATGAGTTACCAAGAATTATTACGGACACATTGCCGGGTAAAAAGGCACAAGCGCTGATTGACCGTAGAAAGGAGGCAACAGCGGCCGCTGTCGGATGCTCCTATCCGGTTGCTATCGCGAGAGGCGAAGGTGCTATGATAGAAGATGTTGATGGAAATTATTTTCTTGACTGGATTGGCGGTGTTGGTGTTTTAAATGTAGGCTATTGCCAACCGGAAATTGTCGAGGCCGTGAAAGAACAGGCTGATAAGTTTTTTCATGGAATGTTTAATATCGTAACACATGAAGGTTATGTGGCAGTGGCAGAGAAACTCAATTCCATTGCTCCGGTAAGAGGAGAGAAAAAGAAGACGTTTTTAACTAATTCCGGTGCAGAAGCAGATGAAAATGCTGTTAAAATTGCAAGAGGATATACCAAAAGACCGAATATCATTGTCTTTTCCGGAGCTTTTCACGGACGTACGGAATTGACCATGTCCATGACCTCGAAGAAAGCTTATGCAAAAGATATGGGACCGTTATCCCATGGTGTTTTCCGTGCAAAATTCCCTTATTTATATCGGAAGCCGGAAGGAATGCCGGACGATAAAGTTATCGATTACTATATTAAGTCCATTTATGATGTGTTTGAGGAATGTGCCTCAGCTGATACCATTGCCGCCATTGTGGTAGAGCCGTTGCAGGGTGAAGGCGGATTTATTCCGGCACCAATCGAATGGGTAAAAGCTGTGCGAAAAATTTGTGATGACAACGGAATTTTGCTGGTTGCCGATGAAGTGCAGTCCGGATTTTGCAGAACCGGAAGAATGTTTGCTTCTTATTATTGGAAAGAGGCAGGTTGTGAACCGGATATTATGGCTACAGCCAAATCCATTGCAGCAGGAATGCCGCTGTCTGCTGTGGTTACCAGAGCTGAGATCATGGATGCAGTACCTGCCGGAACTATCGGAGGTACTTATGGAGGAAATGCCATGTCATGTGCAGCCAGCCTGAAAGCAATCGAACTGATGGAGAAAAATCATCTGGCGGACAGGGCTTTGGAAATCGGACAGAAGGTTACTGCGCGCTATCTTGCACTGAAAGAGAAATATGAAGTCATCGGTGATGTCAGGGGCCTTGGAGCCATGATTGGTCTGGAGTTTGTAAAGAACAAAGAAACAAAAGAGCCCAATCCGGAACTTGTAAAAGCATTGGTGGCAGAGTGTGCACAACATGGTCTGTTAGTTGAGAGTGCCGGAATATATGGAAATGTCATTCGCTTCCTTGCACCACTTGTTATTACAGACGCACAGATTGAGGCCGGCTTAGACATTATGGAAGCCGCAATTGCAAAATTGAGCTAAAACAAAAAGGGCAATTCCGAAAGCAGATCTGATATGCAGTAGGAATTGCTTTTTTATTGAAAACATGACATGTTTTTAGAATTGAGGGAGCACAAAGCGCGTAGCAATCCCGGTATCATAAATATATTGAATAAATGTATAATAATGAATCTGAATTTATGAAAATGAAAAATATAAGGAGAAATAGATAGATGAAAGAATTGATGATTAAACCAACGATTTATACATTTTCTACGGCTGCAGAGTTTGCAAAGGAATTCAAAATAGGAAAAGGAGATCTGATTATAACCAATCAGTATATCTATGATCCGATTATGAAACCCTTGGGCCTTAAGTGTGATACGCTGTTTCAGGAAAAGTATGGTATGGGAGAGCCTTCTGATGAAATGGCAGAGGCTATGTATGCGGACATAAAGGGAGATTACAAACGGATCATTGCAATCGGTGGCGGTACGGTAATTGATATCTCAAAATTATTTGCATTAAAAGAGGTATCCCCAATTCTGGATTTGTATGATGGAAAGATTCCTGCGGTAAAAGAAAAAGAATTGATTCTGGTACCTACCACATGCGGAACCGGAAGTGAAGTAACCAATATTGCAATTTTGGCGTTAAACAGTCGCGGAACGAAAAAGGGACTTGCCGTAGATGCCATGTATGCGGATGCAGCAGTTCTGGTGCCGGAGTTTCTGCAAAGTCTGCCGTTTTCGGTTTTTGCCACAAGTTCCATAGATGCTTTGGTGCATGCTGTAGAATCCAGCCTGTCACCCAATGGAAACGAAACCACAAAGATGTTTGGATACAAGGCTATTGAAATGATTTTATCCGGCTATAAAATGATTGCCAAAGAAGGACCGGATGCAAGGATTCCGTTATTACAGCAATTTTTGATTGCCAGTAACTATGCCGGTATTGCTTTTGGCAATGCCGGATGTGCCGCTGTACACGCCATGAGCTATCCTCTCGGTGCAACTTATCATGTTCCTCATGGCGAATCCAATTATGCGATGTTTACCGGAGTTATGAAAAACTATCTGGAAATTAAGTCTGATGGAGAAATCGAAAGACTGATATCGTTTATCGCAGATATACTGGAGTGCGAAACAAAAGATGTATTTGAAGAACTGGAAACTTTGCTTAACTGCCTGATTTTGAAAAAGCCTCTTCATGAATATGGTATGAAAGAGGAAGAAATTATCGAATTTACCGATTCGGTAATTGAGAATCAGCAGAGACTTTTAAAAAATAATTTTGTTTTTCTGGATCGCGACCGTATGATTAAAATATATAAGGAGTTATATTAATGAATGCATTTACCTTTTATAATCCTGTCAAAATTTATTTCGGAAAAGATGCCATAGAGAATGTGAGACACGAACTATCTGCATTTGGTCCCAATGTCCTTTTGACTTATGGAGGCGGTTCTATCAAAAGGAATGGTCTGTATGAGAGAGTTGTGACAATATTAAAAGAGTGCGGAAAAAATATAACAGAACTTTCCGGTATCATGGCAAATCCGAGGACCACAAAAGTAGAGGAGGGCGTATCTTTGGTAAAAGAGAATCATATAGATCTGATTCTGGCAGTCGGAGGCGGAAGCGTCATTGACTGTTCGAAAGCCATAGCGACGGTTTCCTGTATGGAGGATATGACGGATTATTGGGAAAGACTGTTTGTCAAAAAAGAAAAAACAAACCGGGCACTTCCTTTAGCAGCCATTGTAACCCTTCCTGCAACAGGGAGCGAAATGAATACGGATTGTGTTATTACCAATTGGGAAGAACAGCTGAAATATTCTTATTCCAGTATTCATCAATATCCCCGCTTTTCCATTCTGGATCCGCAATATACCTTTACCATGCCAAGAGAACAGATTGTTTATGGCTCCATTGACATTTTATCACATATCTATGAAATCTATTTTTCGATGCCGGATGAAAATAATGTCAGTGATGATGTTGCTTTAGCACTTATGAAAAATGTGATGGAAAATCTGGAGTTAGCGCTGGATAATCCATTGAATGAGACAGCTCGTGGAAATCTGATGTGGGATGCAACCATGGCTTTGAATGGCATCATTCAGGTGGGAAAACAAGAAGACTGGATGGCACATAAAATAGAACATGCCCTATCCGCTTTTTATGATATTCCACATGGAGCAGGTCTTGCAATTGTACATCCGGTATATCTGGCATATATCTGCAAAGGCCATTATGAGAAATTTGCACACTATGCCGTTTCCGTTATGGGCATTGATCCCACAGGAAAAACGAACCATGAACTGGCGTTGGAAGGATTAAAAGCAACTTCTGCATTTTTTAAAAAGATAGGAGCTCCGACTACCTTAAGAGAAGTCGGAATACCGGCTTCTGCCATAGCTGCCATTGCAGAGAAAACATTATGTATTAAAACCAGTTACGGTGAATTAACGAAGGAAGATGTTGCAGCGATATTAAGACAATGCTATTGAATTCTTTGGTGTTTCTGATTAAAATGAAATTATAAAAATGTGTGTGGGATTCGATGAGATGATTTCGAACTCGTAGCTTCTTATGCATATCATGATTATAATTTCAAACTATGAAAGCAGGAGGTAAAGGTTATGGGCAGATTGGAAAATAAGGTCGCAATTATTACAGGAGGCAATTCCGGAATTGGTGCATGTACCGCGGAATTGTTTGCAAAAGAGGGGGCAAAGGTTGTTATCTCTGCAAGGCGTGTGGAGCAGTTAGAAGAAGTTGCCGGAAAAATTAGGGAAGCAGGCGGAGAGGTTTTGGTTGTTCCCTGCGACATTTCCAAAAAAGAACAGTGTTCAGAGGTTATTGAAAAAACAATTCAGGCATATGGAAAGGTTGATATTCTGGTAAATAACGCCGGAGTTGTAGACAGTGGTTTGGAACCCATTGAAAAGGTTACAGATGATACCATAGACAGATTGATTGACATCAATGCAAAAGGTACTCTTTATATGGCACGTGAAGCTGCAAAAGTCATGATTGAAGCAAAGGCCGGTTCCATTGTCAATGTATCAAGTGTTGCCGGTTATACAGGTGGAGGCGGAGTAGCCTATGTATCCAGTAAAGCAGCCGTAATCGGTATGACAAAAAATATCGCAATGCGTTGTGCTGCTGACAGCGTACGTTGCAACGCGTTATGCCCCGGAAGTGTGGTTACACCCATGACCATGAACATGAAACAGGATGGATTGGATCCGAATATGATGGGAGCAATGGCAAAACACGCTGATTTAACACTTCCTGTCAGCCGTCCGAATGAGATTGCAAATGCAATCCTGTTTTTGGCAAGTGATGAATCATCTGCGATTACCGGTCAGGTAATTGTCATTGATCATGGTGCAAATTTATAAGAAATATATTGTTGCATCCAAATTCCAAAACTTATCTGGATGCAACAGTATAGGGTAGATTTTGATTACGGATTGGATAAATAAATCCATTCATCCGTAGAACCCAGTTTTCCACCCGTGCTTGTGATTTGTCTGATACGAATACGGTCACCATCGGCTAACTCGTATCCATAAGTCAGTAAAGCATTTTCATCTACAAATTTTGTTTTCTGCTTGTGTCCGTTAATGAAGATACAACTGGATTCGGTAAAATGTTCGCCGGTTACAACGACAACGTCTGTGCCCTGGCGGACATTTTTTATGGTGATGGGATAAAGACCAAGCTGTAACTGGGATGTATCATATCGATCAACACCGCCATAGATATATTTTTTGCCATATAACATATCATATTCCAATAAATGAAGATTTTTATCATAGTATGGATTGTCCGCATATAATTGATGGAAACGGGTTAATATACCGTTGGAGTATCCCAGTTTCCCCATGACATGTGAGGACAACTGATAAGCATTTAAATTTTTATCTTTTTGCTCTAAACCAATGTTATCCCAGATGACATAGGTTGTCTGATAGGTGTTCTGATATTGTAAATCCGAATCTGTAATATCGAGTGTGGGCAGATGATCACCAAAAAAGACGATGACGGTATCTTCACCCAACGCTTTAACCTCGGCAATCAGCTTCCTGATAAATAAATCCGTTTCATGACATTCATTGATATAGTATTCAAATGCATTTTTAGTATCCTCGTTTTTTTCGCCCACTAAAGTAAGATTATAGGGATTTTCCGGTGCCTCGGTCGGATATTTACCATGAAGCTGAACGGTAATGGTATAAATAAAATCTTTTTGTGGGGTAGACTTCATGCGTTCAACAATCTGCCCTGGCAGAACACTGTCTTTTACCCAGTCGATGGAATTATACTCTAAGTCATTCATGTATTCCACTGAATCAAAAACATCAAAACCAAGGTGTTTAAACACCTGATTTCTCGAATAAAAGGTGCCCCGGTTATTGTGTATGACAGCAGTTGCATATCCTTCTTCCTGCAGGTTGTATGCCAGGCTTTCACAAGTCTGTTCTTTCAAAATAGTTTTGTAAGGATACTCACACAGAGCAAAATAATCCATGCTCATTCCGGTCAAGACCTCAAACTCCGTATTTACCGTTCCGGCACCGAAGGCAGGAACCGTTAATAGACCGGATGAATAGTTTTTAATCAGCCTGTGAAAATAAGGCGTTGGATCTGCATTATAAGAATAATACCGCATATTGTTTACATCAAAAAAAGACTCTAACTGAACAAAAATCACATTTGTTTTTTTGTCTGTTTCCCGATATTCATCAGCATCATATTGATTTAATGAATTCTGAATGGTATGAATCCGTCGTTCGGAATAGGCAATTGGTTTCTGGATTCCGGAATCCAAAACGCTGTCTGTAAAGCAATACACAAAACCATGATATAAATAGGTAAGTGTAATATTACCGGTGTGTTTAAACTGGCGTTTTCCTGCATAAACGGAAAGAACCCCGCAAATCATAAAAATGCATAGGAAAATCATATCGCGAAGAATGTGTTTTCTACGGTCAATTTTGGGAATCCGTCTGCGCAGATAGACGGTGATTACCGTACAAAAACCTAAAAATACAATTGCAGCAGCAATCTGGGGAATCCCCATATATTGCCTTATAATGCTGGCAACAGAAGAAAACACTTTGATGTCATTGAATGAAAAGGGCGATACCCGGTTTCCAAGTATGACGCAATTTATAAGGCCCAAAACCAGCCAGAACAGACTAAAGAGAAATGCCCAAAATAATCGTTCCCGGAATAAGAGACAGACGGATAGCATAGCCATCAAAAGAACAACATTGATAAAATATGCAAAGGGTTCTTCGATGATAAACGTAAATCCGGCTTTTATGGAGCGGCGGTGAAGACATTCAATAACCAGTATTTCAAAAAAAGGTAAAATAATGATAAGAGGTATGATGTTTTGATTACATTTTCGAAAAAAATTCTTAATTACTTGAAACATATTATGTATTCCTTTATTTCGTTTCGGATTTATATTCCCGATATCTATCTTTTTCGCCTTGTACTTCGGTATCTAGCCTTTCTAAGTGGCATGCTCACAAAGTATTATTAAATGACCGGTTTCAAAAAGGCACGAAACCTCGTAAAAGCCGGCGGACAAAGATAGATATCGGGAACACAAATCCGAGAAACCATATGACAATATCAGTATTTTAGCACAGAAAGAGAAAAGGGATTGTACTTTCGCAAATACATTTTGGGATGTATTTTTATAGAATCATGTAGAAAAGTACGTGTTTTTTCTGATTTTCAGAGATATAATAAGGGAGGAATAGTTAAAGTATAATATTATATTATTGTTGGCGGCAGAGTTTATTTTTATGGTAGTTGTCAATTGTGATTATTTTACTTATATGGAGGAGTTTTCATAAAATGATTATTGATTCCAATATACAAATACCTTTCCATCCGATTGATTTAGAGGATATGTGGTGGTATAAAGCAAGAGAAAGAGAAGATGATGTACAAGCCTGTGACAGCATCTTTGGCAGTATTTTTTTGTGGTCAAAGGCTTATTATACGGAAGTGGCAAAGATAGCCGGATGTGCGGTTGCACGTTATTTTATACAGGGGCACCAGGTCTACAGTTATCCTATGGGGGGAACAGAAGAAAATCGGCAGCAGGCTGTGGAAATACTATTAAAGTTAGCGCATGCTAAAAATGAAAAGCTTTGGCTCTCGGTCTTTTCTGAATCCCAAAAGGCACATATTAAAAAATATTTTCCGGGTATTTTTGAAATAGATGGAATTCGTGATCGTTATGACTATGTATATGAAACAGAACGCCTTGCTACCCTGAAAGGAAAAAAACTATCGGCAAAGCGTAATCATATTAATCGCTTTATTGAGAAGTATGAGTGGAGCTATGAAAAGATTACCTATGCAAATAAAGAATTATGCTGGGAGATGGAGCAGAACTGGTTTGATCTGCACATGCAGGAGCCGGGTGTCGAAAAACGGGAGTTAGAGGCTGAAAAGCAGGCAATCCGTACAGCACTGGATCATTTTGAGGAACTTGATTTTACCGGTGGCATTCTGAAAGCAGATGGAAAAGTGGTAGCTTTTACAATTGGTGAACGATTAAACGAAAATACCATGGTAGTACATTTTGAAAAGGCATATCCGGATATGCAGGGAGCTTTTCAGATGATTAACCGTGAGTTTGCAGCAAATAACTGCAAGGAAATGAAATATATTAATCGGGAAGAAGATACCGGAGATCCCGGATTACGGAAAGCAAAGATGTCTTATTATCCCGATTTGTTTGCAAAAAAATACTATGCCATCGAGAGTGATATTACCTACGCTTCCAAAGAGGATGAAGAGCAGATTATAGAACTTTGGAAAGAATGCTTTGGCGATGAGGAGAGCTACATTCGTTTCTATCTTACCCATCGTTTTACAGAAGATAATATGCTTTGTATCCGTGAGAATGGAAAAATTGTGTCCATGGCAAGTTTTCTTCCGGCGTCCTTAAAATGTCAGGTTGACAAGGATGTATGGGAAGAGACTTTGCCCGAAGGGAAATGCACAGATATCGTTTCAACAGAAACCAATCGAATGAGCGATAATCAGAAGGAAGACAACATGCAGAGTACAGATGTTTTGTATGTCTATGCGGTAGCAACCAGATTTGAAAGCCGGAATAAAGGCTATGCTGCAAAAATCATTCAGCATGCTATTCATAAATGGAAGAAACCTCTGATTTTGCAACATGCATCGGAAAGTCTTGAAACTTATTATGAAAAGCAAGGTTTTGTCACATGTTTTAAACGTTATCTATATGATTTTGTAGCAGAAAATCTGCTTCCCGGTCGCGTTGATACCCATGGAGAATTTGAAATTATCCGTGATTTTACAGAAGAAGTTATTCGTGATTACGAAGAAAAGAGAAATGCCTTTTTTGATGGGCGGATGCATGTGAGTTGGGATTACGAGGCACTCTCGTATGCGCTTAAGGAAAATGCATTTGTCGGCGGATATTTAGTTAAGGCAAAACAGGGATATCTGCTTTGCAGAGTCGAAGAAGGTGTCGTAAGAATTGTAGAATCCTTGATACATTTTGATGAATTGAAAAGTGATTTCTGGCAGGGAGTTTTACAGGAATTGTGTCAAAAAGACAACTGCAATATTTTGTGGGTTCATAACCGTGGTGGAATGATTTTGCCGACAAAAGAGTGCGCAGAAATCATTGAAAACTCTGCTAAAAAGGGATATCTTGGTTTGACGTTGGATTGAGCAGTGCTATTAAGAAGTTGTCCATCTGCGTAACCCAGTAATGAAAAACCATTGCAATCAGCGGCATACACGTATTAAGATGCTGTCTGCCTTTGTAACCAGGCAATGGCTAAATCCATCCATGGCTGCACTGCTTCGACAATTTGAGAATCGTCGCGGGCAGTCATTTTTGTGCCAAGAGCCAATCCGTGCCCACCTTCGCCAAAAATATGCAGTTCATAGGGAATATGAAATTTTTCCAAAGCAGTCACGAATTTTAGAGCGTTAGCGGGTAAAATCAGATTATCCTGCGCTGTATGCCAGATAAAAGTAGGCGGAGTATCAATGGAAACCTGGTTTTGCAAAGAATAAAATTTTTCGCTTTCTTTTGTATAGGGACCGCCAAAAATGTAGGCATTCATGGCTGCTTCAAAATCTACAAAATAGCGTTTTTCCCGTTTGTCCATGACAAAAATCTGTTCAAGCGGCATATTTGGATGAATCATGTCATAGGAAATATCTGTGATCTTCATATCCGGAGTTGTTCCAATGTCTAAATGACTGGTAGAGGATGCGAGATCCAAAACAGGATATCCCAAAATCATACCATTGGGGCGAATTAATTCGGGACAATCCGCATAATCGGGAAGCTGCAGAGCGTTGTTCCAGAATACACCGAGAGAAGCCGCAACATGGGCACCTGCTGAAAAACCGGAAACATAAACTTTATCCGGATCAATATGCCATTCTTTGCTGTGACGGCGCACATAAGAAACTGCATCTGCCAGATCCTTCAGAGGGCCCGGCATAACTGCAAATTCATTGACACCATAATGAAGAACAATTGCGTGAAAACCGGCTGCAACATATTGCAGAGCAATCGGAGTTGCCTCTCTGTCGGACAGATAATGATAGCCGCCACCGGGGCAGATAATCACGACGGGACGGACAGCATTATGCTGAAAATCTTTCGAATCCTCTATAATAAATGTATTAATATATACTTTTCGTTCTTTCGCTAAAAAAATCTTTTTGCAATACATAAAAAAACCTCGTTCCTATATCAATAATTCTTGTTATTGTATCCATTATGCATTCATGTTAAGATGCATTGCATTTCCTATAACATGCATGGTATATCATCATGATTGGGCAGATGCACTACCAGTACGGTATTTCTTTAATAGCTCGTCCATTTCATCTTCATCTTTAATCAGTTCCGGTCCGTTTAACTGATGCTTTAATCCCTTGCTTTCCAAAAAACGATAGGCAATCATAAAAGTAGCATCGTCAAAAGAAGTGAAAAACTGTGAGTTGATGCGGTCAATTTTTTCAGCCGTTGACATGGAAGTGAGTGTGTCTGCAAAACGGAAGACTTCTTCAAACGCATACATGGCAATCGATTCCTGCTGTCGGATATCCGACGTGATTTCCTGAACATGAAATACATACATATAGACGCGAAGCCACTGTGTGCGTCCGGGGAACCATTCGTAGATCACATTGTATTTTTGGTTCATGCTCTGTACTTCACGGTTCCAAATCTCTGACATATAGGAAGAGTTTGTGATGTTTTGTATCTGTTCATCTGTTAAGCAGAGATTGTATTTCTCATTAAAATCACGGATGATCTTTTTTCGTTTGTTAATTGCTTTTGGAAGCGGATCGTATTTAACAGTATCAACATAAGGCTGTTGTGCCTGAGCTTTTGCCTGAGACGGACGGCTGGTGGTCCGGCTATTGCCCTTTTCTTTGTCCCAGCGCTTCGGATCCCATCCGTACTGCTTTTCCCGTTCCTTTGATTCTTTATTTTTCTGGGCGTTGATAATCAAATATATGATAATACCAATGATAGCCAGAATTACAAGCGGTTTCAAAAACACAGATAGAAATCCAAAAGCAACGCATCCAAAAATCAAAAGCCGGAATAAATCTGCATGACGGTTATCCGGTTGTGTTTTACTATATAATATAATAATGAAAATAATAAAAAATACAATTTCCATAAGGTGTTATCTCCTGTAGCATATGTAATAAATATACTATCATATTTGGAGGGCAATTAAAAGGTAAATTACAATGCTCAAAATAATGAAAATAATCGCTCTTTGCAAAGAATATTTCATTATTATATAATATTGATATTGGAGTCAAAAGGTATTTTGCCCCATGATTGAAATTGAAAAATCGAAAAGGACAGGGAGAAAAATGATGAAAAAAAGAATTCCTTTTATTCAAATACTGATGTGTAGTATGATAATCTTCCTTTTTATTGGGCTTATGGGTTGCTCTAAAAAGGAAGATGTCGGAAGCAAGACGGATAATATAACAGAAAATAGCGGTAATGGGTTATCAGATAGCGAAAAATTACAGATAACAGAAGTAGCCGAAGCAGAAAAAACTGAATTAGCAGGAAGTGATATTGAAGATACCGTTACCGTATCCCCAACTGAAAATGATAATGCGGGATCAGACGCAGAAGGAATCGTCGATAGTACAGAGATACAAAAAACGCAGGAAACGGTTACGTATTCAGAAGAAGATTTAGAAGAAGTATATACAACTTCAACATTAAATATCCGCAAAGGTCCAAGTAAAGAAGCGGATGTTTATCAATTGGTTTCCGGACATACGCAGTTATTTCGTATCGCTGATGACGGCGAATGGAGCCGTATTTATTTCGATGGTGGAGTTTACTATGCTGCCAGTGAATTTTTGAAAGTAAAAGCGGAAGGCAGTAACGGATATGTTGTTGTGATTGATGCGGGACATCAGTCCAAAGGAAATTCCGAGAAAGAACCGATAGGTCCCGGTGCTACGGAAACAAAAGCAAAGGTGTCCGGTGGAACCAGTGGAAAAACCAGTGGGCTCGCAGAGTACCAACTGACACTACAGGTGGCATTAAAATTACAACTTGAATTGGAAGCACGCGGATATGAAGTGATCATGGTCCGTACCACCAATGATGTAAACATCAGCAATTCCGAAAGAGCTGCCGTTGCCAACAATGCCGGAGCAGATGCCTTTATCCGGATTCATGCCAATGGTTCGGAAGATACTTCTGTCAATGGCGCCATGACCATCTGCCAGACCGCTTCCAATCCTTATAATGGCAATCTCGCTTCAGAGAGTAAGGCTTTATCACAGAGTGTGCTGGATGCTTTTGTAGCTGCTACCGGCTGTAAAAAGCAATATGTCTGGGAAACGGATACCATGAGTGGTATTAACTGGTGTCAGGTTCCGGTGACCATTATTGAGATGGGGTATATGACCAATCCTACAGAGGATGCGGCAATGGCAAGTGAAGATTATCAGAATAAAATGGTTATGGGAATGGCGAATGGAATTGATAATTATCTAGCCGGTCGCTGATTCATATTATGATTTGGACTTTCATTTTTATGATTCTGTATGGAATTTTGTGTAATTAAAATAAATAGATAAGAAAAATGACTAAAATATTTTTCAGAAAACTAAAGTTTTAAAAATTCCTTCCGATAAACATAATAAGACAAAGCACATTCCAGGGAAGGAGGGAGTCTTATGCGTATCGGAAATTATCAAATGATACAGCAGATTTACAACACAACCAAACCCGCAAGCACAGGAAAAGCACAGAAAAAAGGATTTTCTGATGTGGTATCCATTTCCAATGCAGGAAAAGATGTTTCTGCGGCAAAAGCGGCCGTAGCAGCTTCGCCTGATGTCAGAACAGAGCTTGTGGACTCCATCAAATCCCGGATTCAGGCCGGAACATATGATGTGAGTGCAGATGATTTTGCAGACAGACTGGTTGCAAAATTCAATGGGGAGTTTTAATTCAGAAGTTTTCATTCAGAGATGAAATTAAGAAAATGAGGTAATTCCAATGGCTAGTCTTATGGAAAACTTAATGGACCTGTTAGAGCAGGAAAATAGTGAATATGAAAAGTTATTGGAATTATCCATGAATAAAACTCCGGTTATTATCGAAGGCAATATTGAAATGCTGGAAAAAATCACGGATGATGAAAATGTTATTGTCGGCAGGGTAAATTCACTTGATAAACAGCGTGAGCAGGTTATGAAGGACATTGCCGCAGTATTGAACAAGGATGTTCAGGAATTGAAACTGACACAACTGACCCTGTTACTTGCCGAAAGACCGCAGGAGCAGAAACGGTTAGCAGCTATTCACACAAAATTAAAGATTACAACGGAGCAGTTGGTCAGAGTGAATGAGCACAACAGGGATCTGATTGCCAGATCCTTGGAGATGGTTCAGTACAATATGAATGTTGTCAAAAGTTTAAAGACAGCACCGGAAACAGCAAATTACACGCGGGGTGCCTACAATGCAGGCAGTACCATAGGCGGAGGGCAAAAGAGCTTTGATGCAAAGCAATAGCCACGCGAGGTGATAACATATGTCATTATTCGGAAATTTATATATCGGAAACAGCGGACTGCAGACAAGCCAGAATGCTTTAAATACCGTTGCTCACAACTTAACCAATGTGGATACGGTAGGATATACAAGGCAGCAGGTGGCACAGTCCGATCGTACATACAATACTATATCGGTAAACGCATCGATCGTTTCTAATAAGCAGACGGGTCTGGGTGTTTATTATTCAGAAACCCGTCAGGTCAGAGATTATTTTCTGGATCAGACCTATCGCGAAGAAAACGGTCGTTTGTCTTTCTATAACGTAACCTATACTACGTTCAAAGAAGTAGAAAATACGCTGGGAGAGCTGGATGGAGAATCATTCAATGATTCCCTTACCAATTTTTGGGAATCCATTGAAGAGCTTGCCAAGGAACCTTCGAGCAGTGTAAAGCAGGGATTGTTTATTCAACGTGCTAATCAGTTTTTGGAACGCGCAAAAGCTGTTTATACGGATTTGAGCGATTTACAGGACAATCTCAATGAAAAAGTAAAGACAGACATCGACCGTGTCAACGAAATATCCAAACGACTTTTTGATTTAAATAACAGTATCCTTAAAATCGAATGTGCCGGAGTTGAGCGTGCAAACGATTTAAGGGATGAAAGAAATGCCCTGTTGGATGAACTGGGCGGTCTCATGAACATTACCTATAAGGAAGATGTGGATGGCGCCGTTATGGTCAAGGCAGAAGGGCATGCTTTAGTCACACGGGGAGCATCTTATGACATTGCTTTATACCAGGATCCAAACAATGGATTATACACGCCCTATTGGAAAATGGATGCAAGGTTGAACGAGGCAGGTATTCCGGACATATCCAACTGTAAGGTTTATGATTTGACTCTTCCAATTTCGACTGCAAGAAATACGGATGTGGGCAGTATTAAGGCAGAACTTCTTGCACGGGGTGATACCAGAGCAAATTACACTTATTTAGACAGACCGGATTATAACCAGACAACGGCACAGTCCGTGATCATGAATGTACAGGCCGAATTTGATTCTCTGATTCATTCCATCGTTACCAAAGTGAATGAAGTATTTGCTTCGTCAGCAGATAAAGATAATGGATATATGGTTGATAAAGACGGCAATCCTTTACAGATTTTTCAAAAAATTGCTTCTCCGGGTTATGATGCTGCAGGTAATTTTGTTGCAGAAGACCCTACAGAGGAAAAAGGAACAACCCTTTATACAGTTGCAAATCTGACCATCAATGCGGATTTGATGAAAGAATCTACATTGATTGGATTGATTAAACCGGATCAATCGGAAGATTTCGAACTGATTAATCAACTTAAGGATGTTTTTACCGCGGAAGAATATGTGCTCAATCCCAATGTGGTGACCAAGACGAATTTGATTGATTTTTATTCTAATCTGGTTTCACAGATCGGAAGCAGCGGTTCGGTATTTAAGAGCGTTTATACCAATCAGGAGACAACCGTTAACAGTACGGAGTTTGCCCGCCAGCAGGTTGTCGGGGTTTCAGATGATGAAGAATTGAATAATATGATCAAATTTCAGAATGCATACAATGCAAACAGCCGTTTTATCAATGCAATCAATGAAATGATTGAGCATATTATTAATACATTGGGAACCTAAGGACAGTACAATGAACATGTATTAGATGAATGATATGAAACTATCGGATAGAAAGGAAGTGGCATAGATGGCTTCAACATTTTTTGGATTAAATATCGCATATACAGGTTTGACGGCAGCAAATGCCGCTTTAAATACAACGGCAAACAATATCTCCAACACCAATACGGATGGCTATTCCAGACAACTTGTCAATCAAAAAGCAGCAAGCAGTATCCGTACTTATACAACATATGGTTGTTCCGGTGCCGGTGTGGAAACGATGTCCATTGAGCGTGAAAGAGATGCCTTTTATGATTTCAAATATTGGAATAATAATGCCAATAAAGGTGAGTTTGAAGAATTGGAATACTATATGAAGCAGATTGAAGATTACTTCAAAGATGATTCTACGGTAGACGGCTTCTCGACCATCTTTCAAAAAATGTATACCATGCTGGAAGAGTTGGACAAAAATTCCGGAGATGCGGTTACCAAAACACAGTTTTTGGGATTCGCCGCCAATATGACATATTATTTCAACAATATGGCAGGAAAATTGGAAACTCTGCAGTCTGACTGCAATCAGGAATTAAAAAATGTGGTGGCGCAGATTAACAGCTATGCGGAAGAAATCGCTTCCTTAAACCAGCAGATCAACGTGATTGAATTATCCGGTTCCATGGCAAATGAGTTAAGGGACCAGAGAGATTTGTTAATTGATAAATTATCTGTTTTGATTGACGTATCCACAGAAGAACAACCGGTTTATGATACCAACAATGCAGGACGAGAGACCGGTGCAACCAGATATGTGGTAAAAATTGCAGGTGGACAGACTTTGGTTGATTCTTCTTCCTACAATACTTTAGAGTGTCGTGCAAAGGAAAATTATGCAAGCAACAATCAATCGGATGTGGTTGGTCTTTATGATGTTTATTGGAAAGACGGACGTGACTTTTCACTGGCAAGTGATCAGATTGGCGGACAATTACGTGGTCTGATTGAAATCAGGGATGGAAATAACGGCGAAAACTTTAACGGAAAAGTGACGGAAATCGGAATGAATGCGGAGGGCAATACCACTGTAAAGGTGGATGTCAGTGCCGATTATTTAAAAGATCTTTCCACATGTACATTACCGATTGACGGTGGCGTGTTGAAGCTTGGAAGCAAAGAATATTATTTTGACAGCTTTGAAGCAAACTATGCTCTGGATGCCGATGGAAATCCCTATATCGAAAGTTATAATTTCATCATCAGCAAAGAACCTGAAAAAAATGCGACCCAGCCGGATATCGGAAGAATTGGAAAAGATGCGACAGTCGGCTACAGCATTGCATATCAGGGAATTCCCTATTATCAGGAACAGTTAAATGAATGGTGTCGTCTGTTTGCGGAAGCATTCAATAAGATTGTAACACAGGACGGTGCTGTGGATGGTTATGGAAATACACCGGATGTTGTCTTTGTGGCAGATGATGCAGTAGATGATAAGCAACGAACCTTCCTTGCTTCCAGACAAGATATTGTAGCCGGAGATGTGATATCCAGCAAGGCCGATTCTTATTATTATCTGACAGCAAAGAATTTTAATATTAATTCCAAGATGATTGATGATCCGCAGCTCATGGCTACTCATACCGGTAATGCAGATGAAGCTAGTAAAAGTGACATTGTAGATCAGTTAATTAGGCTTAAAACCGATACTTCCATTATGAGTTTCCGTGGTTGTGGAGCAGGAGATTTTCTACAGTGCGTTTTGGCGGATGTTGCCTTAAATACACAGAGTGCAACCACCATGCACAGTAGTTATGACAATATTTCCAAATCCATTGATAATCAGAGACTGTCGGTTTATGGAGTGGATACGGATGAAGAAGCACTCAATCTTGTCCAGTATCAACATGCTTATAATCTGGCATCACAGATGATTTCGGTTTTATCGGAAGTTTATGATCGTTTGATTTTGCAGACGGGAGTATAAAATTAGAATAGCAAATCATGGGGATGGTTCTTTTGATACAACCGTCCCTGTTTTATTTTACTGCAATAATTGAATTGAGTAATACTGGAGACGATTCTTTTGGTATCAAAATTTATACGAAAAGAACCGTCTTTCTTATTATTTTTATATTTCAATAAGACTTTGCATTTTGATATAAATAATTGTCAGTTAAGATATACTATTTTTTAACGGTTTGTTATTAGCTAAAATATTTTTCAATTGTTCTTTTAATGCCTGTTGTTCTTTTTTGGGTTGTTTGTCAATTAATTCATTTGTGAAATTGACAAGAGAATTGTATACTTCGAATTGTTCGTCTGTCATAAGATATTCCTCCATAGATGTGAACCTCCTATCATTTGATAGGGAAATTATATCAAAATACAAAGCCTGATTCAAATATAAAAACAAAAAAATGATATATTAAGTACGGAATACAGAATAGTGTAGCGTGAAAATATATACTTAATTTCTATTTGTCTATTCAGATTTTGAAAAAGTGTGCCGATATATGTAGTAACCGATTTTTTGTGCGTTTCAAAAGCAGTTTTAGACGATGAGAATAGCATCGGAGGTATGACAATGCGAGTAACAAATAAAATCATTCAGAATAATTCCGTGACCAATATCAACAACAACAAGGTATTGGAAGATACATTAAATACGCAGTTGGCAACAGGAAAAAAGATTACAAGGCCCAGTGATGATCCGGTTGTTGCCATTCGTTCACTTCGTCTTAGAACCAGCCTGACGGAGATTAACCAGTATTATAAAAAGAATGTGCCGGATGCGGACAACTGGCTGAAAATCACAGAAAATGCAGTTAGTACGACTATTGATCTGATTACGAATATGTATAGTGACTGTACTTCCGGGTCAGAGGGATTTAAGACAGCTGATGACCGCAGTGCAGTATTAGGAAACTTAAAGGGATTGCGGGATGAAATCTTTTCGGCCGGCAATTCCGAATATGCCGGAAGATATGTTTTTACCGGATATCGCACGGGTGTGCCGCTGACATTTGATGGAGTGACCAGTGAAAAATATACCATCACGGAACAGTTAGATAAAAACAGCCTACAGGATATTACCTATATTGACACAGACAAATTGGGAGATGTTACGGCAAGCAATGCTTCTACGATAGGTATTAGTGAGCCGGATATTATAAGCAATACCGTACATCGTATGCGGATTTCTTACAGCGGATGTGATAATACGGCACCGACCATACAATATTATGATGCATCAGGTACTCAGGTATCACTTACCGCAACTGTGATTTCTGTAAGCGATACGACACAGGATCCGTATTTATCGCAGACACCGGCATCGGGAAGTGGTGTGACATTTATCCCGGAGACCGGAGAGCTGATTCTAAGTGATGATGTATATGCTGCCTTGCAGGGTGTCAAAGATAATGAAGCAACAGCGGCCAATGAAGGAGAAATCCGGGTTACTTATAATAAGACGAATTTTGACAAAAACGATTTGAGACCGGAGCATTATTTCTATTGCGAAGTACCTGCTTCTAATGCTGCCGGAAAAATTGTATATAATGAAGGATTTCTTTCCGGTAAGACCGATGATTTAACAAAACAGGCTATTACTTATGATGTCGGATTTGGACAGGAAATTCAGGTAAATACCAACGCATCCGAAGTTTATACACATGATATTAAGCGGGATTTAGAAGAAATGATTGCCTGTGTTGAAGATGTTATCAAAATGGAAGATACGGTAAAAACATTGGAAAACCAGATAGCAGCTACAACCGATGAAACAGTAAAAGAACAACTTCAGAGCGTATTAGATGCTGCAAATAAGGCAAAGACTTATTTGGAAGACAAAATGCAGAAGAGCTTTGAAGCCGGCATTTCCAAGACACAGGGATACCTTAATAAAGCCAATACCGCGATGACAACCATTGGTAATCGGTCAGCTCGCGTGGAACTGGTTGGTAACAGACTTTCATCCCAGCAGAGCAGCTTTGAGGAACTGACATCCGACAATGATGATGTGGATATTACAGAAACTGCAGTAAGGCTTAGCAGCGTGGAAATGACATATGAGGCGGCACTGATGGCCACCGGAAAGATTAGTCAGACGACATTGTTGAATTACATTTAATAATTGTACATAATAAATTGAAACAGACAGACAAATACGAAGGAAATAGAGGAGGTTATAAACATGCAGGTAGAATCAAGACTTTTTGGACTGATTGATATTGAAGAAAGTAAAGTCATTCATTTTGTAAATGGTCTGGTAGGATTTCCACACATGACCGATTTTGCCCTAATTCATGATGCAGAAGGAGAAAGCGGAAAAGGCGTTCAATGGTTACAATCCATGCAGGAAGGCAATTTTGCCATGCCGGTATTGAATCCGTTGCAGGTGCTGGATGCATACAACCCTACAGTGGAAGATGAATTACTCATTCCACTTGGTGAAATGCAGGATGATGATATGCTGGTTTTTGTTACTGTCACAGTTCCTAGTGATGTGACAAAGATGACAGTAAACTTAAAAGGACCGATTATTATTAATGTGAATAACTGCAAGGCTTGTCAGGTAATTGCAGAAGGAGAAAATTGTGAAGTAAAATTCCCAATCTATGACATCCTTAAGAGCAGAAAGGGAGGTGAATAAGATGTTAGCATTATCCAGAAAAAAAGGCGAAGCCTTGGTCATCAATAACAACATCGAGGTCACCGTGTTGGAAATCAAAGGTGATCAGGTCAAACTGGGAATCAGTGCTCCAAAGGAAGTGCCGATTTACCGAAAAGAAGTATATGTTCAGATCCAGGAAGCAAACAAAGCTGCAACAGAAGTAAGCGGACTGGATGCCTTAAAGGGATTGTTTTAAGACAGATATTGCAGAACACAGAGCCACCCGATAAGGGTGGCTCTGTTTGCGATTTTTTCAAGTGTTGGTTAATGGCTATTAACAATTCCCAAAACTGTCCGATATATAAAGAAGAGGATATTTATATATATAAAAACGTTATGCAGGGTGAAATACTATGAACGTTGTCGCGCACAATATTACAGCACTTAATGCACAAAGACAATTTGGAATAGTGACAAGAAGACAGGAAAAACGTATGGAAAAACTGTCCTCAGGATATCGCATTAACCGGGCAGCAGATGATGCTGCCGGACTGTCTATTTCTGAGGGAATGCGTTGGATGATTCGTGGACTCAATCAGGGGATTCGAAATACGCAGGATGGCATTTCCTTTGTACAAACAGGAGATGGCGCCATGAATGAGATTCATGACATTCTGCATCGCATGACAGAACTTTCCGTGCAGGCAGCAAATGGAACCTGTTCGGAGAAAGAGCGTGCTTATATCGATTTGGAAATTTCCCAACTAAAAGAGGAAATCAATCGAATTGGTGACGAAACAAAATTTAATGATCTGAATGTGTTTGATAATCGTTCCGTTATCTTTGGCCTTGAGGGAACGCCAAAAGATTTAGAAATATATGATGCTACTTATGGTAGCAACAATAACTTAACAGAATATGGGGGATTTGTATTTCACGGAGAAAGAATTTCGTGGGATAAGATTTCGCCCAATATGGTAAAAATTGATTCTAAAACCGGCAAGCAGGTGTTTACTGGGGGTTCTTATAGTTACACATCTCCGAATACGGGTTATAGTTTTGAATTCCGTAGCCAGAAAGGGGCCGAAGTTCCGATTATCACACGAGAAATCAGTATTGCGGCGGATAAAGATGGGATTGTTTTAGGCGGAGAAAGATTTAGCTGGGATACTGATGTAAGAGATGTAAATGGAAATCTGCTTGATAAAAATAATATTCATACGGGTCCTTGGTCGGTACGTTATTATGGAGCAGTCTTTGCCTTTGTGGTACCGGAGGGAACTACTGATATAGAAGAATTAGCCAGAAATGTTAATTCATGCAAAACGACATCGGCATATTATAGCTGGGAAGCGGATTATGGATTTGCAAGTACAGCTGAGAAAGCGGTTGATGTAACATACAAAAATGTGACAAATAATATTGTTACACAAAAAAGTGCTGATACTATGTCTAATGCTGCAAAAACAGCAGTGGAATTCACTGTAAGGGCCGGTGATGCCGGAATTTGGCTTGAAACCTACACAGGTAATCAACTGAGCGGTTCTTTGCAAACATGGGAAGATTTAGGAATCGAATCTTTTTCCAATGGGACAAAGGTGCCGGATTATAGCGATGGTGTCAAGGATATTTGTTATATTTACAAAGACCCAAGTACAAATCTCGAATATTATTTCTTCCTTTCAGATATTACCAGTAAAGATTCGGTTATTGATGGTCTGGATGGAATGAAACTTACTTGTGCTTTGGATAAAACTCAGTACACGCCAAAACTTACATGTAATACATCGGGGACGGGGTTAAAAAGTGTGACGCTTAAAAATCCCGGTGATACCTTACCCTTGTCTTTTAAAGAAGAATTAAGTGAACATCGTCAGTTTGATACAGAAAATTGGTCTATGAGCACGGGCGCATCGTATGATGCAGTATCCAATGTATTGAGTTTTCAATTTGCTGGTGGATATGAGCTTAATACAGACCTTGGCACTCTCACTGTGTATGAACCGATTCGTAATTATTTGAATTGGGTTGAGAGTGAAAAAACAAAAGAAGTTCTTGCCGGACAGACTGTGTCAACCGTCTCATATGCAGATTATACGGGGACTTCAGATGGATCGGTATATGCTAATATGTATCACGCAGCCGGTGGAAGGTTGGAAATGAATTGCGGATATGATTACAGCGGTCTGCTTCCCACCTTAACGGACAGCGTTACAGTTGCGATGGAAGAGTCACTAATCAAAGATGTAGAGGCATATAGATATGTTCAATTAGCAGACGGAAGTTATCGGGATTCAGCAGAATATCTACAGGAAAAGTACGATTTGATAGATGCATCTTCTTTATCAGCTGCAGAAAAACTAGCACAAAGAAGTGTTGCATTGAATGATGTTTATAATATGCAGAAATACACAAAGAAAGTTGCTTATTCATATGGAGGGGTAAATGCGTTCAATAAAGCTGTAGTTCTGGGATGGGCTGTGGACAAGGTGTTGCGCGATGTTGCCGACCACCTGACACTTTCGATGACTTCAAACGATTATTGCCGTATTCGTTACATAACAGGTGATGAAAATGCGAATGTTGCGTTTCGACCTTCCTATAAGTCATACATGCGAGAAATTCCCGCAAAACCGGATTTTTACATTGTTCACAGTGGACAAAAAGGGGATGAAACAGGTATTCCACGCTTTGCCATGAACACCACGGCGATGGGGATTGCTTTTACTAACTGCAAAACGAGAGCGAATGCGTTACAGACACTATATTTAACATCAAATGCCTTAGAATATGTTTCTGCGAAACGTGCATATTATGGTGCGCTGCAAAATCGCTTGGAACATACAATCAATAGCAATGCAAATGTAAGTGAAAATACCCAGGCAGCAGAATCGCGCATTCGAGACGCGGATATGGCGAAAGAGATGATGGAATTGTCGGTAAGCAATATATTGGCTCAGGCAGGACAAACTATGATAGCACAGGCAAACCAAAGTACACAGGGGATTTTGAGCCTCATTGCGCAATAATGGATATTTTGGTGCAATAGATTGTAGTTCTTAATAATAATAAAATAGAGATACAAAGCGACAGGAAAAAACTTATGTATAAACAGGACAAAAAGCAGATTGAAGAGATGTTTCACATCTTGCTTTGGGCAAATGATGAAATTAAAAAAGCAATTGAAAAAAGACAGTTTGAATCTGCATTGGATATTTTGGAACAATGTCAGGACGTAGCAATACAGTTGGGAACTTCAATTGAGGAATGCGAAGGAGAAGGATTTGTTACTGTTTCATACATTGAAGAATTTTGTGAGGAAATCTATCAAATTCATGAATCAATCATGGAAAATGGTTTTGCTGATGCGATTTCAACCTTTAAAAAGATATCAAAAAGCTTAAGCAAAATAGAACAAAGTATTAGGAATGACATTCCTGTTAAAAAAATCGCTATCTTTCTTCCGTATAAGGCATCTATGTGGGATAGCTTGGAGAGTGTATGGAAAGCAGCAGATGCTGATCCTGACTGTGATGCAATTGTTATGCCGATTCCATATTATGACAAGAATCCGGATGGCAGTTTTGCGAATATGCATTATGAAGGAGAACAGTTTCCGGATTACGTACCAATTACGGATTATCAAAATTATGATTTTGCAAAAAAGCGCCCGGATATGATTTTTATACATAATCCTTATGATGAAGGCAATCGTGTAACTAGTGTGCATCCCTTTTTCTATTCAGGTAAGCTGAAAAATTTGACAGATCAGTTGGTGTATATTCCGTATTTTGTGCTTGATGAAATTGACCCGAAAAATAAAATAGCTGTTCAGGGAATGAAGCATTTTTGTACCCTTCCCGGAGTGGTAAATTCCCATTTGGTCATTGTGCAATCGGAAAAAATGCGTCAGGTTTATATTGATGTATTAACAGAGTGGGCAGGAGAAGAAACCAGAGCTGTATGGGAAAAGAAGATACTGGGTCTTGGTTCTCCAAAATTTGACAGGGTACTGGATGCTTCCATAGATATTCAGGTGCCGGAAGAATGGAAAAAGATACTCTATAAAGCGGACGGAACAAAAAAGAAAGTCATTCTCTACAATACCGGACTGGTAAGTATGCTGGAGCATAAAGAGGCAATGCTTGATAAAATAGAGAATGTTTTACAGACATTCCGGGAAAAACAGGACGATATTGCTCTATTATGGAGACCACATCCATTGATGATAGCAACGATTAAATCCATGCGGACGGAGCTGTGGGATAGATATGAAAAAATCATTACTGCGTACAGGGAAGATGGATGGGGAATTTATGACGATACAACGGATCTGGAACGGGCAATCAAACTGTGCGATGCATACTATGGAGACCCCAGTAGTGTAATACCATTGTGTAAAAAGGCAGGGGTGCCGGTTATGGTGCAGAGTGTGGATGTCAAGGACGTGGCTAAAACAAATATGGAATGAACTTATAAAGGCACATTGATAATCTGTGTGGATTATCGTGTGCTTTTACAATTATAGAAAAACATTTTAAGTTAGGATGCTTTTGTGATATAAGCTATTAATAAAAAATGAATATTAGCCGATATATAAAATATGTTTATACAGGTTGCAAAAGGAATTTGCATAATCAGAGTGAATGGATTCACAAAGGAATAAAACAAGTGATGAAATGCAACCTCTGCATACATGCGCAGGGGTTTTTACATTATGAGGATTATATGCCATGGAACAAAAGATATTTGTAACACAGTCATCGATGCCACCATTTGAGGAATATATAGAAGCTATCAAGCCATTATGGGACAGCCATTGGCTTACGAATATGGGTACATATCATCAGCAATTGGAAGAAAAATTATGCGAGTATTTAGATGTTCCATATATTTCTCTCATGGTTAATGGACATATGGCATTGGAACTGACACTTCAAGCCTTCGATTTCCCAGAAGGATCAGAGGTGATTACCACGCCTTTTACTTTTATTTCTACAACGCATGCAATTGTGCGTAATAGACTTCAGCCGGTATTTTGTGATGTTAAATTGAGTGATGGTACAATAGATGAGGCTAAAATAGAGGATTTAATTACCGAAAAGACTGTGGCAATCTTGCCAGTACATGTATATGGGAATGTATGTAATGTAGAAGAAATACAGAAAATTGCAGATAAGTACGGATTAAAAGTTATTTATGATGCTGCACATGCATTTGGAGTAAAATATAAAGATAAAGGGATTGGTAATTATGGAGATGCCTCAGTGTTCAGCTTTCATGCGACAAAAGTGTTTAATACAATTGAAGGAGGAGCGATAACCTTTTCAGATCAGAAACTCTATGATAGACTCTATAATCTTAAAAACTTCGGAATTAGAGGAGAAGAATTAGTGATATCTGTTGGTGCAAATGCTAAAATGAATGAGTTTGCAGCGGTTATGGGATTGTGTAATTTGAAACACATTGATGAGGCGATAGATGAACGTAAAAAGAGAGTGGGGATATATCATAGTAAATTAGAAAATGCAAAAGGTGTCAGTATGTTTCATCATAGAGAGGAATGCAGTGAGAATTATGCTTATTTTCCTATTATAGTTGGAGAAGATTATAGAAAAACTAGGGATGAGTTATACGATTTACTAAAAAAACATGATATATATTCAAGGAAATATTTTTATCCCTTAACTTCAGACCAGGCATGCTTTAAGAACAAATACAAAAAGTGTGAACTTGATCATGCAAGAAGTTTAGCCGAAAAAGTATTGGTTTTGCCATTGTATGAGAAAATGGAGATAGAGGCTGTTGGAAGAATTGTAGATATAATACAACAATAGAAAAGGTGTTTTATGAAAAAATTATTATTGCTTGGTGGTTCTCGTTATCTGATACCTGTAATTGAGAAAGCGCATGAACTAGGGATTTATGTTATAACGTGTGATTATTTACCGGATAATGTTGCACATAGATATTCAGATGAATATAGGAATATTAGCATTATTGACAAAGATGCTGTCTTGCAAATGGCAAGGAATTTAAAAATCGATGGTGTTATGTCTTTCGCCTGTGATCCGGGAGTAGTAACGGCAGCTTACGTTGCAGAAAAAATGGGACTTCCCTTTCAATGCTCGCATAAAGCTGCGAGAATTTTACAAGACAAGGGACTTTTTAGAGAATTTCTAATAAATCATGGATTTAATTGCCCACATGCAAAAAGGTATACTGATTTGAAAGAACCATTTAATGATTTGGATTTCTTTAACTGGCCGGTCATCGTGAAACCGGTTGATTCAGCAGGTAGTAAAGGGGTTTCCCGAGTTGATACACCAGAAGAATTAGAAGAAGCAATAAAGATTGCTTTAGGTGAATCTCATTCACAATCTTATATTATTGAAGATTTTATTACTTTTGATGGATTTCACTCTAGTTCAGACCCATTTACTGTTGATGGTGATTTGAAATTTATAACATATTCAGATCAATTATTTGATAAGGATGCTGAAAACCCATATACTCCAGCATATATTATTTGGCCGTCATCTATGAAAGATAGTTATCAAAATGAACTTACGAAGGAAATACAACGCCTGTTAAAGTTGCTAGATGTAAAAACAGGTATTTATAATATCGAAAGTTGCGCTGGTACGGATGGAAAGTCGTATATTATGGAGGTTTCTCCTCGTGGAGGCGGATGTAAAATTGCTGAATTGCAGAAATTGGCATTTGGGATTGACCTTATAGAAGCTGAAGTAAAAAAAGCAGTAGGGATGTCTGTGAATAATATTTATCAAAGCCAATGTACCGGTTATTGGTGTGAGATGGTAGTTCACGCGAATCCCGGACAAGTTGGGAAATTTAAGGGAGTATATATTAATCCTGAAATTGAAAGTAGATATGTTAGGGTTGTTGATATTCAGATAGATAAAGGTGCTTATGTGGGTCCGTTTTCCGGAGCAAATATGGCACTTGGCGACATTTTTCTAGAGTTTAAAACAAGAGAAGAACTGGATAAAATTATGGAAAAATCAAAAGAATGGTTACGTATTGAGTTGGAGGATTGAATGATTGAGATTAGAGAATTAGAATATAATGACGTAATAAAATATAAAGAAGAGTTATTGGATTATTTACAAATGAATCTTTGTGAAAACTATCCGGAATATGATTCAGACATGTTAATCTATGATTTCTATGAAAAAATGAAAAAATATAGCTTAGATAAAAGTGCAATTTTACTTGGAGCCTTCGATGACGAGAAATTAGTAGGTTTTCATTGGGCGCATGAAACGTTATTTCTGGGAAAACGAAGATTGCATAGTTATATGAATGGTATAGCACATGAATATCGAGGAATGCATATTGGTAGTAGATTTTTTGGAAAACTTGAGGAATTGGCAAAACAATATGGGATTAATGAGATTGAAGCCTTGTGTAGAAAAGCGAATGATGCTGCTGTAAATTATCATTTGCACAATGGATTTGAAATAGAAGCACATAAGGTTGTGAAAAAAATATAATTTGTGAGATGGTATATGGGTAAAAAAATAGAGATAGGGCAATTTGCTGAATATTCAAAGAAAATCGATGAAGTTGATGTAAAGAAATTTGCAGAATTAACAGGAGATATAAATTTAATTCATTTAGATGATGAAAGTGCTAAAAGAAGTGTTTTTGGCAGAAGAGTAATTCATGGTATGTATGTTGCGGGATTGATATCGACTGTTTTGGGAACAAAATTACCTGGTAATGGGACAATTTATTTGGAACAAATTGTGCGTTTTAAAAGACCAGCATACATAAATGATATTTTGACAGCTAGAGTTACATTAACATCGGTGTTAAATGAAGAAAAAGGTATCTTTAATTTTGACACAATTGTTTATAATCAATTTGGAGATAATGTTATAGAAGGGTATGCTATTGTTTTGAATAATTCAGATGGCTAAATTGAAGATATAATTTGAAGAAGTTCTTGGATGAAAATTATATCAATAATTATCCTGAATTATTCATGAGCAAATAAAAATGTTATAACTGGATGCTCTTTTTCTATTCACTTAATAGATGAAATGCAATAAACAGCTTAAAAACAGTAACTTTGCAGTATTTAGCCACTTCCACGACGAAGTTGTGAATAATTTAGGATAAATATAATATTTATATTTTGATTTTTGAAATATAAAAGGATTTTTAGGATAAATGGTGGGCATAAATTATGATGAAACTGAATTTTTTTGCAGGTGTTGAATATAAGAATAAAGTGTTTTTTTCTGCTTTTCTTGTAAATGGCTTATTTGTAATGGATTTGAATACAAATGAAGTGAAATATTTAAAGATGTTTGATAAAGAAAAAATGAAAGAAAGATTACATAGGAGAGCTTTTATATACAGAAATGAGGCGTGGTTTATTCCGCAAGAGGCTGAATTTATAGCTTGTGTTAATTTAGAGACACTAGATATATGTTATTTTCGACCACCATATAAGCAAGCGAACTTTGATTTTGAAAAAGATAGATACTTTCACACTTACGTCTCTGGAAATGTGATACAGGATAGGTTTTTATTTCTAGTTCCGGGAGATATTGATACAGTTTCTGTAATTGATATGGAAACACATAAAATAGTTGAATTATATAGAAATGATGATATAAATGCAAAACAGTTTTCAGATGTATTAGTTATCAATAATGAATTGTGGATATTTCCTTGGAAGGGAAAAAGCATTATTGTCATGAATATTATGACTAAAGAAATAAGGGAAATGAAATGGGAGTTTGAAGACTATTCTTATGATTCGGTTGTGCAAACAGACCGTGAAATTTGGTTTGCCCCCAGTGAAGCAGAGAAAATAGCATATTTAGAATTGGACACAAATAATATATGTTTTTTAGATTTGAAAAATTATAAGAATAAATACTCGACAATAATGAAATTAGCACAAGATCGTTTACTAATGTGTCCATTTGATGGGAATGATTTTGTGGTCATAGATGTATCTAGAAAAACAACTGAATATATTCAATTTGAAGAATTACAAGACATATTTGCAAAAGAACCAAATAAGATGTCAATAATTGATTCAAGTGATAAGAAATTAATAACAACTGGTGAGACAAATTATATATTATCGTTTGAAGATGATGCAAAAATAAAGCGAATAATACCCATTGGAAAAAATATAAATGAGTTTTCAGGTTATATTAATGATTTTATGAATTCAGTAGATTTAAATGCTGTTCTTGAATGCTATGGATCAGATGCAGAAAAATTATTAGGAATAGAAAACTATTTAAAATCCGTTTTAGATCATCATAGAAATGAGGAAGAGAAGGACTATAACATTGGAAGCAATATATGGAATATAATAAAAAAGAATTGAATTTGAGAAGGAGATTATTGATGAAAATATGTGATAGAGGATTAAATTTTGTGCAGATATATAATGACACGGGTGATGTTCGAATATGTAGCTGGACAAGAGATGGCTATGTTGGGAATTTGTTGGATAATTCTTTTGAGGAAGTATACAATAGCGATGCAGCTAAACAATTAAGAAATCGATTGATATCGGGAGACTATTCCAAATGCAATGTAGATGATTGTCCTTATTTAACATGTTGTGATATTAAAAATCATTTATTGGAGATAGATGATTTTCCTCAATTCCCAGATAGTTTATATTTGGCGTATGAAAATGTATGCAATTATAATTGTATAACTTGCAATATTCATGAAAAAATGCTTGTACAGAATAAAGATGAAGTTGAAAAACGTTATGATATTATTGAAAAAAAAATAGAAAAAGTTTTGCCATATATAAAACATATCGGCGCAAATGGACAAGGGGAAATTTTTGTAAGTAAAAGAATTTTAAAATTGTTATCAGAATGGAAGCCAATAGCACCCGTAGAGGAATGTTCTGTTGTAATAGAAACGAATGGATCTTTATTTGACGAGGAGCATTGGAAACAGATAGAGAATTTGGGAAAATATCATTTGACAGTAATGGTAACGGTAATGAGTTTTCAAGAATATACATATCAACAATTATCGGGTACACGTCTTCCTGTTTCGAAAATTGTAAATAATTTGAAATATATTAAGTCTTTGAGAGATAAGGGGATTGTAAATGAATTTCATATTGCAACTGTTGTACAAGAGAGAAATTTTAGGGAGATGCCGGAATTTGCTCATAGATGTTTGGAGGAGTTTGGAGCCGATTATGTGAGGCTGAGATCTTTTGTTCCATGGGGAAAAAGACCAATTGAAGAAGAATGGTTTTTTGATGTAATTAACCCTTATCATCCATACCATGAAGAGTATGTCGAAATAATGAAGGACCCAATATTTAATCATCCAAAAGTGCATGATTGGAGTGGTGGAATAGGAACTGCGTTAGGAGAACATCCGTTTAAAAAAAGACTTAATTATGCAATTAGGAAGATGCAGATACAACAACATTTTATTTTTGATAAAGATAAGTTTATGAAGCAATTTAGTCTGGCAATTCCATTAAATGCGAAGGTTGTTATCTATGGTTTGGGAGAAATTGGGAAGTTGTTGGTTTGTGCATTACGTGAAAAATATGCTATTTCTTCAATAATAGATAATAATTGTAGATATAAAGAATATGAAGATATAAAAGTATTGAAAAGAACAGAGATTGATGATTCTTTGCTGGATGCTTATGTTATTGTGACTCCTTTGGGTGAACAAGAAAAAATAGAAAGCGAATTATTAGAAAGAGGATTTGATAGTAAAAAGATAGTTAGAATAATAGATGTGTTTAAAGATTATTCTTGAGAGGAATGAATATGCTTATTATCGAAGGAGTGGAATTTGAAGAATTAAATAGTTCAATTATGTTAAATGAAAAACCAAAACTATCGGTATGGTGCAATACATATAATCATTGCAAATACATTGAAGAATGTTTAGATAATATAATTAACCAAAAAACAAATTTCTTAATTGAAATAATAGTTTTTGATGATGCTTCGACAGATGGAACACAAGAAATTATTAGAGATTATTGTAAGAAATATCCGTGTTTGATTCATGGATTTTTGGCAAAAGATAATACATATAGTCGTTCGATAATTCATCAAGTGATGACTGAAATTCAACGTTGTTATTTGCGCGGAATATATGCAGCAATCTGTGAGGGTGACGATTATTGGTGCGATTCTAATAAATTACAAATGCAAGTCGACTATATGGATAATCATCCAAAATGCTTTTTAACTATGCACAATGCCCAGAGAATTAATTATAGGACACAAGAAAAAGATTTAATGAAAGCATATGAATCATCACATACAATTGAGCCAGAAGAAATAATATGTCAAAGAAGTGGGATTTGGCCTACTGCATCCATGGTTGGGAAAAAGGAAGTTTTGTTGTGCGAACCGTTTTTTTTTGAGTGTGGAATTGGAGATTGGCCGATGCAGTTATATGCATGTTCTAAAGGAGAGGTTTTTTATTTTGATAAGGTTATGAGTGTGTATCGATATATGCATAAAGGCTCTTGGTCGGAAAGAATAATTAACAAATGTGTGTCTAGAATTATTCATTCAATAAAGATGATTGATTTCTTGAAGAAATATGACGAATATACAGATAGAAAGTTTCATAATGCGCTTGTTTCTAGAATGAACGAATTCTACTATGATATAATATCAAATAACAAAGCCGATAAGCATACTCAGGAACTTATCAGAATTTCAGATGTCGAGTCAAATTATAAATATCATTATTACTTCATGAATAGCATTAGGTTGGACAGGCAAATTAATGATTACTATTTTTTAAGTGATACTATTCTTGAAATGATAAAGAAGAATGAAAAAATATATATTATGGGAAAAGGACATTTTTCCGATATATTAACAAAACAATTGAAAAATAATGGTATAGAAATAACGGGATATGTTATTTCTGATAATCAAATAAAGGAAGAAACAACAGTTTTATATCTTAGCGAGTATAAAGCTCAAGTATTTAATTCACTCCTGTTAGTTGCTATTGGAGCTAGATATTATTTAGATGTTTTGGATAATATACAAAAGTTTAATATTAGTGACTACTGTTTCCCCTTTTTGATTGATGCATAATAGAATGATTTTGTTTGCAACAATTTTAATGAATTGAATGACAAATTCAATTTGAAGTGGATGCTTTTTAATTATTAGAATTTGTATTGAATTAGTAAGGGAGAGAAAAATGGATGGTGTAGCAGTTTCAGTAATATTACCTTCTTTAAATGTTGCTCCTTATATTAGGGAATGCATGGAAAGCGTATTGAACCAAACATTAACAAATATTGAAATAATTTGTATAGATGCTGGTTCTACAGATGGGACGTGGGAGATTTTACAACAGTATTCTAATGAAGATGATCGAATTGTATTAGTTCATTCGGATATAAAAAGTTATGGGGCACAAGTAAATCAAGGTATAAAAATTTCTAAGGGAAAATATATAGCAATTCTTGAAACTGATGATTATATTAGAAGGGATATGTATCAAATCTTATTTAATTTGGCAGAGCAAAAGTGTGTTGAGTATGTTAAAGGCGATTATACTAGATTTTGTACATTAAGAAGTGGGAATCGGATTTTTACAGATGCAAAACAATTTGGAAAAGATGAGAAACTTTATAATACGATAATAAATCCGCACAAACAAGACTATCTGTATAAATCTGACTTTAATATATGGAGAGGAATTTATCTTGCAACATTTATAAAAGATAATAGAATATTTTTGACGGAGTCTTTGGGAGCTGCATATCAGGATATTGGTTTTATGGAGCAAGTGCTTATGCATGCAAAAACAGCCTGCTATATAGATGAATGTCTGTATTTTTATAGGACGGACAGGGATGATGCTTCAACTTATTCGTTAAATGCATTGCGCAACACTTATGTGGAATTTAAATCTTTTTTTGAAAACAAAGTAAATTCATCATTAAAGGTATATAAAAGAGGATACTATCTTCATTTTGTTACATCATTTTTGACAGAGTATAAAAAAATACTTATAAAGACAAAATTTGATTATACAGCACCTGAAATCGCAAATTATTATCCGTGGTTTAGGGATCAACTAAAAAATGCTTTGAGCAGTGGTTTCATTTCCCGAAGAGATTTTAGTGGGGATAGTTATGAGAAACTAGACCTTCTTCTTAGTAGTCCCTCAATCTTTGTAGATGAGATAAAGAATGAGCAAAAAAACAAAGAGGATTTTTTTGAAAGATTGAGATCAAATGAGACAACAGAGGTTGTTATTTTTGGAGCAGGTTATTGGGGAAAGGAAATTTTGAAGCGTTTAGATGTATTCCAAAGTGTTCATGTTGTTGCATTTGCGGATAATGATAAAAATAAGATAGGTTCTAAGATTGCGGGAATTCAGGTAGATAGGCTTGATGAATGCATTAGACACTTCCCAGAGGCGATTTTTATTATAACCAACGAAAGTCATTATATTGAAATGAAGAAACAGTTTGTTCAAGAAGGCGGAGATTCTGACAAGGTGATTTGCTTTTGGGAATAAGTATTAAGATGGGAAATATAGATGGATGAAAAAGATAATTTTTTGGGGAACAGGCAATATGGGGAAACTCATGTTGCTTTTTTGGAAAAAACAGGGATATTCTCCTGATTTCTTTTGCTCTAACGATGAGACTATGTGGGGAAAAGAAATTGACGGAGTTCCAATAATAGCACCTGAAGAAATAAAACAATATGATAAAGTGGATATATATATAACATGCTATGCTATAAAAGAAATAAAGAGACAGTTGTTTCAAATGGGGGTATCATCAGAAAATATAGTAATGGCGGTGAATATGTATTCTCGTGATTTAATTTTTCATATAGCAGATGAACTTTATAAAAATTATGAAATTGCAGAAAAAAATAGAACGCAAGGATGTTATATTGATTTAAATTGTGGAATGGTATTAGGAGGCGTTGAAAGGTGGTGTTATACAATTGCTGATGATTTCAAAAAGAATGGCATAAATGGAGTGTACATTGTTCCCGACGAGAGACCTATGAAAATTGTGAATGCTACATATAATATGATTCGTCCTTCTGAGAAAGCGGAAAAGTGTTTAATTAATGAATGCATGAAAATCTTTTTACGGGGAGAGTTTTCTACCATAATTTGCAATTTTCCCTTTGAAATATTTGTTGCAGCATGTTTGGCAAAAAGAAAGTGTGGTAACAAGATAAAATTGATAGCAGTTATACATAATGATGAAAAAATATATTATGATGTATACTGCAAATTTGAGAAAGAGATAGATCTTTGTCTTGTGATAAGTAATAAGATTATGGAAACAATGATTGATAAAGGGTTTCCTAGTAAAAAATTGCAAATGCTTTATTGGAATATTCCATTGGAAAAAGTTAGTAATAGATGCTATAGTTCGGCAAATGCTCCAATCAGATTAGGGTACGCAGGAAGAATTACGTTGCTACAAAAGAGAATAGATTTGCTCCTTGAACTGGCTATAAAATTAAAGCAAAGAAAAATTAATTTTAGACTTGATATTGCAGGTCGAGGTGACTATGAAGAAGAATTGAAGATGCAGCTAGATGTTAATGATTTAACGGAAAATGTTCGATTGTGGGGATATGTTAAACATGAGGAGATTTATGATTTTTGGAGAAAACAGGATATATGTATAAGTTGTTCTGATTATGAAGGACATAGCATTTCGCAATCAGAGGCAATGGCTTGTGGAGCGGTTCCGGTTATTATGAATACATCTGGAGCAGAAGATGATGTGAAGCAAGGGATAAATGGTTTTATTGTGGAATCGGGAAATGTAGATTCTATGGTGGATGTTATTGAAGAGATTTCAGAGAAACGTCATCTTCTTAAAAAAATGGGGGATGAATGTATAAATATAATAAATAGAAGAAATGAGCAAATGACATTTTCCGAATATTGGGAACCAGTGTTGGAAGTTTAGAGGTATATAAATGTATAATCAGGATGAATATATATATAACGAATTTATTAATAATTTTAGTGATACTAAAGAACCTATGGCTATATATGGGATAGGTATTGCTACCAGAAATCTAGTTAGTAGAATACCAGAATATAATATTGTTGGATTAATGGACGGAAAGAGAAAGACTGGTACAATTTGGGACAAAGCAATAATAGATACCTGCGATGTTGTTGAGTTGGGAGTAAAGAAAATAGTAATTATTGCACGACCGGCAGTTATAGGTGTGATATATCATAGGATTTCTTCTTTCGCGAAAGAAAATCATATTTTAGTTATGGATGTTCACGGAAGAGATTTATCAGAAGAGTTTAAACTAAGAGAATATGATATACCCTATTATCATAAAAGTTGGAATGATTTGAAAGCAGAATGTGACAAACACGCAATTGTCACTTTTGATATTTTTGATACGCTTCTGGTTCGTAAAACTATGCAACCAAAGGATGTTTTTGACTTAGTAGAACGGAAAATGAAAAAAGAAGATTCATATATCGAATTATTTTCTGAGATAAGAAAAAGAGCAGAGGAAAGCTGGTATGATAGAGATGTTAATCCAACAATATATCAAATTTATGATGAAATACAAAGGTTAACAGGGATAAGCGATAGGACAAAAGAACAATATCTGAAAATGGAATTAGATACGGAATTTCAAGTGATTGAACCTAGAAAAAGTATGTTGAAATTCTATAATTCGATCAAAGGAAATAAAGAGATTTATTTGATTTCAGATATGTATTTACCCAAGTCTTTTTTGGATGAGATTTTGAAAGAATGTGGATATGAAGGTTATGTGGATATTTATGTTTCCTGTGAATACAATTGTTCGAAACAAAATGGACTGTTTCAAGAGTTTTTAAAGGTTGATCCAATGAGAAAAGATGCTATACATATTGGTGATAATTCCGTGGCAGATGGAGAATGCGCTCGTAATGCAGGAATTGAAACCTTTGAGATTATGAGTGAGAAGGAGATGCTTGAAAACTCTGTTTATAATGTTGTCTTAGAAAAAGAATGTACATTAATGGATCGTATTGCGATAGGACTCTTTTGTTGGAAGGCATTTGATGATCCTTTTACTTTCTGTGGTACAAAAGGAAAACTTAAACTTGATAATCATAAAAAAATTGCATATTTATTTGTTGCGCCCGAAATTCTTTATTTTGTTTGTTGGTTAATGAAGAGTATTATTACACAAGGATGTAACTACGTTCTATATCCATCTAGAGATGCTTACATTCTTGAAAAAATTTGCAACATAGTTAAAGAAGAGCAGAAATCAGATCTATATCCAGATGGAAAATATATTTATACATCTCGTCGATCTATGTTTGCTGCATCAGTTTTTGATAAAAAAGATATTGACTATGTTTCTACATTTGAATACTATGGGTCGATGAACGAATTGTTTGAAGAACGTTTTAATTTAAAAATTGATGAAATAAAAAATGAAGCATTAAATGATGAAAAGATACAAGAGATAGTCTCAAAGTATAAAGAAGATATATTATCTATTTGTCAAAAAGAAAGAACAAATTACCGTAAATATCTTAAAGAAATTGGAGTGCTTCAGTATAAACATTTGGCTTTTATAGATTTTGTTGCTGCGGGAACGATTCAAAATGGACTGAGAAAGATTATACCAGAAAATGATTTAGTAGGATTTTATTTTTTGAAACGAAATACGGGTAATGATGAATTGGAGAATGAATTAAAAGTAAAATCATTTTATGAACCGTTGGGAGATTTTCAATTAGAGGCAAATATTTATAGATTCTATCTATTTTTTGAAATGATACTGACGTCGCCGGAACCAACATTTAACTGTATAGAAGACAATGGGAAACCTTGTTTCGAAGAGGAAGTGAGGGACAATCTTCATATGAAAGTCGTTGGGGAAATGCAAGGAGAGATTATGACGTATGCGAGAGATATTTCTGCTATTTGTCCTGAGCTTTTAGATGAAGAGGTGAATAGGGATTTTTCGGATCAATTAGTAGGATTTATGGGAAAGGAATTTTCAGAAATTGCAAGTGAAGAGGTCATTTCTCTTGTATTAACAGATAAATTTCTTTCGACAAAACATAATATTTTTGACAGATGAAATTAGAAATAGTGCTAGTATGAGTGAGCGGAAAATGAATTACGAAAAGTAACTGACCAGGGTACATTTGTGCTTTGTTTACTCAAAATAAACGTCACCCTTTTTCTGACCATTGACAGGAAGGCCAGAAAAAGTCGTTGGCGATATGCAGGATTTTAGTGTTTCGGTCGTATGTTTCCTGCGCAATGCTTCCCTTTGCGGTAGAAATTATAATGTTCAACATCATATCAAGGGGAAAACACACTCTGCCATTGAATTTAGAGATAGTAAATTATGAGGAAAAAATAATGGCGTCAGTTATGAAACTACAGCGTATAAAACGGTCTCTGCAACTGAATTAGAGTGGTGCCGAATGTATAATTTATATTCCGGTACAAGTGATTTAATAAGTAAGGGAATCTCGGTCATGTCTTTTGGCTTATGATAAATGCAGATGGCCAACTTGGGCTTGCATCTTTGAATAGTTTGTCTAGCGCCTTTTAGAGATTCTAATTCTGCACCTTCAACGTCCATTTTGATGAAAGTGACCCGATCCTGTGGATCAATGGTTTCGTCAATGGAAATGGTTTCTATGCTAACTTGACCATCATCAGTAATACGTGAAGAACCATCGGAAGATGCCATAAAGGATAATGTGGCTTTTTGACTCCAGGTTCCGTAAGGAAAGACTTTTACGATGGTTTTTGGTAATTGCGCTGCATTTTGCAGACATTGTTGATAGTTTTGTGGGTCGGGCTCATAAGCATATACCTTCTGTAGGTTGGGACAATTTTTGCTCAAAAGTATGGAAGTTCCTAAATTAAGGCATCCAGCATCTACAAATATTTCATTTTCTTCATAATGAATAAAGTCAGGATTAAAGTATTGTCCAGGATCAATCGTAATCATACATTCATCAAGACTAAAAATACGGTTTTGGTCTACGTTGTTTTTGGAGAGAAACTGACGGATGGAAGAAAGGCCTCTGCGGGTACTGATTACAATGCTGACATTCTTATTCTGAACCAATTCTTCAGGACTGATAACAGGATAACCGTGAATTCCGTTTTTTTGTTTGTTGGTATCTCTGTCACAAAATCCAATAAATCGCCTGTCGTGTTCAAAGTAGTGTAGCTTTTCGATGCCATCACTGCCTGCACCATATAAGATGACAGGATGGTCTTGTGGAAGTGAAGAAATAAGATTCAAGGTTTTTTTGTGTTGTTCTTCTACCAGTTCGGGGACAGATTTGTCGATGATGCGCTTTAGGTAGACAAAATCCTCTGTGATCAAATAGTTTAACCGATTCATGTAAATAAATCTGGATTCTTCATCTTCTAGTAATTGATAAACATTGTGAGCTGCTTGCAGGAAATGCATATTATATATCCTTTCTATAGAAACGAAAATAGAATGCGAAGGTTCATTTTTGTGAAAAGTCTATCATAATTTATTTGGAGATTCAAGTAATCCAGTTATTATCATAATTTCACGATTTCTAAATCATACCCCAGTGCGTTTAGCAAGCTGCAAAAAAATTTCAATGATGGGCTATTTCCCTTTTTTTCAAGCCGGGAAATAGCCTGTTGTTTATTACCGGTAAGATTTGCCAGTTCGCTTTGTGAGATTTTTTGATTTTTTCTTATGGAAACAAGTTCGTCAATGAGTATTTTTTCTCGATTTTCAGCATAAAGAGTTGGTGCAGGCATATTGGGGCGTTGAGATAAAGGAACTTGCTTTTTTTCTATTTCAATTGCTTCCAATAATCCTTTTTCTAAATTCTCGTAGAGACTCATGGCTATTCCTCCTTCAAAATTTGAACTAACTTTTTAAGCATTTTATCTTCAACAGGAATCCTGATTTTTCTTAGTCTACCGGTACCGGAAATAGTATCTCCTGTCTTGGGATTTTTTAATAAAATATTTTCTAACATACATAAATCATCATCGGATAATCCGAGAGCATGCCATTTTGCTGTGAAAGAGGGGACTTCTTTAAAGGTTCTGTTCATTGTTATATTATCCTTTTTTTAGAATACAACAAATTTGATGTAATTTCAAGCGATATAACATCATAATTAAAATTTTTTGAATTTTACCAGTTGAAAAAATGACCGAATGGTCAGAAGTTAAGAAAATATAGAATTTTCAGATAAATACATTATAGTGTAGAGATGTTTGGATTTCAAGAAAAATAAATTGTTTTTCAGTAATTAAAATGGTAGCATTAGTATATGAGCAATATTATTTCATTTTTGAATCAGATAAACAGCATATATATTTTTGGTGCACACTCCAGAGCAAAAACTTTGATGGGATATGTGACAGAGTTATTTCCTGATTTAATAATCAGAGGTTTTTTGACAGATAATGAGGAAAAAAATGATGATCAGATTGAAAATATTTCTGTTCTTCATATGAGTGGAAGTTTGAAACTTGATAAATCGTCACCGGTGCTCCTTGCCACAAAGGGGATTTTTCATGAGCAGATTATTAAAAGATTACAAGATTATGGATTTTCTTCCATTCTGCCCATAACTGTAGATGTGGACAATTGTCTGCGCAATGCTTATGTCAGTAAGGTCTATGCAAAGCAGGGCAGAGAGTTTATAAAGTTAGAACATTTTCAGAATGATAGGGATCATAATGAAGTTATAGAGAAAACGGATAATGAAAATCTCAATATCTGTGTATGTGTGGCAAAATCCATTTATGACAGAGAATTGGATACACCCTATATTTATCCCGATTACGAAAATCCAATTCAGGTCGGCGCAGCACTTACGAATGAGCGGTTAAAGGATATAGAGTGGATTGACAGTACAGGGGATAACATTTCTGAAAGAAATCGCCAGTATAGTGAGTTGACCGGATTATACTGGATGTGGAAAAACCGTCATTACGATATAGCCGGACTGGTGCATTATCGAAGACATTTTATTTTGCCTCCTGACTGGTTGGATATTATGGTGCAGAATAAAGTGGATGTTATTGTACCGGTTCCCACCTATGTATACCCAAATATTGATGCAAACTATCGTGAACGGCATATTCCTGAGGATTGGGATTTCTTGCTTCATTATTTAAAAGAAATGGATAGGGATACATATGAGACTGCTCTAGAGGTTTTTGATGGTAGTTTGTATCTTCCGTGCAATATGTTTATTGCAAAATGGGAAGTGCTGGATGACTTGTGTTCATGGATGTTTCCGATTCTGGACGCGGTTACCAAAAACGGTGGAACAAAAGAAGATGTTTATATGAACCGTTATGCGGGATTTGTGTCGGAACGTTTGATTACCTTATTTTTTACTTTGCATCGTGACAAATATAAAATAGTTTATGTGGATCGTATTTTCTTAAAATAAGAGATTATATATTATAAAGATAATACCGGGATGAAAATGGTAAGAACTGTAAAAAACATTTTGAATTGATGTATTGAGACGAGGCTTTGAGAGGAATAATATGAATTTATATTTAAAGCAGATAGAGGAAATTGCAAAAACTGACCTTCTCTGGGAAAAACTTTCGGGAAGAACATTGTTGTTATCCGGGGCAACCGGGATGATTGGTAAATGTCTTGTTGATATTCTGATGAAGCATAATGACGGACAGAAGGATCCGATAAAAGCTGTCAGAGTGATTGCTCTGAGCCGTAATGAGCAAAGGGCGAAAGAAAGATTCGGAGAGTATTGGGACAGAGATGATTTTCAATATGTTGCCTGTGATGTCAATAAAGACATTCCCGAATTTGGAACTGTTGATTTTGTAGTTCATGCAGCCAGTAATACACATCCACTGCAATACGCCAATGATTCCATCGGAACTATTGCTTCTAATATTATCGGAACAAAAAACTTGCTGGATTATGCTACAGAACATGGAACGAAGCGGTTTTGTTTTGTCTCCTCGGTGGAAGTATATGGCGAGAATCGTGGCGATGTAGAAAAATTTGATGAAAGTTATCTGGGCTATATTGACTGCAATACATTAAGGGCAGGATATCCTGAGAGCAAACGATTGGGAGAAACCCTCTGCAATGCCTATTTTCAAACCTATGGATTGGATTTTGTCATACCAAGGCTTAGTAGAGTTTATGGCCCGACAATGTTGCAGTCTGATTCCAAGGCAATTTCCCAGTTTATTAAAAGGGCGGCGGACGGTGAAGATATTGTCTTAAAGAGCGAAGGAAACCAGAAATATTCATATTCTTTTGTGACGGATGCGGTAGCGGGTATTTTATATACTTTGTTATTGGGAGAATGCGGACAGGCCTATAATATTGCGGATAAAAAATCCGATATAACATTAAAGGATCTGGCAGGATATCTGGCGCATATTGCTGGGACGAAGGTCGTTTTTGAGTTGCCAGATGAGAGTGAGAGAAGGGGATACTCGACTGCTACAAAGGCAATGCTTTGTGCCGATAAGCTGGAGCAGCTTGGCTGGAGAGCCAATGTACATATGGAAGCCGGACTTGCAGAGACTGTTGCTTCAATGAAAAATGTGTAAATTCTGGAGGATGTACGACAGAGAAAAGAGGGAATATGAATACAGCACTTATATTAGCAGCGGGAACCGATGCCAGATTTCAGATGGATGTTCCCAAGCAGTTTGTGAATGTAAATAACCGGCCACTTTTGGTTTATACCTTGGAAAAATTTCAGGCTCATTCTGAAATCGATGAGATTATTGTCATCTGTCTGGATGGCTGGCAGGAAATGGTCAGGGTATACGCAAAACAATTTCATATCACGAAATTGACGCAGATTCTGGCTGGTGGAGATAACGCACAGCAATCGACATACCTTGGCCTGCAGTTTTTAAAAGAACAGAAAAATATGCAAAGCGGAGATATTGTGATCATTCATGATGCAATCAGACCAATGGTATCTGAAGAATTGATTACAAAAAGTATTCGGAAGTGTCGGAAATCCGGTATGGGAGTGGCTGCAATTCGCGTAATGGATGCAGTGATGCGTACAGATAACGGCAAAGTTGGAACCGAAAGCATCAATAGAGATTCAATTATGAAAATACAAACGCCACAGGCATTTGATTTTGGATATATCTGGGAGATGCATAATCTTGCAAAAGCAAAAGGTGTGACAGGATATTGGGATAATACTGGTATGTTAACAAGCCTGGGAGAAAAGATTCATTTTTCGGAAGGCTCTGATTTGAATATAAAAGTGAATACGACGGAAGATGTGGCAATGTTTAGGGCGCTTTATATTATGTCACAAACAGAATGAGGAAGATTGTGTAAAGGAAACAAAGGATGAATGTAGCCATTATTTTAGCCGGAGGACACGGTAGCCGGACAGAACAGGATATTCCCAAACAGTTTATGAATGTCTATGAAAAACCATTGATTATTTATACGTTGGAAAATTTTGAAAAAAATCCGGAGATTGATGCTATTGAGGTTGTGTGTCTGGATGGCTGGCATGAAGTGCTTCGTGCCTATGCCAAACAATATCATATTACGAAGTTAAAATGGATTATCAGTGGCGGAAATGACGGACAGGAATCGATTCAGAAAGGTGTGGAAGCACTGTCGGATGTATGCGGACCGGAAGATGTTGTGATGATTCATGATGCGATCCGTCCGTTTATCGGACAGGATATTATTACGGATGCTATTGTAAAATGTAAAAAGTATGGTTCCGGCTTAAGTGCAATTCGTTGTCAGGAGACAATTGTCCATACCAATGATGGACAGGAAGGTTTGGAGAATATTGACCGAAAGGAAGTCATGCGTGTACAGACCCCCCAGGCTTATTTGTATAAGAAAGCCAAATGGGCTTATGAGGAGGCTGACAGGCGAGGGATTAAAGGTGAGGTATATATTAATACCCTGATGTTGCATTTGGGAGAACATGTCTTTTTTTCAAAAGGCTCCACAAAGAATGTTAAGATTACGACGATAGATGATTTGGAAATATTTAAGGCCTTGCTCAAGATGGAGAGAGAGGATTGGATTCATTAGCAGATATAAAATTTTAGATGAAAATTTTCCTAAATCTATAAACAATTTTGTTTTTTGGCCGATAACAATACTAAGAAGTGCACCAGGGTCTGTATAATAGACTTGTTTTGGTGCGAAGGAATGTAAACAAGGATTTCACATGGAGGTGGAAGATATGGCAATTGAACCATTAGGAAGTATTATGAGTGTGCAGGCACAGACCGCACAAAAAGTTGAACCTGTTCAGCCGGTAGCGAGCACGGAAGCAAGTGTACAGGCAGAAAAGGCCCCTGACTTAAAGACTTCGATTGTAAATGAGGTCAATAAAAAAGAAGAAGGCGCTGCCAATGACAGCCGACAGAATCAGCCGAGTAACGAGCAGATTAAGCAGGCGGTGGAAAAGCTAAATAAAAGTTTGCCCAATTCAGAGGCTGTATTTGGTATTCACGATAAGACAAATCGCGTTACAATTAAAATTATTGATAAAGAGAGTAAAAAGGTCATTAAAGAATTACCACCTGAAAAAACGTTGGATATGATTGCCAAGGTTTGGGAAATGGCTGGTATTTTAGTGGATGAAAAGAGATAGGAGGTTTTACTATGGCAATCAGAATGACAGGATTAAATTCCGGATTAGATACGGAAAGCATCATTACTCAGCTTGTCAGTGCCAAAAAGACTTCTGTTAACAGTATTAAAAAGGCACAGACAAAATTAAGCTGGAAAATTGATGCCTGGAAAGAATTAAACAGTAAGATATACAGTTTATATACAGGTGTTGTTGATAAGATGCGGTGGGATACCGCATACAATAAGAAAAAGACCAGTGTTTCTACCAATGGATTGTTGTCTGTCGTAGCCGGTAGTAATGCGGCAAACGGGGTTCAGACGGTAGCTGTTGAGAGCCTTGCAAAAGCTGCATATTTGACAGGCGGAAAAATGAAGCAGGCAGATGGCAGTAAAGTATCCGGTTCTACGAAGATGGTTGATTTGGGAATTACGGCAGGTAATACCATCAGCTTTACGTCGCAGGGAAACAAAACGGATATTGCCATTGACGAAAATACAACCGTGAACAGTCTGGTTTCACAATTGCAAAAAGCAGGCGTGAATGCAAGTTTTGATGAAGGTCAGCAGAGATTATTTGTCAGTGCAAAATCAACCGGTGCTGCATATGATTTTTCTTTCTCCGGTGATGAGAGCACGTTAAAGAAATTAGGACTGGTTGAAGATCCCGATAATGCATACGGTGCAGTAAAAATCGATGGTGCAGATGCGGTTATGTATTTGAATAATGCCAAGTTTGAATCATCTACCAATACTTTTCAAATTAACGGATCTACTTATACATTAGAGAGTGTTTCTGAAAAGAATGCGGATGGATCATTAAAAGAAAGTACTATTACCACAACAGATGATTATGATGGCATTTATGATACCATTAAGAATTTCTTGACAGAATACAATAAGTTAATCAATGAAATGGATAAGATGTATAATGCGGCATCTTCGAAAGGATACGAACCCTTGTTATCGGAAGAAAAGGAAGCTTTGACCGAAACAGAAGTGTCCGATTGGGAAAAGAAGATTAAAGATTCGTTGTTGCGCAAGGATTCGTCTTTGAGTTCTGTGATTTCATCCATGACATCAGCAATGGCAGAGGGAATCACAGTCGGTGGAAAGACCATGTACTTATCCAGCTTCGGAATTAATACATTGGGCTACTTCAATGCAGAAGAAAATGAGAGACATGCATATCATATCAACGGAGACCCTGATGATAGCAATACATCGACGAAAGAAGATACGTTAAAATCCATGATTGCAAGTGATCCGAATACAGTAAAGAGTTTCTTTACACAGTTATCCAACAATTTATATAAGGCCATGACAAATTCTATGAGCCGCGTGGAAGGCTATAAGAGTATGTACAAGGTTTACAATGACAAGCAGATGGATACGGAACTGAGCAGTTACAAGACCAAAATCTCTGACGCAGAAGAAAAACTGAATGATTATGAGGATAAATGGTATAAGAAATTTTCTGCAATGGAAACTGCATTGTCAAAATTGTCTTCAAAGCAGAGTGCGCTTAGTGGATTGCTGGGTGGTTCACAATAGTATTTATCCTATAGTACAAGGAGTATAGATTATGGCAATTATTGGGAATCCTTATGCGCAATATCAAAACAGTAAAGTGTTGACAGCTTCGCCGGCAGAGCTTACTTTGATGTTGTATGAAGGAATTATTAAATTCACAAATATTGCGATTGTTGCGATACAGGAAAAAGATTATCAAAAGGCAAATACCAATATTATAAAGGCTGAGCGCATTGTCGATCACCTAAATGGAACCCTAAATCATAAATATCCGGTTGCGCAGGATTTTGAAAATATATACAAGTGTATTATGCAGGCATTGATTCAGGGAAATGTAAAAAAAGACTCAGCGGAGCTTGAGAGAGCGTTGGAATATAGTCGTATGATTCGCGATACATGGAAAGAGATTATGAAGCAGACTGAGAAGGAGTCTTAAAAGTGACGAATGAATTGCAGATATTGATTGAATCTTTGAAAAAAAAGATAGGAATCATGGATGATATTCTATTGGCAAGTAAAGAACAAGAGAAGCTTTCAAATTCGACAGAATTTGATTCGGAGCGTTTTGATGAGTTGTTTGATCAAAAAGATGTTCTTTTAAAAGAAATGGGTGAATTGGATCAGGGATTTGATACAACGTTTTCTAGAATTCGGGATGAATTGTTGGACAATAAAGAAAAATATAGAGATGAAATCCTGCAATTGCAACAACTGATTCGGGCAACGGTTGACCATGGGACGGAAATCGCAGCGACGGAATCACGGACAAAAGATTCGTTGGGCAATGTTATGAAAAGACAAAAACAAGATCTTGCAAAGCGCAAAGTATCGTCCAAGACGGTAATGGATTATTACAAATCATCCAGTCAGCTAAATCATGTAGAACCGTTTTTTATGGATCAAAAAAAGTAAAATTTGAAAAAGGCACTCTGTATTGAGTGCCTTTCATTAGTAAAGAGGATGAAACATGCAATTTCCGAGTAGTTATTTTGAAGATGAAGTCAGAGACGGATTTTACGTATCCGGTATGATGAAGCGGGCCTGGGCGGCACAGTTGGAGGTGCTGGAAGATATCGACAAGGTCTGTAAAAAACACAATATTAAATATTTTGCAGAATGGGGGACCATGCTCGGTGCTATTCGCCATGGCGGGTTTGTGCCGTGGGATGATGACATGGATATCGGCATGCTTCGGGAGGATTATGAAAAATTCTGCAGGGTTGCCTTGGATGATTTGCCGGAAATCTATGAATTACTCAATTTTGAACATTCCGATGATGACGAATACAGATGTGATGACTATCTGACACGTGTATATACCGGAAACCGTATTCGTATGGACAAAGCATATCTGGAAAAATTTCATGGATTTCCATACGTGGCTGGGATGGATGTATTTCCGATAGATTATATGGCACCAACGCAAAAAGATGATGAAATGTTGTGTGAGCAGATTACCATATTAACGACCATTGCACAGAGTATTGATTTGATGGAGGGCGATGAGAAAGAGAAAACTCTGGAAGATTTAGAAGCGGTATTTGATACCAAATTTGATCGGAATCGTTCCTTGCGCAGGCAGATTTATATGCTCTCGGATAAATTGTGTGGCATGTTTTATGAAAAAGATGCTGAATATGTGACGAGTATGGCATTGCGCACGCAAAATGATTATAAAATTCCGAAAAAATGCTACCAGGATGTTATGTATGTTCCTTTTGAGGTTACTACCATACCAATTCCGATTGGTTATGATACTATACTTAGCATTAAATATCATGATTATATGAAGTCAGTACGGGATGGTGGAGCTCATGAATACCCTTTTTATAAACGGCAGGAAGATTTTTATGAGCAGTCACATGCACCTCTTTTAAAAAAATACTGTTTTTCCAAAGACGATTTGTGCCGGACAGAATCGGATGAAGCCGGCTCATTAAAGTCCATTGCACAGAATATGGTGCATATATTTGGTGCGGCACATATAGATATGTGTCATTCTGCATTAACCGGAGATTGGCAGACTGTCGTAGCATTGTGTGAAGATTGTCAGGACGGAGCCATTGCACTGGGGACTAAAATGGAAGAGGTAAAAGGTGAAGGTTTTGAAGCGGTAAAACTTTTGGAAGAGTATTGTGAGATTTTGTATAATATTCATGAAACAGTATTATCTGAAGGAGATGTTGACGGAACCATTCTGAAGGATATATTGGATGATATTTTAAAACGCATGACGTCAGGGATTGATAAGCAGTTGTTATCGAAAAAAGAAGTCGTATTTCTGCCCTTTAAAGGGGAAACATGGAATGCGATGGAAAGTGTATGGAATGCTGCGATACAGGATGAAAATACAGATGTATATGTCATTCCGCTTCCCTATTATGATAAAAATTTGGATGGTTCAATGGGGGGCATGCATTTTGACCTAAGCGCATATCCGAAAGATTTGACAATAACCGATTATAATACGTTTGATTTTGGATTGCACAGACCAGATGTGATTTTCTTTCAAAATCCTTATGATGAATATAATGCAACCATAACAGTACCTCCGTTCTTTTATGCTAAGAACTTAAAGAATTACACAGATAATCTGGTTTATATTCCTTATTTTTTGATTGACGAAATAAAGCCTTCCGATGAAAGGGCGGTTAAGACACTGGAATATTTTTGTACGGTTCCGGGGGTTGTACATGCCGACCGGGTGATTGTCCAGTCAGAACAGATGAAGAATACCTATGTAAATGCATTGACCGAATTTGCCGGAGCAGATACAAAATCAATCTGGGAAGATAAAATTTGTGGTTTGGGCTCGCCGATACAGGATTCTTTGTGCAAAGAAACAGATAGAGACAATTTGCCTAAAGACTGGCAGCGTGTTTTATATGATGCTGAGGGGAAAAAGAAGAAAGCTGTTTTATATGCTACCGGACTGGGTACGCTGCTGGAACACGAAGAAAAGATGCTGGAAAAAATAGAAAAGACCTTTGCGGTGTTTCAGGAACAAAAGGATATTGCTTTAATATGGCGTCCGCATCCCGGAATTCGGTCGGCAATTGAAAAGACAAATCCCAAATTGTGGAAAAAATATCAGGCGCTTCAGGAAAAGTATTGCTCCGGCGGCTGGGGAATTTTTGATGATACACCTGATGCTTCATCCCTGATTTCACTGTATGATGCGTATTATGGGGATACTTCCGACCTGGTGCAAGCGTTTAAAAAGCTTGGATTGCCGGTGATGATACAAAATATTTCGATTTAAGAAAATTTTTTTGATAAAATGATAAAAAAGGGGTTAAGTATTTTAAATCTGCTCCGATATATAATACAAGTAAAACAAATTACTTTAAACAGTAATCATAAAGGGTGGAAGAAGCGTACGGTCAGAAGCTTTATATGATTACACCAAACTATTAGTCGCATGGAGGCGACGTTAAATTCAAGGAGGAATGTATTATGGTAGTACAACACAATATGAGAGCGCTCAACTCAAACAGAATGTTAGGTTTAACAGCAAGCGCACAGACAAAGTCAACTGAAAAATTATCTTCTGGTTATAGAATTAACCGTGCAGCAGATGATGCAGCAGGTTTATCTATTTCAGAATCAATGAGACGCCAGATCAGAGGTCTTACACAGGCTTCCAGAAACGCACAGGATGGTATCTCATTTGCACAGACAGCTGAAGGTGCATTATCTGAAGTTCAGGATATGTTACAGCGTATGAACGAATTGTTAGTTCAGGCTGCAAATGGAACAAACAGCTCTACACAGATCACCTATATCAACGACGAAATTTCACAGTTGAACACAGAAATCAATCGTATCGGTAGTGATACAACATTCAATGGTCAGAAGATTTTCAACAGCAAGGCAAGAGCTATATTCGTTGGAGCAGAATCAAAAGATCAGAATATTTCGATTACAGCACATACATTAACAGCTTCAGGTGTTGTTGGTGGTACTGCAATTAAGATTTCTACAAACTCAGGTGCAAAAACAGCTATTGCTAATGTTAAAGCAGGTCTTGAGAAGATTTCTTCTTGGAGATCAGAGCTTGGTGCTAAACAGAACCGTTTAGAGCACACAATCAACAACCTGGACAACGTAGTTGAAAATACTACAGCAGCTGAATCTCGTATCCGTGATACAGATATGGCTACAGAGATGGTTAAATTCAGCAACGCAAACATCCTTGCTCAGGCAGGTCAGTCAATGCTTGCTCAGTCTAACCAGGCTAACCAGGGCGTATTATCTTTACTTCAGTAAGATAGGGCGTAATCTTAACTACCTAGGGTCGGAATTATATTCCGACCCTTTTTTATGCGATCGGAGCAAGGGATTCATGTCAGCATGAAAATCCATTTTTCATCACTTATCTGACCAGTGCTTTTTCGAATTGTAGAAAAATAGGAGAAACTATGGTAGAGTATTGTTTAGATGGGAGGTTCTGCCATGGGAAAAGTATTGTATTTGCAGTGGGATTGTTTCGGCGAGGAATATATTTGTGCGAGTTTTCAAAAAGCAGGATTGCAGGTGGAGATGTATCCTTTGCCATACGGAAAGGTCAGCATGCGCCGCGATGAAGCATTTGAAAACAACTTGACAGAACATCTTTTGGGTGGAGAATACGAATTTGTATTTTCATTTAATTTTTTTCCGGCAGTTGCGATAGCTTCCAATAAGGCAAATGTGAAATATGTTTCCTGGACCTATGACAGTCCGTTTATGTATTTGTATTCCACGACGATTAAGCTGCCGACAAATGTGGCATTTTGCTTTGACAATGCAGTTGTTAACGAACTAAGAAGTAAGGATGTGAAAACGATTCATTATCTTCCCATGGCTGCACCGGTGGATTTGTATGATCAGATGTACTGTGGTTTTTCGAAAAGGACGGAATATGGATCGGATATATCTTTTGTCGGCTCCATGTATACAGAGGCTCGTCAGGATTTGATGAAAAATCTGAGAGGAGTTGCGCCACAGGTACAGCAATTTTTGGAGACGTTGATTCAACTTCAGCTTCAATCCTATGCTGTACCGATTTTGGAGAAATTTCTAAATCCCGGTATACTGGCAGAATTGCAGAATGTATGTCCGATAGAAATAGATCCGGATGAAATGCAATCGGAAGCCTGGATGTATGCAAATTATTTTCTGGCTCGTGAAACAACGGCAAGAGAGCGGACGCAGATTATAAGTGCTTTATCTGAAAGATATTCGCTCAAGCTATATACACCGGAAGCAACACCGAATATTCCCGGAGCAGATAATCAGGGACCGGTGGATTATTGTGATGGAATGCCTTATGTTTTCAAAAATTCCAAGATAAATTTAAATATTTCATTAAAAAGTATCTATTCGGGAATTCCATTAAGAGCTTTTGACATTATGGGATGCGGTGGTTTTCTGATTTCTGATTTTCAGGCAGACTTCAATGGCTTGTTTGTTCCGGATGAAGATTATGTTTTCTATACAACGCCTGAAGATTTGTATGCGAAGGTAGATTATTATCTGGAGCATGAAGACCAAAGAAAAAGGATTGCTGCAAACGGGTATGCAAAGGTGAAAGAAAAGCACACGTATGACATACGTGTGCAGGAAATATTAAGGAAATTAAATTAGAAGTTCTTTTAACTTTTTTTGTGCCGGAGCATAATCGCCGCATTTTTGAAACATAACTGCGGCGGTTTTTATATCGCCTAATGCTTCATATAAGATTCCGATACGATAGTAGGGAAGGTAGCTGTTAGCACCTTCCTTATTGCATTTGGGGGCCTGAATGGCTTTTAAATATTCGCTGACTGCTTCAACATATCTCCCAAGATTCGTATATACATGTCCCATTAACAAAAGAAAATCTGAAGTGTCACAGAGTTCATGGTAATGAGGAAGGATTTGTAAAGCTTCTTCACTGCGATGTAATTCATTGAGGCAGTTTATCCAACCGTTAACCAAAGATCTGCCGGCTGTGGAAGAGTAGTTGATGTCTTGATCTAAGGCTTTTTGATAATAACTTAGAGCAACTTCATATTGTTCCAGATCATAATAGGATTGACCGGTTTGAAAATTTAGATAAGCGTCATCCGGATTGGTTTTGAGAGCCTGTTTTAAAATGCGGATGTTTCGCTCGTTTTTTGCTTTTAATCTTTCTTCGTTATCAAAGTATCCATCGTGTAAAATGGAAATAGAAACAGGAAATGTTTGGTATTCGCGCTTTGAAACGGGGACAATCTGCTCATGAATTGGAAGGGAATAATAAAAATAATTTTTGTTAAAAAATCGCTCAATAAGGCTGGTGTAAGTGTAGTTATCTTTACTGGATCCATACAAATCATGGCGGGTAATTTCACCGATGGATTCCTTGTTGGAATGTGTAAATGAAAGTAACTGCTGCATATCGAAGTCTTCTACATATTCATCGCAATCAATGACCAAAATCCAATCATGACTTGCTTTGGATATGGAAAAATTACGTGCCGCGGAAAAATCATCTTTCCATGTGAAATCATATATTTTATCTGTGTATTTTTCGGCAATCTTTTTTGTACTGTCATTTGAGCCTGTATCAACGAAGATGATTTCGCAATCCATGGGTTTAAGTGCGCTTAAGCATTTATCCAAAGTGCGTTCTTCGTTTTTGGCAATTATACAAATTGAAATTGGATTCATAGGTTGTTCTCCGTTTTAGTTTTATTTTAAATGTGCTTGTAGTTTTGAACACTGCAATATCTCTGTATGATTCGAGATACTCTTATAATATTTCTTATACTTTGGACTGATTAGTGTGTGCTATTTTTTTAACAGAGCCAGTCTCTTTAATGCCGGAGCATAATTGCCACATTTTTGATAGTGCCGGATTGCTGTATCTATATGTCCTGTGCATTCATAGATGACACCGAGATTGTACCAGGCGCGATAAGAATTGGCGCCTTCTACTTTGGCGAAATCAAATGTGGTTGCCTTGTTGAACTGGACAATTGCCTCTTCGATAAATCCGTTGTTAAGATAAATAAGTCCCATCAGGAAAACAAAATCTGCACGATTTCCAAAAGTATCATAAATTCCTTCCAGTGTAAGTGCTTTATCATATTGTTTTAAATTGATTAAAGTGTATCCATATGAAACAACCATGGTACTGACATATCCGAGATTGGGATCGACATCTTCGGATAAACCGAGATTGTAATAGTAATTTGCTGTTTTATAATCTTCAATCATGTAGTAGCTTTGACCTAATTGGAATAAGATATAGGGATCATTTGGGGTTTTGGCAAGTTCTGCCTTGAGCATGGTAATATTCCGCTCGGATTTTGCCTTTAGTTCTTCCGGGGTTCCGGCATATGACATATGATCTACAATAATGTTTACAGATTGATAGTGATGTCCTTTTTTTGCATCATATGGATCCAGTTGTTCATGGATTGGACGGCAAAAATGGTATTCTGTACGATTGTACAAACGGGATGCTCGGTCGTTGGAAAGGTATTGGTTTTCGCCGAAACCACAGGTGTTGCTTTGAACAATATTGCCTATAATATCTTGTCTGCCATTAATATGGGTTTGTAATTCTCGTTCGTCCCATGTTGAAACATACTCATCGCTATCAATGCACAAAATCCAGTCATGGCTTGCTTTTTGAGCCGCAAAGTTTCTGGCTGCAGAAAAATCTTTTATCCATTCAAAAAAGAAAATTTTATCTGTAAATGCTTTGCACATTTTGACTGTATTATCTGTAGAACCGGTATCCACAATGACAATTTCATGGTTGCCTGCGTCGGCATAGGGCTTGATATGTTCAAGACACTGTTTTAGCATGTCACATTCATTTTTTGTAATGATACATATAGAAATTAGCGTATTTTTATTCATATTTCTCATCCCTTGTTTGTATGATTTCTTATCTCTTTTTGTATGAAATAGTACTTTTAACATCCATATCATGGTATAATTGTCATGGAGCAAAATTTCTTTTGCCTCCCAACATCATTATTATATCAGTTATAAAATATTGTGTCGAGAATAGATGTTTTATCTGAATAATATAAAAGATTTGTTGTATGATTTTTATGGTTGATAAAAAAAGAAACGGAGATAACGATGGAGCAGGAATTGATTAGTGTGATAATACCAACCTATAATCGGATGCATACGTTGCCGCGTTCTGTGGGGAGTGTACTGCAGCAGACTTATAAAAATTTCGAACTGATTATTATTGATGATTGTTCGACAGATGAAACAAAGCGATATATTGATTCGCTGGAAGATACAAGAATTCGTTATTTTCGAAATGAAAAGAATTTGGGAGCCGCTGAATCGCGTAATGTTGGAGCAGAGTTAGCAAGTGGTAATTATTTGGCATTTCAAGATTCTGATGATGAGTGGTTGCCCGACAAGTTAATGGTTTTATATGAGACATTAAAAAGGGATGTGTCGGGTGCCGGAGCAATCTATCACGAGATGCAGGAAATAGGAGGAAAAGAAGAAATCATTCCGTCAAGAAGTATACCTGCAGATGTTAAGCAAGGGGATATCTTTTCTTTTATGCTGTTGTATCCGTTAATTGGTATACCGGCGACTTTGATGAAAAAAGAAATTTTTCGGGAAATTGGTGGATTTAATTCAAAGTTGGGAAGCTTGGAAGACTATGAATTCTTTTTGCGAATGGCAAAAAGGCATACTATCTTATTTGTTTCTCAGCCATTCATAAAAATTTATGATTCTGCTGATAGTGTGAACAAGCGATGGAAGGATAAAATTGATACAGAAATTTATGTGTTGGAAGAATTTTATTCCGATTTCTTGAAATATGATTTATTGCAAAAGAAAATAGAGCTTGTTCACATGCAGGCAACGAACTATGATTGTGAAGAATACTTTTATCACAAAATATTAGAATTGTGTAAAGTCGGAGATACAGATCGGAGTGCTAAACTGCTTGATTGTTTGGAGAGGGCGGATGTAAAGAAAGAAAATAATTGTAGTGATAAAGGAAATTATTATCGTGAGGTAATGGATCATCTACTACACGTAGTGGACAGCTTATCTAGATTACAAAATAACATTGCCATGAATCCGGCAATGTTATCTCAAAACTATTTGGCAATTTTCGATGCTGTGTGCGATACAGCGAGAGATATGACGGGATATTGTGAATTTGGTGATCATCCGGTTATACAAAGAAATGAAATGGAAGCCTTGCATGAAAAGCTTTCTGCTTCAAAAGGAAATGCAATTGTACTAAAGCAGTTGTTGGATGAACTTCTTTTGAATCTTAAGAAGCTGTTGGTGCAAATTGGTTCAACTCAATATATTTGTGGCGCGTGTGGTTCGGAAGTAAAAATGCTGCCACTTTCTCCGTACAGAAAAGTTATGCGAGAGTTTTTTGGGTTTCAGAATGAAAAAGTGCACTTTATTTTTGAAAAGGAAGATTGTGATTGTTGTCCTGTGTGTGGTTCGGATACCGAAACGCGCTTTCTCATGAATTTTATGGAAGATATTCAATCTGAAAACGGAGAGATATTAAAGGTTGCCTGTGAAAACGGAGCAAAGTGGAATTTATCTGATGCTATCGTTCAAAAAAATAACAATATTGATGAAATTCTGCAAAGATATTTGGAAATCAGAGATAATGCGGAATATGTGGTTTTGCAGGATGACCTTTCTGATATGGAAGCAGAAGCGTGTGCAATGAATGAGAATAGGGTAGATGTTTTGATTTGCCCCAATATATTGGAATATATCGCTGCTCCTGATGTAGTTATGGGATATATAAGGAATCATATCAAGGATAATGGGGTGGCTATCATTACAATTGGTGCTTTGTATGATGAAGAAATGGAAGTGAAAGGAAATTGCGATGGTGGCAGCAAAAAAGGCTGGAAAGCATTTGGACTATATAATTCTGTTCGAGGATTCTCAGAGCAACAGTTGCAACATCTTTTCGAAGAAAACGGATTTGTTTCCACAATTGTAGACAGCAATTGGTTTGGTTTGGAACTATATAATCAGATGGCGTTTCCACAGATGGCAAGGGTTTATATGCTTCAAGAAAAATAACTCACCATCTTAAATCATGATACACCTCTGCCACATAACCAATTACCATTTCCACCTCTTTGTCAGTTGCGCGGACGAGACCGTCGCGCAGACTGATGTACTGAACGGTTATCTCGCCTTTGTAGTGTCTTTCTATTCGTTTGGCCAGATGAATGTGTCCGTAATTGACGATGACACAGATTTCTTTGGGCTTTGCCGGTCTGTCGTTGGCAATCAAAAGAATGTCATAAGGACAATAGTTTGGCATATAGTTTTCACAGCAAACACACATTCCCATGAAAACTTTAGTTTTGATTTCGATTGGATAATTGGAAATGTCCAATGGACGAAAATCGTCGGAAGGTAAAAGATTATTGGAGTATTCAATCTGAGGATACATTACGTTGATAATTTTTTGCTTTCCAAAATTGTAAGCAGTGGATAACTGAATCTGATAATCTAAAAACCAATTTACCATGTATTTTGTGCGTGTTGGAAGTCTACGCATGGAAGAGATGAGATGATGCTCCTCCTCGGACATGGCAACACATCCAAGCAATTCGTCAACAGAAATGCCCATTGCTCTTGCTAAATTGATGACAGTTGACAATTTACAGTCTTTATATGTTTTGCTGTAGAGCAGGTTGTTTAATGTAGCAAAGGGTATATTTGCTGCCTCTGAGAGTTCTTTTATCGTTATATTGGCAAATCCCATATACTTCTCAATGTTGTGTTTAAGGGTTTCGATATATAAATCTTTTTCTAAAGAGAATTCTGGTTCGAAAAATTTTAAAGTTTCTTTTTCCATAGACTTTTTCCCTTTCCAAAAGAATGATAAATTTAAGAAAAATACATGAAATACGATTTTTTTACAAAATCAAGGTAAATTTGTGGAAAGAAAATCGTGTTTTGTAACTCTTTTCAAGTATATTGCACAGAAGATTATAAGTCAATAATGAGCAAATCTATATTCTGGTCTGAAATTGGAGGGGAGTTTATGTTAAGAGTGACAATTTATCATGGAAATGCGCAATATGCAAAAGTGATTAAGGATTTGATTTACAAGGAAACGCTCTACGGAAGTTCAGTAGTTTTTACTTATTATAATAAGGAACGCATTCTGCAGGATTTTTCCAAAGATAAAAGTGTGGATGTCCTGATTATTGATGCCGAGCTGGCAATGCAGGATGAACAGGGACTTCTGAAACTGTTTCAAAAAAGACTTCCGGCATGTATATTGGTCCTGGTTTCAAAGGATGGGTTGATTGATGCGGAATTGTTAAAGTTGAAACCTTTCCGCTGCTTGTATGAGAGAGATATTTCGGTGAAAAACATCATGGCAATCCGGGATGTGGTTGCTTATGCCGAACTAATGAGAAATAGAACCTTTATTTGGGGCTGGAATGGAAAAGTTTCTTATAAGATATCTCCGTCTGATATTATGTACGTCTCCATTGCCAAGCATGGCAGTGTGATACATTTAAATCCCAAAACGGATCATGGTAAGATTGCCACGGAAATGCGAAACAGTGCAAAATTATCCGAGCTGTTTGATACCGTTGGCCGTTGTGGTTTTGCCTATGCGCATAATAGTTATTTTATTAATTTGGAATATGTGGAGAATTACAGCGGTACGCAGGTAGAAATGGAAGATGGTAGTGTTTTGAGTATATCCCGTTCGAAAGGAAAGATTTTTGAAGATGCTTTTCGGGATTATTGGAGCTCATGCATGGCCTAATTTGTTAAAAAAGTGTGAAATGATGATAATTTTCATCCAATTTGACTATACTTCTGTTTCAGAATTATATATAATGAGAAAACAAGGGGAATGAAACAGGTTTCATTGTATATTTGATTGGAGGAAGAGCTATGACGAATTTAGCAAAAGCAAAATTGTTAAAAAAAGAAATCTTAAGTCAGTATAAGAGTGTCAGACAGTTTGCTATAGAAATGAAGATTCCCTATAGTACTTTGGTGACTGCACTGGATCGTGGTATTGAAGGTATGGCATACGGAACAGTAATCCGTATCTGCGATAAGTTAAATCTCAATCCGGTGACATTAAAGCCTTTGGCTGAATCATCTCTTTCAGAGCAGCTTATGGAAAATCGTGTCATGTCATATTATGTGAAATTGAATCAGGAAGGCAAAGACAAGATACTTGATTTAATGGAAGATTTTGCTTCAATTAAAAAATACAGGGCAAAATAAAATGATACCAGGGTCAAAAGATCATACTTTCCATGTGTAGCAATCCGTTGGTATCATGGGGCAAAACACCATTTGCCCCCAACATCATATGATAAATAGGACTGAGACTTTATGAACGAAAAAATCTTAGCGCTGATTCCCGCTCGCAGTGGGTCGAAAAGCGTGAAAAACAAAAATATCCGTTTGATTAATGGAAAGCCGATGTTGGCATATTCCATTGAGCATGCGAAAAAGAGCAAATATATCAATCGTATTATTGTTACGACGGACAGCGAAGAGTATGCTGCAATTGCCAGAGAGTATGGCGCGGAGACACCGTTTTTGAGACCGGCCGAGTTTGCAACGGATACGGCTCTGGATCTGGATGTTTTTAGACATGCGTTGACATGGTTAAAAGAGAATGAAGGATACGAACCGGACATTATTGTGCAGCTTCGACCGACGGACCCTTATCGTGATCCGGCAGAAATCGATAAGATGATTGAGATTATGCTGGAAGATGATACGGTAGATGCAGTCCGGAGCATTAAAGAAAACGAAGTCGTTCCGCATAAAATGTGGTATTTAAAAGACGATGGAGAGATTGAGCCGATTTTAAAGGACATTCCGGAGGCGTATAATATGCCCAGACAGGAACTGCCCAAGACATATTATCAAAATGGGAATACAGACCTGCTCCGTCCACGCAATATTTTTGAATACAATTCCATGACCGGTCACAAAATCAAAGGATATGTCATGAAAGACATGTACGATGTGGACACGGAAAAGGATTTTGAACGAGTTTCTACCTATATGAACATAAAAGAAGGTGGAAAGCAGTTTGTATTTGACATTGACGGAGTGATTGCGTTAAAAAGGGAAGATCTTGATTATGGACAGGCTTTACCCAATGAAAGAATGATTGCGATTGTAAACAAACTTTACGATATGGGAAACCGCATTGTCCTGTTTACCGCAAGAGGATATGTTACGGGGATTGACTGGAGGCCGGTTACTGAAAAGCAGATGAAGGACTGGGGCGTGAAATATCACGAGTTAAAGATGGGCAAACCCAATGCAGATTATTATATTGATGATAAGTTCTTGGATATGAATTTTTTATATGATGAGTTTTCGTGATAGAAATAAAAAAGGTCGTTGTTTTGACAACGGCCTTTTAATATACTTCTTTATTCGCAGTTATTGGAAAAACTTAACAATAACTGTTAAACAACATCCCGCTATAAGCACTCGTAATATATGGTGTAGCAAAATTTTTGCCCGGATTTTTGTAAGCAACAATGGTTTTATCCACATAATTCATGGGGTTGAGAGCAACCTGGTTGGATTTGCGATACAGGTCTTTGGCAAAATCTTTGATATCTTCAAATCCCTGATTCATGGAACCGTCTGCGATAGCCTTCTGCATTGCCTCTTCATTGAAATCAACGCTGCCATCTTCGGTGATGTTGACGCCGATATCAGAAAGCGGAGCAGCGTATTCGCCGGCAATGTGCCACATTTCGCTCAAAAGCTGATTGCTCTTTGGATGCTTTTGTGTATATTCCAAAGTGGATTTTAAAAATTGATTGTATCCACCAAATAACTGGCGCATGTTTTCTATCAGGCTTTCGGTATCCGGTTTGATGCCGATGGTTGCAGTTTCTCCCTCAGTAGGACTAATACCGTTTAGATTGATTTCATACATTTTTTCAACGGTAAAAGCATTGGCTGTGGAAGTGTGTTCTACGCCATTTAAAACAAATTCGGCATTGGAAGGCATCCTGGTCATGGTTCCGATTCCCAACAAATCTACAACTCCGGATGTTTTGCTGGTCTGATTATCGGAAATACGGAATACGGCTTCTTTGTTTTCCGACATGCCGCTTTTTTGTGAAGTTAGCTTTAAAGAACTGTTGCCTTCTTCGTCTTCGGCTATTTCAGCATAAACACCGATGTCGGCATTGTTAATCAATCGCTGAAGACGTTCCTGAACATCACGGTTGGTATCATCCGATCGGATTTGGAACTGGAACTCGTAGTTAAAATCATTGATGCCCAAATCAAAGGAATACGTATCAGGCTCTAATTCGATCTGCGAATTGGAAGGCAGATATTTTCCTAAATTAATCTGCGGAGATGCCAGTGATTTGACTTCGATGGAAAGCTCCGGAGCCAGATTAGATGAAGCACTGTCACCGATATATTTAACAGATGCGATGGACTCGTTGGTTGAATAGGCTATTTTTTTGTTTAACAGTTCCTCTTCATTGAGCCCTCCAAGAGAAGTCAGCGTATGCTGTAATTCTCTGGCGCCTTCTTTTAATCCAATAGCATAAGCCTTGGAATCTGCACTATCATCCAGAATGTACAGAGGGGATTCTTTATTTATTTTGACGATGGAATTATAAATGCCTCGAAGCTCACTCTTTTTATGAGTGTCCAAAGCAGAATTGCTCTTTGGTGCATAGGTGGTCAGATAGTGATTGTATACACCGGTTAATGCAGCCAGATCAGCCATAACGCCCCCTCCTTTCTTCCTTGAATGATGACAGTCTTGACAAATCCGTTGTCCTGCCAGGGCATAGTAATGAATATAATAAACCTATTATCTTATTCTCACAATAGCATTGTTTGCGTGTATTTGCAAGCGGTTTTGGGAAAAATATTGTTGACGAAGCTATATTCCTATGTTATAGTATGACAGTGGGAAGAGGTTTGAGCTCTTTTTTTTGTGCTCAAAAATGGATTTCTCTTCTATATATAATATGCAAAAGGCACGCGGAGGTGGAAAGAATGCGTACAAAAATTACATTAGCTTGTACAGAGTGCAAAAACCGTAATTACAATATGACAAAGGATAAAAAGACACATCCCGATAGAATGGAAACAAAGAAATATTGTAAATTCTGCAAGACTCATACATTACACAAAGAAACTAAATAATCCGTTTTTTGACGAGGAAGTGATATTATGGGAGAAACAAATAACAGCCAAAATCAATCTAAGCCGATTTCTTTTTTTGAAGGTGTAAAAGCAGAGTTCAAAAAAGTAATCTGGCCCGATAAAATGGAAATTGTTAAACAGACGATTACCGTATCGGTTGTTTCGATTGTTTTAGGTTTATTGATCGCTTTAATTGACACAATCGTTCAGTACGGTGTTAATTTCTTGACAATGTAGAGTGAGGGAAAAAGAATGGCAGAAGCAAATTGGTATGTAGTTCATACGTACTCAGGATATGAAAACAAAGTTAAAGCCAATATTGAAAAAACCATTGAGAACAGACACTTACAGGAAGAAATTTTAGAAGTCAGAGTTCCGTTGGAAGATGTTCAGGAGACAAGAAATGGTGACAAGAAGACCGTTACCAAAAAAATGCTCCCGGGCTATGTATTGATCAAGATGGTTATGAATGATGACACCTGGTATGTTGTAAGAAATACACGTGGTGTGACCGGCTTTGTTGGTCCCGGAAGTAAACCGGTTCCGCTTACGGAAGAGGAAATGAGACCTTTCGAAGGACATACAAGCAAAGTGAAAGTCGATTTTGGCGTTGGCGATACCGTTGTTGCTATTTCAGGTGCATGGCAGGATTCGGTTGGTATTGTTCAGAGAATGGACGATAGCAAACAGTCTGTCAGAGTTGCTTTCGAAATGTTCGGAAGAGAGACACCTGTTGAAATTGCATATTCGGATGTCCGCAAAATGTAATATTTTTATTTTGATTTCTGGTTGCAAAATACTGCAACTTGGAATATAGTTACAAAGTAGCTCTTTTCGAGCTGTGGGAGGGTGCTACGACCCGCCACTACCACAATTTATTAGGAGGTGCCACAATGGCAAAGAAAGTAGAAGGCTATATTAAGTTACAAATCGCAGCCGGCAAAGCTACACCGGCTCCGCCTGTTGGTCCTGCTCTTGGACAGCACGGCGTAAACATCGTTGAGTTTACAAAACAGTTCAACGCAAAAACAGCAGATATGGGTGACACAATTGTTCCTGTAGTTATTACTGTTTATGCTGACAGAAGTTTCAGTTTTGTTACAAAAACTCCCCCGGCAGCAGTTTTATTAAAGAAAGCCTGCAACATCAAATCAGGTTCAGGTGCTCCGAATAAAACAAAAGTTGCAAAGATTTCTAAAGCAGATCTTCAGAAGATTGCTGAAACCAAAATGCCCGATTTAAATGCAGGTAGCTTAGAAGCTGCTATGAGCATGATTGCAGGTACTGCAAGAAGTATGGGTATCACTGTAGAAGATTAATGATTATGTGGGAGGGTTCCCGGTTTCCGGTTGATCCCGTCACCACCACAAGGAGGAAAACAAAATGAAACATGGTAAGAAATATCAAGACGCTGCAAAAGCAATTGACCGTGCTACATTATATGAAGCACCCGAAGCTATCGCATTAGCTAAAAAAGTTGCTACAGCAAAATTTGACGAAACAATCGAAGTTCATATCAGAACAGGTTGTGACGGTCGTCACGCAGATCAGCAGATCCGTGGTGCTGTTGTATTACCCAACGGTACCGGTAAAACTGTAAAAGTTTTAGTATTTGCAAAAGGTGAGAAATTAAACGAAGCAGAAGCTGCAGGCGCAGATTACGTAGGCGGCGACGAATTAATTCCGAAGATTCAGAATGATGGATGGCTTGATTTCGACGTAGTAGTTGCTACACCTGATATGATGGGTGTTGTAGGTCGTCTCGGTAAAGTATTAGGACCGAAAGGCTTAATGCCCAACCCGAAAGCCGGAACTGTAACTATGGATGTTACAAAAGCAATCAATGATATCAAAGCCGGTAAGATCGAATACAGATTAGACAAGGCTAATATCATTCACTGCCCGATCGGAAAAGCTTCTTTCTCAGAAGAGCAGTTACAGCAGAACTTCGATGCATTAATGGATGCTATTGTAAAAGCAAAACCCAGCACATTAAAAGGTCAGTATTTAAAGAGCGTTTCTTTAGCTCCTACAATGGGACCTGGTGTAAAGGTTAGCGTTGCTAAATTCTAATTGCATCTTGCGATTGTGATTTTATGAGATACAAAGGACTTTCATTTTATGGAAGTCCTTTTTTCTTTTGGTAATGTGGGATATAATGATGTAAGTACAAAGTGTAATTTGCATATGTGCTGTCACGAATGAGTAAATTGTATTTATTGACATGCCGAGTGCTGAATATGAGATGAAATGATGTGATACAAGCATTTTGTGATAGCGAAAAGGCAATAAATGAGAATTATTTAGTGATAGAGAAAAAGTAATAAATGAGAATTTATTAATAGGTGGAAATTCGAAACGGATGGGGTTAATTATGAAAGAAAGTGCCGGTAATTCAAAGGGAAAACCAAATAATAAGTCAGGCATGAAAAAAGATATAAACACAAATGCGAAAGCGGCAATGGTATCCAACAGAAAAAAGCGTCGCCGAAAAAAGGAGAAAAAGGCCTTTGCACTTTTGTTTCTGGTGATTGCGTGTTTGGCCGCCTTGGTATTTACGGTGGTTGTCGTGCTGATGGATAATGGCATTATAAAGAAAAAGCAGTTAGAAACTGCTAAATGGAATGTTGAAGATGCTGCTTCTGCAATACAGACAGAAAATCTGGAAGTGACTGTGGTAGACGGAGCGGAGAATGATACGAGTGCTGGTGGTGCTTCTGATGCGAATTCTGCTGCGACGCAAAATGGTTTGCCAAAAGATGGAGTGGCAACTGATTTGGAATCCGAATCCGGTTTGTCGGAAGAGGAGACAATAAAAGATGTTACGATGGTATTTGCGGGAGATATCTGTTTTTATGATGCCTTTGCAAATATGACGGCATTGCGGTCGCGGGGCGGTAATATTGAAAGCTCGGTAGATGAAAAACTCCTTGCAGAGATGAGAAATGCGGATATCTGTATGGTAAACAATGAATTTGCATATTCCGACAGGGGGACGCCGCTTGCCGGAAAAACATACACGTTCCGAAGCAATCCTTCCAATGTGGGATTGTTGTCCGACATGGGCGTGAATCTTGTGTCGCTGGCAAATAATCATGTTTATGATTATGGAGAGGATGCGTTACTGGATACTTTGGATATTCTGAAAGGCGAGGGGATTGCATATGTTGGTGCAGGACGAAATCTTTCAGAAGCTTCTGCGGCTTATGTGGCAGAAATCAATGGAAGAAAAATTGCGTTTCTGTCCGCAACGCAGGTGGAGCGTAATCCGACGCCCGATACGAAAGGCGCAACGGATACGGCAGCCGGTGCGTTTCGATGTTATACAGAGGAAGAATTTCGAAATTTAACAGATGCCATTGAAAAAGTAGAGAATGACGTTGATTTGACGGTTGTCTATATTCATTGGGGGACTGAGAATACGGATGAACTTCACTGGGCACAGACGGATCAGGCACCGAAGCTTGTAAAAGCCGGCGCGGATCTGATTATCGGAGATCATCCGCATTGCCTGCAGAATATTGAATATATTGATGATGTCCCCATTATTTACAGTCTGGGAAATTTCTGGTTTAATTCCAAAACACTGGATACGGGATTGTTTAAAGTGGTTTATGACATGGATGGAAATTTGAAGTGTCAGTTCATTCCTGCAAAGCAGCATGACTGCCGTACTGATTTGGAGACCGGGGCGGAAAAACAGAGAATATTGGATTATATGCAGTGCATATCGCCGAATGTGACATTGGATGCAGAAGGAAATGTTACCAATACGCCTTATACAGGACCGGCGATTAATTATGCAGCAGTGGAAAGAGTGCCGGATCCGCCGGCGACTACGACCACGATTACAGATCCTGCAACGGGAGCGTCGCTTCTGATTGACAAAAAATCCGGACAGGTTTTAGATCCGGCGACGGGCCTTCCGACCGGAAAGTTTGTGGATCCGGCAACCGGAGTTGCCATTAATTAAAAAGATCGCATAAGTTCGAAATACTGGTCACATAAAATTCGGAAATTCACACAAATTTCAAAATGTCGCTTGACACGCATGAAAACTTGTGATAATCTATCAAAGTCTGAAAAAGACATTGCCGAAGACAGTAGGTGTCATTGAGACATAAGCGTAGCGCCTACCGAGGAAAGAGAAAGTATCAAAGACTTTTTGCCTTCCGGTCTTCCGGGAGGCTTTTTTAATACTCCTATCGGCAACAAAATCTATAAGGAGGTAAAAGAAAAATGGCAAAGATCGAATTAAAACAGCCTATCGTAGCTGAGATTTCTGAACTCATCAAAGATGCACAGTCAGCAGTTTTAGTTGACTATCGTGGATTAACAGTTGAACAGGATACAAAGCTTCGTAAAGAAATGCGTGAAGCTGGTGTTACTTACAAAGTATACAAAAACACTTACATGAATTTCGCATTCAAAGGAACTGATTTCGAAGCACTTGCTCCTTATCTTGAAGGACCCAGCGCTATCGCAGTTTCAAAGGATGATGCAACAGCTCCCGCAAGAATTCTTGGAAAGTATGCAAAAGAAATTCAGGCTCTTGAAATCAAAGGCGGTGTCGTAGAAGGTACAGCTTATGATGCAAACGGAATTTCTGCAATCGCATCTATTCCCAGCAGAGAAGTATTGCTCTCCAAATTACTTGGAAGCTTACAGTCACCTATTGCTAATCTGGCTCGCGTTCTTAATCAGATCGCAGAACAGGGTGGCGCAGTAGCAGCACCTGCAGCAGAGGAAGCTCCTGCTGAGGAAGCACCTGCGGCAGAAGAAACAGCAGAAACTCCTGCTGAATAATTGAAACAATAATTAAAATTTTTAAATGGAGGAAACAAAAATGGCAAAATTAACAACAGCAGAATTTATTGATGCTATTAAAGAATTATCAGTATTAGAATTAAATGATTTAGTAAAAGCTTGTGAAGAAGAATTCGGCGTATCTGCAGCAGCAGGCGTTGTAGTTGCAGCAGCTGGCGGAGACGCAGCAGGCGCAACTGAAGAAAAAACAGAATTTGATGTAGAGTTAACAGAAGTTGGCCCTAACAAAGTTAAAGTTATCAAAGTTGTTCGTGAAGCTACAGGTCTTGGCTTAAAAGAAGCTAAAGACGTAGTTGATGGCGCTCCTAAAGTATTAAAAGAAGGCGCATCTAAAGAAGAAGCTGAAGATATCAAAGCTAAATTAGAAGCAGAAGGCGCTAAAGTTACTCTTAAGTAATTGGCAACTCGTTTCATGATGTAAATCAAAGAGCTGTTCGGTGTTTCAAATGCGAAGCAGGGGGCAGCTCTTTCACATTTTCAATTCTTATATATCTTATATTGTAATTTTTAAATTTTCTTTATTTTACCAAAATTCTGATTGACTCCCTAAATGGTTTGTAGTATTATGGATAATGCACTATTGTGGTGTAATAGGTCTTTCTATGCAATTTTGCAAGAAAGATGATTTGACAAATAGAAAGAACGGGGTGAAATGTCAATGGAAAAGAACAGAATACGTCCAATCGCATCCGGTAAAGACGTACGAATGACTTATCAGAGACAGAATGAAGTATTAGAGATGCCGAATCTCATCGAGGTTCAGAAGAACTCCTATGATTGGTTCTTAAAAGAAGGACTGAAGGAAGTTTTTGAGGATATCTCTCCGATCACAGATTATTCTGGTCATCTGAGCTTGGAATTCACGGATTACGAGTTATGCAAGGACGACGTAAAGTATTCTATTGAAAAATGCAAGGAGAGAGATGCAACTTACGCAGCACCATTAAAAGTAAAAGTACGTTTCTACAACAAAGAGAAAAAGGAAATCAGTGAACATGAAATCTTCATGGGTGATCTTCCTTTGATGACAGACACAGGTACATTTGTAATTAACGGTGCAGAACGTGTAATCGTAAGCCAGTTGGTACGTTCTCCCGGCATTTATTATGGTATTGCACATGATAAAATCGGTAAAGAGTTATATTCTTGTACCGTTATTCCGAATCGTGGTGCATGGTTAGAGTACGAAACCGATTCCAATGATGTTTTCAGTGTTCGTGTTGATAGAACCAGAAAAGTTCCGATTACTGTATTTATCCGTGCTTTAGGTATTGGTACCAATACAGAAATCCGCGAATTATTCGGTGATGAGCCCAAGATTGAAGCCAGCTTCGCAAAAGATCCTTCCATTACGGAGAAAAATCCGGAAGGTAGCTACGAAGAAGGCTTATTAGAGTTATACAAAAAAATCCGTCCCGGTGAGCCTTTGTCCGTTGACAGTGCGGAAAGCTTGATTACAGCCATGTTTTTTGACCCCAGAAGATATGACCTTGCAAAAGTTGGACGTTATAAATTCAACAAAAAGTTGATGCTGAAAAACCGTATTAAGAATCATGCTCTTGCTGAGGATGTTGTAGATCCTTATACCGGTGAGCTGATTGCTGCAGCAGATACTGTTGTTTCTGCAGAGTTAGCAGACCAGATTCAGAATGCGGCTGTTCCTTTTGTTTATATACAAACAGAAGAGAAAAAGGTAAAAGTTTTATCCAATATGATGGTTGATATTACAAGTTTTGTGGATTGCAATCCCAAAGAACTTGGTATCACAGAGCTTGTTTATTTCCCTGTTCTTCAGCAGATTATGGAAGAATGCAGTGACAAGCCTGAAGAGTTAGCTGATGCTATCAAGAGAAATGTAGCAGATCTGATTCCCAAGCATATTACAAAAGAAGATATCATTGCTTCCATTAACTACAATATTCATTTGGAATACGGTATCGGAAATGACGATGATATCGACCATTTGGGCAACAGACGTATCCGTGCGGTAGGTGAATTATTACAGAATCAGTATCGTGTAGGTCTTACCAGATTAGAAAGAGTTGTTCGTGAAAGAATGACAACACACGATGCAGGCGATGTTTCACCTCAGGCATTGATTAATATTAAACCGGTACAGGCTGCGGTAAAGGAATTCTTTGGTTCTTCACAGCTGTCTCAGTTTATGGATCAGAACAATCCGCTTGGTGAGTTGACACATAAGAGACGTTTGTCAGCGTTAGGACCCGGTGGTTTGTCAAGAGACCGTGCCGGATTCGAGGTTCGAGACGTTCATTATTCTCATTACGGCAGAATGTGCCCGATTGAGACGCCTGAAGGTCCCAACATCGGTTTGATTAACTCCCTTGCTTCTTATGCAAGAATTAATGAATATGGTTTCGTGGAAGCACCTTACCGCAAGATTGATAAATCCGATCCGGCAAATCCGGTGGTTACGGATGAAGTTGTTTACATGACAGCCGATGAAGAAGACAACTATCATGTAGCACAGGCTTCTGAACCGTTAGACGAGCAGGGACATTTCAAGAGAAATATGATTTCCGGTCGATACAAAGAAGAGACTCAGGAATACCCCAAGACCATGATGGATTACATGGATGTATCTCCCAAGATGATTTTCTCTGTTGCGACAGCGTTGATTCCGTTCTTACAAAACGACGATGCAAACCGTGCCCTGATGGGTTCCAACATGCAGCGTCAGGCCGTTCCGCTTTTATTTACGGAAGCTCCTGTTGTAGGAACCGGTATCGAAACAAAAGCAGCGGTTGACTCCGGTGTTTGTGTGGTTGCTAAAAAAGCCGGAACTATTGATTATGTATCTTCCAAAGAAATCCGCATGACTTATGATGATGGCGAACAGGAAACATACCATCTTACAAAGTTTGCAAGAAGTAACCAGTCAAACTGCTACAATCAGATCCCGATTGTATTTAAGGGTAACCATGTAGCGGCAGGTCAGGTTATCGCAGACGGTCCTTCTACAAGTCAGGGCGAGTTAGCTCTTGGTAAAAACCCGTTGATCGGTTTCATGACCTGGGAAGGCTACAACTACGAAGATGCGGTATTGTTAAGTGAAAGATTAGTTCAGGATGATGTTTATACATCCGTTCATATTGAGGAATACGAAACAGAAGCACGTGATACTAAGCTTGGCGCGGAAGAACTGACCCGTGATGTTCCCGGTGTCGGAGAAGATGCGTTAAAAGACCTTGATGAAAGAGGTATTATCCGTATCGGTGCAGAAGTTCGTGCAAACGATATTTTGGTTGGTAAAGTTACTCCTAAGGGAGAAACAGAACTGACAGCCGAAGAAAGACTCCTTCGGGCAATCTTTGGTGAGAAAGCAAAAGATGTCAGAGATACTTCCTTAAAAGTTCCTCATGGTGAATATGGTATTGTTGTAGATGCAAAAGTATTTACAAGAGAAAACGGAGACGAATTGTCACCCGGTGTTAATCAGGCCGTTCGTATCTATATTGCGCAGAAGAGAAAGATTTCTGTTGGTGATAAGATGGCTGGTCGTCATGGTAACAAGGGTGTCGTTTCAAGGGTATTACCGGTAGAAGATATGCCTTATCTGCCCAATGGCCGTCCGTTGGATATTGTATTAAATCCTTTGGGTGTACCTTCCCGTATGAATATCGGACAGGTATTGGAAATTCATCTTTCTTTAGCTGCAAAAGCATTGGGCTTTAATGTTGCAACACCGGTATTTGACGGTGCAAAAGAAAGTGACATCATGGACACTCTGGATCTTGCCAATGACTATGTAAATTTAAGCTGGGAAGAATTCGAAGCAAAACACAAAGACGAATTGTTACCGGAAGTATTACAGTATTTATCTGATAACAGAGATCACAGAGAATTATGGAAAGGTGTTCCGATTTCAAGAGATGGTAAAGTAAGATTGCGTGACGGTCGTACCGGTGAATATTTCGATTCACCCGTAACCATCGGACACATGCATTACTTAAAACTCCATCACCTGGTAGACGATAAAATTCATGCACGTTCTACAGGTCCTTACTCATTGGTTACACAGCAACCTCTCGGTGGTAAAGCACAGTTCGGTGGTCAGCGTTTCGGTGAGATGGAGGTATGGGCATTGGAAGCATACGGTGCTGCATACACATTACAGGAAATCTTAACGGTTAAATCCGATGATGTAATCGGTCGTGTTAAGACATACGAAGCGATTATTAAAGGTGATAATATCCCTGAACCCGGTATTCCGGAATCATTCAAGGTTATGCTCAAAGAATTACAGTCACTTGGTCTGGATGTCAAAGTATTGAATGAAGACCGTGAAGAAGTTGAGCTGAAAGAAACTTTGGACTATGGCAGTGCTGAAATCCGCCGCGAGTTAGAAGGCGATTCAAAGAAATATGAGTATGATAATCGTGAATTAGGTGCTTTAGGATATCAAAAACAGGAATTTGATGATGAATCCGAAGAGATAGTGAATGTCGAAGAAGAAGCATTTGATGACGATGCAGACGTTGATGATAATGAGTAATGATTACGGAAACGTGATTGGAAGGAGAATTATTCATGCCAGAATTAAACAATGAAGTATATCAGCCTATGAGTTTTGACGCGATTAAAATTGGTTTGGCTTCTCCGGAAAAAATCCGGGAATGGTCAAGAAGAGGCAGCGATGAAAAGGCTGGTGAGGTTACAAAACCTGAAACAATCAACTACAGAACATTAAAACCTGAGACAGATGGTTTGTTCTGTGAAAGAATCTTTGGACCCAGTAAAGACTGGGAATGCCATTGCGGTAAATACAAAAAGATTCGTTATAAAGGCATTACCTGTAATGTCTGCGGCGTTGAGATTACAAAAGCCAGTGTTCGAAGAGAACGTATGGGTCGTATTGAATTGGCAGCTCCCGTTTCTCATATCTGGTATTTTAAAGGTATCCCCAGCCGTATGGGTCTGATCCTTGATTTATCTCCCAAGATGCTGGAGAAAGTGTTGTACTTTGCTAACTATATCGTATTGGATCCCGGCGATTCCAATTTGGAATACAAACAGGTATTAACAGAAAAAGAATATCAGGATGCCAGAGAGAATTCTGAAGCTTCTTTCCGTGTCGGAATGGGTGCTGAGGCAATCAAAGAATTGCTGCAGGCGATTGACCTTGAAAAAGAGTCAGCTCAGTTAAAAGAAGAGTTAGAGACAGCAACCGGTCAGAAGAGAGCCAAAATCATCAAGAGACTGGATGTTATCGAGGCATTCCGCGAATCAGACAACAAACCCGAATGGATGATTATGGATGTCATTCCGGTTATTCCTCCGGATTTACGTCCTATGGTACAGTTAGACGGTGGCCGTTTTGCTACCTCTGACTTAAACGATTTATATCGTCGTATTATCAACAGAAATAATCGCTTGAAAAAATTATTAGAGCTGGGTGCTCCTGATATTATCGTACGTAATGAAAAACGTATGCTTCAGGAAGCAGTGGATGCCCTGATTGATAACGGTCGTCGTGGACGTCCGGTTACAGGTCCCGGAAACAGAGCGTTAAAATCCCTTTCTGATATGTTGAAAGGTAAGTCAGGACGTTTCCGTCAGAACCTGTTGGGAAAACGTGTAGACTATTCCGGTCGTTCGGTTATCGTAGTTGGTCCCGAATTAAAGATTTACCAGTGTGGTCTTCCGAAGGAAATGGCAATCGAATTGTTTAAGCCTTTCGTTATGAAAGAACTGGTAGCAAAAGGAATTTCCCAGAATATTAAAAATGCTAAGAAATTAGTTGAAAAATTAGATGCACAGGTATGGGATGTGCTCGAAGAAGTCATTAAAGAGCATCCGGTTATGTTAAACCGTGCTCCTACACTGCACAGACTTGGTATTCAGGCTTTTGAGCCGATTTTGGTAGAAGGTAAAGCAATCAAACTGCATCCGTTGGTATGTACTGCGTTCAATGCGGACTTCGACGGTGACCAGATGGCTGTTCACCTTCCTTTGACCGTGGAAGCTCAGGCAGAGTGCCGTTTCCTGTTACTTTCACCTAACAACCTGTTAAAACCGTCAGACGGTGGTCCGGTTGCAGTTCCTTCACAGGATATGGTTTTAGGTATTTACTACCTGACACAGGAAAGAGAAGGCGCAGAGGGCGAAGGTAAATTCTTCAAGAATGTTAACGAAGCGATTCTTGCATATGAAAACAAAGCCGTTACATTGCACTCACGCATCAAAGTCAGAATGTCAAAGAAAGATGCAGAAGGAAATGAAATTACCAGCATCGTTGAATCTACACTGGGAAGATTTATCTTTAATGAAATCATTCCTCAGGATTTAGGATTTGTTGATCGTAGTGTGGAAGGAAATGAACTGGTTTTGGAAGTTGATTTCCACGTTGGTAAAAAAGGCTTAAAACAGATCCTTGAAAAAGTTATTAATACACATGGTGCTACAAAGACAGCAGAAGTATTGGATGATATCAAAGCAATTGGTTATAAATATTCAACCAGAGCTGCTATGACAGTATCTATTTCTGATATGACAGTGCCGGCAAGCAAACCGGAAATGTTAGAGAAAGCACAGCAGACAGTTGACTTGATTACCAAAAACTTTAACCGTGGTTTAATTACGGAAGAAGAGCGTTACAGAGCTGTTGTTGAGACATGGAACGATACTGATAAAGAATTGACAGATGTGTTGATCAAAGGTCTTGATAAATATAACAATATCTTTATGATGGCTGACTCCGGTGCCCGTGGTTCAAATCAGCAGATCAAACAGTTAGCAGGTATGCGTGGTTTGATGGCTGATACAACCGGTAGAACGATTGAGTTGCCGATTAAGTCAAACTTCCGTGAAGGTCTTGACGTATTGGAGTACTTCATGTCAGCGCATGGTGCTCGTAAAGGTCTTTCCGATACCGCACTTCGTACAGCCGACTCCGGTTATCTGACCAGACGTATGGTTGACGTTTCACAGGAATTGATTATCCGTGAAGTGGATTGTTCCGAAGGAAGAGAAGAAATCCCCGGAATGGTTGTAAAAGCATTCATGGACGGTAAAGAGACCATTGAAAGTCTGAAAGACAGAATTACAGGAAGATATTCCTGCGAAGATATCAAAGACAAAAACGGCAATATGATTGTTAAGAGAAATCATATGATTACACCGAAGCGTGCAAGCCAGATTTTATCTATCGGCGTCAATGCTGACGGAGAACCTGTTGAAGCTGTAAAAATCCGTACCATTATGAGCTGTCGTTGCCAGAACGGTATCTGTGCAAAATGTTATGGTGCCAATATGGCGACCGGTGAAGCAGTACAGGTCGGTGAAGCAGTTGGTATTATTGCTGCACAGTCTATCGGTGAACCCGGTACACAGCTTACCATGAGAACCTTCCATACCGGTGGTGTTGCCGGTAACGATATCACACAGGGTCTTCCCCGTGTAGAAGAGTTGTTCGAGGCACGTAAACCAAAAGGACTTGCTATTATTGCTGAGTTTGGCGGTTTTGCCCAGATGAAAGATTCCAAGAAAAAACGTGAAATTGTCGTAACAAACGATGAGACAGGAGAAAGCAAGACCTACTTAATTCCTTACGGTTCACGTATCAGAAATCAGGATAAACTGGTTGAAGGTACTATGGTTGAAGCCGGTGATGAATTAACAGAAGGTAGTGTAAATCCTCACGATTTATTGAGAATCAAAGGCGTCAGAGCTGTTCAGGATTATATCTTACGCGAGGTACAGAGAGTATATCGTCTCCAGGGTGTAGATATTGCTGATAAACACGTTGAAGTGATTGTTCGTCAGATGTTAAAGAAAATCCGTATTGATACTGCGGGGGATACCGAATACTTGCCGGGAACACTGGTTAATGTTTTGGAATATGACGAAATTAACGAACAGATGGCAGCCGAAGGAAAAGAAGCTGCAACAGGTACCCAGATTATTCTCGGTATCACAAAAGCAGCATTGGCTACTGATTCCTTCTTATCAGCCGCATCATTCCAGGAAACAACCAAGGTATTAACCGAGGCTGCAATTAAAGGAAAGATCGATCCGTTGGTTGGCTTAAAAGAAAACGTTATCATCGGTAAATTAATTCCTGCCGGAACCGGTATGAAGAGATACAGAAATGTAAAACTTGATTCCGATGCAATGTTAAGCGGTACGATTTCATTTGATGAAGATATCGATGAAGATGAAGATATTGTCTTTTCTGAAATGGAAGGCGATACAGATGTAGAGGAAATGGATGTTGTTTCTGAGACATCTGCAGAGGAAGAATAAGATTAATTTATAATTCCATCCGTGACTTGATATAGATTTACTATATAGATGTTGCGGGTGGAATTATTTGTTGGAATAAGATGCGATTGTATTGAATTTCGTTCAATTTTTCTAAAAAATCACATTAATCCCTATTGACATTTAAAAATCCAATTATTATACTAATCTAGTGTGCGTGCAAATGCATATTTCTTTTTGTGCGCAACAAAATAAAAAATGAAATGAGGTGAAAAAGAATGCCAACATTTAACCAGTTAGTTAGAAAGGGTCGTCAGACATCTGTAAAAAAATCTACAGCTCCCGCGTTGTTAAAGGGTTATAACTCTTTACAGAAGAAAGCTACAGATACAGCTTCTCCCCAGAAGAGAGGTGTTTGTACAGCTGTTAAGACTGCTACACCTAAAAAACCTAACTCAGCTCTTAGAAAGATCGCCAGAGTTCGTCTTTCAAACGGTATCGAAGTTACTTCTTATATTCCGGGTGAAGGTCACAACTTACAGGAGCATAGCGTTGTTTTGATCCGTGGTGGACGTGTTAAGGACTTACCCGGTACCCGTTATCATATCATTCGTGGTACTTTGGATACAGCCGGCGTTGCCAACAGAAAACAGGCTCGTTCAAAATACGGCGCTAAGAGACCGAAAGCAGGCAAATAATCAATCGATTGACTGCCTTGCGTACCACAATTGAACTAATTAGTGTTGGGATTCTTTACGCTTAGAAAGCGATATATAGAAAAACAGCGCGAACACATTAGTAAAGACATGTGAGTACCTATGATTTAATGTCGTGAGTAATGAAAACATTATGTTTTTGTGAAGAGCACGAAAGCCCGATGGAATTAGCCACGGGTAACAAAATATTAAGGAGGGAAGAACCGTGCCACGTAAAGGACATATTCAGAAAAGAGACGTGTTAGCAGATCCTTTATACAATGACAAAGTGGTAACAAAGCTTATCAATAACATTATGTTAGACGGTAAGAGAGGCGTTGCTCAGAAAATTGTATACGGAGCTTTTGCACGTGTAGAAGAAAAAGAAGGAAGACCTGCTCTTGAAGTATTCCAGGATGCTATGAATAACATCATGCCCGTTTTGGAAGTAAAAGCAAGACGTATCGGTGGTGCTACTTATCAGGTACCGATCGAGGTAAGAGCTGACAGACGTCAGGCATTAGGTCTTCGTTGGTTAACAACTTATTCTCGTAAGAGAAATGAGAAAACCATGGAAGAAAGACTTGCAAACGAAATTATGGATGCAGCCGCTAATACCGGTGCAGCTGTAAAGAAAAAAGAAGAAGTTCACAAAATGGCAGAAGCAAACAAAGCTTTCGCACATTACAGATTCTAATAGGAGGACAAAACCTTGGCTGGAAGAGAATATCCGCTTGAGAGAACCAGAAATATCGGTATTATGGCGCATATTGATGCTGGTAAAACAACATTAACAGAGCGTATCTTATACTATACCGGTATCAATTATAAAATTGGTGATACTCATGAAGGTACTGCTACCATGGACTGGATGGAACAGGAGCAGGAAAGAGGTATCACAATCACATCAGCTGCAACAACATGTCATTGGACATTGGAAGAGAATTGCAAGCCGAAACCGGGTGCTTTAGAGCATCGTATCAACATCATCGATACTCCCGGTCACGTTGACTTTACTGTTGAAGTAGAGCGTTCTCTTCGTGTATTGGACGGCGCTGTTGGTGTTTTCTGTGCAAAGGGTGGTGTAGAACCGCAGTCAGAAAACGTATGGCGTCAGGCTGACACTTATAATGTACCTCGTATGGCGTTCATTAACAAAATGGACATCTTAGGTGCAAACTTCTATGGTGCAGTTGAACAGATTAAAACAAGACTTGGTAAAAATGCAATTTGCCTTCAGTTACCGATTGGTAAAGAAGATGAATTCAAAGGTATTATTGACTTGTTTGAAATGAAAGCATATATCTACAATGATGATAAGGGTGACGATATTTCTATCGTTGATATTCCGGACGACATGAAAGATGATGCTGAATTATATCATACAGAATTAGTAGAAAAAATCTGTGAGTTAGACGATGATTTAATGATGGCTTACTTAGAAGGTGAAGAACCCTCTATCGATGAGTTAAAAGCAGTATTAAGAAAAGCTACATGTGAATGTACAGCTGTTCCGGTATGCTGTGGTTCTGCTTACAGAAATAAAGGTGTTCAGAAACTTTTGGATGCAATCTTAGAGTTCATGCCTGCTCCTACAGATATCCCTGCTATTAAGGGTGTTGACATGGAAGGCAATGAAGTTGAAAGACATTCTTCAGATGAAGAGCCTTTCTCAGCTTTGGCATTCAAGATTATGGCTGACCCCTTCGTAGGTAAATTGGCATTTATCCGTGTTTATTCAGGTACATTGAACTCAGGTTCATATGTATTAAATGCTACAAAAGATAAAAAAGAACGTGTTGGACGTATCCTTCAGATGCATGCTAACAAGAGAGCTGAGTTAGACAAAGTTTACTCAGGTGATATCGCAGCTGCAGTTGGATTTAAGTTCACAACAACCGGTGATACAATCTGTGATGAACAGCATCCCGTAATCTTAGAGTCAATGGAATTCCCGGAACCCGTTATTGAGCTTGCTATTGAGCCTAAGACAAAAGACGGACAGGGTAAGATGGGTGAAGCATTAGCAAAACTTGCTGAAGAAGATCCCACATTCCGTGCTCATACAGATCAGGAAACAGGTCAGACAATCATCGCCGGTATGGGTGAGTTACACTTAGAGATCATCGTTGACCGTCTGCTTCGTGAATTTAAAGTAGAAGCAAACGTAGGTGCTCCTCAGGTTGCTTACAAAGAGACATTTACAAAACCTGTTGATCAGGAATACAAATATGCAAAACAGTCCGGTGGTCGTGGTCAGTACGGTCACTGTAAAGTTAAATTCGAGCCTATGGATCCTAACGGTGAAGAGACATTCAAATTTGAATCTTCCGTAGTTGGTGGTGCTATTCCGAAGGAATACATCCCTGCAGTAGGTGAAGGTATCGAAGAAGCAGCTCAGGCAGGTATCCTTGGTGGATTTCCTGTACTTGGTGTAAGCGCAAACGTTTACGATGGTTCTTACCATGAAGTCGACTCATCTGAAATGGCATTCCACATTGCAGGTTCTATGGCTTTCAAAGAAGCTATGAAGAAAGCAAATCCTGTATTGCTTGAGCCTATCATGAAAGTTGAAGTTACTATGCCCGAAGAATATATGGGTGATGTAATCGGTAGCTTAAATGCAAAACGTGGACAGATCCAGAGTATGGATGACTTAGGCGGCGGTAAGATTGTTCGTGCATTCGTTCCGCTTGCTGAAATGTTCGGTTATTCAACAGAGCTTCGTTCTTCAACACAGGGTCGTGGTAACTACTCTATGTTCTTTGAAAAATATGAAGCATGTCCGAAGAACGTTCAGGAAAAAGTATTAGCTGCAAAAGCGAAATAATAACCTCATAGTATAAAGGTTTGGACTAAATTTTGCTTGAAATTCTTGGCTATCTTTTATATAATCAGAGATAGCCGAGAAAATTTGAACTATAAAACGAAATTTTATTTTTTAAAAGGAGATTATCAAAATGGCTAAAGCTAAATTTGACAGAACAAAACCCCATTGTAACATTGGTACCATCGGCCACGTTGACCATGGTAAAACAACTTTAACAGCTGCTATCACAAGAGTATTAGCTGAAAGAGTTGCTGGTAACGAAAAAGTAGACTTCGAGAATATCGATAAAGCTCCCGAAGAAAGAGAACGTGGTATTACAATTTCAACAGCTCACGTTGAATACCAGACAGAAAAGAGACATTACGCTCACGTTGACTGCCCTGGCCATGCTGACTACGTTAAAAACATGATTACTGGTGCTGCTCAGATGGACGGCGCTATCTTAGTAGTAGCTGCTACTGACGGTGTTATGGCTCAGACAAAAGAGCACATCTTATTATCTCGTCAGGTAGGTGTACCTTACATTGTTGTATTCATGAACAAATGTGATATGGTAGACGATCCTGAATTATTAGAGTTAGTAGAAATGGAAATCACAGAGCAGTTAGAGGAATATGAATTCACAGATTGCCCTATCATCCAGGGTTCTGCATTAAAAGCTCTTGAAGATCCTAACGGAGAATGGGGCGACAAGATCATGGAATTAATGGATACAGTAGATTCTTATATTCCTGATCCTCAGCGTGATACAGACAAACCTTTCTTAATGCCTATCGAAGACGTATTCTCTATCACAGGTCGTGGTACAGTTGCTACCGGTAGAGTAGAACGTGGTGTTCTTCATATGTCTGACGAAGTTGAAATCGTTGGTGTTAAAGAAGAAACACAGAAGACTGTTGTTACTGGTATCGAAATGTTCCGTAAATTATTAGACGAAGCTCAGGCTGGTGATAACATCGGTGCATTACTTCGTGGTATCCAGAGAACAGATATCGAGCGTGGACAGGTTTTAGCTAAACCCGGCACAGTTACATGCCACAAAAAATTCACAGCTCAGGTTTACGTTTTAACAAAAGATGAAGGTGGACGTCATACTCCTTTCTTCAACAACTACAGACCTCAGTTCTACTTCAGAACAACTGATATTACTGGTGTTTGTGAATTACCTGCTGGTACAGAAATGTGCATGCCTGGTGATAACGTAGAAATGACTATCGAACTGATCCATCCTATCGCTATGGAGCAGGGTCTTACTTTCGCTATCCGTGAGGGTGGACGTACAGTAGGTTCTGGTAGAGTTGCTACTATCGTTGAATAATTTCAAT
>CAMEJJ010000014.1 GCA_945919795.1 uncultured Lachnospiraceae bacterium
TCTGCCCAAGAAAAAAACTGTAGGCACTGCCTGCAGTTCTGTTTGTGGGTGCATCCCTCGATTTAAATATTCCACTGAAAATTCCCATATTCCTCACCAGTCCTTCCTAAAAATGTGCATAATAAAAGCACCAACCATTTCTGATTGATGCTTGAATCATTATATTAAGCCAAGTTTCCATGCTATGTACACCATTATTGCTATAACAACGATAAGAACCATTGTTGTTCCTTTACTTTCATATTTCCACTTTGCTCTTTTATATCTTTCATATCTTTCATACGCTTCCTTATCTTTTTCTTCTTCTGTCATAATACCACCTCAATTTTCTTGTAAATACACATAACCAAAATGAAACTGCGAATTTGATATTACCTGTTTTAAGTTTGCATCTGTACTCCTAACCTTCAGCATTGCAGCTTTCAGTTCATTCTCTTCTTGAATGTCTGTTATTTTTATCCATATTTTTGCTTTTTCTTCATCTGCAAATTCACAAGGCACATAAGCAAGATCATCTGGACACGCCACAGCATCTCTTCCAGATACAATTTCCATAACCGTAGCTGAATACACGATATCATTGACATCATCTCCAACAGCAAACAATATTTTTACCTTTTCTCCTAACTCGCATAGAGAATTATAATATTCAACTTTTTTCTTTGCCATTCCAAAGTGAAGTGATTCTGTTGAAAACCAAGTATATCCCTCTCCATTTTCAGAGCAGTTTCTGATATACGCATCTATAGTGTCATACCCATCCATTGCGTTTCCATCAACATCATATGCTGTACCCAGTTTCATAAAAATATAATCATTTATTTCTCTGCTATCTGCTCTCTGTACTAACACCTGTTTTGCGACCTCCACTCCTAATGATTTCTTCTTCAATTCGGTATACAATTCTTCGTCCTGACACAACATATAAATTTCAAGCATTTCTGTAAGTGCCGTGGACTTTTTTATTCCCTTAATTTTAACAAACTCATCAAATATCTGCTGTGTTCTCTCGTCCGCATATAATGACATATAACCAGGTCTGCCCATACTTACACCTCCATGAATTTGTACCGCTAGTCTCTATACGAGTATCATACTACTGTGCAAGGTAGATGTCAATATTTTGTACCGCATTTTTCGATACGACTAGAACACAAGGAGTCCACGGGTATCGTAGACGCTCTCGCTCGTATCGTTTCCACATCTTATTGCTCTATCAAGTGCCATAATACAGGCTATGGCACCGTCTATCTTTTCTGTTGATTTTGATTTATCTGCCTTGATGTTTCCGGCAGGGTCAGTACGAATAAAAATGTTATCCATATTCCATCGGAGGACAGGATGCCCGCCATGTGCAATCCTCTGTTCAAGGGTCAGTTTCATAAGTTCCTTGGTCGGCGGTGACATGGATGCAAATCCCTGTCCCATTGCCACGACATTAAATCCCATGCCTTCAAGGTTCTGCACCATCTGTACTGCTCCCCAACGGTCAAATGCTATCTCCCTTATATTGAACCGTTCCCCAAGTCTCTCGATGAACTTTTCAATATAACCATAGTGAACCACATTTCCTTCCGTGGTCTGGATGTATCCCTGTTTTTCCCATACATCATAATTTACATGGTCCCTTCGGACTCGCAAATCAAGAGTCTCTTCCGGCAACCAGAAATAAGGAAGAACATAATATTTATCATCCTCATCAAGAGGTGGAAATACCAAGCAGAAGGATGTAAGGTCTGTGGTACTTGAAAGGTCGAGTCCTCCATAGCATACACGACCTTCCAGATCATCCTCATTTACCGGGAATGCACAGGCATCCCACTTCTCCATTGGCATCCATCGGATACTCTGCTTTACCCACTGGTTCAGTCTTAACTGCCGGAAGGCATTCTCTTCTCCAGGATTCTGCCTTGCCGATTCACAGGCGGCTTCGACCTTATCGATTCCGATTGTTTCTCCAAGTGACGGATTGGCTTTCTTCCAAACCTCTGGATCTGTCCAATCCTCATCAACACCTGCACCGAATATCACAGGGTAAAAGGTGCTGTCATGCTTTCTGCCTTCCATGATATCCATAGCCTTCTGATGAACTTCATAACAGATACTCTCTGTGTTGTTCCCGGCTGTGGTTATAAGGAAATACAGCGGCTGCATTCTTGCATCACCGGAGCCCTGAACCATAACATCATATAATTTACGGTTCGGCTGTGTGTGCAATTCATCAAAGATAACGCCATGTGTATTGAAGCCGTGTTTGTTAGACACATCAGCTGACAAGACTTGATAAGTACTCTTTGTCGGAATGTACTCCAACTTCTTCTGTGACTCATATATTTTAATTCGCTTACTGAGTGGTTTGGAAAAACGCACCATATCGGCAGCAACGTCAAACACAATTTTTGCCTGATTCTTATCAGCTGCACAGCTGTATATCTCTCCACGCTGTTCCCCTTCACATAATAGTAACAATGCCACGGCAGCCGCCAGTTCACTCTTGCCATTCTTCTTTGGAATTTCCACATATGCCATATTGAACTGCCTGTAACCATTTGGCTTTATCGTTCCAAATACATCCCTTATAATCTGCTCCTGCCAGTCCATCAACAAGAACTTCTTCCTTGCCCATGTACCTTTGGTATGGCATAAATTTTCAATAAAATTCACTGCAAAATCCGCCTCAGACTTCTCATAGTGAGAATCCTCTGCCATATATCTTGTCGGTTTGTAATTTTTCAGTTTTCTCACATGATCACCTCCACGAAAAAAGGAACCCCGGTGGGTTCCTCTGCTTTTCTCTTTAGTATTTTGTTTTTTCATGCGCATCGAGATTTTTGAAAAATGTGTCGACCTCCGCAAGGTCTGTAAGGAAATCCTCGTAGGCTCCAAGGCCGCTTTCTTTGATTATTCTGTAAGCTCCCTGTCTTGTCTTAAGAACCCCAAGCTTATGTTCTTCTGCTATCCTGCAAGCCTTCTTGGTAAGTTTTCCAAGGCTTGTAACCTCTTTGCTGTTTCCCTTTTCAAATGCGCTTCTGCATCCTGTCTTATCAATAAATCTCATGTTCTTTTCCTCCGTTTTTCTTGTTTTCCCTTTCGGTATGTGTACATTACCGTATTTTCACACTAATTGGAATACAATTATGTACCAGAGATAATGAACCGTTTTTGTGTATATTATGATAACAGGAGAACCCTTGCAGGCTCTCCCAATAAATTCTGATTTTAAATCATGGCATCCAGTTTTTCATATTCAGCCAATCTTCTCTCATACTCCTGTGCAATGCACTGTCTTCTGAATCCGTTCTTTTCGCATCTGCCTTTCTTATAAAGTTCCTCAAGTTCTACCTTTCTTCTTTTGAGAACCTCAATTTCGTTTCCTTCCTGTATTTCTTTTACATCCTTTTCAAATCTTGTCATGTTCGTATCCTCCGTTTTTTCTGTTTTCCCTTTCGGTATGTGTACATTACCGTACTTCCACACTTATTGGAATACGATTATGTACCAGATATTCAGAAGGTCTATTGTGTATATTACACTCAAAGGCTCCTAGTATGCTGATGAATAGTATTGATGATTTTTTCCTGTTCATCATCGCAAACACCAATACTCTGAAGGGCCTCTCTCGTGCCACAGTCGGGGCAGATTTGCGTTTTTCCATCTACTCTTGAAAGAGCAGGCGGTTCATGGTATATCTGCCCACAAATGGGGCAGATTTTCTTCAGTCTGTTTGATTTAATCTTCATGGCAGTACCTCTGGCTATTCTCTATTGCATCATACAAAATGTTCTCATCAAATCTGAATGCCCTATATCCATCAAGGCATGTCTTTACATATCTCATGGTTGGCATTCCTATCTTCCTGTCCTCATGCATGATATACACATATACCTTCCGTTCCCTTACCTTCCCGGATTTGATTCCTGTTATCGGCAGAGTCATCTCTGCCTTATAATAAAAGGTCGGATAACCCTCGTACCTATCAAGGGCAAGCTCATCATCAGCTGTGGTTTCCCATACCGCCACAGGAACGCTTGCACCTGCCTTTGGCTCAATAGTTAAGTAAGAGCCTGTTTTACTTCCCTTAAAAAGCAGTTCATAATCCGGAACAACCGATGTACCGATGATCCGAGCCTTGGGGCATCGGAATCTCATCTGTGGAATGTTTAAGTTGCTGCCGTAAGCAATATAGTATCTTTTCTGCATTTCGCATCCATCCTTTCTGAAGGAAATACCCTTCTACCACCTTAAGACCGCCGAAGCGGTCATTCCTTTAAGGTGATACAAGGCTATCCCCTTGCAGCTCTGAATGCTGTGTCCCCTGCAAGTCTCTTTGTAAGAATCTCCCTTGCTGTCTTGAACTCATTCCCAATGAATCCAAGTCTAAGGAGCCAAGTTCTCATTGCGTATTTTGGATTCTCATTCTGTTGTGGCTTTGGGCTTGCTGTTTTTACTTCCTTTGCCATCTGGCTGAGTGCAAGGCAAAGCTGAATGTATGCTTTAAGCTGTCCGGCATGGAGTCCGTTTCGCTTTCCGTCAGCAGGGGCATCAAATTGGAAAAGTCTGAATTCAATGGTTCCCTTTGTAAAAGTCGCATGGTAGTTCAGCATATGGTATCGGCTGTCGTTGTAATGATGCGATCTTCCGTAGTTGCAGTGCTGACTTCCGTACCAGATGTCTGCCAAGGCTGACATGGTCTTTGGCTTTTTCTTGTTGATCTGCTTTATGAATTCCGGATCAACAGTTCTGCAGTATCTGCTTACCCTTCCCCTGTCAAGGTCAAGGGCATCTGCTATGAGGCTTTCGTGGCTTGCCATAATGTTTGCAAGGTTTCTCATGGTCTGTGGTGTCTGCCCCTTGGCTCCGATGTGAATGTGTACTCCACATCCCCTTGTTGCATCACTCTTTGCGCCTGCGTGTCTTAACTGCCTTACAAGTTCCTGTAATGTTTCAATGTCTGTGTAGGTAAGAATCGGTGTTACCAGTTCGCATTTTTCGCTGTCGCATCCGGCAATGCTGACATCCTTTTGGAATTTCCATTCCCTGCCCTGCTCATCCCATGCTGACCAAGTGTAGTATCCGTTCCGGCTTGCCGTGTTCTGAAATCTTCCTGTTCCAAAGTAGGTGGCTGCAATCTTTGCTGCCTTATCCCTTGTGATATTGTTCATCTCGATTTCAACTCCAATGGTCTGCTTCTTCATTTCCTCAATCTGTCTTTCGATTTTCTCGTTCATTCTATGCACTCCTTTTGGCTTGTTTTCCTTTCGGTAGTACATATATCACTCTAAAGCACATATATTGGAATACCATTACTGGACAAAGATACACATTAATTTTTGTGTATCTTTCCAGATGTCTACTCTTCATCGGTACAAATATCCATGCCCATTGCAAGATCTGCCAGTATCCTTTTATACCTCTCACACTCTGCGCCTTCACTTCCTGCAACCGCCTGTAGGAAAAATGCAACTGCATCTTCTTTACAGTCCCATGTTTCTTCCTTCCCGTAGCAGATGGTCTTTATTGTATGTAGCTTTCTGCATGAATCCTCGCCATAGACAACTCCGAGGTGGCACCCGTTATCCCATGCCACATGAATCGTACCTGTATCATCCACACAGTCAACGGTTCCCCTTGTGCCTGTCGGCATATCTCTGTAAGGGTCATTCATGGATACAAGTTCAACCCTTGTACCCGATGGATATTCTTTTTTTACCGAGTCAACGATATCTCTTGATGGAAAGAACATTACTGCTCGCCCCCTTTCTTGGCTCCAGACTTAAATGCTGATGAGCCGTTCAGTTTGGAAAGCAGCAGCTTTCTGTCGGCTTTGTACTCATCCCCGATAAACCCAAGTCGGAGGAGAAAGCATCGGAATGCATATTTCTCATTTTCGTTTTCCTTTGGCTTGGCTGTAACTCGCTTTTGCTTCATTGTCATCTCGCAGATTGCTGTAATGAATTTCGTGTAGGTCATTGCCTCTTCCGGCTTAACATTTGAAAACCAAGGAAATGAAACAGAATCCTCACTCATTTCAAACCGCAGGTCTGTAATTCCAAGGGCATCCTTTATAAGGCTCCCTTTTGCCTCAAGCAGGCTTGTAAGATTTCCAACATTCACCTTTGTAAATGGGATGGTAACTGTAAGTTCCATCGCACCTTCCGTTTCTGTTTCTTCAGCATCTCTGTTTTCTTCCCATTCTGCCGGGGTGATTCCTGTTGCCATGACGCAGGCATCAACGATTGGTGCAACCTCATCAATGTCATCGAAATCTCCGAATTCAAGTTCCCCGTTTCTGCCTACCGTGTAGTTTCCAATCTCGTATGCGCAGGATGGAACTCCAAGGTATCTTGCCTTCCCACCTATTTCTTTTTCAATGGCCTTAACCATTGCCTTCCGGCTTTCGCCTTTCACATTAAAATGTAGTACCATGCTATGTACCTCCCTTTCTTTTGGTATGTACATATATCACTCTAAACCCCTGTAAAAGCAACGATTATGTGCATTCACAGGGGTACAAATATACTGCCTTTATGTGGCAGATTCTTGTGCATAGTACATAATGCCGGACAGTACAAAATAAACATTCGGTAATGCCACTCCGTTTCCCCACATCTTATATTCAGCAGAATCAGACCTTGGATTCTGTAACCACTTTCTGATCTGGTTGTCCGTCTTTGGCTTTGTGGTCTTTCCCATTGCCTTGGCATGGGTATCAAAGATTTCTCTCCACTTGGCAATATCCTCATCGGTTGGTTCTGCAACAGCAAGTCCGTCACACCACCAGTCTGGGAATCCCTGCAGTCTTGCACATTCCGTAGGTGTGAGCCTTCGTACTATATAGTCTGTGTTCTCTCCGTCGTTCACAATCGGAGGATCCTTATAATCTGTAGCAACTAAGGTATTGGCACATTCTTCATTTGCCTCGGTAAAGAACGATGCCTTGGATGAAGAAAATCTCGTATGAGCCACACCGCTTGCTCCGGCTGCAACAAGTGTCGGTTCTACTTCCTCTTCAATTTGGAAACTGAACTTCGCATTGTATCCCTGATTCATTGCAGGTCTGCCAATGCCATAGGATGGTTCTCCGACAAAGTTCTCTTCCGGGTTCTTCATCATCTGACTGGATGGACCCTTGGGACCATCATTTGCAGAAAGTGTGGCATGAACATCTGCGAAGGCTACTGCGTGTTGCTCCGTTGCATTTAAGGTGTACATGATATCCGATTCCTTATATCCATCTCCTTTGTGGGAAGGTCGGCTGCCATTGCCTTCAAGCACAGCAATACCGCCCTGGTTACAGGTAGGATTCCCACCATTCGCATCAAGGGTTCTGGATGTCTCTGTTTCATAAAATCCGCTGTTCGGATTATCTGACTTCATGGAGTTGCTGTTCTTTGCACACACACCGAATGCCCTCGGCTGGAATAATGTCTGATCATTATTTGTTCCAAGGGTTGCTGACAGGTCATCCTGTATCAGTGCACCCTTGCCACCGCCCTCACAGCCACATCTGATTTTCAGAGTTTTTGGTGTCTGCAATACAAACGGCTGATTATTTCCACCTGTTCCGTAGGTGGATGAAACTGTCTGTGCCACAGCAAGTGGTCCCCGGTATCTTGTATCCTGTGAGTGGTTTTCAAACATTAAGCTATCTGAGCCTGCTTCTCCAACGCTTTCTGTAATACCATTGGCAGCATCTTGCCACGACTTGAAGCCCTGCGCAGAATACCCAGACAGGCCTTCTGACTCAAATAATATTTTTCCGGCACTCCCTCCATCAAAATCTGCGACAAGGTAGATACGTTGTCTTCTCTGGGGAACACCCCAATACTGAGCATCGAGGAGTCTCCATGCGATACTGAAGCCTTCTCCCATGATGCGTCCTGCATTTTCCCATTTTGCAGGTTTAGGTACAGACACACACTCTTCTTTGACTTTGCAGATTTCGGTAAGGACTGCCCTGAAGTCCTCGCCCTTGTTTGACGAGAATGCTCCGGGAACATTTTCCCAAACGATGTATCTTGGATATTTTCCATTGGTAGCCTCCCTCATTTCCTTTATGATTCTGATTGCCTCGTAAAAAAGACTTGAACGATTACCGCCCAAGCCTTCTCTTTTCCCTGCCACGCTCATATCCTGACAGGGACTTCCAAATGTGATGATATCAACGGGTTCAATCTCTGCCCCGCTGATCTCACTTATATTTCCAAGGTGTGTCATATTGGGAAAACGGACTGATGTAACCCTTATGGGAAATGGCTCAATCTCTGCTGCCCACTTTGGTGTGATTCCTGCAATGACTCCACCCAATGGAAAACCCCCGGAACCGTCAAAAAGACTGCCGAGGGTTAATGACATTTTATTCTGTTGTTCCATCGGCATCCTCCATTCCTGCAACTGCATCTTCGTAACTGATCTTCCCACCATTACGCATGACATACACATCCGTGCTGTCACCATTCTTATATTCGAGGTATCTCTTTACCGCCACATCCACAAATTTCGGTTCAAGTTCCACACCATAACAGATACGGTCAAGCTGCTCACAAGCCATAAGCGTGGATGCAGAACCTAAGAATCCGTCAAGGACGATGCCGTTTGCCTGTGTACACTGCTTGATAAGATATGCAATCAGTGGAACCGGCTTACTGGATGGATGTCCAAATCCATCTTCCTTGGAGTTCTTGATACCATCAAATTCAAATACGGATTTCTGTTTCTGGTCACCATACCATTTATGCTTTCCATCTTTTCTCCAGCCCCAGATGATTGGTTCCATGTTGAACTTCCAGTCCGTTCTCATAAGCGGAGCTCTTGGCTTTTTCCATATAAGACCTGCACCGACCTTAAAGCCTGCATCTTCATATGCATCATAAAATACACGAGCCTTCATGGTCGCATAGAATACATAGATGGATGCATCAATGGACATAACATTATGAAAATTGGTAAAGGCCTTCATAAGGAATTCATATCCATCCTTATCGTTTAAGTCATCATTGGCAATCTTGCCGGATGCATTCTCAAGTGCTACAAAGTACGGTGGGTCCGTGCATACAAGATTACATTTCTTATCCTCGAAAAGCTGTGTATAGGTATCTTCCTGTGTGGAATCACCACAGATGACTTTGTGTTTTCCAATATGCCAGATATCTCCTGTCTTAGAAAAGCACGGTTTCTGTAATTCTTCCTCAACATCGAAATCATCTTCTTTTGCATCATCAGCATCCCCTGCAAGAAGGTCTGCAATCTCCTGTTCATCAAAGCCTGTGAATGATACATCAAAGTCCATTCCCTCCAAGGCTTCAATCTCAACCTTTAACATCTCCTCGTCCCATCCGGCATCCTGTGCATATCGGTTGTCGGCAAGGATATATGCTTTCTTCTGTGCCTCCGTTAGATAATCAACGAACACACACGGAACTTCCTCAATGCCTTCTTCCTTTGCAGCCATAAGCCTTCCGTGTCCGGCAATGACGTTATAGTCTGCATCAATAATAACAGGATTGATGAATCCAAATTCACGGAGAGAACCTCGCAGCTTATTGACCTGCTCCTGAGAATGGGTTCGTGCGTTATTTACATATGGTATCAATTTAGAAGTCTGTACCATTTTCATTTCTGTAGTATGCTTCGCCATTAAAATAACCCCCATTCTGCAAATTTCTCAAATCCGCCAACTGACTGAATGTACACTCTTGCCATCTGCACGATTTCTGCATAAGGCTTTCCATCCACCATCTCATCACCGATTGCACAGCAGAGTGTGACTGGCATTCCTGTTTCCTGTGCCTTAAGGAATGCATAAATATTTACGGATACATCTGCCTTGGATAAATCCTTGCCATGCAGTCCTCCGCCTGTAACAGAATCAGCCATATCGGAACCAAGTTTTCTGTTGGTTGCTCCTGTATCTACATCTGTACCACCTGCCCAGGCACCAAGCGGATTGACCTCTGCACCTGGGTAATGTTTCTCCAGTTCCTCTTTGTCTGCATTGCTCTGGCAGATGATGAGCCTTACCCCATCAAGAATGTATTTTCCGTCTGTGGGATATTTCCTGTAAATGTCCCTTGCAATCTGTGAAAGTTCTTTCTGTTCTCCGGTAAGTGGCATTCCTTTAAAGATGCCGTTATCCCCACATCTCACATTGCCTTTCTGATTTTCAGATAAGTGAATGTCCTGTGGGACAATAACAATATCTGCCTGCACATCTCCGGCAATTCTGAAAATGGCATCCGCAATATCTCTTTCATCAAGTATTGCTGTTGTTTCAACAATCGCATGGCACACGCCATGTCCAATCAGAACTTCTGCTGCAATCTTTGGATTTTCTTCAGATGCGTAAGCCATATCAACGATTGCACCTGCAATTCGGTCTGCAACCTTATCCGGGTGCATCGGATTTACTTTTTCAATCATGTGTTTCTCCTATCCTCTACTCCGTAGCAGAAGTTCCATTGGATCGGACTCATCTGGGTTATAATCCTTCGAGCAGTTCTCCCTTACCACTTGGAAAATCTGATACCATATTGTGTTTACCTGTTTCTGGTAGTTTTGAGCCATAGCGACAAATGGACTTGCACAGGCAGCTCCTGTGGTCGGATGCTTGGAAAGGAATCCGTATTCTGAGATCGCCTCTTCACACTGCATCAATCGAGACACACTCATTGCATACTGCTCCACCAGATGCTTACTCACAAGCTTGTCGCATCCTTTATCCTTCAGGTACAGATAAATGTATCTATAAATATGTTCTGCATCGAACTCTCCCACAGCCTTCTGCTTGGACTTAATGTATGAACTTGGTTCTGGGATATCCTCCCCTTCAAGTTCTGCTCCATCCGGCAAGTCAATAATCTTCAGCTTTCTTCCACTAGGATTGCCAGCAGCCATCTTCTCAGCTAAAGCCTTGGATTTTCTTCCGGCATTGACCTTGATATTTGAGCCACGGGCAGTTCCATCTCTTGCCATACCATCAACTCCTCATATAAAAAATAACGATAGGGTGCTTAATACCCCGTTCAAATACGCAAAAAGTACACACGAAGGGGCGGCACCGTTGCCCTGTGGCTTTGCCCACAGAGATTCTGACCACCCCTACCTTTTGGAAATGACCGTCATGACCATCACAGAAAAAATATAATAAAATATTTTTATATATGATTAGCACGACCGTCACTCGTATGAATCACTCTTTCTTCCGTGCCAACGGTCACCTCTCTCTGCGTGGATTCTTGCGTGACAAGACTTGCACAAAGAGATGAGGTTCTCTCTGTCATGAGTACCACCCTCTGATAAAGGTATCTTGTGGTGTACCTCTTCTACCTCTACCAACACTCCCTTCTCATAACACAACTCACAGAAGGGATGCTGTTTCACATAGCTGTCACGGATGCGTTTCCACGCTCGTCCGTACCTCTTGCGTGTTGCAGGGTCTCGTCCGTACTTCTCGTAACGCTTGTTCTCTTCCTTCTGGTGTTCCTCACAAAATCTTCCCTCTGTTAGCTTAGGACAGCCGGGATGGTGGCAGGGGTGTTTAGCTTTTCTTGGCATTGTGCTTACACCTCCATTTCTTGAATTGGTAACAGAGGATGTACCAACATTGCTCCAAGTAGGAAACCTTGCGATAACCCACTGTTTCCACCTCCTTCATTTCAGGCATAATAAAAGCCCTCACAGTGGAGTTGCCACCATGAAGGCTCTAGTGCCTGTTAGCATCTTTATCTTATTTGCTGATTATACAATATCACAAAGTACACCATTGCAAACCATTGCAAACCATTGCAACTTTTTATTTTTTCAGATTAATTGCATCATCCGGGAGTTCAATCTTTGCAATAGCTTTATTATGCCAACGCTGAACCGTAACGGTATCGGCACAAAGTTCTTCTCCTATCTTTGGCCATGACATATTGTGGATATATCTGCATCTTAAAATCATCTGCTGCTCTGGCTTATCAACTTGACCGATTACTTCTCGTATCTGCTCCTTTAACTCTAATAGCAGATTCATTTCTGTCATTATCTTGGATTCCATATCAAACATTTTTTCCAATGTTCGTATGTAGGGTGCATCCGTATTTTTTGATGCATTATAATGCTCCTCAAATCCGGGAGATGAAATTGTCTGCGACATCATACGCAATTCTTCCAATTCCATTGTGTCAGACTTAATTCTCTTATCAAGAAGGTAAGCTTGACCCAAATATTCCTTAACTGTCATACTCTGCCTCCTTTTCAAGCTGTGAGAGAAGAACTTTTCCATCAAGTTCTGTGAAAATATTGAAATGACCCGATTTGAAAAATCTCTCACACTCATTTTTCATCTGCTCTGCTGCAGTATTGGTTTTTCCACGAGATAATTTCTTCACTGCATCTCGATAATCTCTTACAGCTTGCAATACTACTGCATTTGCCAATTCCTGATATGGATCCATGCTACTTGCTGTACTCATAGGCTTTTACCTCCGAAATAAAAATTTTTATTCCCTTGGATTGACCATGATTGACATATTTTTACTATGATTGACTATATTTCCGCTTTGACGGCATCAATGAGAGACGCTTGGGTATTATCCTTTTCCGATAATGCCTTCATAATCTTTTCATCGATAGTTCCCTTTGAAATCAGATGGATAATGGTAACTGTTCCCTCTGTCTGCCCTTGCCTGTACAATCTGCAGACACATTGCTGATACAATTCGAGTGACCAGGTAATTCCGAACCACACCATCGTGTTTCCACCCTGCTGAAGATTTAATCCGTGACCTGCAGATGCCGGGTGGATTAAAGCAACAGGGATTTCTCTGTTATTCCATTTGGTAATGCTCTCATCAGAATCAATCTTCATATACTTGACTCCGATTTGGTTTAGTCTTGCTACGATTCTTTGGTAATCGTGCTTGAACCAATATGCCACAAGTATTGGTTTTCCATTAGCAGATTCAATGATATCCTCCAACGCATCCAGCTTTTTGTCATGGAAAGTAATTATGTTTTCATCATCTGTATAAACTGCTCCGTTAGCCATCTGTGACAGCTTGTTTACAAGAGATGCTGCATTTGTAGCTGTTACCTCATGTTCTGGAGTAGAAAGAATCAAATCCTTTTTCAGACTTTCATACTTGTCCATCTCAGTTTCATCCAGATACACGGGATATTCATTACTTATCAGTTCTGGCATATCCAGAAAATCAACTGCTTTCATGGAAATTGTGATGTCCTGAATCTTCTCATAAATCTTCTCTTCTGCTCCCGGCAGTAACTTGTAACTGTAAACAATATTGCCGTTGACCTTATCTGGTCTGAAATAATTAAGTCTGTACTGACCAATAAACCTTCCAAGTCTCTGCCCCATATCAAGCACCTTAAATTCTGCAAAAAGGTCCATCAACCCTTGGCTTGCAGGTGTGCCTGTAAGACCTACGATTCTCTGAATCTGTGAACGAACTTTCATCAATGCTTTGTGTCTTGCCGTCTGATGGTTTTTGAAGGATGATAATTCATCAATCACAACCATATCAAACGAAAATGGAACTCCACTCCTATCTACAAGCCACGGAACATTTTCACGGTTTATGATGTAGATATCTGCATCTGCTGCCAGTGCCTTCTTTCTCTGCGTGGCAGTTCCTGTCACAATGGAATAACTAAGGCCTTGTAACTGTTCCCACTTCTGTATCTCATCTCTCCATGTCCTTGTGACACGAAGGGGACAGATTACAAGCACCTTCGAAACTTCAAAAGTCTCATACATCAGATACTGAATTGCCATAAGTGTTATGGCTGTCTTTCCCATTCCCATATCAAGCAGAATGGCTGCAATGGGATTATTGGTTATGAAATCTATCGCAAACTGCTGATAGTTATGTGGTTTGAATCTCATCAAGGATACCTCCTATATCTTCTATGGCATCAAGGACATACACCTTAAAGCCTAATTTCTGTAACAACTTGTGTCTGGACACCTGCAAAGGTCTCGGTTTCTCGCCCGGTGCTTTCACCTCCACCATCCCGAAATGCCTACCCGGTAAAAATACCAATCTGTCTGGCATCCCATCAAAGGATGGGCAGACCCACTTAGGGCAGATGCCCCCTCGCTTTTTAACTTCACTCACTAATTTCTGTTCTATGGTCTTTTCTCTCACTGCGACCCTCCCATCAAAAATTCCAAGGAGTGACGGTCAAGAACCTCGTTTCCTAAACCTCTCTTATATAAAAATTTTTCTATTTTATCTCTATAGAAAACTTTAGGAATAGACTATAACGACCATCACAAATGGCTTAAAATAAGGATTTGTGCAAATGCAAGCCAAACACAGAAAAGTTTGTATTTGACTTGCACCGACCTGCACCAACACAGGGTTAAATGAAATCACTTCCTGTTTTGAGTTTCACGCCATGCACAATTACACCTTTATTAGTTTTGCGTCTGTTATATCCAGCCTTGTCCACTGCTGCATAAAAGTCTGTGGTGCTACGAATATACTCTCCATTCTGAATACAGTAAGCACGGTACTGCTGATAGAACTCTCCTGACTTTTCCTCAAAGGAATCATCCACTTCACAACAGTCTGCAATGAAATGTCCGAGCCAGTCATTGTCCTCACGATAAGCTGCCACTGCATCCTTTACGCATTTAGGGTCATCTACCTTGTGGTCTGTTTTGCTTACTTTCTCTGCTCCCTCAATAATCCATTTCATGATTGCCGAGCCAGCTTTCTCATAAAGGTAATCTGCGTAGTTCTTAATATCAGAATTGCCTTTAATCTTAGCGTTGAATGGGATAACCTTTAATCTTCTCCAGATACCATCATCATTCGCCCCGACCTTTGGAAGGTGGTTCGTGTAAAGAACCACTTGATGAGACGGCACAAAGTGGAATGGGTCCTTGTACTTCTTACAGGCCTGTATTTCATCCGTGGAACAGAGCTGCTTTACCATTGCCGTGTTAAGACGCACACCTTCCTGCATCTCGGATGCAATGATGAGTCTCTTTCCCTTAAGTTCTGCCATCTCCGGTTGGGCATTTACCTTGTTACCCATCGTGAGAATATCCGATGAAATCTTACCGCTGTATGTACCGAGGACTCTTGCCACGGTATTCCAGAAGGTAGACTTTCCGTTTGCACCGTCACCATATGCAATAATGATGAACTCCTCATACACCTTGCCAATGGCTGCAAGACCGATGACCTTCTGTACATATTCAATAAGTTCTGCATCTCCACAGAAGAAGGTATCAAGTGCTTCAAGCCAGATATCCATACCTTCATCTCCCGGCGAACATTCCGTGATTTTTGTAATAAGGTCAAGTGGGTCATGTGGCTGTTCTCCTGCTACTCCCTTTTCCAAGTTGTAGGTTGCTCTTGGTGTATTAAGAAGAACCGGGTCTTTATCAAGATCTGACACTCTGATGGTAAGCATTGACTTTGCAACATTAAGTGCCGAAGTAATGTACTTGTAATCTCTGCGTTTCATGGAAAAAGCAAGATACTTTTCTGCCCCGACCAACATATAGAAGATGCCGAGATGCTCTGCCTTGATATCCTTTGCGATTGCCTTTGAACCCTGCTTAACAGCTGATTCATCATATCCGGCTTTCACTAGAGCCTTCTGTGCTTCTTCGATACAGTCCTTTGCATCCTGTAACTGCAAATCCAAAAACTCCACACAAGCACCAACAGCCATCTGCTTATCTTCCACCCACACTTCTCCGTCAAAGCGAATGAAGTCGGTCGCAGCTGTAAACTTAAGTTCATCTCCATACTCACGGGATAGCACTTTGGCTTGTCCGACATCTGAATAATCTTCTGGTTTCAGTGACCCCGGACCATCTCCAAAATCATTATTGTACTGGTCTGGCGGTACATAACCACTTCCGTTTGATACCTTATTTCTAAAAAACTTCAGAGCCGAGAACCATATGGTCTTTAACTCTGCATCCTCAAGAGGAGGGTCACACTTTGCTGCCTGTTCCAGGAAAACTTCATGTGCCTTATCACACTCGCCATATCTCTTAAGCACCTTACCTGCAAAACGGGATAACGTATTGTTACGGCTACCTTCTGTAATGGGACCGTGGATTGAGCCTCTATCAAGTTCTTCATCATCTGCAGAAGTATCTTCTATATCAATGTCATCTGTAATTAGCATCCAGCCTTCATGCCATACAATCTCATCCGTTGTTGCACCGAAAAGAAATCTCGCCGCATCAAGGGCATTATCATCAAAGAACGAATATGCTTTCTGAAGTGCCACCTTCATGGCTGTATATACCTTTGGGTCCTTACATACTTCAATAGGAAAGTACACATGGTATCTTGGTCTGGCTGACTTACCGTCCTTTTCGAGCATATGATGACGACTTGGCACTAAAACATAATCGATACTACCGAAAAGTTCATCCATCTTATCCTCTGTAATCCAATCTGCAGGATTTTCACTATGGTCGTTATCAATATCCATAGGAATAACATCTGACATTTGGAAGTTATCAATGTTTCTATAATTATTTTTGTATGTGGCACACACATGGTCATGTGCAACTGCACCTTCCATTGTCATGGCATCGTCTACCAAAACCTTATGTGGATAGGAGCAATTGGCAGCCTTGCCAATACAATCTGCACTAAATAATGTGAATTGCATCTATTTCTCCTCCTTCATGTCTTCACTAAAGTATTTAATTGTCATCTCTTTGCGTTCTGCATAAGCAATCTCACTTTGCATTCCGGCTGTCGGTTCTCCGAACACCCACAACTCCTTACATTTAGAAAGAATTGCTATATCCATGAACATTGCTAGGTCACGCTCTGTCTCTTCCTCCATAAATTGAGGAAGCAATAAATGTGGTGCTATAGGGATTGTTCCCTGATCCACGGCATATCTGCTATACTGCCTGGCTTTCTCTGTATTCCCTTCCACATCACCACTGTAAGGAGAACAGATATACACAATCGGTCTGTATCTTTTCTGCTCTCTTTCTATATTAGAAATTGCCTGGTATGGGACCGAGTCAGCATAGCCTTCTGGATTCGTATAAGCCACTCCCATAAGAACTGCTCCTTTCGTTAAATGGTAGGGATGAGTTTTCTATCCCTTCACAATCCAATGGACATATATTCATAAAATGGGCGGTATCTTTTTCAAAAAAATTGTTTCTTCCTATTAATAGTGAAAACAACATCCCTATGTAGCAAATAACATTCCATGTGCATTCCCACCTCCCTCACATTGCAATGTGGACTGCAACATAAAGCGACATCTGCAACATACCAAGCTTGCAGATGTCGTTTCTTCTATATAAATGAAAAATCCCTCCATAAATTTCTTCACTATTTCCCCGCCCATTTCTCTTATCTGTGTCCATTGGTTAGTGAAAGACAAAAGGAACAGAAAAAGATTTTTCAAAAAGTTCCGCCCAAAACTGAAAATCATGTCCATTGGATAGTGAAGGACAAAGGAACAGAAAAAAATTTCAAAAAGTTCCCGCCCAAAACTAAAAACCATGTCCATTGGTAAGTGAAAGGGCAAAAGAGTCATTCAGAAAGGAGTGTTAACGATGGCAACAGCAAGAACTACTGACACTGATGCAATCAGAGATACGGATCTGGATAAGGAACTTGCAGATGTCCTTATTGCAATAAGTGTCATCACAAGACAGCTTGCAAAGAAAATCAATGTAAATCTCATGAAAAAGGAGGACAACAAAGATGTACAAGCATTACGGACTGACGGGAGAGACCGTCAAAGTGAAACTTAAGAATGGTGATTCGGATAGATATCCGTGGCAAGGAATGACAGTTCCGGTGCTAATCACAGGCGAATATGAGAATTTTCTTGTTGGAGAGGTTCTTCCTCACTACGCACCACATGGCTTTGGATTATCTCATCCTTATCCAATAACCATCTGTAAGCATGACATACAGATTGGAGAAATGATTATAAACGGAGGGTCAATCAGATGAAAAACACAGAAGTAGCATCATTATTCAAGACAATCGCAGACAGCTTTATGGCATTAAGCGAAATCTACTCTTCTGCTACAGAACAGACTGAGCAGCCTAAAGCTACAGCAAAGAAAGAAAAGCCTGTAAAAGTAAGTGAGCCAGCGCCTGCCACAGATACTCCGGCAGAGCCAGTAACCGAAGAAAAGACGTATAGCAAGGAAGATGTCAGAGCAATGCTCTCTCAGAAAGCCAAGATTGATGGCTGTAAGTACAAGGTAGAGGTTAAGGAACTCGTGGCCAAGTATTCTTCTGACGGTACGCTCACCAAGGTTCCAGAAGATAAGTATTCGAAACTTATGGCAGAGTTGGAGGTGGTCGGTAATGCCTAAACACGCACTACTCTCTGCCTCGGCAAGTAAGCAATGGCTTAACTGCCCACCATCTGCCAAGTTATGTGCAGAACAGGAAGACCGGGCAAGTCCATATGCACAGCAGGGAACGGATGCACATGAACTTTGTGAATATAAGGTTCTGTCTGCACTCGGGAAATCCGAGCGTGACCCGACTGAGAATCTCGAATTCTATGATGCAGAAATGGAAAACTGCACGGAGGAATATCGCAACTTCGTATTAGAACAGCTTGAGGATGCCAAGAAACTCTGCAAAGACCCTATTGTCCTTGTGGAACAGAGATTGGATTTTTCCAAATGGGTGCCAGAGGGTTTTGGAACCGGGGACTGTCTCATCGTTGCAGATGATGTTCTTCATATCATAGATTTCAAGTACGGACTCGGTGTCTTGGTAGAGGCTGAACACAATCCACAGATGATGTGCTACGCACTCGGAGCCCTTGATATCTACGATGGCATTTATGATATCAAGATAGTCAAGATGACCATCTTTCAGCCAAGAAGGGACAATGTCTCTACTTGCACAATGGAAAAGGAAACACTCCTCACTTGGGCAGATACAATTCTTGCACCAACCGCCAAGTTAGCATATGCAGGCGAGGGAGAATTCAAAGCCGGGGACCATTGTACATTCTGCAAGGTCAAAGCTACCTGCCGTAAGCGAGCAGAATATAATCTTGAACTTGCTAAATATGATTTTGAGATGCCTGCCAACCTTGAAGATACAGAAATCGCAGCAATCCTGCCTAGAGTCGATAACCTTGTATCCTGGGTGAATGACATCAAGGAATATGCACTTCAGAAAGCCTTAAGTGGTACGAAGTATGACGGCTACAAAGTAGTTGAGGGTAAATCAAACCGTAAGTACACGGACGAAGGTGCCGTTGCGTCAGCAGTAACAGATGCTGGGTTTGACCCCTATGAGAAGAAACTTCTCGGTATCACAGCAATGACTTCTCTTCTCGGAAAGACGAAGTTCAATGAACTCCTCGGTGACTTAATCGAAAAGCCACAGGGAAAACCAACACTTGTGCCAGAGACCGATAAACGTCCGGCACTCAACACAGCCAAAGATGATTTCAAAGAAGAATAAGGAGGACAAAATCATGGCAATTATCACAAACCCTACTAAAGTTATCACAGGTGTTAACACAAGATGGTCTTACGCAAATGTGTGGGATCCAAAGGCAATCGATGGTGGAAAGCCTAAGTATTCGGTTTCCCTCATCATTCCGAAAGACGATGAAGTAACAGTCAACAAGATTAAGGCAGCCATTCAGGCAGCATACGAGGAAGGACAGTCAAAGCTTAAGGGCAACGGCAAGTCAGTACCACCTCTTTCTGCAATCAAGAACCCTTTGAGAGATGGGGATATCGAAAAGCCTGACGATGAGGCATACGCAGGTGCATACTTCGTAAATGCCAACTCCGCTACTGCTCCTGGTGTTGTGGATGCAGACAGACAGCCTATCATCGAGCGTTCAGAGGTTTACTCTGGTGTTTACGGCAGAGCATCCATCAACTTCTACGCATTCAATGTGAATGGCAACAGAGGAATTGCCTGTGGTCTCAATAATCTTCAGAAGATTAGAGATGGCGAGCCTCTTGGTGGTAAGGCAAGTGCAGAGTCTGATTTCGCAACAGAGGATGATGACGATTTCCTTTCTTAATCTGTAACCATTAACCCGACTGGCAGTGGAATAACTGCTGCCAGTCACTTTTATGAAATGAGGAAAATCTAATGACAAATATTGAACATTTAATGTTAACGATGTGCTTTGGCATGAATTTCGGATGGATGCTAGGTAGTGTCATAATCATAGTCACTGACGGTATCAAAGCCCTAAACAAAAAGCACAAAATCAAAAAAGAACAAAAAATCAATGAATACAAAGAAAGGATAGGTGACAATCTATGACAATGGACATAATAAACACATTCATTAACCAAGCAATAGAATTTACATTATCAGCAGTCGTACTGATACTCTGTATCTTTGCTCTAGTAGCAGTATGGAAATGGCTTATTGGATTGTGTATCAAATTTATCCATTGGCTATGTCCAGGATTAAAAAAACATAAACAAAATGACTCTTCAAACAAAGAGGAGTAACAATCAATGTGGCAGGTGTCTTATCTGCCACTTCTTTATAAAGGAGACAAAAAATGCAAATTCCAGAAGTTATTAAAACAATATCTATTGACCTTGAAACATATTCAAGTGTTCCAATCAAAAACGGTGTGTATCCTTATGCAGAATCCTCCGATTCGGAAATCCTGCTGTTTGCCTACTCCATCAACAGTGAACCTGTCATTGTAATTGATGTGGCAAATGGCGAAGTAATCCCGGATTATATTCTCAGAGCACTTACGGATGATACCGTGGAAAAATGGGCATTCAATGCTGCTTTTGAAAGAATATTCTTATCCTATTGGCTTAAACGAAATCACCCGGAGTATTTTAAATTCTACAGTATCCCAGAAGATTCCGTTGGCAACTATCTCGACCCTTCATCATGGAAATGCTCTATGATATGGTCTGCCTACATGGGGCTACCACTCTCTCTTGAAGGTGTTGGTGCTGTTCTTGGTCTTGAAGAACAGAAACTCAAAGAAGGCAAAGACCTCATCCGTTACTTCTGTGTTCCATGTAAACCCACAAAAGCCAACGGTGGAAGAACAAGAAATATGCCCTCTGATGCACCTGAAAAATGGGAACTCTTCAAGAAATATAATAAAAGGGATGTCGAGGTCGAAATGTCCATTCAGCATAAATTATCCCGTTTTCCTGTGCCGGATAGTGTGTGGGATGAATACCATATAGACCAGGAAATCAATGACCGTGGCATTATGCTTGATATGGATGTTGTAAAAAACGCAATCAAATTTGATGCTTTCAGCAAAGCAAGACTTATAGGAACATTAAAAGATAAGACAGAACTTGAGAACCCTAATTCTGTAGTACAGATGAAGGACTGGCTCTCATCAAAGGGTATCGAAACAGACTCCCTTGATAAGAAAGCCATTGTAGATTTACTAAAAACTGTACCGTCTGATGTTGCAGACGTACTTAAACTCCGTCAGCAGCTTGCCAAGTCATCCGTTAAGAAATATCAGGCAATGGAAGGTTCTGTTTGTGCCGATGGTCGTGCAAGAGGTATGTTTCAGTTCTACGGTGCAAACAGGTCGGGAAGATGGGCTGGACGCATAATTCAGTTGCAGAACCTTCCACAGAACCATATGCCTGATTTGGAAGAAGCCCGAGACATTGTCAAATCCGGTGATTATGAATTTATGAATATCCTTTATGATGATGTTCCCGATGCACTCTCCCAGCTTATCCGTACAGCATTTATTCCAAAACCGGGATACAAATTCTGTGTAGCTGACTTCTCAGCCATTGAAGCGAGGGTCATTGCATTTTTAGCAAAGGAAAACTGGCGAATGGAAGTCTTCAGAAATAATGGAGATATCTACTGTGCGTCAGCCAGTGCAATGTTCCATGTCCCTGTTGAAAAGCATGGGCAGAACGCTCACCTTCGTCAAAAAGGCAAGATTGCAGAATTAGCACTCGGCTATGGTGGATCCGTTGGAGCCCTTACAAGTATGGGGGCTTTGGATATGGGACTTACTGAAGAAGAGTTACAGCCTCTTGTAAATTCATGGAGGTCAGCCAATCCTAATATTGTCCAGTTATGGTGGGATGTTGACGATGCTGTAAAGATGGCAATAAAGCAGAGAACTGCCACTGAAACCCACGGTATCAGATTTGTGTATCAGAGTGGAATGTTGTTCATTGCTCTTCCATCCGGCAGAAGGCTCTGCTATGTGAAACCTAAGATTGGCGAGAACAAGTTTGGTGGCGAATCGGTCACCTACGAAGGTGTCGGAACAAATAAAAAATGGGAACGCATCGAATCATATGGTCCCAAGTTTGTGGAAAATATCGTGCAGGCAATCAGCCGGGATATTTTGTGCCATGCTATGCGTACCCTCTCCCATTGTTTTATTGTTGGTCATGTACATGACGAACTCATCATTGAGACTCCTATGGACACAGACCTTACGGCTATCTGCGAACAGATGGGAAGAACTCCTGAATGGATTGACGGATTGTTCTTAAGAGCAGACGGCTACGAAACAAATTTTTATAAGAAAGATTAAAGACAAGAACCCCAATGGCATCGTGCTACCATCGGGGTTCCTTTTTTTACTTATAATCTTTTAATTTTTCACTAAGTTCTTTCATTGCACTATCCTTACGGTCTCTCAAAGTTCTTCTTGAGATACCAAGTTCTTCTGCAACTTCACGCTGTGACTCTCTGTTGGCTACCATCTTGCAAGCACGGAGTTTTTCGTCTGTAAGCTCGTCCAACGCATTTGTAAGAGCATTAATCACGGTCTTGTATGCGATAATTTCCTCTGGATTATTGGTATCATCCTTTGCATCATATCCGTTTTCGACCAACACATCATAAGATGATTCGTACTCTTCCTGTGATGCTTTTGCACGTGCAGCCTTTTTTTCCCAATTATTATATGTACGATTCATCAAGTCTGCATATTCCTGTGTATCAGCATTAAATACAGCGTAATAATGTTTCATGCGACCAGGAAGTGCAATATGTGCTACTGGCACATCATTTCTCTTATAAAACTTTATTGTTTCCTCATCACCATCATCAATTGGTACGAAGTAAGGATGTGGATAATTAAGAGTTGAAGGGTTAACAGTTGCTACATTACTTAAATTTACATTCTTTGCCATAATTTGTCCTCTTTCCGCCTTTGCAACCGCAATGGGCGAGGACAATTCGTCTGATGGCACGACAACAAGACGAGACACCATAAAATTTTTGAAATACCCTTTATCGGTAAATCATCAATTTTATGTATCCTCGCCCAATGTCGGCCGCCATTTGGCTTAAAATATTTTTTTATGAACACATTTGGGTGTTCAGATGGCATCACAGATTACTGTGAAGTCATCTCAAAATCCAAAGTGTTAGCTGCTTGTATTTGTATATTCTCCTTTAACTTTTCAACTTCACATGAAATTACACACAGTCAAATGGAGAATAATATAAAAAAGACTTTTTATGGTTCATGGCTCATATTAGCCATAAATGTTTCATAGTTAGGAATCTTTACAATCATAAATTGAATATCATCAACCAAAAGAGCATCTATGATTGTCCGTTTTTCAGAAGCATCCTTGTAAGTGTAAGCTAGTCAATCACTTGCATAAGATGTGTTTTGCTTTTCTGTAATTTCATTTTATCTTGGATTTGAAATAACACCATGAAGTGGGACTTTAAGCCAAAAAAGGCACAAAAAATAAGGGCTCCCACGATTTTGTTATTTTTCAAAATCGTGAGAGCCCTTATAGTTTCGTTCCAAACTTAAAGTCGCACTTTAAAAATTTCTTATTTTTTAACAAGGTAATTGTAAATTTACATGAGCATCATCAATCTTTCTCTGCCACTCTTCGACAGAATCATCTGGATGCCCCCATATAAGCTGTTTGATAAAGAATGTGGCTTGATTCCACTTTCCATCAAAGCCTGCTTTTGAAAGAAGATCCTCAAAAAACACAGGATGCAAACATAATGCCTTACATACAGCCACAACATTTGCATACTTTCTATCGGCACCATTATCATTAATATATTTGCTTAATGTCTGAACAGATAGGTGGCATCTGCCACTTAATTCTTCTTCATTTACATCCAGACGTTTCATGTGATATTTTAATGTTCCACCAAAACTAGCAGGAAGTTCACCCATAATATCCGACAAATCCCCAGAAACATTTGCTATCTGCTCTAAGTTTTTACATCTTTCGCTCCTGCTCTGATTGTCTTTATGTTCAGGATTATAACTGGCTTCAATAAATGTATCCGAAACAACATCCCTGCATAAGAAGCATCTACGATAAAAGGTGTCACTGTACTGCTGACTTGCACTTATTTTTCTATCAAAAATGAAACAGCACTCATCTACGTGTTCCAACGCATATTCAGTAAGGATAAGCATTCCCTGTTCATTTGTTTCTATATATTCAGGTGCATTTATACATATCATGCTGTTCGCATAGACGATTTTATTCTCAAAGAAAAACTGCCTTAACACAGGATCCATGAACATCACATACAATGCATTCTGCTCATCAATCACAAATGTTTGGTTTTTCCCAATAGCATCTTTCTTAAATGCAAAAGGTGGTAGATATCGACCTTCTGTATATACAAAAGTTCCCTGCACTTTCTCATACCCAAGTTCTATCAATCTTAACTTAGCTGCGAAAATAGATACCCGAAAATAATCAGCTACTCGTTCTACTGTTTCCTGCACCAATTCAGCATATCGTCTCTGAGGATTTGCTGTATATAAATCCGCCAAAACCTTATCATATACACGCTTTGTCATCTTTGCAGGCATAAGGATTCTCGGTGCTAACTGGTTAGCCTGCCACTCCATCCATTTGATTGATGGCGCATCATCTGGAATGCCTTCATATGTATCAACGATTTCACAAGAAATATGGTTACAATCACCTGTCAACAGCTTTTGCAATTCAAATGCCTTACGATGCCTGTCCCAATGAACACATTCATGTATGATGGTGTTGTTGGCAGTTCCAACATTACGCATAAAATATACATTGGGATTTATAAGCATTGTTCCCGGCTGAGTCATAATTTCAACTTTTTCTTTAAGTGTATTATCCGTATAAACAGTTACTTTTTCTATACCAAAGTATGTCTTTCCAAACACAGTGTCTCCCAATGGAGCATAATACACACTCATTCCCATGCTCTGTGCCACTTCAAATACTGGCAATGCCATCGGCTGCAATAATGCTTTTTGATAATGTCTGCTCAAAAAATCTTCAGCGTTTTTCTCAACAGCATCTTCATACAAATACGGGACAAGATCCTGGCTCAAGCTTTTGTCCTTTTCAAACTTTGCCGGATTATACTCCTCCGCATTTGTAATTCTTACCTGCTGCAGTCCGTTTTCAAGTTTGGCACTAAAGAATATATTATATGAACCATTATCAGCTATTTCGTCATATCCGTATCTTGTTTTTCCCTTCACAGAGATATCTGCATCCACAGAAACTCTTATTTCCAATAATCCGTCATCTTGCTCTTTGAAGGTAACACCGCTGACATGAATATCATCTGGTTCTGCATATGAAACCGAATAAACAATATCACTTTCAAAGGAATCTTTGTGCGCAATGACCATGCCTTTAACCCTGTTAAAGATTTCATCATAATACACATCTTCCATATATTCCTTGAAGTTATTATATTTTTTCATGTAACGGCACCCCCTTTAGCAAAAATAAACTTCATATGCTCACTTTACAATATTATATCACTGAATATTTATTTGAACGGTGAAAAATATCCAGGAAAATCTTCAATTGACATATTATACTTTTGTAAAATTCCTTCTGTACTGTACATTTTAGAATTATCGTAATTCAAGAAAAAATCATCACTGCACAAATCTAATGGTGTACCAGTCCAATAATATAATGCTAATGCCAATATACTAATCGTCTTTATTTTTATTCCCAGTATATTATATACATCGGTAATTACATTCCAATAATCCGTTCGATGATTTGGAAGATCCCAGCAAACAACAAGTGGTACTATTTTGTTCACATCTTCACCTTTTCTACAATGCACGACAGCATAGTCATCTAAAAGATTTCTAGGTGCATCCAAAATTTCTGTAGAAGGTATTTCTATCTCTGTAACAACTTTGTATTCTGGAAATGTTATAGTTGCATCAAATCGTTCACTATTATCACCTTTGCGCGGGAAATAAACATCTCCTCCTAAACCAGAAAACAATAAATTAATCAACTCATTTTCTCCATTAGGAGCTAATTTAACTGTAGATATTGACTTACGCAATTTTTCCAGTTTATCCGTTAAACTCAAGTCATTATTAACAATTAATTCTATTTCTGAGACATTTGCCGATTTCGCACTGTCTTGTATACTTTCAAATATTCTCAAATCTAATTACACCTCTTTTTCCTATAAATTCAGAGACATCATAATATGTTTTATTCTGAGCACAATAAAAAGACGCCCTAATAAGTGTGTTCATGTCCAATATTGCAATGTTGATTTTATAAGTTTCATATACCTCCTCAATCAACTTGTAAACATCAGATCTGTCATTCGGTAATTTATAACCACAAGCAAAAGAACTCACATCAAAAGTGGTTTTATATGGTTTTCTTGCTAACAATAATACTTTATTTTCTGTTGCCTGACGGATTGCCTTTACAGATAACATTTCTTCCTCAGTTGGCGATTTTACCTCAACTGGTATTGAATAATCGTCATCAGGAATCATAACATCATATCTCATATTATTATTTCCCGCTGAAGGAGCAAAAGCAGGTCTGTTAAAAATATAACCTATTAAATCTGCTACTAGCGGATAAAATTCTGTTTGTTTCATATTTACAATGTCATTCATAAATCTATTAATAGCATTATTTAAATTACCTCTTTCACTTGCGATTCTCTTCAACAGCATTTTGTTTATCTGTTCATTCTTTGACATTTTAGACTCTTTTGCTTCTACAAATGCTTCTGATTTAGATGACAAAATATTTATGTTTGTATCAACTTCTGTATTTCTATGCTCTGTTCCTGTTTGCAAAGCATTATTAGGTAACACAATTTCCAATTCTGACCCAGAAAAATATTGATATGGCGAAAAAATAATGTCCATCTTCCCCTCTGTAGCAAGCATTTTTTGTAATTCCGAATCGTATTTTTTTATTTCCTCATCAACATCAAAATCTGCTCTTCTAAACATACATAATAAAGATAATTCTGATATAATCTTTGTTTCCGGGTCGTTTATATCAAGAGTATCTCCTTTAATTACAAGAGAATTTTTTATCTGATCTACAACTCTTTTTCCCTTTTCGGTCAGAATTAGAAATGGACTTGATTTCCCATATAATTTCAAATTTTTCTTTTCAAACCATCCAGTAAACTCTAATGCTGAATTCACAAATCTAGTAAGATTCCTTACAGAATTTGCCTGCATATCATTTAAGTCCGCTAATTTTTCTATTTCATCATTTAATGAATTCATATTTTTTGTTGCTCTTAGCTTTTTTAAATAAGAAATTTTATTCTTCTTTTCATTTTCTGAATATCCATCTAACAAATTCATAGCACCTAGCAAAATCTCATCCCTATGAATTTTTCCATCTAATTGCTCTGCAAATAATAACATATTTACAAATGGTCTGTTTCTATCTGGAAATTTCACATTTAAAATATGATTCTGATATTCCACGCCTAACAAACATTGTTCAAAGAGAGATTTAGATCCACTCCCAGAAAGAGCGACATGAAGTCCTAAATATGTAAAATTAAAATTTAGTGCCTTTTTCCCAGATGTTATCCATCCCAAAATGCGAAACCACTCAGAATAACTTTTGGCTTGCATTTTCATAGATTTTCTTGAATCATCTTTAACCAAATATGATCTTCTAAGTGCTTCATCTCCAGTATACCCTGATGAACTAGCAATTTTCTCTCTTGCAAAGAATTCTGCAATATTATCAAGATCAAAATAATCCATATTTGAAAATTCAATATACATCTTTTTAAAGTTTTCAATAAACACATTTATATCAGAAACCGGATTTCTAAAACGAATCATCAATATTCCTCCTTTTTGTACGAGATAGACACCTCGTCATTTTTCATAACGGGTGTCATCTTCTTATTTTTATTATATTCAATACTTACAAGTGATGGCATAAATGCGTTTTAAATCTTTGAAAGCCTTTCATTTGCGACATCACACCAACGTTGTTCCAATTCAATCCCTACCCATTTAATATGGTGTCCCTGCTTATTGAGTTTTTCGCAACATACGCCTAATGTTCCAGAACCATGGAACGGATCCAATATTGTACCTTCATATAAGCCATCATTATTTTTAGGACAATAAGCTTTTATTAATTCTGTAATTAGAGCCTCTGGTTTTTGTGTAGGGTGTTCTGTTTTTTCTTTAGCATAAGCTTTTCCAGCTAATGTAGGAAAAGCCCACACATCACCTCTCATAGCTCCATTAGGGTTTGGTGTCCACATTTTTTTCTCACCATTCTTCCCCTTATAATACACTGGTGTCTTTAGTCTTTCTGTACTTTTATATGGCACTCTTACATCATCAACATTATATGTCCATTTCGATTTAGCCTTCGAAAACCATAAAAATGGTTCATACTGAGTCAATGGAGCCTTTGAACTTCTTGAGAATCCATTTTCGTAATACCAGATATTCATTCTTCTATAATATAATCCTGCATTATACATTATTGTTTGAATAAAACCTATATAATGATGAATTCCAAACCAAAGAATACTTCCTGTTGGAGTCAATAATTCTTTACAAAGCTCTATCCTTCTTTGCGTAACCTTTAAGAAATCATCCAATTCCAACTTATCACTGTCATTTCCAAAATCTTTATTCAAATTATATGGGGGGTCTGTGCATATTAAATCAAACTGCAATCCCTCATCAACAAATTTCTGTAATATTTCATCACTGTTGCCTCTAATAACACAATTATAATCCATTTTTACTTCTTTCCTTGCTTCTCTTTTTTTAATATCAAAACATACTGGTGATGTATATTTTCTACATATGCGAATGGGTATCCATAAGGTAACAAACTCTTATGGTTTTGGAGAAGAATCTTTGTCCCCTGTAATTTTAGGATTCCTCCCTCCGGTATTTCCGCCTTATTTAATTCATGTATTAAATCGCTATGAAAACTAATGTAGTCAGATTTATCTCTGAAATCTGAAACAACAATTGCCATATACTTTCCATATTTTAAGGTTCTTGCACATTGTAAAAAAATTTTATTCACCAATATATCAATGAACTGGTCGTAATTTTCAACATTTCCTAAATCTTTTTCGCTCTCAGAATATTTTGTTTCTAGATTATTAGCCACTCTGTTCTTCTTAACTTTCTGATCCTGTTTATTTAGTATGCCCCAGTATGGAGGACTCGTTACCACAAAATCTATTGACTCAGTAGGTATTTTTATAAGTTCATCGCATGAATCACCATTTATAAAATTATGTTTTTCACTTGTTCCTTGTCCTACTTCTTCTTCAAGTCGCTTTATTGATAATTCATGCCAAACTGGTGATAATTCTATACTAGTACATTTTCGTCCATTTATCTCACAAGCTTTTGCTGTTGAACCCACTCCTCCAAATGGATCTAACACCATCATCCCACGTTTAGTAAAGAAATTTACTAGATGTCCAATATCTTGAAACGAATATGGCGCCGGATGCAATTTTTCAATTTGTGCTTCAGGATGGTTTGCACCAAGTCCTTTCTGATAGAAAAAGCTTTTTGTTTCCGGCAACCAGTCCTTCCCTGTCAAATCATTCAGATTATTCCTTGGATCCACCGTTCCATTTGCTAATTCATCATATCTATCAGTTTTCATGAATTTTTTTATGTCATCTACATTGTATAATTTTTTCTTCTCATCATAAACTGGACTTAACAAACCTTCTTGTATTACTTTTTCAAAATTATGTCGAGATATTTCTAAAATTTTCATAGCCTTTGCTGCACTAACTAATATCTCGTCATTATTTTCTATTTTAGTCTCATTATCATCAAATGATAATTCTAATTGATTATTCACATTAGCCTCCATTCTGTTACCCCTAATTTACTTTTCATCAATAAATTCCATTACATCTCCAATATTGCAGTGTAAAGCTTTACATACTTTTTCAATTGTATCCATCGAAACAGCCTCATTTTTTCCAAGCTTTGCAACTGCATTCGTACTAATCCCTGCTTTTTCTTTTAGCTGAGTCTTATTCAAGTTTTGATCAATCATTCTTTTCCATAACTTATTGTAACTAATTAACACGGAATTATATCCTCCTTGAATCCTCTTCATTATTTTTATTATACTCCTTTTCTATATAACTATCAAGCATATATTGATATATATCAAGATTTTCTTGTTTTTTCTACACTTCAATCATGTGATTTCTTACTCCACAATTACTTCATCTGCTCATCTGCTCTGGTAATCACAAGCTTTCCTCCATCGCACTCGACCCTTATAGGAGTTCCCGGCTCAAAGCCTAATGTTTCAAGCCATGCTCCCTTCAATATGATGGTGGCTGTGTCCTTATACCGATACCCTGACTGTGCATATACCTTCATTTTGCGTTCTTTTTTAAATACTGCCATAGTTAACCCTTCCTTTCTGTTTCATCCATCTGATGGTTTTTCCGTTTTCAATTACATATGTATCGTGATTCTTTATGCTCTCCACAGCCTTGGCAACCGTCCAGGTTTCCCAATGCTTGTGGTAATACTTTGTATCTGCCGTATGCTTATGATACAAGGTCACAGGCTTATTTGAATCAACTGACTTCTTGAAAATAATCCATTGGTGTTTTGTATTATTACTTCTGACTTCAATAAACTTCTCTTCCTCCCGGATGATGGTAAAGTACCCTCCACCGAGCATTTGTTTTTCTTTCTTCGTGAACAATAGGCAGTTCCTCCTTATAATGTTATTTTCATTCGTGCCCCATCAATAAGTTCAATTTTTAATATTCCGTTTGGAAAAACTGTAGCCGAACTGACCACAATAGAAATGTCTTGAATATCCTTGACATAAGACTTTTTAAATGTGACCTCGGCTGCAATACCGAGATTAAGGAATATGTTTTGTAATACTATTTTGATTTGAGGATATTTTTTGAAAATCCTCCTAGCTATCTCTATATAGATATTAGGCAGCTCACTTTGAAGAATCCGAGTGTTCTTGCAATAAAGCGGAGTTTTAAATCTATTTCGGCACATCATAACAATCTTGCGATATTTATCATTGGAGTGTTCTGGTTTTGGTCCATACCATGTACCACAGACGCCGCATCTTAAAAGTGAAGATGCGGGGGTAATTCCACTATACTTTTCTCTCCCTGATGAGGTTCTGGATGAAATCAGAGTTTGTGTGTAATCGAACACCACCTCATCAACAATAGGCTCATGCCCTTCATGAACATAATATTGTGGTAATTCTCCTTCATTCTTCTTGGCCTTCTTAGTAAGAAAGTCTACAGTAAATGTTTTCTGAAGCAAAGCGTCCCCCTTATATTTTTCATTTTTAAGAATGCTAAGGACAGAACTCGGATGCCACCTGTCTTTTCCTGCGGGGGACTTGACTTCCCATCTTTGTAAGAACTGAGAGATTTTATAAGTCGAATAACCTTGAATGTACATTCTGAAAATTAGTCTGACAAATACCGCCTGTTCTTCATTTATCTCAAACCCGGCATTGTATCCCAAAAAACTTTTATAGCCCACAGAATATTTCCCATCAGCAAATCTCTTACGAAGCCCCCATGCAGTATTTTCTGAAATCGACCGCGCCTCTTCCTGTGCAAGCGAAGTGAGTAAAGTAATCAGGAATTCACCCTTGGAATCAAGAGTCCATACATTTTCTCTCTCGAAGAATACTCCAACTCCGATTTCCTTTAATTCTCTTATAACATTCAGAGCATCCACAGTATTCCTTGCAAATCTACTAACTGATTTAGTTAGTACCATATCTATCTTTCCTTGTTTACAGTCTTCAATCATCCTCTGAAATTCTGCACGATGACGATAAGAAGTCCCTGTTATACCTTCATCAACATATATCCCAACGAGCACCCATGATGGGGCTTCTTCTATCTTTTTCTCATAATAGTCTTTTTGCGCCTCAAGGCTATTTAGCTGTTCATCGTTATATGTAGATACCCTTGCGTATGCTGCTACCTTTTTTATTGATGTTTTCTGCATTGGAAGTGCTACAATACTTATCGGTTCAATCTTTGTAACCCTACTCATCCTCAAAAACCTCCTGAACGTAAAATCCCGGTGTTTCAATCGATTTTAAAGGTGGGTCAAAATCGACCAGAAGTTGCTTATGGATTTCTTCGTATTCCTTTATAGTAATTTCATTAGAATGTAGCATATTGGTTATCAGCCACTTGGCACATCTGTACTGCACTTCTCTATCTTGATGTTCCATATCGGATTCCTCCTATCGTTAAAGATAGTAAAAGTAACCCTCTTTATTTGAGATAAGTCAAGTAATATATAACTTTTAACGATATCACACATTTTAACGATAATAATTCCTATCGTTAAAAGGGTTTCATTTAAGAGATTTAGGATTTTCCCTGTGTTGCGATATCAGGACTTCAAATAGCATAACCCGGTGTTTTCTATCGTAAAAAAGCCTTATTTCAAGGGATTTCTACATCCATGCTTGTATCAATTTCGTAGTAGGGTTGTTATCAGCACCGGCTGAAACAAGGCCAATCTTTGGCATAAAGTTTTCCAAAAAAGCTTCCGAAGAAGAAAAACGAGAGCCATGATGTCCAAGTTTTAACAGACTGATGCTGCTATTTCGTAAATATGGTGATTTCATAATTTCATTTTCATATGCGGCTGTTAAATCCCCCATGAACAATAATTTCTGTTTTTGGCATTCCAAAAGTAAAACCATAGAGCGGTCATTTTCATCCGGATTTATTATTGATGTTATTTTGTTATTATCTTTTCCCTGATTTCCATTTATCCCACCATTATCATCCTTTCCTTTTCCACTCGCTTTTCCCGGATACAAACATGTCAGCATAAAATCATTCCCCTCGATATGATCTCCTTCTGAAAAATACAACACCTGCGTCCCCGATTTCTGTGCAGCAGATAAAATCGTTTGATATGCTTCATTTTCTTTTGCATAATCCGTAAGCACAAGGTAACGAATGGAAATCCGGTTACTCTTTGGGTTCTCTAACAATTCCAAAACACCGTTCGTATGATCTTTATCCGCATGTGTCAAAAACACAAAATCCACAGTCTGAATGCCATGACTTCTCAAAAAAGGAGAAATCCTGTATTTCCCAACATCAGAAACCGAACTGCTGCCACCGTCAATCATCATACATAAGCCACCTATTTCCTCTAAAACAAAACAGTCTCCCTGCCCGACATCTAACATAGTCAGCGTTGTATCATTTACACTATGAACGCATAATAAAATGGAATTCAGCAAAAGGAGCAAACCCGCTAAAAATGCACGGTACTTTTCTACATTCACAACAATTCGTCTTCCGTATTTCGGGATGATTTCTGTTAATCGTTTTTTTCCTTTTTTCATCCAACGCTTTCCACAATCGCTACTACACAAACAAAGAAGAAAAAGTACGCAGTAATAGATTACTATTTTATGAATTTCCGGTTTTGCAATCACCGGATGAGCAAAAGGTAATTCATCAAAAAGCAGACATAGTTTCTCATATCCGCTCAAGATTAAATGACAAAACCATAAAATACCTTTTCCCATACCGGGCATTATGACACCAATTACAGCGCCTGCCATTCCTACAACCATCAAAATACCAACAAAAGGTGTTATCAATATATTTAAAATCAAAGAATAAATGGAAAACGTGTAAAAGAAATAGATTTGAATGGGAAGTGTGGATATAAGAACACTGAGACTTACACGAAAAGAAGATACAATAAACTTTTTTATTTTTTTGATTATTTTCCCAACTATTGTATCTTTTTTAAGAACCATGGCATCAATCAGTTTTTGCTGTTTCGATAAACCGGTGATAAAAGGAAGAATAAATGCAATTCCTGCGACGGCGCTAAACGAGAGCAAAAAACCACTATAGTATGCATACAATGGATTCCAAAACAAAAGAAGCGCGGCAGATAATGACATTGCTGTCATCAAATCATATGTCCTATGGACAACCTCTGAAAACAGAAATAAGGAAAACATGATAATACTTCGAACTGCAGATGCCTGTGAACCGGTCAATAAACCATACATAACAACAAACAAAAACGAAACAGAGTTAGCAACAGATAACGGAATGCGTATCTTTCTCAACAACCGGCACAATCCCATTCCCCAGAGTGTAATGTGCAGTCCCGATACCGCGATGATATGAGCAATTCCATTTCTTTGGTAAAGCTCCTTTATCTCTTCATCCATTCCGGTTTTATCTCCAAACAGCATGGCTTTTAACACCCCTGCATCTTCTTTGGACATGGAGACATCTAAAACATTTGACAGGCTGTTTTTTATCACATACAGTCCATGTCGTACCGGCCAATAAGTTTCTGATACGATTTCATAGCTACACCCTGTCATGGAAAAGTCCATTCCCATAATGGCATAGTATTCTTTCATATCAAACTGTCCATCGTTTGTGGCAGATTCAAACTGACGCACTTTCCCCTGTACAACCACGGTGTTACCGATTTTCAATTTTTTCCCGATTGAATTTTTAGATGTATATTCTGACAGACAATCTGATGCGTTTTCAGACAGATTTTTAGATGTATCTTCAGAATCATATTGAGATGTGTTTTCCAGATTCTCAGATAAATAACAGATCACAGAAATATCTTTCTTCGAATTTTTCAGATATATAACCGTATGATTATTTTTTACTCCCATGTTATAAACCTTACCGCAAAACCGGACATTTTGATCATTATCCTGTCTATCTTCCGGTTTCTGCGACATAAATGTCATACATAACATGATTAAAAACACATAAATCAGGCAGAGCAGACATAGCGGTCTTCTCATAAACCTCCTTACTGTGCATTATCTATAATCTCCATATTTCTTTCGAACGGTTGTAACAGTGAGATTTTTTCCATGTAATTCAAATCACTGTTTCCTTCGATTGAAAGCTGCACACGATTCACACCCGGCAGTTCAGTCAAAGAATTCACAATGGAATATACAGCAACCTCCGGTGTCACATTTCCCTGTCGAACCAAAAAGCCTCCATTTAAATTCACATAGCATACGCCATCCTGTGTCGTAACACTCAAAATCTGTGTGTCACTGCTTATGGTTGCAAAACCGTTTTCCACATTGTCCCCGTCTTCCGGTCCTGCAATTAATCGCTCGACAACTAACTTATCCAGTGAAATATTACTGTTATAAATACATTCTACAGTTTTCGGTTGCAATAAATTTCCGGATTCATCTGCAAAATACAAGGTCAGATCTGCTTTTTCCATCGAATTGATTTCATCCCCTGCATTATCCACAAACTGATCTTGTGACATCAATCCGACTAAATATCCGTTAGCATTTGCATACGGTTCACCCTCAATTTTAAATGAGACAAAACGGATTCCTTCAACCTGACAAAGCGTCCGTACAATAGCTGCCCTCGAAAGCACTTCCAGAATCGGATTCATATCCCGGTAATTCACATTAAAATCCAAAGTCAGCTGATCTTCATGTAAAGAAAAACCTATGATTTCAACACCTTCCGGAATGGCACTTTTGGAACTTGCACTTTCCGGACTTTTCTGAAGTTCTCGAAATAGAATCTGCAAAACCTCTTTTATCTCGGTCTCTTCCACATCAATGGAATAACTGTCAACTTTATTCTCATCTTTATCAACCGTATAAATCAAATATTCTTTTGATAAGCTTTGTTTCTGACTGCTGCAACCTGCCAAAATCAACATAAGAAAAAGCAGGGCAGCCCATTTCATTTTATTCATATGAATATCCTTTACAAACATGGTAAACCGGATACAGCCGTAAATGTACTATTTGGATACATAAGTCAACGGTATTTTTACCGAAAATGTCGTTCCGCTTTCCGGTTTGCTCTCCACTTTGATAGCACCCCTGTGCATCAGAATGGCATTTCTGGTAATGGCAAGACCAAGTCCGGTTCCACCGATTTTTTTGGAATGTGATTTATCAACACGGTAAAATCTTTCAAAAATATGTTCAATAGCCTCTTGTGGAATACCGATTCCGTTATCTTCCACATCGATTGTAAAAAACTGATGATCGGCATCCAGCCTTACTTTTACATAACCGTGCTCTTTATTATATTTAATCCCGTTTTCAACAAGATTGGATATAGCAAGTGTCAGCTTCACTTCATCCACTTCCGCATTTACTTCTCTGACACTCTCATAAATCAAGTCAATATCCTTCTGATCGGCAATTGGTTTTAGGCGTTTTAGAATCGCTTCAATCATCTGGTTGATGTCCACGGATTCTACATTTAAATCCGATGAGGTTTTATCCATTTTTACCAAAGAAAGTAAGTCATTGATAATTTTATTTTCACGATCAATCTCATCTGCTATATCCAGCATAAATTCCTGATACAGCTCCACCGGAACATCTTCCTGGGCTTTTAAGGAATCTGCCAATACCTTCATGGAAGTCAATGGCGTCTTTAATTCGTGTGACACATTGGAAACAAATTCCTGTCTGGACTCATCTAAAACCTTCATTCTCTTTAATACTTCATTGAACGCATGAATAATATGCTCTGTCTCAACATAATCCGGAACATCTGATATCTCACTTTCAAATCCGTCCTTTACCTCTCCGATTGCAGAAGTCACCTTATCAAAAGGTTTCATTAAAAGCTTGGATGCAAACCAGGAAAGACAAATTACCAGAATCATCATCAAAAGCTGTAAAGTCTGAGCCTTTTCATCCAAAACCTGGATATTGGTATTAATATTGTCCGTCGAAACGCTGATTAGCATTACACCAATGGTCTGATTTTCTGTTTCTGCAATTTTACCAATACCCGTTTCGTTGCCGACCTCTGCAGTTAATGTAATGGGAGTTGTAATCTCAATATAATGGTTGTGACTGTCATAATGATTGGAATTTTTACCTTTAAAACAAAGAATGACTTCTTCCGAAATAATCGTTTTCCCCTCACTAATGCCATAAGTATCTTTTACAGCAGTAAAATTTTGATCAATCACAATGACTCTTCCGTCATATAGCGTGGAGAGCTGCAATAATTCGGCATTTATGGTATCCAAATTGGGATTTTGTAAATAGTTGTTGACCACTAAGTGATTAGCAAGAATCTTTGCCTGATTTTCAACCTCAGCAATTCGCAAAGAAACTGCACGATTCTCATAGTTCTGCAAAATTCCGTATCGCATCATCAGTGTCGGAACATAGCTGACCACAATGATAATCATAAAGATACGGAAGCGCAGACTTTTCACAAAATGCAAACGAGATATGATTTTTTGAAATATTGATAGTAATGTTGTTTTCAAGCTTTTATCCTGCTATTTGAAATAATATCCCACACCCCATTTAGTATGAACATATTTGGGTTCACTGGGGTTTTCTTCGGTCTTTTCACGCAATCGTCTGATATGTACATCCACAGTCCTAACATCGCCGGGATAGTCTTCGCCCCACACCAGAGTCAATAATTTTTCCCGACTGTATACTTTATTGGGATTCATCATCAGAAGTTCCAAAACATCAAATTCCTTGGCGGTCAGATTGATTTCGCGTCCTTCAATATATACACGCCGGCTTTCTCTGTCAATTTTGATATCGCCTCTTTCCAGAATTGCATCTTCCGGCTTTTTCTCTTTGGAATCGGAACCGGATCTGCGCATAATTGCTTTGATGCGAGCCTTTACCTCTAAGATATTAAAAGGTTTTGTAATATAATCATCCGCGCCATATTCCAGACCCAGGATTTTATCCATATCATCACCCTTTGCCGTCAGCATAATGATCGGAACATTGGAAAAATCACGGATCTGCTGACAAACTTCAAAACCGGTCAGTCCGGGTAACATGACGTCCAAAAGAATAATATCGAATTTTTCAGCTTTTGCCAATGCCAGTGCCTCTTCTCCATCATAAGCACAGGAAACTTCCATTCCATCCTGTTCCAGGCTGAAACGAATTCCTTTTACAATTAATTTCTCATCATCCACAACCAATACTTTTTTTGACATATTAACTCCATTCAATCCGGCACATCAGACATTGTAAAGTCTGTTCTGCCTAGTTTACCTTAATCAGGTCCTTTATTTTTTCATACGTTCCGCTTTTGATTCCCGAAACATTTTGTATCTCCTCAATGGTTGCAAAACCACCCTGTTCTTCCCGATAAGCAATAATTGCCTGCGCTCTGGTAGCACCTATTCCGGGAAGTGTACATAATTCACTCTCGGATGCATCATTTAAATTAACCAGTCCGTCATCCGTTTCTGTTTTCATCTGCAAGATGCCATCCGTTTTCTGCTGTTCCCATTCGATTTCATTCAGAATATATATTTTTTGACCGTCAGAAACACTCTCCGCACGGTTTACAGATTCTAAACACGCATCATCCGTCAATCCTCCTGCGGCGGTAATCACCTCAAATACTCGTGCTCCTTCATGAAAAGAATATACACCCGGATTGTTTACGGCTCCACAGATATCAACATAGATCAAATGATTTCCATCTTCCACGTCCTGTTTGGCATTTGCCGTATTCGAAATTTGTTCCGTTTCTATATCAGAATCATTTTCGGCATCCTTTTTACTATCCGAATCCTCTTCCGTCAAAAGCACATATCCGCTATCATCATCCGATAAAACATAATCCTTTTGAGCAGAACATCCGGAAAGAAAAATGACAACGACAGATAAAAGAATTGCCGTACATGGATAACACAATAGAAAACATAATCGTTTTTTCATTAACATACCTCCTATTTTTCAACAGAAGGTCCTTCTATGCTAATCGTGTCTTATATTTTATTCCAAAGATTTGAACTTTACAAGATAGTTTTTACAGAATTGTTACAAAATGCAAAAAACTCATCGTTCATTTATTCAAATCACAACATTTTATGCACTTTCCCACTTAAAAATGACAATTCCGATAATGGCAATCAGCATCCCTAACACTTTTTTCATCGATATAGGCTGCCTTGTTATGCCGAACAAGCCCAACAATTCAATTAAATAAGCAACGATTAACTGCGCAATGACAATATACATAGCCGCTTTTGCAGGACCGAGTTTGTTAACGCTTACCACAACCGTATATGTGATAAAAGCTCCGATTGCTCCACCCAAAAGCATATACTTGGAATCTACATGAAATACATTTAACAAATTGGTTCTGTCGGTAATAGCCCAGACAAAAAGGCAGACAAGCAATGCACTGAACTGGACAAATGCACTGGCGCTCCAAACCGATGAAGCCTTTGTTACTCCCGTGTTGAACACTCCCTGTATTCCCATCAGTGCACCTGATATAATTGCAATAAAAAAACCGAGCATGAAAAACTCTCCTTTCATCTTCCTGACTGCAGATCGCAGTCCATATGGTTAGTTTTTCCTTGCCCGGCTTTATTTATTCATAAGCAAGTCTTTGCTTACTCCGTTCCGGCAATCTGGTTCTTAACCGTCTGATCCAAATTCAGCAAAACGGTATTCACATCTTCTCCATCCCATATCTTGGTAAAAGCAATTTCAAGCTGTGCCCAGAAACTGGAAGTCCGCATCAGTTTTGGCATGGGAATGGATATGGCATATTCATCCAAAGCCGCATAAATTGCAGTATTCTCATACAGAATATCTGTTTTCGCAGGAATTTTATCTGTCAGTGTATAAAAGTCTTCTCCCTGATTTGCAATCAGATAAGAAGCAAATCGGTTTGCAGCCTCTTCCGATTCACTGTATCCATTGATAACAACAGCATCTGTCACAGAAAGGCTTCTGGATGCGAGCGTATCGCTTACCTGCGGTATCGCGGTAATGGCATACTCATATTGAAACTCGCCCTTTTCTTTTGCCTGTTTCAAGCGGTTGATGGCATCCGTAGTTGCAACCGTAAATACAATCTTTCCATCCATAAAATCCTGTAATACTTCTTCATAAGAAACCGAAGCACTATCAATGGAGAAAAACTGATTCAATTCCTGATACCGTGACAGACAGTCAATCGCGGTCTGATTGTAAATATCGATCTGATTGAAATCATCTCCGTTTTCTCCACCGATACTGATACTGTCTCCTATAATAAAGTAATTATAAAAAATATCCGACACATCCCATTTAAAGACGGCCTCAACATTTTCCGGTGCATCATAGTATTCCGCAAAAGATAAAATCCGGTCAATCGAAACCGGCACCAGTTCCATTTCTTTATTCAGGATTTCATCTTCCGTAAGAGTAGTTTCAGCTGTTGCATCGGCTGTTGTATCAGCGGTTGCTAACATCTCCAGTTCCTCTACAGATTGTGCAGCATCAACCATTTCCTGTGCAGCTTCACCTTCAGCCGCATTTCTTTCTGCTTCAATGGTAGCAACAGCCATATCGTGCAAATAAGTCTCATTATAAATAAATAACGAAGTTTCAAAATACAACGGATAACCTAAAAGCTTATCCTGATATGTAACAGCAGACAATGCGGCCTTAGAAAAATGCTGTTCATTTACCAGTCCCTGCTCGTCCATAATGGGTGATGCCATGCCGGACAGATATGCCTTTTGTAACATGTCGTTGCTGACAATGTATAAATCCGGAGCGTTTTCCCCGCGAATCTGTGCATTATTAATCTGTTCAAGATATTGGACGCCGGAAACATAAGTTGGTATAACCCTCACGCCCTCATCTTCATAATACTGCAATGCTGCTCTTGCCAGATAGTCTCCCAAAGCCTCATCCGTATACCAGATTTCTATATTCTCTTTTTTATGAAACAGTCCTTCATCCACAACAACTACAGGTCCTGCATCCTGATTAACATATCCGGTCACTGCCGTAAATACTGTCATGAGTATAACCAGCAGAACGGAATAAATTCTTTTTGTCATAGTATTTCCCAGTTCTATTTTTCTCTTTCAAGCGATATATTGTACTTTTATCACGAAAACATTTTTATCATGGAATCATTCCGACGATATTTCAACGGACAACTTCACACTTTGTGCTCTCACGATCTGAATATCTTTACAATCATAAACATGTTTTCAATATCGCAATCATTTCATCTACATGATTCTTGTTAATAATAAGCGGGGGTACAAACCGAATAATATTGGTTCCCGCATTAATCAAAATCAGACCACGGTCGAGTGCCTTTGTAATAATATCCCCTACCGGCTTTTTAAACACAAGTCCCTGCATCAGACCGCTTCCTCTGCGGGTTTCGACATCTTCACAACCTGCTGCCACTTCATCCAGTTTTCCTTCCAGATACGCGGATACTTCTCTGACATTTTCTAAAACATTCTGTTTTTCAAATAATTCAAAAACTTTACAGATGGCTGCACATGCCAAAGGATTTCCACCATATGTGGTACCGTGGTCTCCGGCAGTAAGCGATGCCTGTCCGACTTTTTCATTTAATAAAAACGCACCCACAGGAACGCCGCAGCCAAGTGCTTTTGCCGTCGTCATAATATCCGGTTTTACACCGTATTTCTGCCATGCATACATATATCCGGTTCGTCCCATACCACACTGGATTTCATCCAATATCAATAAAATATCTTTTTCATCACAGATAGCACGAACGCCTTTTAAAAATTCTTCTTCTACCGGATAGATTCCGCCCTCGCCCTGAACGGTTTCAAAAATGATTGCACAGGTCTTATCCGTAATCTGTGCTTTCACACTTTCCAGATCATTAAAATCCGCAAACCGGATATTTCCGATCATGGGCTCAAAAGCCTCTCGATAATGTGGATTGCCTGTGACAGACAAAGCTCCCATGGTACGACCATGAAAGGAATGATTCATGGCAATGATTTCATGATCCGTCTTTCCATCTTTTAAAAAGGCATATTTTCTTGCCGCTTTGATTGCACCCTCGATTGCCTCCGCGCCAGAATTGGTAAAGAAGACCCGGTCAAGTCCCGATACCTCTTTCATCTTTTTGGCAGCTTCAATCGCCGGTGCATTGTAATAATAATTGGAAGTATGAATCACTTTATCAATCTGATCTTTCAATGCCTGATTATATTCTTCGTTGCCATAACCAAGCGCAAAAACAGCAATACCGGACACAAAATCCAGATATTCCTTTCCATCCATATCATATAAATGAACATCTTTTCCATGATCCAAAACAATCTGATAACGATTGTATGTATGCAAAAGTGCACTTTCCGCTTCCTCTATGTAAGCTCGCATTTTTTCACTCATTGTATTATCTCCTCACGTCACAATCCTTATACGTATTCTAGTGCAATGGTTTCTAAATTGCTATAATAACTTCTTCCGTTTACTGCATTATCTTCGGTCAACACTAACGCCGATCATTTATCATTTGTTTCCATAACGCATCAATATAATTTACAGACCGTGCTCCGGGCAGAACTTATCGCGCTGAATCCCCTTGGCAAGATTATCATCATCCGATAAAATGGCAGTTCCGATACCTTGTTTAGTAAAGATTTCCAAAAGGAGACAATGCGGAACTCTTCCGTCTAAGATATGAACCCGTGATACGCCGCATTTAATTGCAGAAGTACAGTTATTTAACTTCGGCAGCATACCTCCGCCGATTACACCGCTGTCAATCAACTCATCCGCTTCCGATGCAGTCAGTCTGGAGATAAATGTACTCTTATCATTAATATCACGATATAGGCCTTCGATATCCGTTAAGAATACCAGTTTATCTGCACCTACGGCTTTTGCGATAGCACAGGCGGCATCATCAGCATTGATATTGTAGGTCTCATAATTATCATCCAGTCCGATCGGAGCTACGATGGGGAGGAAATCATTATCTAAAAGATCATATAAAATCTTACTGTCTACTTCTTTGATATTGCCAACGTAACCAATATCCTTTCCGTCGGAATATTTTTTTTCAACCTTTAATAAACCGCCATCTTTTCCACTGATTCCTACGGCCTTCACACCCAGCTCCTGAACCATGGTAACCAGACTTTTATTGACACGGGAAAGAACCATTTCTGCAATTTCCATGGTCTCTGCGTCTGTCACACGAAGTCCGTTGATAAACTCAGCCTCTTTTCCGACTTTTCCAACCCATTTACTAATGGCTTTTCCACCACCATGCACAATAATCGGTTTAAATCCGACAAGTTTCAGCAAGGTAACATCTTTGATGACATTTTTTTGTAATTCCTCATCACTCATAGCACTTCCGCCATATTTAACCACAATGATTTTTCGGTTAAATCTCTGAATATAAGGTAATGCCTCTATTAAAACCTCTGCTTTCTGCATGATTTTTTCCATTTCTCTTTGTTCCATGATAATTGCCTCTTTCTACTGTCTTTTTATCGTTTTACAATTATGATACCGGGGAGAGCACAAAGTGCGTAGCAGTCCGTTGATTTCTGACTTTTGCCTCTTACCGGATTACAAACTACTTCTATTGATTAAATGCCTCAATATTAGCCGTATTTAATGTAAAATCATAATAGTTCAAATCTTTTCGGCCGGTCCAGCCAATCTCTTTCCAAAATGCATTTCCAACATCATTTTTCGTAAATGCAATCAGGGAAACTTTGTTTATTTTCTCTTTCCGCAGAGCTTCCATGGCAAACACAACCATGCTTTTCCCGATTCCCTTCAAACGATACTCAGGATCTACACATACATGATACATACAGCCTCTTCTGCCGTCATGCCCGCAAAGAATGGCTCCTACAATCTTCCCGTCTTCTTCCGCCACCACACTGATGCCCGGATTTCTATTTAAAAAGCGCTCCACACCTTCTTTGGAATCATCAATGCTGCGAATTGCAAAGCCCTTGATTTTCATCCATAATGCATGAACGTTTTCATAATCTTCCAATGTCATTGCTCGAATCATTTGTTTTCTCCTCTACATCTGATGCCGTACAATCAGATATTCATCATCCAGCTGATAATAGGGACATTCCTTATAATTGCCGCTTAAAAACCTGCTCATTTCATCTTCATCCAGATCACAGTCACAGCAATAACATTCATAATCTTCATCATATATGTAATTGACACATGTGTCACAACTGTCTGCCATAACCTTTTCCTCCCAACCATAATGCAACACTCTTGCTATATGATACTGAATGACCTTGTGAAATTCAAGATATTGTAAGTATAAACTCAATCTTTTCGCAATATTTTCATATTAAGTAAGTGCCAAAAGTATAATTTGCAATGTGCTTGCACAAATAGAGGCAATGATATACATCAATAAAGTGGCAAAATTTGCTTTTGACACTCACATATCATATACCTTATTGTAAGCAAAAGCAAATTCTGCCATTTCAAGCATATCATCATATCATGTTCTTATATGTCTTTTTCCAGGGAAGCAAATAATCCTTCCAGATATTCTCTTGCCGCCTTTACACCACCACAGCATTTAAATCCTTTTGAAATGTCTTTTGCTGCCGACTTGTAATTTTCATTGTCAAGCACTTCTTCTATCGTCTGGCGTATAACATCCTTCTCTGTAGACGGCAATTTCACGCCGGCACCAAGCTCTTCTACCCTCTTTGCAACTGCGCCCTGCTCGGGTGTCTGTGGAAATAAGATAAGTGGCACTTCATAATATAAAGCTTCTGAAGTTGAATTCATTCCACAGTGCGTCAGAAATATATCTGCAATGGACAGCACAGCCATTTGATCTACGGAATCATACACTTTAATATGATTGGGCAAATCCACATACTCTTCCACATTTTCACCTAAAGAAATAATTACCTGATAGTCGGTATCCCGAAGTGCATCCACGCAATTTTTGTAAATTTCTTTATTCTTCATTACCGTTCCCATGGATATATATATGGTCTTTTTGGCCGTCTTCTCCATTGGACTTAAAACCGGTCTGATGGAAGGACCAATAAAACAATATTTATCCGAAAATGTATCCGCACATGGCTGGAATTCCTTCGAAGTATATACAATCGTATTGGTTTCATTATCATTTTTTACGACTTCCAAAATGCTTTTTACAGGATATCCTTTCTCCTGTAATTTTTTCATTTCCTTATTAATTTTAGGCATGGAAAACAGCATTTTAAACAATTCGCCAATTCCCTGATTCATGTACCTTGAAGAATGGTCATTGAACGCAAAGGTTGTTGTCGATGAAACATATGGAATATGATACTTCATTGCTATAAGCTTTCCCCAGTATGCAACTGAATCGGATACAATCAAATCCGGTTTAATCTCTGCAACTTTTTTTGCAACCATATCATCCAAAGCCAATGTTGAGCGCACCAGAAGTTTCGTGGCAAAAACCATATCCTTCCCTACGCGGTCTCCATTTTCCTTATCTTCCATTTCAAAATCATATCCATCACAAGGTACGAACTCAGCCCCGGCATTTTCAATTTTTTCACGGAACTGTTCAAAAGAAAAGTAAACAATTTCATGACCGGCTGCTGTCATTTCTTTTACCAGCCCCAATGTCGGATTCGTATGTCCATGAGCCGGAATACAAAACCATGCTATTTTCATCTCTTATGCCTTCCTTTTATACCTTTCTTTTCGCTTTTTCTTTGCTATTTTTTTAGATAGGTTTTCATCAATTTATGATGATACCAAATCATAATTGGTATAGGAATTATGATTCCGCCACACATGGGAATCACACACCAGACTGTGTCGCCCATCATGGCGCCTATCCCATAGGATACCATAATAATTACACTGTAAAACAGCCACATCAGTCCATGCTTTTTATTCCATGCCTTTACATCAGACAGTTCATCTTCTCTTGGTGGCTTCTCGCCGGAATAAAATCCTACCGGAGATTTGCTTTTCAATTGAAAAATTCCAATTCCTGCCATAAACATGGCCACCATCAGATATATTACAAAACCAAAGACATTTTCTGCATTCATACGCAACTCCTACGGAAACATCGGTACAAGATCCAGTCCTTCATCTTCGGGAAGATCAAATAACAGATTCATGTTCTGAACTGCCTGTCCGGCAGCACCCTTTACCAGATTATCGATGGCACCCATCATAATGATGCGACCGGTACGTTCATCAATCTTAAAGTTGATGTCCACATAATTACTTCCTTCCACCCATTTGGTTTCCGGATAAACACCCTTTTCCAGCACACGGACAAACTTCTCATTTGCATAGTATTTATCATAGGCTGCCTTGATTTCCTCATAGGTCGGTAGGCTGCCGTCGGCTTTTCTCTTAAGCATTGCATATTCTGTAGCCAGAATACCTCTGTTCATGGGTACAAGGTGCGGAGTGAAATTGATGAAGATAGGTTCACCTGCCGCATACCCCAACTGTTCCTCAATCTCCGGAGTATGACGATGGGTTGCCACTCCATAAGCCTTGATATTCTCATTCACTTCACAATAAAGGTTATTGACTTTTGCACCTCTGCCGGCTCCGGAAGTGCCGGATTTAGCATCCACGATCAGTGTATGAACATCAATGAGACCTTCCTTGACAAGCGGATATGCAGTCAGAATGGAACAGGTCGTATAGCAACCGGGATTTGCCACCAAACGTGCTTTTTTCACATCTTCTCTGTTAATCTCACAAAGACCATAAACAGCCTCCTCGATATACTGCGGAGATTTATGCTCGATACCATACCACTTTTCATATACAGAGACATCTTTAATTCTGAAATCCGCACTCAAGTCCACAATCTTTACTTTGCTTAAAATGTTTTCATTGACTAAGGATGCACACAGCCCCTGAGGTGTCGCCGTAAAAATCACATCCACCTGATCGGCAAGCTGCTCCATGTTGTCATCCATACATTTATCATCTACTATCTGAAACATATTTCCGTAAACAGAAGAATACTTTTGGTCTATATAACTTCTGGAGCCATACCAAACAATTTCCGCATCCTTGTGTTGCGTTAAAAGTCTTACCAATTCGCCTCCCGCATAGCCTGTTGCTCCGATAATTCCTACTTTAATCATTTTCATTCGTCCTTTCTTGCTGCGAAACTACGCATACATTGTTATTTTACTAAACCATGATTGTAAATTCAAGGATATTAGAGTTACGTCTGGTAAAAACTGCATAATTTATCTCAATCATAGATTTGTGAATTATGTGGCAGCCTTTACAATTTTGTGATATTTTAGATGTAAAGGTCGAAAAGTCAAATACCGTTCCTGCTTGCAGGAAAAGGGATTTGAATTACGAAAGTTGCAAAGCAACGGAGCAATTCGTTTATATCGTTTATATTGTAAACGACGATAAGGGATTTGAAGGAGCGTATTAGCGTGAATGTCATTATGGTCATTGCATCATATTTAATCTTTTTTAATCTGTTAGGTTTGATTTTAATGGGAATCGATAAACATAATGCCAGAAAAAAAATTTGGCGTATTCCTGAGTCAACTCTCTTTTCTGTTGCATTTTTCGGTGGCAGTCTGGGTACCACAATTGGCATGTTTTTATTTCACCATAAAACAAGACATTGGTATTTTTTATATGGAATGCCACTGATTTTATTTCTACAACTGGCACTTTGTTACTATTTAACGCATGCATCATTAAACATCACCATACTATAATGTAAAGGGGAGGTAATCAAAATGTATATTGCTGTACTTGCAGATAATATTGCAGACCGCAAACAGACGGAAAGACTTTTGGGACGTGCCAATGATGTCCTGTCAAATGAGACCGGAACTTTATATATCGATTCTTATGGAGATTCCCAAAGTCTGATGCGTGCCCCCATGAAATATGAGCTCTTTTTTCTGGATATCTATGAAACCGAGGATCATGGCAGATCTGTTATAGATGCATTAAAAAGTGCTAATGTTCCCGGTAAAATTGCATTAATTCTGCCGGAAGACATTCCTTTTTCCTATCAAAATGTCATCGAAGGACTACTAACCATTCAAAAACCCCTAATTGCAGCAACACTTCACCAGCTAATCAAAGACGCGCATAAAGAACAAATGCAAACTATCGTTCCGAAAGTAGAGATTCGAAGTGAAAATGAAACTTACTATGTTCCTTTGGAGCAGATAATTTATGCCCAGGAAATCAATCACTTTGTTTATGTACATTTAGACAACGGTTCTACTCTCACCATGCTTGGGGAAATCAGGGATTTTTATCGCTGGGTAAATAACCATAAAGAATTTGTCCTGATAAAAAAAGACACGGTTCTAAATCTAAACCATGTCATTTCTTCATCCAAAAAGGAATATCATATGTCAAATGGCGAGGTTATCACACTTCCCCGCTTTTCATTCCTCAAACCGCAACAATAATGCCGCCATCATTGGCATACATACTACTGATACCTCTCGTATCTAAAATATTAATTGAGGCAAACAAGCCGGTCTTTTCTAATATGTCCTTTACATATAAAGCTCTTTTTTTTGCATTGCAATGTGAAATCATCAAATCTCTGCCGGGGGTAATCTGCTTATCTTTTACGATTTCTTCACACATACTGATCAAAGCTTTTCGCACTCCGATTTTTTGTCCTAACTGGGTAATCGTTCCCGTATTATCCGCACTCATAACAGGTTTGATATTTAATGTAGATGCCACAATTGACTTAATTCCGGTCAGTCTTCCGTTTTTGCGCAGAGTATCCAGATTATCAAGAACAAAATATGTGGTCTGATCATCTTTATACTGCTCGCCCTGAATTACAACCTGTTCAAAATCAAGTCCTGATTCCTTCAATTCAAAAATTTTCAATCCAAGTAAAGTTTCCCCAATAGAGGCAGAACAAGAATCAAACACATGAATTTTGGCATCCTCATGATCTTCATAATACATTTCCATAGCTGTCCTTGCACTGTTATAGCTTCCACTCAGACTACCGGACAATGTCACGATATATACTTCATCACAACCATCAAAATGCTCCATATATTGCTCCGGCGAAGGACATGCCGATTTCGGGCAGGCATCCGTACGAGTTAATATATCTAAAAACTCTGCCTGATTGAAGGTTTCGTCATCAACCTGATGCCATTCCCCAACCTGCAACTTTAAAGAAACATGCTGAAAAACAGGATTTTCTTCCATTTCCTTAGTAAATTCACCGCAGCTATCAATTAATATTTTGTACATAACAATCTCCGTATACTTCGATGTAGTTTTAATTACTACATATAATAGCACATAATAATACATTTGAAAAGATAAATATTGAAAATTGTTGTGAAGCTATAAATATCGAAAATTGTTGTGAAGCGGAAATAACTTTTACTTTCTTTGCATAAAAGACCACATTGGCTTCATTGCCATTATGGAAAGACTGGAAAGCATCTCTAAAATATGCTAAGCTAATACCGTCGAAAGTAATCTATATATAACTTGGGAGGCAATATGATTTCAATTGAAATAACCGGAATCAAAGATTTTATGAATAAACTGCTTGGCAGTGAGGCATTTGACAGTTTTTGTCTGGAAGAAGCCACTATTGTCACCTTCAACACTTTCGTCATCGACGGCCACACTGTTAATTCTTTTTTTAAAGGCACTGATAATGCCGGAAATCCCATGGAAATTCCCGGCCCCTTTTCTTCCTGGAAACAGATGCGCCCCATCTGCTTTTCCCTGATTAAAGGAAATCGTTCACCGGTATCTTTTAAATTAGTTCTTCATGCCGGAGACCATTATCTGGAACGGTTAAAATCTAATTCACAGACATATCCCAATGCATCACATATCAAATCGCTTGCAGTCAATATCCGTTTTGAAAACGGCTCTTTAAAATGCATTACAGGTACTTCCTATGATACCTTCATCATGGACAAAACCATTGATAATGTCTGGGACGGAGACTTTGTGTCCTCCCTTACCGCCATGGGCATCCAATTTAAGCTACTGTCATAAACATTGGCGGCTTTTGTTATCATAAACAGAAACCACTATATCAGGATGCTTTCAGATATTACTTTCTGATTTTCGGTTTGGAAATCAAGGATACCAGATAGGAAAAAATCAGCGCACTGCTGCATCCTGCTGCTCCGGCTTTAAATCCACCCTTAAAGATACCGATAAATCCTTCTGAATCCACAGCCTCTTTTACACCTTTCATTAAAACATGTCCAAATCCGGTCAGAGGTACACTTGCGCCGGCCCCCGCAAAATCCGCAAAAGGTTGATAGAGCCCGATAAAACTTAAAAAAGCTCCCAGGCAGACTAATAGAACCATAATTCTGCCGGGAAGCATTTTTGTTTTTTCCATTAAAATTTGTACGAGCGCACATATTACGCCACCAACTAAAAAAGCTGTAATATAACTCATCTTTTTTCTCCATTCTATTCAAATTTTAATGCTGTGAATATCAAATATTAATTTGCCACTCACCGTTGCATTTGTTGTATCAATAAGAATAGAATAACCGAAAAGTCAGATGTTATACTTTATTTTTTTAAATATGCAATCACTTCGACTTCACAAAGTACATTTTTGGGCAATGTTTTTACGGCAACGCAGCTTCTGGCCGGAAGTGTATTGACAAAAAACTGTCCATATACCTCATTAAATGCCGCAAAATCATTCATGTCAGCCAGAAAACAAGTGGTTTTTACGACATTATCATAACTTCCACCCGCTTCCTTTAAGATTTCTCCGACATTTTTTAAAGCCTGTTCTGCCTGAACAGTAATATCACCTTCCGCTATCATTCCTGTTTCCGGAATAATCGGAATCTGACCGGATGCAAATAAAAAATCTCCTGCAATAATTCCCTGTGAATAAGGCCCGATTGCTGCGGGTGCTTTGTCTGTACTGATTTTTTTCATCTTATTTCCTCCTCGTGTTTCCTACTTTTATAGGTTATGAATTACCATCTATAAAATGATACCAGGGTCAAAAGGTCATACTACGAGAGCACAAAGTGCGTAGCAATCCGTTGGTATCATGGATTCAAAATACCATTAGTAATAATTTCTTACCCTTCCGCAAAATTGACTGTGACATAAAAACCTCTTGCATTTTCCACAATATCAACCACAGTCCCCTCTTTTACCATCAAACGCTCACGAAAAGGAATATTGCCCGACATGGCTAAGGATGGATCAATGGTATAATAATAACAACTCGGCAAAAGTCCCTCGGTTACTGTAACCTTATCTCCCACCGCAAGCAATCCTTCCCGCTCCATTTTAAATTCCATCTCTCGCATGATTAACTCCATCTTCTTTCTTGCGTTTTACATTTTTCTTTTCTATTACACTTTTGCTTGGAGTATCAGTTAGCCGCAGCTTCCCGTGCTTTTTGTATTTTGGGCAGTTCCTCTTCCTCCAACAATCTGGTAAATACTTCTATAATGTGAGGATCAAACTGTGTTCCCGCACATCGGCGCAATTCCTTAATGGCATCCTCCTCCGGCATGGCATGATGATAAGGTCTATCATGTACCATAACATCGTGGGAATCAACTGCTGAAATAATACGTGCTAAAAGTGGAATATCTTCCCCTTTTAATTTGTTCGGATAACCTGTTCCATCCCATTTTTCATGATGTGAAAGGATACAGTCCGCGATGCCGGATAACTCCGGTGATGCATTTGCAATTCGATATCCCTTGATGGTGTGCTGTTTCATGATTTCGAATTCTTCATCACTCAGCTTGCCTTTTTTAAGTAAAACCTGATGAGGGATCGCAACTTTTCCAATATCATGCATAATGGCCAAAAGCTCCAGCTTACCGATATCCGTATCGGAAAGATTCAAGGCTTTACCAAGTCGGGAGGACATCTCTCTGGTTCTTTCCACATGTTCTTCTGTTTCATAATCGCTTTCACTCAGTGTCTGTTTTAAAGAATCAACTAAAGAACTACTCATGGAGTTGTCTCGGAGCATCTTTTTATTCTGCATACTGCTCTTTGCTTCCCCGAGAATCTGTTCCATTGTCGTAATAGCATCTTCCTTAACCGCAACTCCATATTCAAGATGGATCAAAACATCTCGCCCATAAAATCCTTCTAAATCCTTTTTTATATCTTCACAAATCTCGACAGTCTCGTTATGGGTAGTTTCTTCCAATACAGCGAGAATATCTCCGCCTTCTAGCTTAGCAACATAGGCATCTTCACCGGCATGCATCTTTACAAAATACGCGAGCTGCTTCATGACTGCATCACCATATTCCGTGCCGTATTGGTCATTAATTCGTTTCAAACCATTGATATTGCAAACAGCTACCGCAACCGGCCAGTAACGCTTATTATCCCATTGTGGTATCTGCTGAAGATAACTCTGCTTATTGTACAAGCCCGTGAGTGGATCATACAACAGGGATTTCTCCAAATTAAAGTATGTATCACGCATGGAAGTAATATCATGAAAAACAAAAATCTTACCAAGGCTCCTGCCTTTGGCATCTGTCATACAACGATATTTAATACTGTATGTATAATCCTCTCCGCCGATTCTGGTGGTCCAGTCAAAATCCTGATCCGTATCGACCGGTCGGAAACCGATAAAATTGCCGCTGTTTACAAATTCGTCAATCGTCATGGAACCGATATTAAAATGGGCATTGGGCATTACCTTTAAAATAGATTTACTAAAATCTGTCAGCCATCCGTCATAGTCAAACAAAATTACCGGCTCACTCAGATAGTTCAAAATCATCCGTCTGGTAATATTCATGGTAACCGCAGGCAGATACCGGAAAGTATTGTAATACATTAACATACCAATAAAACAGTATAAAACCGATGATAAATCCAGAACAAAAAAATCAGCCTGATACAAATTCATCAAATTGACCGCAACCGCCAGTAAAATACCGAAAATCAACATATAATATCGTTTCCAGTATACCCTTGGTGTTTCCCCACACTTTAAAACCAGTAATGCCGCAACAATCATAACCATGACGACAACAAAAAATGTGTGATAATAAAATGGGGGATTCGGTATATAAGTCAGGACATGCGTATCAACAAACGTCGAATCAATATACGATACCGTCATCTGATTATATGGATTCAGCAAAAAGAACACCATATCAATTCCGGCACCAATATACATACAATATAATACTGCCTTCGGAACCTTTTTGTTCCAGCTGATAAACTCCAAAATATAATCATAAAACAAGATCAGCATAACGTCTGTAGCAATAAAAAACATACTCATTGCAAAAGAACGTATCGTGCTGTTCTCCACCGTTAACTGGAATGAATAAAAAACAACCAGCAAAAAAGTGGCAAGCATTACCTTGCCAATTTTTTTACCGATTGTAGTTCCTTTTTTATAAGCATTTAATAAAATCAGCGCAGCTATCAATGCGACTAAATAATACAACAGCGCTATGATTGACATGTCAGTTCCCCCCAGTACACAGTATCTTATTTATGCAATATTTACTGCTGTTTTGCCAATTCCTCAGCCTGATCACTTAATGAAGAAACAATGTCAATTACCTGAGATACAATCTCCGTATTCTTTTCACTACTTGCATATGTTTCATGTGCATGAGCTGATACTTCTTCTGTAATAGCTGAAATATTCTGAATACTTTCCACAATGCCAGCGTTTGCATCTGCTAACTGGGAAATGCTACCATTTAATTCTGCAGAACTGTCTTCAATAAAGGCAGCACTCTTTTCAATCTTACCAAAACTGTCGGCCGCATTTCCGGCACTCTCATTTTGCTGGCGATTCATGGAAATCAGATTATTAATCGCGGCAACCACCTCACTAAGTTCTTCAGAAATATTGTTAATCAACGTCTCAATCTCTTCCGTAGCTTCCTGTGTCTGGGCTGCCAAAGATGAAATCTCGGATGCAACGACAGCAAAACCTTTTCCGGCTTCACCGGCTCTTGCAGCTTCAATGCTGGCATTTAATGACAATAGAGATGTCTGATCCGCAACGTTGTTGATTAATTCCACGATGGAATGCATCTGGTTAGTATATTCATCAAGCTCTGATAATTCTGTTTTTACATGATTACCGGAGGCTTCTGTTGCAGCAACCTGCGAAATCAGCAATTCGATATCCGCATTACCTTTTTGAATTGCAACTTTAGTATTGGCAATATTCTCTACAATTTCGTCCGCGGCCCTCTGAACATCGGAAATATGATTTTGAATCTCTTCTGTTTTTAATAACTGTGTCTGAACTGATTCTGCAGTTTCTGTACTGCCGGCGCTAACCTCTTCCATTGCCCCCAGAGTATTGGAAACCGATTCTCCAAGCTCTGTCATTTTGCCGCTGACAGTAAAAATACCTTTGGTAATGACTTTGGAAACAAACATGATATGTTCCAAAAGCTTCGCTGTCTTTTCCTGCTCCGTTTCAACCTTTTCAACCTTTTCTTTATTGCTGATATTGGCAGAACGGTTTGCAATTATGGAATAAATCATAATAAACAGCAAAATAATAATCTGAATCTCAGCATCTGCCATATCCTTTGCACTTATGCCGCCATTTTTTACTACAGAAACAATTACTTGTATGACATTGAGTAAAATCGCTGCAACACCCGAAAGAATAGATAACTGTACTGAATTATACATGATAATTGCCAGCATAATCGGCATGGCATAAGTAAATGCCAGCTTAGACGTGGTAGTAAAAATTACAAACGCATATAAAACTCCAAACAATGCTACCAGCCACGAACGGAAATAACGATATTCGGCATCCTTCTTTAAGAATAAAAACAAAACCGTTGCCGGGACAATAATCGTCAAAGCCGTCAGCAAAAAATAGCCAAATGTTCTGCTGCCTTTAATCACTTCCAAAAGATAAGTCAAAAAGATTACAGTAACTTCCATCAAGAAACACAAATAGACCGTGCGATTGATTCTTGCTGCTTCACTTTCGTCCTTATTTCCTTTAATAACCCCCAATAGTTTCACTTTCGTACCTCCGGAATATTATTAATCTGATAGTATAATACCCTAAAAAACAATCTAATCCAGTATCATTCCATACTATATCGCCTATTATAACATAATTAAAAAAAAATAAGAATATTTTTTACGAAAAAAATACAGAACTTTCCAAACTTTCCAAAACAATTGCATGGGCAATCCCCAAAATAGGCTGTCCCTCATTGTAGCTGGTTTTATTTAATAACGCGCCGGTCGGAACGAACAGCACTCTGTTCCATTCTTTTTTTTGCAATTTGGGCAGAATATATGCAGAAAGAACTGATGCCGCACATCCGCATCCGCTACCGCCGGATTCGGTTCCCGCCTGTGACGGATCGAACATTTCCATTCCGCAATCGGTATGTTTTTGTGAAATATCATACCCTTTTTCCTCCAAAAGATGGAATAAAGCCTCCTGTCCCACCTTACCTAAATCTCCGGTAATAATCTTGTCATAATCTTTGGGCGAACGCTGAAAATCCTTAAAGTTAGCCTCTATTACATCGGCAGCTGCCGGTGCCATACAACATCCCATATTAAAGGTATCTTTCATGTTCATGTCGACAATTTTTCCGACTGTAATCCCGCTGATACAGGCATAAGGATGTTCTCCTTTCTTAAGGGATACCAAAAAAGCCCCGCTCCCGGTTACAGTTCTGGTATAGCATGGTGGTCTCTGTCCACCGTATTCCATTGGGAAGCGGAATTCTTTTTCTGCACTTCCAAAATGACTGGACGTCACACAGATCACGTTTTCTGCAAATCCGCCACCCAAAATCATACTAGCCAGAGCAAGTGCTTCGCCACTTGTTGAACAGGCACCGAATAAGCCAAAAAACGGGATATCCAATTCTTTAATACCAAAGGAAGATGCAATAGTCTGTCCAAGCAAATCACCAGCCAGCAAAAAATGAATATTCTCTTGCTCTTCCTTCGCCTTTCCAAGCACCAGTGACACTGCTTCTTTTTGCAGGGTACTTTCGGCTTCTTCCCAGGTCTTGCATCCGAACATTTCATCTTCTCCAACCATGTCAAAAAGCTCTCCCAAAGGACCGCTTCCTTCTTTTTGTCCCACAATGGATGCACATTCGCGGATATACACAGGTCTTGGCATCTTTGCACTCTGACTTCCGATTGCATGCATTGCATAATCCATTGCCTCTGTCGTTTGTTGATTATCCATATCAAAACACCTTCCAAATCTTTTTTTAATATAGTATCTCAATCCACAGAAAGAACTATTCATGCAAAAACATTTTCTTAGCGGCATAAGCGAACAAAAATAATGCCCGGTTTCAACTGTCCGAAGACGAAGTCTGAGTTTTGAAACCGGGCATTTATTAAATTTTTGTGAGCATGCCGCTTAGAAAAGCTAAAAACCGAAGTATGAGGCGGCAACGATATATATTTTTTGTAAGGACGACTGTATCCTCAAAAGGCTACGAATAATAAAAAGCGCGAAAAGTTGCGACTATTGCTCAGAAATGGCGGTTCCCATTTCCGTCATAATATCATCAATCAACTGACTTTCATGAATATTCGGATATTTGGAAGCCTTATATGCACGAACAACTTCTTTTATTTTTTGATATTCAAGCTGACGCAAGTACTCCGGATCTTCTTTTACGAAACGATCGTAAGCAGCTTTGTATTCCGGACTTTCTTTATACTGTCTGACTACATCCATAACCGCAACATGTTCATCATCATACTGTGATGCATCCACGAACAGAGCCGGACTGGCATTGGCATTGGTCTGCCGCTTAATAGCCTCTTTTACCTTGTCTTTGGTATCGCCCTGCTTTTTGTAATTGCGTACCGCTTCAATTACTTTGGTATATTCTTCGGTACTGACATTTTGCCATGCATCGGTCTTGTAAATAGCATCATACAATTCGTCCATGCTCTGGAAACGGTCTTCATTATGAATCTCCAGACCTTTCATAATTGCATCTTCAATGGCAGGAGCAATCTTAATCCCGTATTCGCTCGGCTTATGTAAGACCTCGCCAAATAAGCGATCCGTAACATCTAACGGCTTAGCACCGACAATACAACGATAAATGGTTGCGCACAATGCATAAATATCCGTCCACGGTCCCTGATTTCCTTTGGTCCGTAACTGCTCCGGAGGTGTATAGCCGGATTTTTTGAATACGGATATTGTCTTTTCGGATTCGGATGAATTGGTACGTGCTGTACCGAAATCAATCAGATAAACACGGTTGTTTTCATTAGAAATCATGATATTATCCGGACTGATATCGCGATGAATAAAGCCACTGTCATGAATCTCTTTTAGAGCCAGCATAATCGGCTCAATGATTTTTAAAGTCTCTTCCACCGTAATCTTTCCGTCTGAATAATCCAACAATCTGCGAAGAGTCATCCCGTCGATGTAATTCATAACCAAATATGCAGTTCCATTGTCCTTAAAGAAATCCAGCACGGAAACAACTGCCGGTGTATTGCGGAATTTGGCCAGACGCTTTGCCTCACCCAAAAAACGGTCTCTTTGTTTAATAAAGAAATCCTCAGCATCTCCTTCATGCGGAATGACATTGGGACCGGCTTTTTCACGGCTTGCAAAATTGCTGGGAAAGAATTCCTTAATCGCAACCTGTGCATCCAGATTAATATCATAACCAATATATGTAATGCCAAAGCCCCCTTCGCCGAGAACTTTGCCCATTAGGTATTTTTCTCTTAAAAAACTGCCGACCGGTAAATAGCGCTCACTAAGCTTGATATCCGAAAACTGCTTTCCACAGCAATTACAGACACCCTCTTCATTTACTTCACCTTTCATACAGTTAAAACATATCTTACTAATGTCCATGGCATACTCCTACAGACTAATCTGATACTATTATACCATAGCATTTTTTTTTTGCCACACTTTTTGTAATATCTTTTGCAATAATCTTTTTTATATTCTTTTTCTTCCTTTCCGGTTTTTTTTCTTGCATGTACCAATCAAAAATGCAATAGCAAGTCGTCCTTACAGAAAATGATATATCTTTGTCCGCCGGCTTTTACGAGGTTTTGTGCCATTCTTAGCAGCATAAGCGAACAAAAAGAATGCCCGGTTTCAACTGTCCGAAGACGAAGTCTGAGTTTTGAAACCGGGCATTTAATCATACTTTGTGAGCATGCCGCTTAGAAGGGCTAAAAACCGAAGTATGAAGCGGCAAAGATATATCATTTTCTGTAAGGACGACGTACATCCCATAAAATTCAGCTTAGAATGCGCAGGCTGCCCGCACGGCTTTTTCCCAACCGCTTAACAGCTGCTCTCTCTGTTCTTTGGAAATCGACGGTTCAAACACTCTGTCCACCTGATAATTATCAGAAAGCTCTTCCCTGCTTTTCCAAAATCCGGCAGCAAGTCCTGCCAGATATGCAGCTCCCAATGCTGTTGTTTCACTGACAACCGGGCGTTCTACCGGTACACCCAGAATATCACTTTGAAACTGCATTAAAAGATTGTTTTTTACCGCACCGCCGTCTACTTTCAGTTTCTGCAGTTCAATCCCGCTGTCTAACATCATGGCACGAATGATATCCGTGGACTGATAGGCAAGAGAATCCAAAGTGGCTCTGACAAAATGGGCTTTTGTGGTTCCACGGGTTAATCCAAACACAGCCCCCTTTGCATCCGGTTTCCAGTAAGGCGCCCCTAACCCGACAAAGGCGGGAACCACATAAACACCGTCACTGTCCGGAACTGTTTCGGCCAGTTCCTCACTCTGCGGCGCACTATCAATCATCTTTAATCCGTCACGCAGCCACTGAATGGCACTTCCGGCAACAAACACACTGCCCTCCAGTGCATATTCGATCTTTCCGTCAATTCCCCATGCAATGGTAGTCAACATGCCATGCTCTGATTTTGCGGGTTTTGTACCGGTGTTCATCAACATAAAGCACCCTGTACCATAGGTATTTTTTGCCATACCGGGTTCATAACACATCTGTCCGAACAAAGCTGCCTGCTGATCTCCCGCAATCCCCATAATCGGAATAGCAGTATCAAAAAACTTTCCTTCTGTCTTGCCAAACATTCCGCTCGAAGGGCATACCTTGGGCATCATGGAAGCCGGTATTCCAAATAAAGCAAGCAATTCTCCATCCCACTTTAAGTCATAGATATTGTACAACAAGGTTCTTGATGCATTACTGTAATCCGTTGCGTGTACTTTTCCACCTGTCATTTTGTATACCAGCCACGAATCAACGGTTCCAAACAACAATTCACCCCTATTCGCTTTTTCTCTTGCGCCGTCTACGTTATCCAGAATCCATTTTATTTTAGTGGCAGAGAAATAAGGATCAATCAACAGTCCTGTTTTTTCGCGTATCATGTCTTCCCTGCCGTCTTCAGCTAATTGTTTACAAATCTCTGCTGTCTGACGGGACTGCCATACAATGGCATGATAAATCGGTTCTCCGGTATTTTTATCCCAGACAATCGCCGTTTCTCTCTGGTTGGTAATTCCAATGGCTGCAATCTCTTCCGCTTTTATTTTTCCACGCACCAGCACTTCCATATAAACATTTAAAACCGAGAGCCAGATTTCATTGGCATCCTGTTCAACCCAGCCCGGCTTTGGGAAATACTGCGGGAATTCCTTTTGGGCACTTGCAACCATTTCCCCCCTCTTATTAAATAAAATCGCTCTGCTGCTGGTTGTACCCTGATCAATTGCTAAAATGTATTTTTCCATTATTTCTTCCTAACTAAATTTGTTCTCATGTTTATGCGACAAAAGACATTTTCCACATGGCGCCTGCGCATTATCCGCACTATATGACATTAATTCATCAATTTATTTCAAACTGCTTTGAATCATCGCCGACCGAATCATACAAAGTTTCTAATTCAGGACGGCATTTTAAAAACATCTTTCCAAGCTTTGGATCAAAATGTGTTCCAATCGATTCCTCGATTATCGAAAAGGCCTTATCGTAAGTATAAGCTTCCTTATAACACCGTATGCTGACAAGTGCATCAAACACATCCGCAAGCGCCATTATCCTTGCTTCAATTGGTATTTCTTCTCCTGACAACCCATCCGGATACCCTGAGCCATCCCACTTTTCATGGTGATAATGAGCAACATTTTCGGCAACTTTTACAAAATCAGCTTCCTCGATATCTTCCAAAATCTGCTTAACAATTTTAGCTCCCTCAGCAGAATGTTTTTTCATCTCAGCATATTCCTCAGGTGTAAATCTTCCCTGCTTGCGAAGAATTCTGTCATTGACTGCAATCTTTCCCAAATCATGCATTGGCGCAGCTCTGACAACCATATCAAGAAAGCTGTTCGATAATCCATCCTGTTCATTCGAAAGTCTTTCTGCAAAGATTCTCACGACCATACTTGTCCGCTTGATATGTCCGCCTGTGGAAAGGTCCCGGCTCTCTACCATTGCTGCCATACCCAAAACCATCATTTCCTGAATTTGCTTTATATGCATGGTACGAGCTTCCAACTGTCCCGCAAGATCACGGCGGAGCGCTTCCAATTCAAGAGCATGACCGATTCTCGAAAGCATAACATTCAGCACAAAGGGCTTCGTAATAAAATCCATGGCTCCTTCTTTAAGGCAACGACTTTCAATCTGCGGATCATTGTCAGCAGTAAGAAAAATAATCGGAATTTCCGCAAGTTCCGGATTTTCCCGTATTTTCTCCATAACCTCAAATCCATCCATTTCCGGCATATTGATGTCTAACAGAATAAGATCACAACTCATTTTTTTCAAAAAATCCAATGCTTGTTCGCCTGATGTTACAGCAGTGATTTTATAATAATCCGATAGTGCTCTTTTTGCTGTAGAAAGGTTTATTTTATCGTCATCAACAATTAACAAGTGGTACATATCGTCCTCCTGAATCATTCAAACTCAAATCGTATATCGAAAAAGGTCATCTCAAAAAAATCACATATTTCACACCTGATCAGAAACAGTTTCTGCCTTCGATGCAAATTTTATCATAAATAGCATTGACAAAACAACAATCACTATCCCAACAATACTCCCAATCATTATCATCGCTTCGTAATTCTTCCATGTCACCATAGACATAGCAACATACATAAAAGTCACGATCAAATGAACCATAAAACACAGCTTCAAATCTTCGAATTTGTAGCGGATAAAAATCAGAACTGCACCAAATAAGACAGAATAGCCTTTCACATAATCCCAATGCCACAGGGCATATGTGACCGTAATAATAACAGCACCAACCCAGACCGGAAATCGCATTTCAAACGTTTTGGTCATGAGCCCTCTGAAAACAAATTCCTCTACAAAACACTCCGTCAAATAAGCTATTGCTGTGATGACGATCATGAAACCGGCCGTTTCCTGCACTGCTTCCACCACATTTTCTCCTGTAACCTTTACAAAAAGCATCTCTGCAAGTTTTAAAACAAAAAATAAACCTAACGCGAAGAATACTGCTAAAAGATAAACCCTTCCATTTTGTCTGACAGGTGAAATATCCCTGAATTTAAATCGATGTATTTTCATTTCAGCAAAAGCTGCCAGAAAGCATATGGTATATACTACAATCGTAATGAATAGCTCACTTCCGACAGAAATTGTTTCCAGAATACTCGAACTCGCTGCTATTTCTATGGCTAGTGCAGTAAACATACCTAATAGTGCAACGACAAACTGCACTCCCACATAAACAAAAAATGGAACCATTGCCACAAAAAAGTCGCCTATTTTCTTAAGTACTTTCATTTTTTCTCGTTCACTCCTCGAAATACTATGTTATCTTCTCGAAATCCTTCGTTCACTCCGCAAAAAGCATGTCAGCATATTTCTGTGCCATATCTACGGCCTCTTCGTATTCAAAATCCTCTACCAATGCAACAATTTCATCAAGTTGAGGTTTCAAAGACTGACCATTTAGCGAATACCCGGACATCTTTTCACATAATCTTTCAATTTCATCGAAATCATAAACAAGACAAGCTGCTCTGACCGCAAGAAAGCATTCCTTTGCCACCTCAGCCGAAACCTCTTCAAGCTGTTCATTTTCAGGTTGTTCCTCGCTCTCTGGTTTATTCGATACCTCAAGATATTCTTTTCCCAACTCTGCAACCTTTCCATAAAGAGCAAGTAACTCAGCATTCTTTTCTTTAATCACATCATAATTGCCTGCCTTGCCGGAAAGCTCAAGCGTTTTTGCCAGCTCGGAAAGTTGCTTAGAACCAATCGTAAGAGATGAGCTTTTTAGAGCATGGACTTCTATTACATAATTTTTCCAATTTTCTTCATGAAAAAGCTGTTCAATATGCTGCGAAAGTTCGGGAGCCTTTCGGACAAAAAGCGCAAGAATACTGTTATAAGCCTCATTATCCCCACCCATATATTTCAACCCGGCTTCGGGACTAAAAAGCGTATCCGTTTCATCGGTCTTTTGAACAGTTTCTTCCGCTTTTTCTTCTGCAATTTGCACTTCTTTCTGCTTAGGTTCATTATTCGCATTACCTGTGTCTATTTGCACTTCTTCTTCACAAAGGCTTGATGGAATGTGTTCAAAAAGACACTTTTCAATATCCACGCCTGTAAACGGCTTTGAAAGATAATCATCAAAGCCGGCATCGAGGTAACTTTGTCTTGCTCCATGAATCGCATTTGCAGTAAGTGCAATAAAACAGGTGTCAGGAGCAAGATTTTCCTCTTTAATTTTTTTGAGTGTCTCGATACCATCCATTTCCGGCATCATATGATCCAGAAAAACAATGTGATAATTCTTGGTTTTCAGCATCCCAATGCACTTCGCACCACTTGTGGCTATATCAAGATGAACCTTCGTACGTTTAAGCAGGCTTTTTGCAACCAGCAGATTTGTCTCATTATCATCAACAACCAACACTCTTGCATTTGGTGCAATACGGCCAGTTCCATCAAAAGTATGCTCTGCTGTTGCCGCTTTAAAGCGTTGCTCAAAATCTCCGATAGGCTCAGCATTTACGATTTGCTGCTCAAGTTCAAAGGAGAAGGTAGAACCGGAACTGTAAACACTTGTAACCTTTAGTTCGCTTCCCATCATTCCCAGCAGACGCTGCACGATAGACATTCCCAATCCCGTACCTTCAATACTTCGGTTTTTCTCCTGATCAAGACGTTGGAAAGAAGCAAAAAGCTTATCCATATCCTCTTCCTTAATACCGATTCCCGTATCCGTTACACTGACCTCAAGTCTTACCATTCCACTCTCGATTTGCAATACCTTCATTCTCAACCGGACATAGCCCTCAGGAGTATATTTAACCGCATTGGTAAGAATATTGGTGATAACCTGTCTGATTCTTACATCATCACCATAAAGGACCGACGGAATCTCCTCATCAATTTCGTAGATAAATTTGAGTTTTTTCTTCTCAGCCCTTATCCGAATCATATTAACCATATCATAAATAAGTGAGCTTACATCATATGAAACGGGCACAATCTCCATTTTGCCCGATTCAATCTTAGAGAAATCCAAAATATCATTGATAATGGAAAGAAGCGTTCTGCCTGAACTCTGAATATTTGTGGCATATTCCACGATATTCTTTTCATCCGATTCACGCATAATCATTTCGTTCATACCAAGAACAGCATTAATCGGAGTTCTGATTTCATGACTCATATTGGCAAGGAAATCATTTTTGGCCTTACCTGCACTGATTGCCTTATCGGCAGCTTCTTTTAATTCCCTGTTGACCCTTGCCTGCCATATTGTAATACCATACATAATAACATTTACAATAATGATACATACCGCAAATACAACAAAATATATCAGATTTGAGTAAATTGCAGCGCCAATAAAATCAAAAAGATCTCTTACAACAAAAACATTGAAACCCGAAATATCTTCCTGCATTGCATAGCACGCTTTTTGCACACCGTCATAGTCCGTAAACAATACATAGTCACTGCCAATCTCTGAAAGGGCAGTTCTGTAACAGATATCTGCAACATTTACCGAATAGCCGGGCTTCATCTGATATTCCTCATTGGGATGATTGAGAATATTTCCTTCCACATCAGTCAGAAAAGCATAACCTGTATCGGTATAGCTTTCTCCAAGGATACCAATCAGTTTGTCAAGATAATAGTCAATTCCTAAAACACCAATAAAATTTCCTTTTTCGTCATAAACAATCTTGCTAAGTGTCGTACAGTAAAGACCTGTCTGTTCATCCAGATAAGGTGCAGAAACATTGAAATTATCCTTAGCCGCTATGGTATCAATATACCACTGTCGTTCTTCAACGTGCCAGTTAGCATCGGGTTCCCAACCGTTATTCATAAGCACCGTATGTTCCCACTCAGGATTGCATATGTATGCTACGGATATATCATCATATTGCGATATAACCCGATCAAGATATGCAATCGCAGAATCATAATCATCCGCAAATCCGGGCTGTGCTGCAATACTTTCTGAAACCACATCCAGAACCGTTTTATTTTGCAGAGCCCATTCCTTGACCTGATCACGATAAACTTCCGTTTCCTGTTCCATCTTATTTCTCCCAAGTTTCGCCTGGACCTTGGAATTGGAAACAAATGCAAAAATACCTGTTGCAAGAAGAACGATCGTGACAAGTACAATCCATATCACATGATTGACAGAATCCTTCCCCAATTTTTTCCGTTCTTTCTTTTGCTCCGAGCCATTATAACTTTCGGACTCTATCATAAAGTTGTCCAACAAATGTTCCATTTCTTTTGCAGAATCATTGATTTCTTCGCCCGCATCTAAGACATCGTTTCCCGAACTACTGAGAATATCAGCACGATTCAGTATCTTTGAAAGCGGACGCTTTAACTCATGGCTCATTTTGCTCAGATACTCATCCTTTGCAGCCAATGATCTTTCCGCCTTCAACTTTTCACAAAAGATATGAACACAGAATATCACAATGGCAGCTGCAATCATTATCATGAATACAAAAATATACAACATATTGCCTTTGAGCAAGGAATTATCTTCCCCATATTCCACGCATACCACAAGATACCATCCGTAATTGGTCTTATCAGAAAAGACATTGTATTTTGCGCCATCTGCCTTGAAATCAAAAGGATTGCCGTAAAGCATAAAGACCTTGTTGACAAGCTCATTATAAAAATCCAGTTTTCTGTAATCTCTGCCCACATATTCCGGCTGAGAATGTCCCACTATCATACCGTTGGAATCTACAATAAAGCTTGTCCCGGTGTTTTGTGAATTCATCTCCTCAATATACTGTTGAAGCTCACTCATATTAAAATCGAGCCCTACAATGGTCGAGCCATCCGAAAGCATTTTGGAAATGCTGTAACACATTTCGCCCGTACTTGCATCAATATACGGCTCGGTAATATGAACCGAACCCATACTTTTTTTCGCTCCGATATACCACGCACGCTCTTCAAGCACGAAATTCTCGTCCGGCACAAAATCGTTTATATAAAGTTCATCATTATATGCGGCATAAGCACTAAAACAATTTCCGTCAGATTTGTTCTTTATTTCTTCTATTGTTGCGGTACAGAAATAATCATCCAGAAGTTTTGATACATCTCCATCCATTTCAATTAACTGCTCAATTTGCATTGCCACACTGTCAAGCAGACATTCAGAGCGGTAAAGACTTTTGTCTACCCGTCCGGAAATGCTGCCAAGACGCATCTGTCCTTCAGCCTCCACTCTCTTTGTTTCAGCACGACTTACCAATGCAATATTCATAATGCTCCCGGCTAAGAGTGCAAATATAATAATAAATAAAATTGCCAGATAACTGCCGCTTATTTTCAGATTGTTTTTCTTCAATGAATTAAGCCCCTTTACATAGATTTTCATATCTTTTCCGAATGTTTGCCTTAAATGCTATTGAGATTACAATGCTATTGAGATTGCGACAAAACACATAGTAATTCATAAAGTATTCATATATTTTATGGAATTCAAAACACCGTTAAATCCAATGTAGCATAATTTGTCTAAAACAACAAGAATTGCCAAAATGGAAATGTCGGATATTGCCAAAATGAAAATGTTGGATATTTCAAAAATGGGAATGTCGAAAAATTGCAAAAAATGAATATATCAGGCATTACAAAAAATGGAAATATCAAAAATAATAATTCGCACCGAATTAATAAAAATCCGATGCGAATTGTATTACTTTATCTTTTTATTCATTTTCCATACGCCAGTCAATACACCTTTGTAAATAATGTACATAATCCGGATTTTTGCACATACCCTTGCCCGGAGTATCAGAAATCTTGGCAACATCCATGCCGTTACATGCGGTTGTTTTCATAACGATATTGAGAGCCGGAACTTCCGTATCATTTGCAATATAGGTTCCGATTCCAAAAGCAACCTTTGCTTTATCTTTAAAGTAACGATACAGTTTGTCAGCTTTTTCAAAGTTTAAGCTGTCACTAAATAAAAGTGTCTTGGTCTTCGGATCAATTTCCAGTTCTTTATAATGTTCAATCATCTTATCACCCCATTCAAACGGATCGCCACTGTCATGACGAAGACCACTGAATAAGGTTGCATAGGTCAATTGAAAATCTTTTAAGAAACAGTCAGTTGTAATGGCATCGGTAAGTGCAGTTCCGTTTAAAACACCATATTCTTTTACCCATGCATCAAGCGCATACCAGTTGGAATATGCCGGGTTGTGCTTGTGATTCCCCTGTCCGACACACATAATCCATTCATGCGCCATGGTTCCTACCGGTGTCAGACCAAATTTCTTAGCCAGATAAACATTGGATGTTCCAACAAATTTAGAATACGGATAGTTAGCCTTTGCTAATTCTTGTATTGCAAGTTCCTGGGCTTCCGCTGACAGTCTTCTGCGCAGACCAAATTCACTGAAAGCTCCCAACTGATATGTTCCGTCTGTTAAAAGCTGTATCTTTTTTTGTAATCTTTCTTTAAAACTCTGCATTAATTTTTCATAATCATATGCCATCCTGAAATATACTTCATTGACGATTGCCAAAGTCGGGATTTCATACATGGAAGTATTGAGCCAGGTTCCCTTTGTTTCGATTGCCAGACCGCATTCGGCATTGGTCGTAATTTCAAAATCTTCATAACGCGGTTTCCACAATCTTAAGAAATCAACATAGGAACCTTTGATCCATTTGATATTATTCAGATACTCCAGTTCATCCTCCGTAAATCTCAGATTGCAGTATAACTGGATCTGTCTCTTAATTTCCGCAACCATCTCATCTGTAAAATGTACATCTTTGTTGCGGCATTTAAAGCTCCATGTTGTTTTGTAATCACTAAATTGATGATAAATTGCCTGTCCCATAGACATTTTATACATGTCTGTTTCCAATAAACTTACAATAATCTGCTCCATTGTTTTACTCCTTTTGTATTAGTATGTTATCAGGTGCCCGGGTCCCAAAGTGCGTAGCAATCCGTTGGCATCATCTTTAGCGTCGTCTTACCACTCCGTCTTTAAGCCCAAACGTTCTTCAATGACTTTTTTAGATTTATCAAATCGGTCGCAATAAGAGCCACTGATTTTATAGTATTCAACCTGATATTTTTTCAAAAGTGTTTCAATCTGATTGCTATATTTTTCTCTGTCCGCTTTTATTGCTTCATTTCGGGTTCCATCCTGTACAAAATCGACATCCGGTTCTAAAAACAGCACCAGATCCCAGTCATTTATCGCATGGATAGCCTCCGCTAACTTTTCGCATCTTTCCTGTTCCAAAGAATGATCAGCCAAGAGAAAATTTGCATAGAACAAAGTTGTCAGAGCATCTGTATCAACAAACAGGATGCGATTACTTTGCTTTTGGGCATCCATCACATTGATTTTCTGTCGCAGGAGGTTTTCATACAAATCATCTGCAATCATATACTCTTCGCCACCCGCATACTCACAGGTATCTCTTCCGACTTCGCTTACATAATTTGTATTATATGCCAGTGCCAGATTTACGGCAAGCGTAGACTTTCCTGTACTTTCACCGCCTAACAACAAAACCTTACATGTATAATACGGTTTACAGACATTCGGGATATAATCCCAGTGGGACAGTGCCCACTCCCGAATTTCCGTAGAACTAATCGGAACTTCCTTCCGGTCAAAATAATGAACAACACTTTCCGGACAGTAAAGACTTTCAAATCGATTTGTACCAAGATAATCCGTGCCACAAAATACAATATCAATCGGTTTTCCTATCGCAGCCTTGATATCCTTTGCACCGTTTTCCCAAAAGTAGTCTGTATCATATTCTTCTTTGGATACCGCTTCATCTTCAATCAAAATAATGTTAATATTGGAAAGATGCCTGGTAGAATTTAAAATCCAGCGATACCGCAATTCCTTCGAGGTACTCTCTCTTCCTTCACAGTAACTGATTACAACATAGAGTTCTTCGCACATTGCAGCAGCTCGAATGATATCATGTATATGTCCCACATGTAAGGGATCAAAAGATCCGCCATACATTCCAACTTTATACCTCATCTTTTCACCTACCTTTTTACGTTTCAAAACATATTTATCCGCTTCATTATTTATTCTCCAATACCCGATTTTCTTTTACTTCTTTATTTATCTAATGCCCGATTCTCTTTTACTTCTTTATTTATCCAATGCCCGATTTTCTTTTACTTCTTTCTCCCATTTGCAGCACATGATTACGGCATTTCCAAGGTATACAATCCACATGAGAAGTGTTGCAAAATTTGTATTGCCTCTTACATAATCCATCGCCCACATAAATACGGTAAAGATATCAACGCCAATCCATAACCACCACTGCTCTGCATACATTTTTACACTGATAATCATGGCAATGACACTGGATACCGTTGTAAATGCATCGATATAAGGCATTGCATCGCCTAATCTTTGTAATAAAATTCCGTAAAGCACGGTTCCCAAAATCGTCAGTCCTAAAAAAAGTAATCTGGTTTTGTTTGTCATGTGCCGTTTCTTTACTTCATTTGTCTCGGCATTCATGTTTTTATTCCAAACATAAAATCCATAAAATTGCATTGGAACATAGTAAATTAGATTGAGCATGGTTTCGCCATACAATTTGGAATTATATGCAATCAGTGCATATAAAACAGAATTGACAAGTCCGAATATATACGCAGACAGTTTTCCTTTTCCGGTACATACCACACAGGCAACACCGGTTGTTGCTGATATAATTCCCATCAGGCTATCGCCCCAATAGATACTTAGTATTGTAATAATCACACAAGCAGTAATTAACCATCCGGCTTCCCATGCCTTCCATCCGGCGAGCTCATTTTTAATGAATTTTTTTACCATTTCCATCTTCCCCCTCTTTCTTTTGTTTCTGTAAAACATCCCGAAAATATGCTATCATCCCAGCAACCAACTGCACCAACACTTTATGTTGTTGGATGCAAATGGTCTTTTGACCATTTGCCTATTTTATACAATATCAATCTGGCATGTTTTCATTGCATCAATTGCAGTCCTATGTGTATCCGGTGTCACACACGCACATGCTTTTTCAATCACTTTAATCTGTGCCTCATAAAAATTAGCCTTTGCTAACAGCACATTGCTGATTACGCATATTCCGGTACATACACCTACAAATTCAATTTCGGTATCATATGTATTTTCACAAATTTCTTTCAGCTTTGTGGCTAAATCCGCGCTACCGAAAGTAGGCTTGTCGACAATGGTATATTTCCCAGCATACTTTTCTTTTACGGCTGTCATAACATCTGCATTTATTTCCCAGCCCTCTGTATTTTTTATACAGTGAGGCACAGGCAACTTTTTACCTTCCTGCGTTTCCATATAGTTTTCTTTATGTGTATCTCTGGTTAAAAAGATATGATCATAGTTTCCGTTTCGAACAACATCCACAACCTGTGATATGGTATTGGCACATTCCTCATTTCCCAATACTCCTGTCAAAAAATCATTCTGCATATCAATCACTACTAATACTTTCATACTTATCTTCCTTTCTTGCTTTCCCGGTATGCCCCGGGACTAATTATTTCCGGACAAATTGCTTTCGCGGGCATACCTGCTTCCTTTTCTTGCTTCTCCGGCATGCCCCGGGACTAATTATTTCCGGGAAAATCGCTTCCTCGGGCATACCTGCTTCCTTTTCCTGCTCTCCCGGTATGCCCCGGGACTAATTATTTCCGGGAAAATCGCTTTCTCGGGCATACCTGCTTCCTTTTCCTGCTTTCCCGGTATGCCCCGGGACTAATATCTATTTTTATACCTGTATAACAACGACTTTTTCCCACCGGTAACCGAGATTCCTTTCTTATCAAGCGCGACTACCTTGTCCTGAATCTTGTCTCTGAAATTCGTCTTATAAAGTGTCTTTCCCAGAAGTATCTCATACACCTTTTGCAAATCCGGCAGGGTAAATTCCTGCGGCATCAGATTAAATGCAATATCGGTATATTCCACCTTGTTGCGAATCCTGAGCAATCCTTCCATCACAATCTCCGCATGATCAAATGCCAATGCTTCTTCGCTTTGCAGCTTCGGAACATAATTTTCAATCTGTAGGATGCCGTTATGAAACACTTTCTTTTCCAGTAAATATCTCATTTCCACTTGGAGTGTCTCATTTTTCAAAATCATTTCCTCATCCGTCATACTGACATCAAACCATGCTGCCTCACTCGCATCCGAACCTGCATGAGCCTCGACAACCGGAATTAATGCTATATAAGCCACATCTATAACACGCATACGCGGATCGCGGTACGGCTGGCTCATTGTATAAAGTTGTTCCAGATAGATATCGGAAAGTCCTGTTTCCTCATATAGTTCTCTTACAGCTGCCCGATAGGTCGATTCATCATATTCAACAAACCCACCCGCAAGAGCCCAGCAATCCATAAAAGGATGATCTTTTCTTCGGATTAACAAAACCTTTAACCCATCCAGCTTTTCATTCATACCGAGCACCAGTATATCAACTGTTACTGATGGTCTTTTATAATCACCGGGATTGTACTGCGCCAGGAATTCTTTTTCCGTAAGTCCGTTCGCATTTCTCTTTTCCATATGGTTCCCTTTCTCAAAAGTTGTTTTTTGCTACTTTTTATATTTCATATTTTAGTAGTATTTTACTACTTTGTCAATATCTAATTTCAAAAAAATTATTTAATTTTAAAAAACTCCATTTCTGAATTTGTGTTTCCGATATTTTCCAATAAAAAATGCGAATATATTGCGCTTTCAACCTTAGTTGCAAACGCTCTGTCAACGTTTCTCACTTTTCATTATTCGCAGCTTTAGGAACATAGCAAGTCGCCCAAGCATATATAACTTTTCCAACCGGCTTTTACATCCGGAAACAAAAATATATATCTTTGTCCGCGGAATTTGGCGAGGTTTCTTGGCATTTCTTAGCGGCATAAGCGAACAAAAATAATGCCCGGTTTCAACTGTCTGAAGACGTAGTCTGAGTTTTGAAACCGGGCATTTAATAATACTTTGTGAGCATGCCGCTTAGAAATGCCAGAAACCGAAGTATGACGTGGCAAAGATATACAATTTTCAACAAATCTGCTCCATAATATAGGGATCTTTTATCTTATGATCCTGTGCGAATAACAAAATCTTTGACATAATCTCAGCTGTTTTGGGATCATCATCCACAAACGGCAAGAAGATTTTACCTCTTCCTGCAGAATGTACCGGAAGCACATTAATCTGAGGGCCTCCCAATTGATGAATGACGCCACTGCCAAGATGAATACTGTATTTAGCAAGGCTACCGTCAATGATTGCGTGGTTATCTTTTAGGACTACATTATCCAGTTTAAACAATTCCAGATTAAACTTCACAATCACGCTTCTCATCTCAATGGTCGAGTGACTTGTCAAAGGATCAACACTTCCTGCATGCGCAACACTGACTGCAAGATCAACATCTCTCATTACCTCTGAGTAAACAATATCCGGAATATCCTTTATCTTAAGCGGTTGAAATGTCTTCCTATCATAGAATGCAACATACTCAAGTGTCGGAGCCTCTACATCTGCCGGAGAAAACCAATCTGCCAGCGCATAGATTGTCGCAATAATATTATCCTTATAATATATTTTTTGAAGGCCGTCCTCATAATCGGCAACCCATAATCGATTTTTCAAGGTAGCCACCGTTTTCGCCGGCTGTATCTGATTTCCGGCAAACATTCTGGACTCAGCCATTTCCATTTCTTCCGGAAGTTTTACATACAATTCACGGAACACCTGCTTAAACGGTTGTTTTTTACCGGTCTGCTGCTGCCTTGTAAAATAAAATCTCTGCCACTCTGCCCATTTACCCGATACATACAAGTCGTATGGATGTGCGATGCGTAATTTTGTATCCGCCATCTTGCAATGCTCTAACAGCTCTTCCAGAATATTGATATTTCCGCATTCATCCACAAATAGAAGCCCTTCGAGCACAACCTTGGTCACCGGATTCGTGCACAATTTCTGCAATTCGGCAAAAGCATAGACTTCCCTGTCCTCCATGCCTTTCTCGAACATTTTCACACAACGGGAATACTGCTGCCTTAACTTCGTCACAAAATCTTTTCTTAAAAGATAATTCTCATCCTTCTTGATGGAAGCAGGCACAGATTTTAATGTTTTTTTGTCTTTTTCAATAATAAGTTCGGCCTTTCCATGGCTATCCACTTCAATATGAAGCGTAAACTCTCCGATTTGGAAATCTTCAAATAATGATTTTGAATCGGAAACCAGCGCCGTCTCCATGGCAAGCGTCAGCCGCAAAACATCCGCATATCCGGCAGTGGTAGCCAGATTTTTCATGGCAACCTCTACGCATTTGCTTTCGCTGGCTCTTCTTTGTGCTCCAAACTGCTTACTTTCTTTTAAGAATTTTTGTAAAAACTGGTATCTGTGCAATTCGTCTGCTTCATCTTTAATCGGAAGTACGCCATAACTCATCAACAAATCTTTGTTGCGTTTTTCTGCAATCTGCGTCTCCAGTTCCTCTCTTGTTATGAGTTCCAGTGCAGCGTCTGCATATTTTCTGGCTCTCGTATGTTTACTTCCGTCCGAAATATATTTGGCCGCCTTATAAAGCTTTCCGAATAATGCATCGCCCAGTTTTTCATGAGCTTCATAAAACCAATCCACATCAAAGCAGCCCTCGTTTAATTCTTCCGATGTCAGTGGTGTATATTTTGCAATCATCGCTTTTTTCTGATCATCAAAACGTTCATTCATATGTGCCATAAAATAATAGCAGCCACTTTTAAAGCCTTCATATCCGAGATATTCTTCAATGATATCCAGCCACTGTGGTGAATACATCGCAACTTCGATCAATCGGTCTTTTGAAATCTTTTTCTTTGCAACTTCTTCTCCCAACTGCTTAGCGGTATCTGTTTTCAACGGATAACAAACATGAAGCAGATGGCTTAGGCATTCCCTCTTGCCGGTGCCGTTTCCATAATAATAGTAAGAATTTCGATCCAGAGTTTCTTTTCCGAGCGCAACTAAGATTTCCATCAGACGTGATAATCCATAGATACGGTCTATTCTTTTGACTGCCTCTGAAAAAACAGTAGCCGTATCCCCACGCTTTAACTCCACATTTAAAATGGTATCTACAATATTTTGATAGATTTCTTTTCCAATCACGGCAAAAGGCAATGCCGGATCAAAACAGTTCTTTTCCTGATCAATGGGAACAAATTTTTTTAAGGAATTCACATCCACCGGAAGCAGCTTATCTTTAAAAAAGACGGAAAGCTCTGCTATGGCAGTCTTAATCCCAAGCACTTCAAATGCATACCGATAAACATCGGCTTTTGTTACAAGTCCCATCTCACATGCCTTTATAAAATGATACATAGAGAGGAAGTTGTCAGAATTTCGATAGCTGTAAGACTGCTTATTTGCATAATTCTGAAATGCAAAGCTTTCATCCATGCGATGAAGGACATAAAAAACCTTCTCAAAACTCTCCGGTTTTTCCCATATATTCGATTGTTGTCCAAGTTCCGTTTTGAGATATAAGAATTTGGATGTTTTTGCAAAACTTTCATGCGTCGCCGCGCTGGAATAATAGTATCGGGATTTATCTATTTTTACAGGAAACCACTGCATATTCCGAGGAAGTGCAGCCGCATACAGGCATGCCTGTATCACAATTTCCTGCGGCAGACTTATCTTTTGCTGGGTCTTAATGATATGTAAAATGGTTAATACCATACTGTTCCAGTAATCCGCTTTGGGAATATGTTTAAATGACGGCTTTTGATACTCCGATCCGCAATGGGGAAAAAGAGCCTTTTCCGCTTTTTTATACAAATCATAATTCCCGATTTTGGTTTCAAAAAGTCCGGGAAGCTGAGCAATATACATATTCCAGAAGTTTTTTTCACTCTTAATATACTTATGATAGAATTCATCCCACAGCTCCGGAAACGGATAGCATTCCACAATCGATAGCTGATTGATATTTCTTCCAACCGAATCATCCTGCTTTTTATAAGATAATCCATTGCCAAGAAGACACATTTCCCCACGCGTATTCATGTACTCATCCTTTTCATGGACTCCAATAAAATCATCCAATGCCAGAAACAACTGATCGAGTTCTTTTTCGGATAAGGAGAAATAGTCAGATACAAGTTTCGGCTGCTGCTTTGCCTTTTTCTCTTCTTCATATACCCACGCAGGATATTCTACCCGATCCGTCAACCGATATAATCCGTAACCTTCTTTTGAAAGTGCCTGAGTATTACTTTCCTCTTTGACAATCTCATGAAACAAAATCTTTTCCGGTTCCGACAACTGCTCTTTGTCCGGAATCAGTTCTGTTACCAGAGATTTATAAAACATCTGATTGTCAGTCTCTTTTTCGCAAGCAGATTTGACCATATCAAGACCGGCAAGACGCACATTTTCTTTGGAAGATTGCAACAATCGTTTGATACTTTCCACCCGGCCTTCTCTTGTGCGGTTATTCAAGATACCGATAACCTTCTGCCTGATATCGTCGGATTTATATTTTAAATATTCTTCCAACTGCCTATATTCTTCATCAGTAAGAGACATGTCCTTTACCAAGGTATACGCCGTCTTTCTTGTATATGTCTCTTTATCTGCCACGTATGAAATCAGTGCTTTTCTCTGCAAATCTGTCTGTGGATTATGCAACAACATCCGAATATGAAAACGCCGCTCAGAATATGTGCCGTCAATATCCGATAACATTTCACACACATCATCAATCAAGTCATTATCCTGCAAAATGTATGCAATCATGGACATTCTGCTCACCAGATCAGATTTTTCCAAAACAACTCCATACCACGGAAAAATACAAGGTGCATATTCCTGTTTCTTCTTTTTCATGCTAAGTGCAATCTTTTTTAAGATGTAGTAATGCTTTCTGGCCGTTTCATTATCTTTAAAAAAATAATTTACCGGAATTTTATGATAGTAAAATGTGGCATTTTCCTCATCATACAGGCTATGATTGGAATCTGTTTTAAAACTGTTTTGGACGCACTTACCGGTATGTGCCATATAAGTGGGCATAAAAGCAGCCACAACAGCCAAATCATCTGCATATTGTTCCACCATATGGGTTGCAATACATCCGGCAAGATATCGATCCTGAATAAAACGGTTGTAATATGAAATGGTCAGATGCTGGTTTCTGGTTCCGTTTTCTGCGAGCCTTTTCATCATATCGATGGCATCTTTTACTTCGTAAAAACCAAGCGCCCACAATCCAATTACAATCTCTACACTATCGTTGGATGATGCACTTTTCACAGCCTCTGCCCTATCGTTAATACAACGACAGATTGCCTCAAAAACTTTATCATTAATCCGGTCCATATTTGCTTCATCACATATTCCGACCCAGGTAGAAACCGCTCTTTTTACTGCGGAAAATCTTAATAGATTTTCTTCTTTAATGGTTTTTAAAAGAAGCAGAAAGCATTCTGTCCGTCCGCAATCTGCCGCCTCACAGATTGCCTGTCTTACCCCTTCCTGTAATCTAGCGGCAACCAAAAATCCGGCAAGAAGTTCATGTAAAGCAGGATTTTTTGCCTTTATAACCGCGCTGATGATATCAGTCGTTACAATAACCGTATTGTTATCACTTAAAAATGCCTCTTGGATTGTTTCTGTCAGTTCCTGATCACCGGCATTCAGCCTTGCGGCAAGAATCTCATCAAAATGTCTCTGATGAAGTGCCGAATATCCGTAAGCACCGTCGTTTTTAGCATAGTCTTTTGCTTCCTCATCCATATTGCCTTTGATATAATCGGATAACGATACCCCATATGTTCCGAATACCATATACGAATATAACAATTCAAACGCATGCGCAACGTGCACCCGGATTTCACCGGTTCTCAATGTTCTTCGACTGGCACCGGTTGTATATCTGTAGTGAATGATTTCATCCACCAGTGCGTAATAATCCGCTTCATATCCTTTCGGGACAAACAAATCAACCAGACTTTTACAGTTCTTTTTCATAAAATCCGATAAATTTTCACCACGTTGATTCTTTTCCCAAAATTCCACATAGTTGCTTGCATCAGGACGATTCCAGCTTCCGGTATTTAAAATCGTTTCCAACAGATTCTTCTGCTGTGCCAACAACGTCATTCGTTTTAAAGGCTGTGTCTTTTTCCATTCATCAAGCTTTCTCTCAGCATATTTTTGTCTTGTCTGATAACTAAACTCCATCGCGCCCTCTTCTTTCCTTTGTAACTACTGTTAATATCACCACATTCTTCCGACTAAAAAGGTTAATTTTACAAATATCACATGACACCCCTCTGTCAAAGATAACTTGCAGTCTAACTCCTCAATCCTTGTAGAATCCACGAAAACCGCCACCATTCCGTCTTCAAAACACTGAAGCGCATTTTCTATCGCAGCCTCCTCTGACACTACCTTATCATTATACAGAATTTGAAACGAAACCTTACCTTCGGATGCCATATCCTTAATCTCTGTATCCGTAAGACATTTTAGTACATCATTTTCTCTCTTTTTGGCATAAAATTCTGCCAGATTTATCCGCACTGTCTCTGCCAAAAACTCCTTTAGTGTATATTCCTTATCCGGATATTCGTATATCATATTCTGTATTTTCTTTTTTTGATTTGATACACCTTTTATAGAAATATTAATTTGCATTTTCTCATCCTTTGAACACATGATACTATCTCTATCCGAAAAGAGCCACGGATTCCCCTGTTTAAATTTCAAATTTTGGATAATTGTCGATTTGACATGATTAGTATCCCATCTTCTCAAGCTCTTTTTCAAACATATCTAACGAATCTGCTTTTGCAGCTTTAATCGTTAATTGCATGACATCTTCAAGCGCTTTTATTGATGAGATTCTACCCTTTAGATTATCGGAAATAGGGGCAATTTCACAAAGTAATTCTATCAGAATGCTTTTTGCGACTTCTTCCTGTCCTTCTGCCTTGCCGGCGTTATATTCTTCTTTCATTAATTCTTCAATTAACATA
>CAMEJJ010000015.1 GCA_945919795.1 uncultured Lachnospiraceae bacterium
TGAAGACACCTTGAAGACAGTGTGTTTTCCTTTCTCTAGAATGCTTGATTTTACTTGGCTCGCGAGAGCCCATCTGCTTCGATCCCCGTCTCGCGCTCTTTTTTATTTCCCGGAAACCCTTGTAAAATGGGCGTTCCGGGAGTTTTTTATTTTGTAAAAAGTTGGGGACAGTTGGGGACAGTGGCTCCAAGCATATGAAATATGCCTGAAAATAGTGCTCCTAAGCATTTATAATTTCTTTGTGCAATTCTTCCATACATTTATTATAATAGGTGTATGGAGAAATTTTTAATTAGTTTTGATATGGAGGAGAACTAGTGAGAAACATTATTTTGAATGATGGAAATAAAATCCCTATGGTGGGATTTGGAACATATAAGGCAACAGATGGTACTGGTTATGAAGTTGTACCGGATGCAATAAAAGCAGGTTATAGACTGTTGGATACTGCAAAAGTGTATGAAAATGAAGAAGATGTAGGAAGAGCAATCAAGAAAAGTGGTATTCCCAGAGAAGAATTCTTTATTACCTCCAAATTAGATCGAAATATGCTTGGATATGAAAATGCAAAATCTGAATTGGAAAAATCATTAAAACGTTTGAAAACGGATTATATTGATTTGTATTTACTTCATTGGCCACGACCGGATTATGGAAAATCAGATTTTGATGATTGGAAAAAGTTAGATATTGAGAGTTGGAAAGCTTTAATAGAAATGCAGAAGGAAGGGAAAATCAAATCCATTGGCGTATCAAATTTCCTCCCGCATCATCTGCAAAATCTTTTAAATCATACAGATGTAGTTCCTGCAATTAATCAGTTGGAACTTCACCCCGGCTATATGCAGAATTGCGCATGCGAATTTTGTAAAACGCACGGAATTGCATTACAGGCATGGAGTCCTATTGGAAGAGGCAGATTAAATGAAAGTATGATATTAGAATCAATTGCAGACAAATATCATGTAAGTATTCCACATCTTTGTCTTGTATATTTGCATCAGGAGAATATTATTGTTCTACCAAAGTCTTCCAATTTTGAAAGAATGAAAGAAAATATGATTCTGGATGATATTGCAATTTCAGAAGAAGACATGTGGAAAATCCGTACCATGCCACAGGTTGGTTGGGGAGGAGAACACCCGGATTGTGAAAGGATTTATTTATAGAGCTATTTATGAGCAAGCTCCCCATGACTGGCTTCAATCCTGAATGCGCACCGCTCGTTGAAACAAGTTGTATCTACTTTGTCAGGGAGCTTAGAAAAATCAGGACTTAAGGAGGTAAGGAAATGAAATTAAAGAACATATTGATCGTTGTAAAAGATATAGAAAAATCGAAACAGTTTTATCATGACCTGTTCGGGCTTGATATGGTACTTGACAATGATGGCAACATGATTTTAACGGAAGGTCTTGTACTTCAAGACGAAAAAATATGGAAGAAGTTTTTGGAGAAGGATATTATTCCGAAAAGTAATTCTTGTGAACTGTATTTTGAAGAACAGGATATAGAAGCATTTATTGAGAAATTAGAACAATTATATCCTTCAATTCAATATGTCAATCGACTTATGACGCATAGCTGGGGACAAAAAGTAATCCGTTTTTACGACCTGGATGGTAATTTAATTGAAGTAGGAACGCCTGTGTAGGGGTGTTTTAATCGTATATTAAGCAATGAAAGGTAGCTGAAAGGAAGAATTGATATGTCATACAAGATTAGACTGGCAACTGAAAATGATGCGCAGGTGGTTCATGATATTTACGGATCATATGTTCCGCTCGATTATGTTACATTTACCGTTGATAATCCGGATGTAGAATCATATCGCCAAAAAATTGTCGATACACTTGAAAAATATCCTTTTCTCCTTGCAGAAAATGAAGATGGAAAAGTACTTGGATATGTATATGGTTCATCGCTTCGACCGCATGATGCTTATCAGTGGAATGTAGAGTGGACAATTGTGCTTGCTATGGATGCCCCAAGAAGAAAAGGGATTGCATCAGCGCTTTACAAGGAGTTTGTAAGAATATTAGTGAGACAGGGATATCGATATATTTATGGTGTGTTAGTGGATACGAATGAAGCAAGTATTGGATTTCATAAAAGTCTTGGCTTTTCTGAGGTGGGACATTTTGAGAATGCAGGCTATAAACTAGGAAAATGGCGTGGTATCAGATGGATGGTAAAGCAGATTGGACCACTGGAAGGAGAACTCCATGAACCGCTAAAGTTTTCTGAGGTGCTTGATGATCAGGGGGATGAACTGCATTGAATCATATTGAGATTAGACATAAGAGGGCATTGACAGATGCGTAAAAAGTGGAGAAAACATGAAAAAAGAAAAATGGTTTCAATTATTAGTTGAAGGTAATAAAGAAATAAATCTGGAAAGAGTGGATTCTCTTGGAGAAATCAATGGATTAGAAACACTTGAATATGTGTTTCGGACATTGGAATACTTGATTACATATGGAAAAGACACGCCGCTTAACCTTATGGTCAGAAGAACACTGCAATGGTCGGAAGTAGCCAAGTGCGGAAATGAATCGAGAAGAAACGATTGGAAAGAAAAGGGATTTAATCTTTCTATCCATAATCTTGGTTCCGCAGATATCTATGAGCTTTATTCTGATGATCAAGACAGTATGAAAAAAATTGTGTCAGATATGATAAAAATTCATGGAACCATTGGTCAATATTTAAGAGGAGAAATATCTGAGACGGCGTTTGCTTCTGTGTACAAATTATACGATGACCTTTTGTATGGAAATTATGGATGCAAATATGAACCGAATGAGATATTTGCCATGTTCGAAAATCTTGTTGGAGCAGTTATCTTTGGGGTTGATGAGCAGCTCTGGTTGTCGCTAAAGGACAAGGTTTGCAATATCATACATCAGCTTCCGGATAAAAAAGTATCCTTTTTAGTGGCTGACAGATTTCGTGAAATCAAGTCCGATTTTAGTTCTGAAGTAATCAAAGACGCAGAAAAATACAGTTTCTGGTTTCCACATGTAGCGCTTGAAACTTTTTCTGATACTGTATTTTTGGCAATTATGGGACAGGCGATTGAAGAGGCAGCAAAATACGATACAGTTTTTGATATCAACTTCAAAAGAATAGCGGATTATCTGTACTATGACTATAAAGGTAAGAAACATATCAACATTTATAAAAAAAGAATAGTAGAAAGTTTCATAAAAACAGGATCAAATAAACATATTGATATTCTGTTTTCCGTAGAAGACGATGTGTTGTTTGTTGATTTCAAACTAAGTAAAACATGTGAAAAACTTGTGGAATTTTGTGATGAAGCTGAGCTTTCCGGGGATATCAACTATGAACAGGCAATCGTTATGCTTTTTGATTTCTTTGATTTCAGACATGATATATTTGACCGATTAAATAATGAAGAATCCTATCTCGATACGATGAATGATATCTCATCCAGCAGAAAGGGCGATTTGATTAACTATGTAAAAGGTGACAGGCTGGTTGATGTGGGTTCCGGATCAGGAATATTACTGAACTTGTTAGAGGAAAGATATCCGAATAAAACGATTATTGGAACCGATGTATCTTCGGCTGTTATTGAGACATTAAAAAAGAAAAAAGCAAACGAAAAGCATTCGTGGGAAGTGGAAGTGCACAATTTTGTTGATTCTTGTTTTAGTCCCTGCTCAACCATTATTTTCAGTTCCATTCTTCATGAGATTTATTCTTATACAGATGGTGAAAATGGCAAGTTTGACATAGAATCTGTAAAGAAAGCCGTAAAAAATGCTTATGAATCCATTGTATCGGGTGGAAGAATCTTAATCAGAGATGGGGTTAAAACGGCATCTTCTGAAACTTGTTTATTACGAATCAAAACACCGGAAGCAAAAGAGTTCTTTGACAATTATTGTCGTGATTTTAAGGGATTGAAAGAGTATGACAGAGGTAATATTACGGTAGAGGATACACAAGAAGGTGCTCTTGTTTCGGCTGATATTAATTTTATTCGGGAATTTATGTATACGCTTACATGGGGACCTGAAAGTTATTTCAATGAAGTGAAGGAACAGTTTGGATATTTTACGATTGAGGAGTTTGTTTCTTTCTTTCATGAGTTGGGAGCAAAAATTCTTGTTGCGGAGTCTTATTTTGAAAAAGATTATCAGGTACATTTAGAGCCCATGATTACCCTGATGAATGAAAAGAAGGAACTGATTGATTATCCGGATAGCAATTGCTTTATTATTATAGAAAAACCCTAATGATTGTTGAGCATGCTATTTTTTGAGCATGTAGAAAAATCCTTAATGATTTTTCTACATGCAAAAAATGTTAATATTCTTTCGTGCATAATGAAAGTTACATACTGTTGCTATGATGAAAAACGTCCAATGATTTCCCGTATTGAAATAACATTGTTGCGATTTACTTGTACAATAGCAGATAACTCTTCTGTTGATTTTTTGATTTCCTCCGCAGTGGTAAGGACTTCTTCTGTTTCAATGACATTATTGCCGGGAATGTTTTGAACTGCTTCAATTTTATTTCGGATATTGGAAACCGCCTCGGCAAAGATAACAGAAGATTGGTTGATGTTTTCTATAATATTTTGTATTTCGTCGATAGAATAGTGGTATTCTTTTGTTGCTTTATTGAAATTTATAAACTGTGTTTGTATATCATTTTGCATAAACGAAACGATATTATCAAAACATGACTGTACTTTTGCAATATTAACTTTGGTTTCATTACAGATGTTTTGTATTTCGGTTGCTGTTGATGAGGAACTGCTTGCAAGGTTGCCGATTTCTCCGGCAACAACAGCAAATCCTCTTCCAGCTTCTCCGGCTCTTGCGGCTTCGATAGAAGCATTTAGAGAAAGAAGATTGGTCTGGCTGGTAATATCTAAAATCTGAGAGGCCATTTCATCAATTCGCATGAGTGACTGAAGATTCATCATAGCTTCTTCGATTGCAGCCTGATTTTCATTAATCTTTAAGCTAATTGTTTCCAAAGAGGTAGTAACCTCTGTTTTCATGTTAGATACTTTTTGGCTCAGTTCATCACTCTTATCTGCACCGGTTTGTATTTGTGTTTCTACACTAGCCACAACATTGGCAATTTCTTCGATATCAGTATCTACTTTTTTTATGGTGTCAGAAATAGCTTCTGTATGTTTGGCAAATTGCTCTGTTGTATCGGAGTTTTTGTTCACACTCTGAATAAGAGATGTGGATGATTCTGTTATTCTCGTGGTAGAATCGGTTAATGAATGCGAGCAGGATTCTAAAGTTGTGACAATGTCATTAAATGATTCATATAAAGAATCAATCGCTGTTGCAATTTGTCCGATTTCACTCTTGCAATTTATATATTCGTCCAGATTATGTTCTTTTTGCAGATTTAGTTCTTTTAGACGAAGGATTGAAGATTCAACGTACTGTAATGGTTTGGTACTTTTATGAATGACCCCCCATGATAAGAAGCCGATTATTATAGCAAAAATAATACAAATTATTCCTAATATCTTCATGGTTCTATTGGCATCGGAATAAATATTTTTTTGGCTATTGCAGGATATAATTACCCATTGATGTTCGGGGATATATTGATATACTGCAATTGATTTTCCTTCTGTAGCGTCTTTATACTCTTTCTTTCCGGATAATGTGTCAGAATTTTCCTTTATATCAGAAATAATAGAAAGCAGAACATCATCCTTAATTTCGGTTGCTATTAAGGATTTATCCTGATTAAAGATATACATACCGGTTTCCAGATTGATCATATAATATTTGGATGTCTGATTATCAAAGGAGTATAATAAATTCTCTAATCCCTCAACAAAAGGACCACCGCCGACATAGCCCAAGATAGTTTTTCCATCATTGTCATAAACTGGGCAATATAGAGATAATATTAATTTCTGAGATGCGGGAGATACAATAATACCTGCATTATAGAGTTGTTCGTCGGAAGTAATTGAATTTTGAAGTGCTTGTAATGCTTCACCTTTACGTGTAGTTATACCGACGGTTTCCTTATTAGAATGGGTAATAACGTGTGAATTCCATTCGGCGATATAAAGACCTTCCCAATTAGAAAGTCCGGCATAATATTCTTCGGTATACTTCTGAGCCAGTTTTTGCTTTTCTGTATCCATGGAATTCTTTAAGAAATCGGCTACAACAGGTGCTTTACTAAATGCAGTTAGTAACTCTTCCTGATTTTGTACATACTCTTTAATGATATTTGTTTGTGAATCCAAAGAAATGTTCATGTTATTTACTGCTGATTGTTTCATAATGGACATTATACTATTATTGGCGGTCATATACAGTAAAGCGATACATATTGTAACCACCATTGTTATAGTAATTGTAAGACTGGTACTCATTCTTCTGTTTTTCACGATACTATTCCCCCTACGTAAATCATGTATTATAAAGAGTTACAAAACTACTTATTCCTGGGCACCTACATAACATCCCTTTCCTTTTTTCTTTGCCTCATACATTGCAGAATCGGCGCGATTAAACAAATCATCAAACTTATCCTCTCTGGATGCTCTTGAGGAGATGCCGATACTACATTTTAATGGACTTTCCAGACCAATAATCCTTTCGGAAAGCATTTGCATCAGATTGTCAGCAAGACCTTCTACCTGACGAGTTGATTTTCCTTGTACAAAAACAATAAACTCATCACCGCCAAAACGCGAGATGATACAATCTTCATCAAAACAGTCATTTAAAACCGTTGCAGTATCTCTCAATACTTCATCGCCAAAAGAGTGACCATATTGATCATTAATACTTTTAAAATTATCCAAATCAATCATGAGAAGGTGTGATTCGGAAGTGGGATTTGTCATAAGCCATTCGGATATTTTTTCAGTGGCTCCCCCTTTATTATATAATCCGGTCAGATAATCAGTCTCAACCCGATGAATCATTTTTTGACGTTCGGTAGCGGATTTGTGAATGTTTGCTATTTTTCCAAGCACACTGATGACTTTACCGTTTGAATCCGCAATGCTGGAATAATATGTCTTGTGCCATTCAAATTCTCCGGTGGAGACTTTACTCAGATATTCCAATTCACCGCGTATCGGGATCTTAGATGCTGTGTCTAAAACATCTATAAATTTCTTAAGATGGTCAGGATGAACCAGAGGAGAATGTTTCATATATTCGTGATAGTTTTCAATCTCTCTGCGGCTTTTGTTTTCGGGAAAGTTATAATTAAAAATCATCTTATCCTCAGCCGTTTTATATTCAAAAAGAATGGCGGTGGTAGTCTCAACCAAGATCTGGTAGCGTTCTTTCATGATTTTGATTTCCGCTTCCAGTTCTTGAATCCTTTGTTCGTAACTGTTTTTATCCATAGTAGTCTATCCCCTTCGTTTTATCTAATGTATGATATATAAGGTCAAAAAACAGAAATACTTACTGTTTGTAGAATAAAAGCACGGAATCATTGACCTATGTACACATAAGCAATCATTGATTCCCCCCTTAAATTATCAAAAACTGCAAATGTGGATAGAATTGCAAAAATTGTAAGAAACGGCAATTCTTATATGTATATTATACGTTTTTTTGTAATATTCCGCAACTTTAAAAAGCTAAATTTACTTTACAGAAATTTAGATTCCTATCAAATGAATGTTTTACATAATCATATTGCTTCTTTTGGTGAAGAAAGAAATATATTGTAATATAGAATCATATTTAAAAGCATGCATCAATTTTAGCTTAAGTGAGATTTTTTCACTATCCCAACCGTCTAATATATGAAAGCCGATAAAGGACGCTTTATTTGCTTTCTTACAGGCGCCTATTAGGAGAAATAAAATGAATAAGGAAATAAGTAAATTAGTAAGCAGAGCAAAAGAGCATGATGCTGATGCGTTTATGCAGTTAGTACAGCCTTACACGAAAAAGCTGTATCAAACGGCTCTCTCGATTTTAGTAAATGATGAGGATGCTGCTGATGCCATTCAGGAAACCATTTTAAATTGCTGGGAGAAAATACATACTCTGAAAGAAAGTCAGTATTTTTATACCTGGATGACACGGATATTAATTAATAATTGCTACGATATCTGTAAAAAACGCGCCCGCTATGTGGAAATGCAGGATTATGAAGAACCGGCTGTTTATGATCAGTACAATCTGGAGTTAAAAGAAGCACTTCTATTTTTAGATGAAAAGTACCGGTTGCCAATGATGTTGTTTTATGGAGAAGGATATAGCATAAAAGAGATTGCAAATCTTCTTGAAATTCCGATAAGCACGGTTCAAACAAGATTATCACGAGGACGAATCAGACTGGCAAAGTATTATGCGGCTGACTTGTAAAGGAGAGATGGAAAATGAAAGAGACTGGCAATATTTTTGAACAGGAAATTGAAGTTCCGGAAGTTGTACTAAGAAAGATGGATCAGGCCTTTTGCTCTATAAAAAAGGAGAGCAAAAGCGGAATGAATGAAGAAAAAGAATTGTCTTTTAAAACCCCGTTTGCCGCTGCTATCTGTATTGGACTGATTGCCATCGGCGGTATCTCGACCTATGCCGCGGTCCGTTACCATTGGGGAAGAGGCATGCAGGGAAGTTTGCAGGCTACAGAAGTGCAGCAGGAACAGTTGGAAACGGAAGGAATGGCAACGGTGTACAGCAATGAATTAGACTATTCTAATCTGGCAGTAACGGCTGAAGGAATTACCGTGATGCCGGATGTGGTTGTTGCGGATGAGCGTTTTGCGTATATATCGCTTAAGGTTTCAGGATATGACCTTGCAGAAGGAAAGGAACCGTGTTTTGAGTGGATTGATGTTTATACCGGTGATGTACCAAGTAATGATAACCGGCTACAATACAGTGCATCTTTTTATAATGGAATTGTGTGTGGAGAAGATGGACGTGGTATTTATGATGATGGTTCGGAAATTGATATGAATGAAAACGGCAGTATAGTGGAGCGGTATGTGGATGAAAACGGAAATCTGGATTATGTTATTGTCGCTATGGTTTCCGGCTTCGAAGACAGTCTGCTGGGTCAGACTTTACACGTGGAATTACGAAACCTTGGTACTGTATATAAAACTGATTATACGGATGATATCCGTGCAGAATGGAACTTTGATTTTGAATTGCCTCAGACCACAAATGCCAATCATATTGAAGTCGGACGTGAGGTTGAGGGAATGCCGTTTGTTGTCGACAGTATTGATTTGTCTCCGGTATCCATAAAAATCAATTATTCTGTTGTGGGAGACGAAATACCTGATACACCGCGTATCGAAGGTAAAGTAATACCGAATGATGTTCCGCTTTTTAACGGAGTTGTCTTAAAAGATGGAAGCAGATTGTTTTTGGCGGATGGCGGCATGAATGGATATACGGACGAAACATGGCGTTATGCTTATGAAATAAGTGCATTCGACAGGGTCATTGATCCGAATGAGGTGGCAGCAATTTTGGTAGAGGAAATTGATTCCGGAAAAGAGCCGGTTGCTGTTTCAATTGGGGAATAAGACAAAAAGAAACCTCTTATTTTTACCGTTTTCGGTTCAAATAAGAGGTTTTTTAATTACATGTTTATTGTCGATATTGTTTTTTTTGGACAATTAGCATATAAGATGCCAGTCTTTCCATAAAGTATTTCTCAAATCGTTTTTTTATTGAGGCATCAGTCTTTGCAAGAATATAGACCAACGGAGCAATACCGTATATAAGAAAAAATGCCGTAAATGAGACCGAAAAAAGAAGTACTTGTGTAGTAAAGCTGTCACCAATCTGTGAAAAACCAAACCCAATAAGAAGTGAAAGCAATATATCAAAGATGATTAAAAAAATCAAAGTTCCGTTCATCATATTTTTTTCAATAACATAAGACATTCGGGTTTGATAGGGATTTAGCTCCATCAGCCGGATATCCATATGCTTCACATGTTGAAAGAAATTGTTGTACATAGTTTTGATTTCCGTATCTTGTGACCCTTTAATTTCATGTTTTACATCAATATGATAATAATTTCTCACCTGCTTAAGTGGTCCGTTAATCTTTAACAAACCATTGAGCGCAATCGAAACTGTGCTCAGTGATCCACTTAAATCAATATAAGATTCAAATGTTTTTCCCATATTATTACCTCTTGCTGACAATCTTATTGGAAATTATCCGGTGTATAATCATTAGTCGGGCTGGATGTATTCATTTCATTTTGCAACTGTGATTCAATAGTCATTTCATTTTGTAACTGTGCTTCAAACTGGTCTTCAGCTTTTTTCTGTTTCAGTTTGTTAAGGGATAAACCGCATAAAACCCAGATAACAATTCCGAGCATTGCTCCGATTAATGAAAAGATGAGTGTAACAATACCTGCGGCTAACAATAATCCCAGACCATTTACTCTTTTCTGGTTTTTGGACATGAGGATTGCTGTGCAGATGATAACTACAACGGATATGACGGCACTCACTATAAGACAGATATACTGAATACCAAGCAGTGAATTTAATTCTTCCATTGTTTCGACATTTTTTGCTACTGCATTCAATATCTGGAAGAGAACAAAGAGTATTACGGTAAGAGCAATTTCTACATAGTTTAAAAGTTTCGCTCTCTTAATAATTGTGTTAGTTTCCATTTTTGTTTTCCTTTCCTTCATAAATAATATTTTAATGATACTTCAATGTTACAAGTAAATGGCTGATTCGTCAACTTTTTAGTTAATGTCCATTTCTGTCCGTTTTTGAGAGTGAAATAATTGGATTGAATTTGAGTAATTCCCAAATCCACTAGTGCACGATTGGAATTTCTGTGATAACATATGAATAGAGGGGAATGCCTGAAGTATTCTTTATTATTATTCGCATGGAAAACGAGGTAATACAGGATGAGAAAAGCATTAATTGTTGGGGAATTGAATCCGGTTCTGATGAATATTAATCAATGCCTGATCAACGAATTTGAGACACAGATGTGTGAGGCTGATCTGGAAACAATAAAGAAAATGAGAAAGCTTCTTCAGCCGGATTTACTTGTTATCAGTCAGCAGGGAATCGATGGAAAAGAAGATGTTCTAATTCTGGACATGTTAAAAGAAAAGATGCCGAAAATGCCGATTGTTTTTATTGAAACCGTAACGGCAAAAAATCATTTGTCCGAATATGAAAGAGTATTTCCCAATTTCGTTTTGCTAAAAAGACCGATTGTAAAAAGCAAGCTGATTAACACATGCTACAAGGTGATTGGAGAAGATGAAAAGTTTGCGGAAAAAGCAACAAAGGGCGGAGATAAAAAAGATGTGGCAAAGAAAAGAGTGATGGTAATCGATGATAACCCGCTGTTACTTCGCAACATGAAACATCTGCTGGAAAAACGATATCAGGTCTTTATTGCGACATCCGGAGAGAAGGCATTGGAATTTATACCGAAAAAGAAGCCGGATATTATTTTGCTGGATTATGAAATGCCGGGTATGGATGGACGGGAGACTTTTATGAAAATCAAAGAAAATCCCGACACAAGAAATATCCCCGTCCTGTTTTTGACCGGGATTTCGGATAAAGCGCATATCTATGCGGCTTTGGAATTGGAACCCGCAGGATACATTCTAAAGCCTGCGGCGGAAGAAAAACTGTTTTCTCAAATCGAGCAGGCCTTAGCGGAAAAAAAGAAGACAATGAATCAAGCTAATATGCAGGATAGTATGGATGATACATCCTTACCTGACAAAACTGCTTCGCAGGATGATAAGAATTCATCGGAAGAAGCAGAAACAATCGAATAACTATTGTATCAACAGTTTTATAAGGAAGAGCACAACAAAATGTGCCGGATAAAATATGTAAAAGAAATACTTTCCGGTATGTGTTGTGCCTTTTTTATTGTTGTAAAATGAAAGTGGAATCAGTGCCAGCATGAAGCCATACAGATAAATCCACTGTGTGAGTGTCCAGTCGTATTGAGAAAAATGAAATTGACGGTTTAGTAAAATGAGTGCTGACAATACAATTTCCAACAAAACAGTAAAAAAGCAGAACCATTTTGCTTTATTTTTAAATTCTTTATTGTAATAGAAAACCAGAATATAAATCATTGGCATGATGACCCAGCCGCCGATAGCTGCAGAAATCAAAAACAGCAAAGCAACGAGTGTGATGCGGGCTGCTTTTGGGAGTTTTTTCTGCTCCATAGCCGTAACTGCCAAAAGACCTAAGAGTAAATCGAAGATGATATTCTGGCGATATCCGTATTCCTCGTTGAAAAACAGATAGAAGGGGATGACGGTAATTAAGGCAAAGACTGCCATACGCAAAATGTATTTTTTGAGGTTGGATGTATGGCGATAGCCTTCTGCAACAAAAAAGCACATAATCGGTAGTGTCAGACGCCCGAAAAGATGCATAATCTGACCAAGCGGGGACATGAATTCCACAAAGCCCCATGCGGTATGGTCTACGACCATGGCTGTGATAGCAAGATATTTCAGTTGAGCTCTGGTCAGTCCTTTTTCTTTTATATTCATGATAATAATTCCTCCATTTGTCTGATACATTGTGTTGTCAGGTCGGCATCGATATTTTCCACTGCCATAATCATATCATCAAAGATTTTCTGCATTTCATCTGAATAGTTATAAACAGAAAGCTGTTTTATGATATCATCCGCTATATCAATGTCACAGTCGATGATGGCATTTCCGAGTTGCTTAATGCTAACTAAGAATTTATCACGATCAAGTGCAATGGTACTTATTTTTTCGCTTTCTTCAATCCGGAAGGCGTTTTGTAAATCCTTCGTCAGTTTCTCCCATTCTGCTTCAAAAACAGTGTGGAAATAGCGGATATTTTCAAATAAGTGTTCATTGGCAAAACGCTCAAGGAGCTTGGCAATTCCTGAAATGGAAGTGGCACCGATCATGGCAGAATTGCTTTTCATGGCATGAACGGTAATGCGATACTGATTCAGGCTGTCCGGGTTTTCAATGGTTTCAAAGTAGCCGTTTAATTTACGCATTTCAGTAGCTGAAGATTTGATGAAATCCTGAATGGTTTCCTTTAACAGGGAGTCATCCGTCATATGAAGCCTTGCATAGTCCCAGTCGATACCGTCTATGGCGGGCATCTCTTCCAGATAAACAGATTCTTCTTTCGTCTTATCAGATGAAAAATCAGAATTTAATCTAATCAGCTCTTTTGGGAGCAGTTCCCGAATCATACGTTCTAATTTTTCGGGGCGGACCGGTTTGGAAAGAAAACTGTTAAATCCTTCTTTTAAATACATTTCTTCTGCACCGACAATAGCATTTGCGGTCAGGGCAACAACCGGTGTGTCTTTGCAGGCATGTTCTGTTTTTTGCATTTCTTTCAATGTGCTGACACCGTCAAGATCCGGCATCATGTCATCTAAGAAGATGAGATCATAATGTTTTTCTTTCACACATTCCAGACATTCGTATCCGCCGGAAGCTTCATCAATTTTAACCAAAGTATCTTTTAAAAGGGCACGGCAGACTTTTCGGTTGGTCGCAATATCATCTACAATCAGAATGTTGGCATCCGGTGCGATAAAGGAAACATTATAAGAAAAATTCTTCTTTTGTTCATCGATTCGTTTGTCTAAATCCCCAATAGGTTCGCTGTCTACAATCTGTTGCTCCAGTTCAAAATAAAAGTGGGAGCCGCTGCCGTAAACACTCTCTACCTTTAATTCACTGCCCATAAGGCGCAAAAGTTGCTGCGTAATGTTCATTCCGAGACCGGTGCCTTCTATTTTGCGGTTGCGTACCGAATCAATACGTTCAAATTCTGCAAACAATTTATCCAGATCTGCCTGTCGAATTCCGATGCCGGTGTCCTTTATATCGAAACGCAGCAATGCGTTCTCGCCGTTTTTCTGATGTGTTACAGAAAAGGAAATGCTGCCTTTTTCGGTGTATTTAACCGCGTTGTTTAGCAGGTTAATTAATATCTGTCTGATACGTACATCGTCTCCGTATAAGCGGGAAGGAATGGAATGGTCCAGATAGGTTTTGACTTCCAGGTTTTTATCCTGCGCTTTTAAGGAAATCGTGTTGATGACATCGTGTAAGAGGCTGCTAACTTCATATTCAATATTGACAAGTTCCATTTTACCCGATTCCACTTTTGTCAGATCCAGAATATCGTTGATCGTAGAAAGCAGGGCTTCAGCAGAACTTTTGATATCCATGGCGTAGGATTGAATTTGCGGGCTTTTTTGTTCGCGCAAAATCATTTCATTCATACCGATGATGGCGTTGATGGGAGTACGAATCTCATGTGACATTTTTGCTAAAAATAAAGATTTTGCCTTGTTGGCTTCATCTGCCCTTTTTTTCTGCTTATCCAATTCTTTCAGCGTTTTGGCAAGCTGTTGATAATCCGGAGTCTCAATGACAAATAGGAAAATAAATGCAGCCAAAGAACCCATATACATTGCTAGCAGGGTTTTGGGGAAGAAAAAAATCTGCAATACAAAGCCGACTACGATTAAAAAGAGAAAGAGCCATAGAGCATATTTCTGTCTGTTTTCAAATTCGTGCCGATGGATCACAATATATAATAGTCCAATGATACAGATGAGCACCTGCGTGCCATAGGAAATCGGATAAAGCGGACCGTGTATATATTCGCCCTGTGCGTTAAAAGAAAAAACGTATCCAAAAAAGAGATTGCCAATCATAGCTATGATATAGACGATGAAAATACACAGGCAGGGTTTGAAGATTTTACGTAGCTTTCCGCCCTTTACAAAGGATTCGATATAGCGCACATAGCATAACGCCATATAGGCTGAAACAATAAAAAAGATCGTATTCAGGATTTGATTAAAAAGGGGCGGAACACTGCTTCCGTGATCAATGGTGATTGCAGTTGTAACGTCAAAGATATCCGAAATCAGAAGAGAAAGTACCATGTGACGAAAACGGAGATTGCTTTCGGACATTTTCGGATATTCTACAAAAAGATATATGAGCAAAAGAACGACAAAAGCAATTGCTGCCACTCCAAAATAGATATTATACATAGTTTTTCTCCCGAACCATATTTCCTAAAATATTCGAAATTCGCCCTAATCGGGCTACTTTTGACCCTGGTATCATTATTATATAGTAAGGAACAAGGAAAATCAATGAAGGGGAGTGACGGATGACAGAGGAAAAAGACAGATTTTCTTTCAAAATTCCTTTTCTATTTATAGAAAAGATATTATACTAGTACATAGAGATGTGTATGGCAATTTAAAACAAATAACAGACAAAGATCGTATAGCAAACAAGATCATTTTGGGAATGGAGTGATGGTATGAAGCTTACATTTATTGGAGCGGCTCATGAGGTTACGGGAAGTTGTCACTGCCTGGAGGCCTGTGGAAAGACAATTTTAGTGGATTATGGTATGGAACAGGGCATCAATGTTTTTGAAAATGCCGAGTTGCCGGTTAGTCCTGCGGCTGTGGATTATGTCCTTTTGACACACGCGCATGTGGATCATTCCGGAATGCTTCCGCTATTGTATGCAAGAGGTTTTCGCGGACAGATTTTGATGACCGATGCGACGGCGGATTTGTGCAGCATTATGTTACGTGATTGTGCACATATCCAGATGCAGGAGGCTGAGTGGAAAAGCCGCAAAGCAAAAAGAAGCGCTACTTCCGATCCGATTGAACCGTTGTACACAATGGAAGATGCAGACGGAACATTAAAGCACATTGTTCCCTGCCACTATGACAGCGTGGTTGAATTGTGTGAAGGCATTAAAGTCCGTTTTACCGACATCGGACATTTGCTTGGTTCTTCCAGTATCGAGGTATGGATTAACGAATCCGGTTTAGAGAAAAAGATTGTCTTTTCCGGTGATATCGGCAATTTGAATCAGCCATTGATCAAAGATCCGAAAAAGACCGAAGAAGCCGACTATGTTGTTATGGAATCTACATACGGAGATCGTCTGCATTCTGCCACCAGACCGGATTATATTGCTGAACTGACAGCTATTTTAAAAGAAACCTTTGACAAAGGCGGTAACGTTGTCATTCCTTCCTTTGCGGTAGGTCGTACACAGGAACTTTTATATTTCCTAAGACAGATTAAAAATGACAGACTGGTTGAAGGACACGAGGATTTCCCTGTGTATGTAGATAGCCCGCTTGCTGTTGAAGCAACCGGTATTTTCCAAAAGAATATTTATACCTGCTTTGATGAAGAGGCGATGGCACTCGTAAAGCAGGGCATTAATATCTTGAGTTTTCCCGGTCTTCATTTGACGATTACTTCCGATGAATCAAAAGCTATCAATTTTGATGAAGAGCCAAAAGTCATTATTTCTGCTTCGGGTATGTGTGAGGCAGGACGTATCCGTCATCATTTGAAACACAATCTCTGGAGAGAGGAAAGTACGATTTTATTTGTCGGCTATCAGGCAGTCGGAACCTTGGGACGTGCCATTGTAGATGGAATTGATGAGGTTAAATTATTTGGTGAACCAATCAAGATCCGTGCAAGTATCCGACAACTCGTAGGATTGAGCGGACATGCGGATAAAAACGGATTGTTAGATTGGATTAACGGATTTGAAAAGAAACCGGACCGGGTATTTGTGGTACATGGAGAAGACAGTGTCTGCGAATCATTTAAAGAATGCCTGATACATGAACATGGCATCAATGCTTATGCACCCTATTCCGGAACACGGTTTAACCTGGCTAACAATGAGCTTGAGTATATTGCGTCTCCGGTTCGTCAGGAAAAGAAGAAACCCGGAAAAGCAGTATCCGATGTCTTCGCAAGACTTTTGGCTGCAGGACAGAGACTGCTTGTGGTTATCCAGCATAATGAAGGCGGAGCCAATAAAGATTTGGCAAAATTTGCTGATCAGATTAATTCCCTGTGTGATAAGTGGGATCGCTAAAGAATAGTTGGCTAAAGGTGACAGGCCGGAAATGATAAAACAAAAAGAAAAGCAAGAATAAGGAGATTTTTTCGTGAGCTACGCAGATAAGATTTTTAAAGAAATGTGCCGGGATATTTTAGAAAACGGCACCAGTACGGAAGGAGAAAAGGTAAGACCTCATTGGGAAGACGGAACACAGGCTTACACCATTAAAAAATTTGGAGTGGTAAACCGCTATGATCTTCGCAAAGAGTTTCCTGCGATTACTATCCGCAAGACAGCTTTAAAATCTGCCATGGATGAGATACTCTGGATTTATCAGAGAAAATCAAATAATATTCATGATTTAAAACCACATATCTGGGACAGTTGGGCGGATGAAAGCGGATCCATAGGAACGGCATACGGATATGTTGTTGGAGAAAAATTCTTTTACAAAGGAGAAGAAATCGACCAGATGGATTACGTATTAAAACAATTAAAAGAAAATCCATACAGTCGCCGCATATTGACCAATTTATATCAGTTCCATGATCTTGCGACCGGACATTTGGATCCGTGTTGCTATTCGGCAACCTACAATGTTACCAAGGAAGGTGATGACCTGGTTCTGAATATGGTATTGAACCAACGAAGTCAGGATGTGTTAGCAGCAAACAACTGGAATGTTGCCCAGTATGCTATTTTGCTGATGATGGTTGCACAGGTGAATCACATGATTCCGGGAGAATTAATCCATGTCATTGCAGATGCTCATATTTATGACAGACATGTGGATATCATCAAAGAACTGCTTGACAGACCGGAGCATCCGGCACCAAAAGTATGGCTCAATCCGGACGTAACGGATTTCTATTCGTTTACGACAGATGATTTGCATGTAGAAGATTATATCACCGAGCCGCAGATTAAAAATATTCCGATTGCTATCTGATTTGATTTTGAATCGGGAATGGACTGCAAATATCAAATCTGTAAATACAATAAAAGTACCAAATCGGAAAATATAATAAAAATACCAAATCGGAAAATCCAATTGGTGATAAAAAAGATAACTGTACAGATCAAAATCGGCAGATTAGCAGTAAATGCAGTATAACAACTACAAATGCAACTGTAGAAAAAGACGTAGTAGAAGATAAAACGGTAACCATGTAACTGTATTTTAGAATTAAAAATACAGTATGCTCTATGAAAGGAAAATGATTTATGAATTTAATTGTGGCAGTTGACAAAAACTGGGCGATAGGCAATAAAAATAAGCTGTTGATCCAAATCCCTTCCGACATGAAAAATTTTCGTATGCTGACCACCGGCAATGTAATTATCATGGGAAGAAAAACATTGGAGAGTTTTCCGCAAAGTCAGCCTTTAGGAAACAGGGTCAATATTGTTTTGACACGGAGCGAAAACTATAAAGTGAATGGGGCAACGGTGGTTCATTCCCTGGATGCTTTATGGGAGGAATTAAGGAAATATCCCGATAAAGAAATTTATGTGATCGGCGGAGAAAGCATTTATCGACAACTGCTGCCATATTGCGATAAAGCGATTGTGACCAAAATTGATGAAGCATATGAGGCGGATACCTATTTCCCGAATCTGGATGATATGGAAGATTGGGAAGTAGCGGATATTTCGGAAGAACAGACTTATTTTGACGTATGCTACAATTTTGTTACTTATCAAAAGAAAAAGTAGCAGGTTTACTCACAAAGTATTATTAAATGACCGGTTTCAAAACTCAGACTTCGTCTTCAGGAACACAAATCCCCAAAGGGAATTAAATTTTATTGACATTGGAAAGTAAAAGTCTGATAATAAAAAAAGATTATATTGTAGATTGTCTACTATCTAATAAAAACACATCATATTCTACAATCAGAAAGGAAGTAAGAAAATGGAAAAGAAAGACATTGACTGGTCTAACTTGGGATTCGGATACATCCAGACAGACAAAAGATTCGTATCCAACTACAAAAACGGAGCATGGGATGAAGGAACATTAACCTCAGATGCTAATGTGGTGATCAGTGAATGTGCCGGTGTCTTACAGTATGCACAGACATGTTTCGAAGGATTAAAAGCATATACAACAGAGGATGGAAAAATCGTATGTTTTCGTCCTGATCTGAATGCAGCACGTATGAAGGATTCTTGCGAAAGACTGGTTATGCCGGTATTCCCGGAAGATCGTTTTGTACAGGCTGTTGTAGATGTTGTAAAAGCAAATGCAGCATATGTTCCTCCGTATGGTTCTGGTGCAACATTATATATTCGCCCCTATATGTTTGGCTCAAATCCGGTTATTGGTGTAAAACCCGCTGATGAATATCAGTTCCGTATTTTTGCAACACCGGTAGGTCCTTACTTTAAAGGTGGAGCAAAACCGATTACCATTCGCGTTTGTGATTTCGACCGTGCAGCACCGCACGGAACCGGACATATCAAAGCAGGACTTAATTATGCCATGAGCTTATATGCGATTACAGATGCGCATCATCAGGGCTTTGATGAAAATATGTATTTGGATTCTGCAACAAGAACCAAGGTTGAGGAAACAGGTGGTGCCAACTTTGTATTTATTACAAAAGATGGTAAGTTTGTTACTCCCAAATCAAGTACCATTTTACCTTCCATTACACGTCGCTCTCTTATGGTAGTTGCAAAAGAGTATTTAGGCATGGAAGTAGAGGAAAGAGAAGTTTACTTTGATGAAATTAAAGATTTTGCAGAATGCGGTCTTTGCGGTACAGCAGCGGTAATTTCACCGGTAGGTAAGATTGTAGATCATGGTAAAGAAATCTGTTTCCCCAGCGGTATGGATGAAATGGGACCGGTTACCAAAAAATTATATGACACCTTAACCGGTATTCAGATGGGTCGTATTGAGGCTCCTGAAGGATGGATTAAAGTCATTGAATAATTCACGGAATGCGTGTCGAAAAGCTGCTGGATTCACTGGCAGCTTTTCTTGCATTTGTCTTTTTCCGAGGGGATGGCTGAGTTTATGTTTTTTGTGTTAGATTTCGAGGTATAAGTTGTTCTAGTCATTTCGCTATTCAGTGTTTTGATAAGAACGCACCGGTGCACCCGGACATCCTTGTCCATCGTGCACCTTTCGCGACCTCCATGTCGCGAATTGCTGAAATATAACGAAATAACAAGAACAACTAATACCTCTGCATAATAACACAGAAAACATAAACTCAGCCAGTTGCTTTACCAAAACGGATTGAGCATGAAAACGCTACCTGGAAATAAAAAATCTTCCCCAATTCGTTGTGATGATAATTCGCTGTGATGACGAAAGACAAATGCAAGAGGGATGAGACCTAATTGAGACTGCGTACTTTTTAACTCGCAGTTTTGTGGAAATATGATTTTTGAGAGTTTTTTGTGAAGATGTATTAGTTTATCTTAATATTTCATGGTATTTCAGTACTTCGCAGCATGGATGCTGCGAAAGGTGCATCTAAGACAGGACGTCTTATATGCACCGTGTATGTACGTTGAGAAGTATTTTATATGAAATATTTAGATAAACTTATACATCGCAACCAAAACTCGAGAAAATCATATTTCCACAAAACGTCCGGGGGAAAGCCGGGGAAATACCGGCGAAAAGCCCGGGGAGACGTCCGGGGAAAAGGGAATTCAAGAAATAAAATGAAAAAGGAGAAGAATGATGGAAACGAATAATACATACGGACAACCGCCGGTTGGACAAATGCCAATGGGGCAGCCACCGATGGGGCAGCCGATGCAGGGACAAATGCCAATGGGACAGCCACCGATGGGAGGAATGCCTATGTATGGCTATCCGCCGATGGGCAGACCCATGCCACAATTGATTGTTGAACCCATGCCGAAGTTGGAAAATGGCCCTTCTTTGTTGGAATGCCGCAATCTGACCAAAAGCTATGTCTATGGAAGAAATGCATTGGATCATTTAAATCTGACTATCGAAAAAGGGCATATTGTTGGATTATTAGGACCTAACGGAAGTGGGAAAACAACACTCATTAAAATAATCAACGGGCTGTTGGTTCCTACAGAAGGGGAAGTGCTGATCAATGGACAAAAGCCCGGAGCATATACGAAATCGGTTGTATCATATTTGCCGGAAAGAACCTATCTGGAAGCGCAAAAAGATGTCAAAAGTCTTGTTGAATTTTTTGCGGATTTTTATCAGGATTTTCGTAAGGAGAGGGCTTATGACATGTTGCAGGCACTGGGAGTTCCGCTTGATGCCAGATTGAAGACATTATCAAAAGGAACCAAGGAAAAGGTGCAGTTGATTTTGGTTATGAGCAGGGATGCACAGCTTTATGTTTTGGACGAACCGATTGCAGGGGTTGATCCGGCTGCAAGGGATTACATTTTGAGAACAATCTTATCAAATTATAATTCAGAAGCGACGATTATGATTTGTACACATTTGATATATGATATTGAAAATATCCTGGATGACGTCGTATTTATCAAAAACGGTCGGCTGGTTGTGCAAAGTACGGCTCAGAATATCAGAAATAAATTTGGAAAATCAGTGGATATGTATTTCAGGGAGGTGTTTGCATGCTGAAAACATTGTTGAAATATGAATGGAAAGATACTTGGGGACTTTGTACGGCCTGCAATGGTATTGCGTTAATTCTTTCCGTTATTGGTGCATTAATGATATCGCTTTGGCATTATTCAGATGATAAGACGTTTACGGATACACAGACAACAATGTTGGGTGTTGCTTTTTCGTTTTATATCATTATTTATATTGTTTCGGTTTTTGCCGTTGTTCTGGTTATGAAATATTATTTCTTTGTGCGATATTATAAGAATTTATTTACAGATCAGGGTTATCTGATGCATACGCTTCCGGTAAAATCAACGGATTTGATTAATTCCAAACTTATTATTGCGGTATTATGGCAGTTCATTACCGGTATTGTAGTGGGAATTTGTATTGTAATCATTGTTTTTTCGTTTGCCGATATATTTGGAGAATTATCCATAATGGATTTTAAAGAAGCATTTCATGATATCGAAATGGAATTTGATGAGATTGTAAAAGGAGTTCCGTTGATTGCATCCGGAATTATCAGTGGATTGGTGACGCCGATTTTTGAAATTCTGTTAATGTATATGGCTGTCGGCATCGGACAACAGTCCAAGAAAAACAGATTATTCTTATCGGTTATGGTTCTGATTGGTCTGTATGTGGGAAAGAGATTTATTAGTTCCTGTCTATCCGTTCCGCTCCAGATGTTGTTGATAAATGAAGATGTTTCTTTAACGGCCGTCAATGTCGGTGCGGTTTTGGTGGTACTTGCTATCATTGCTATGACAGTCGGCTTGTACTTTTTAAATAAGTACTTTTTGGAAAAGAAATTGAATCTGGAATAGGAATTGAAAAAATGCAATTCAGGAATAGTGATTGAAATTTAGAATAACAAATAAAAAACTTCTGCATATATTAGTACAAAAATGCAGAGGTTTTTTTATGCCTGAAAATGTGAATTCAGAAATTGGACGACTGCTTGTCAGTGTGACAAGTTCTGTCGGTTTCATACCGATAAAAAATGCTACTGTTAAAATCTATGCGGAGCGTCAGTCGGCAGATCAGGAAAGAGTATTGGTGGAGACATTGAATACAAATGAAAGCGGTCAGACGGATAGGGTTGTTCTTCCCACACCACCCAGAAGTCTTAGTCAGGAGCCTTCGGAAATAAGACCATACGCAGAGTATGATATGGAAATTTCGGCGGAAGGATACGAACCGGTCAGCATTACCGGAAGCGAGGTCATGTCAGATGAATTAGCGGTGCAGAATGTGGAAATGAATCCTATCGAAGAACCGAATCTGGTGCAGAGCGATATATTTATTCCGGATCATACACTCTATGGAGAGTATGAAGCAAAAATTCCGGAGGAAGAAATAAAGGAAGTTAATGAGAGCGGAGAAATTGTATTAAGCCGTGTTGTGATTCCGGAATATGTAGTGGTGCATGACGGAAGACCGGAAGACCGTTATGCAAAAAATTATTATGTGAGATACAAAGACTATATTAAAAATGTCGCAAGTAGCGAGATCTATTCCACATGGCCGGAACAAGCGATTTACGCAAATGTTTTATGTATTATGTCATTTACGCTAAATCGTGTTTACACCGAATTCTATCGTGGAAAAGGATATGATTTTACGATTACAAGTAATACGGCATTTGACCAGAAATGGATTTACGGACGCAATATTTATGAAAATATTTCGTATGTCGTCGATTCTATTTTTAACAATTTTTTGTCGCGTCCCGGTGTCAGTCAGCCGATTTTTACATCCTATTGTGATGGTAACCGAGTGACCTGTGAAGGGTTGAGTCAGTGGGGATCAAAGTATCTGGCGGATCAGGGATATTCGGCAATTGAAATCATCAGATATTATTACGGAAATGACATGTTTATTAATTCTACCAACTATATTTCTGGCATTCCGTCTTCTTATCCCGGATATGATTTAACTGTTGGTTCAAGGGGAGCCAAGGTACTTCAGATGCAGCAACAGTTGAATCGGATTGCCCAGAATTATCCGGCTATTCCGAAAATTGCTGCGGATGGAATCTTTGGCGTCAATACCAAAAGAGCAGTACAAACCTTTCAGGGAATCTTTTTGTTGCCTCAAAGTGGAATCGTTGACTATCCTACATGGTATCAGATCTCAAATGTTTATGTTGCGGTAACAAGAATCGCCGAGCCGGGCTAAATTGGATTTCGGAAGGCGGCCAAGTTGAATTTGAGAAACGGTTGACATAAGTAATGCGTTATAATGCATCTTTCATGGCATTTATCAGTTTCACATTATCTTCATGAGACATGAAACAGATCCGGATAAAACGGTTGCCCAGAGGCTGAAAAGATGTGCAACTCCTTATCATCAGTCCCTGCCGAATCAGAATATCGAATAATTCATCGGAGGTAAGGCTTCCTTTTGGAAGCTTTGCCAGTACGATGTTTCCGTTTACCGGGAAGATTTTCATTCCATCGATTTTTTCCAATGCATCACAGACATATGTTTTTTCATCTTCCATGGTTTTTTGAACCAGATGGATATATTCTTCGTCGGTAAACATGACACTTCCGACTGTTTCAGCCACGGAATTGATATTCCAAGGATCCTGCATGGCTTTTGCCGATGCAAGTAGTTCGGCATTTTTGGTTAGCGCATAGCCCAGACGCAGTCCCGGAGTTGCAAAAAATTTGGAAGTGCCGCGCAGCACCAATAAATGATCAAAATGATTGGTCAGAGAGGCAGAAGATATCTCGTCCGAATCTTTGGAGAATTCAACATAGGTTTCGTCGATCATCAGATAGGTTTCTGACTCTTGGTAAGCTTGCGCTAACTTTATAAGCTCCGGTCTGCGCAGAGCACCGGAGGTGGGATTATTGGGGTTGCAAAGAATAACCAGATCTGTACCGGACGGAGTTTGTTTCAGAATTTCATCTGCTGTTAAAACAAAATTATTTGTTTCGAGTGCATCGATATGGCAGATTTCACATCCAAGTCTTTTTAAGTCTTTTTCATATTCCGAATAGGTTGGCCCGATAACCACAGCTTTTAATGGATTTATAATTGACAAAAAAAGGGATAGTAATTCTGTGACACCGTTTCCCAGAATAATATTATTGGAATCAGCATTTGTGTATGAAGAGATTGCATTTTTTAATTTGGTGTATGCAGGATCCGGATAACGAGAAATGATACTTAGGTCATCGGCTAAAACACCGGCAGCTTTTTTAGAAAAGCCCAACGGATTGACGTTGGCTGCAAAATTAATGATATTTTCTTTTTTTATTCCATAGACGGCTTCAATTTTTTCCAAATCACTTCCGTGAAAGGCCGTTGTCTCTTTTTTCATTTTTGTCTCCTTTTGCTTCTTCCATTTGGTTGGAAATCATTCGATACTATGCTATAATGAAATGCGAAAGTTGCCAAAGCAACTGAACCATTTGATTACATCTTTTTTGAACATAATTTGAAAGAGTAATATGCTGTTCGAAATATATGAATTGGTATTTGAACTTAGGCAAATTACATTCTACATTATAGCAATTTTCATAAAAAAAACAATTAAAACTAAAATAAAAACAAAAGCAGGGGAATCTCGTGGAACAACAGAAAACGGTGTTTTCGTCCGAACCGAAGGATGATGTTTCTACAATTACATATGGTAACGGTGTTCTGGAGTTTGATGTAGTCAAAGTTTCGATTGAAGCAGAAGCTGATACGGTCTTTCAGGGAAGCTTTGATGTTCGCATTCTTTCTCCACAGGGCGCACAAGGATATGTCTATACGACGGATATGCGTATGCAGACTTCGAATCAAAAATTCAAAGGGAGCAATCTGACTGTACCGTTTTTATATGATACAACCGGAATGGAACAGGGAGATGAGGCGTTTGGAGAGTTTTATCTGGTTACCAGTATCGGTGAATTCAGTCTTCCATATGAGGTTGTTATCAAAGGCAAACTGTTAAAGGGAGAATTGGGAGAAATCCGCAATCTGTTTCATTTTGCTAATTTGGCACGTGTAAACTGGAAACAGGCACGGGAATGTTTTGTAAGTCCATTATTTCCCGGTGTATTAGTTGGAAGTGGAAAGCAGTATTTAGAGAGTTATAAGACACTTTTGCAATACGGATTTGAAACCGGAAAAATGGATTTGGCAATGGACCGGTTTTTGATTTTAATCCATAAGAAACAGGAGATTTCTTATGAGTGTGGACAAAGTGCATATACTTTTGTAAAAGAAGAGCTTCCGGACAAGTTGTCCATCGAAATACAGAGAAACGGCTGGGGCTATACCCATGCTGAAATAGTATCCAATCAAAGTTTTTGTTGTGTGGATACGGTTTTAACAGAAAAGGATTTTTCTCAGGACTGCGGTTGTTTTACCATTACTTTTGATGAGAGTAAGTTACATACCGGAGAAAACAGATGCTCTATTATGGAAAAAGAAACCGACTGTGTTTTATGTGAAATTGTGGTCACGGTGTCCAAAGAGCGTAAGTCTGCGAATGGAGATAAGCTGCAAAACGATATGCTCAAGACCGGAATTACAAGACTTTATCTGGATTACCGTACGGGACGCAGGCCTTTAAAAGAGTGCTTTAAAACAGCAGAAAAACTGTTAGAGCAATGCCGTGGTATTGATGAATTACTACCGGCTTTATATGAAGCGCATTTGAAACTTTTGCGCAATAAAGATAACGAAGCTATCTGGTTATTGAAAAATGCAAAGCGCATGTTAAAAAAACAGGAAGTTTCCACCGAATTATATGGATATTTTCTATATTTGTTATCCATGTCAGGAGATGATTCGCAAAAAAAAGCTGCCGAATTACTGGATGAATATGCAAAAGAGCATATGCATAGTTTTGCATTGTACTGGGCATGCATGCACAAGGATCATCTGCAATTGGAAAATCCGCCTGCGGTTTATCGGAGGCTTCGCATGTTTTTTGACGAGGGGTGTACGAGCCCGATTTTATATCTGGAAGCATCACTTTTGATTTTAGAAAATGAACTTCTTTTGTCAGCAATTACCGATTTTGAAGTACAGGTATTGTTGTTTATGGAGCGTTATTCGTTGCTTTCGAGTCCTGTTTGTGAGCAGATCTACAGACTTCCGGTTTCAGTTAAGAAGCTTTGCCCTAAATTTGCCAAACTGTGCAGAGAGCATCCTTCAAAGGATGAGAATGCAACGGCAAAAATGATGTGCCATTTGTTGATGAAAGAGGGATATATGGGCGAAGATGCTGCCTGGTGGTATAAACAAGGCATTATGGCCGATTGTCGGATCAATGGCTTGTATGAGGCATATATCAGAGCCCTTAAGCTTAGTCCCAAAGAAACATTACCACCGGAGGTCGTTCGTTATTTTGCTTTTGATACACCGCTTGAGGAACGTTATCTTGCATATGTATATGAAAAAATATTAAAGCAGCAGGAAAAACTAAACTCCGATTATTTGAACCGGATTCATGATTTTACAATCAAACAGCTGAAAAAAGGGAAAATAAACAGTTCTCTTTCTTATTTGTATCGCAATACATTGTCTGTGGAAGATATGGATGAAAATTTGCAGCTGCAACTGCAAAAACTGGTTTTTGCCAATGAATTGACTCTGGAAGAGGATTGTGATTATAAGAGCTGCATAGTCAGACAGCGGGGAATCAAAGAACAAAACCGCTATATGATTAAAAAGCATAGTGCTGTTATTTTTCTATATACGGATGAATATACAATTCTGTTTGAAGATTCAAAGGGGAGAATCATTTCCGGTGAAGAGGGATATCAGATTCGTCCTTTTATGGATTATCAGAAAACAAAGAGGCTTTTGAAGGGATGTAGCAATATCAGTGTCGGTGAACAATTGTATTTATATGAAAAACAACCGATACATGCGCTGGATAAGCCGGAAGAACTGGTTGGACGATATAAACAATATCTATGGCTTATTCATCAGGATGTTTTGGATGAAGGTTTTAAAAAGGAACTCGCCATTGATTTTATACGTGCACTCCAAAATCTGGATATGGATCAGGATTGTGAGCAATTTTTGGACTCTATGAATGCGGAATCGTTTTTGCCCGGCGACCGTTCGGAATTTGTATCCATACTGGCCGGAATTGGACAATATGAAAAAGCCTATGAGATTGTCTGCAAATATGGTATAAAGGGTATCCGGACCAAAACACTTCTGGGGTTATGTCAGTATATGCTAACCAAAGATATGGGATATCAGGATAGATTGCTGAAACTGACGTATTTGGTTTTTGTTTCCGGAAAATATACAGATGAAATTTTACAATATTTAAATTTGTATTTTACCGGAACCCATAAGCAGATGTTGGAAATATATCATGCACTTTTGTGCATGAATCTGCCGGCTCTGGAAATGGCACAGCGCATCTTAGAATTGGAAATCTTTGCGGATGCTTTCTGTGCAGAGACCATCGAAATTTTTCGTTATTGCTATAAGGCAGGCGGACGCGATGATTTGATAGAAGTATATCTTTCCATCTGTGCAAATGATTATCTGATCAGTGGAAAAGAACTGGAAGATGATTTATGGAATTGTCTCAACCGGATGATGCTGGATCATAAAAAATTGTCAATCGGTTCCAAACTTGCATTATTGAAATATCATAGCCATCATGTAGAAAGTTTGCGTGAAGATGAGTGTCGTATGTGCATTCAATTATTGCTTGATTGTCTGAAACAGGAGATTTACTTATCATTTTTCAATGCATATGCCGGTGTCTATCCGGTTTTGGAAATATATGGTGAGCAGACGTATGTCGAATATTATTCGGAAAAGCAACAAAAGGTTTTGATACATTTTGTAACCGGGGAATCTGATTTTGAAGAACAAAATTATTATACAGAGGAAATGACAGAAGTTTATCCCGGAATTTATCAAAAGGAATTCCGCATTTTCTGGGGAGACAGTATTCCGTATTATATCACTATGGTTGTGGAAGGAACAGAACAGTTTTGTGAGAAGGGACAACTGGAGTTAGTTGAAAATACTACAGTATCCCGCAACGGAAGATATCGATGTATCAATGAAATTGCCATGTCTTTCGCATTGTCGGACTATGAATCGACAGATGAACTGATGGAAGAGTATGAGCTGAAAAAGTATTTGACTGTTTCGTTATTAAAGATTAAGTAAAAATTCAGTTGGTTATTTTTGCGAAATCACCATGAATGTTATTTCAGATGATGAGAAGTATTTTTTGAGAAATGGCTATAAATGATACTTCAGATGTTATAGGATAATTTTGGGAAAATGATTTGCTAATGTATAGTGAGGATGAAGCAAAAGATGGAAAAGCAGACGCAGGATAAAGGAAAAAACTACATCGTAGGATTTGATCTGGGAAGAACCTATGCCCAGATCAGTTATGTGACTTTTGAAGAGGAAGAGGGAGATGTTTATAACATCCCGGTCTGCCTGTGTAAAAGAACGGATGCCAACCAGTGGTTTCACGGAGAGGAAGCAAAAAAAGCTGCAGCTAACTTTAAAGGAACGCTGGTAGATGATCTGTTAACGTTGGCCGTCAGGGGGGAACCTGTTCAGATAGAAAAAGCAACGGCTGACCCGGTAGAATTGCTTGCGCTGTTTATTCGTAATTGTCTTGCTTCCATGGGATTATACAACAACTTTGTTACAGTTAAGGCATTGGTTATTTCGGTTGATACGTTATCGGAACGTATGCTGGAAGTATTAAACCGTGTAAAGGAAAGCGTATTAAAAAGCTTTGAGCAGGTGTATTTTGAACCCAAGATGGAATGTTTATTTTCTTATACCATTCATCAGCCCAAGGAATTACGATGCTATGAATTAGGGGTTATCGATTTGTCGGATGGCTTTTTAAAGTTTTATCATATCCGTTTAAATAACCGTACAAAGCCGATTGTGACAACTATCGATGAGCATGTGGATAAAAAGTTTTCGATACCTGCAGAGTTTTCTTCTATTATGGAAAAAGACCGATATCTGGAGATGATGGATGAAAAGCTTTCTGCTATTATGGAAGATTTTTTGAATAATCGTCTTGTGACGGTGTTTTATCTGACCGGAAAAATATTTGAAAAAGAATGGTGCCCGAAAACGCTCAAACTAATCTGTCATAACCGTCGTGTTTTCGGAGGTAGCAACTTATACAGTAAGGGAGCTTGCCTTTTAGGAATGGAACGTCTGGTTCCGGGCAAAGAGGCCCAGGATTATCTGTATTTGGGAAAGGACAAGCTGACTGCGGATATCGGAGTGGGAATCATGCAGGAAGGAAAGCTGGTTGTTAAAAACCTGCTTTCCGGTGGAGAAAAATGGTTTGAAGTTCAAAAGGAATTTGAATTTATGCCCGGTGATGATGGCAAGCTGCCAATCGTGATTACACCGTTAGGAGATAAGAATCAAAGGGTGGTTTTGGTTGTTCTTCCGGCTATTCCGGACAGAGATCCGAAAAGTTTGAAATTTCGCTGCCTGTTAAAAATGAAATCCGCAAATGAACTTGTGGTGGAAGTGGAAGATGTGGGATTTGGAGAATTTTTCCGTCCGACAGGAAAACGCTATCGTGAGATTATTTCACTAAATTAAGGGAGTTTTTTATGAGTTATATCCTTTTTTGCAAAGGGAAAAAGGCTGAAAAACCTTATTTCGTTGCAGATATACGGAAAAAAATATATACCATCGAAGAGTTGTGTTATTACCTTTATCATAATACGACTTTGTGCGGTGAGGAGCTTGTGAAAATTCAATTGGCGAACTGGATTGGTCATCAATTGGGCTTTATGGATCTTTTTGAAAGTATTTTGAGTATCCTTAGTAAAGATCCGAGACCGGAAAAGGTTGCTTCACAGATTTTTGCTTATGCAAATTATTTGACCAAATCGGAGCGGGAGGCTGTTTGTGAGCGAATTCGTAAGAATTCTCTGTTAAGCCTTAATGAACGAAGAAAAATGCGAGCCGATTATTATGTGGTGGAAAAAAATTATCGGGAAGCAATTCAGGACTATGAGGAAATTCTTGAACAGAAGGATTACAATACGCAGAAAGAAAAGCACCACATTATGTATAATATCGGATGCTGCTATTCGTATATGTTTTATTTTGATCTGGCTTTTGAATGGTTTATGAAAGCAGCAGAGATGGAAATCGACCCAAAAGAGGATTTAAAAGCTGCTTTACTATGTAAAAACATGATGATGACGGATGAGGCATTTGGCGAATTTATAAAAAAACATTCTGAGTTTGAACAGATATCTGCTGAATTAAGCCGCGATATTGCCGAGGCAAAACATGATTTTTTGAAAGAACCGGATACGGTAAAACTTCTTTCTTTTTCACAAGGAAATCGTGGAAGAGATCAGGAATATCGGGAATTTGTTTTAGAAAAAGTAGCAGCATATAAAGCCGAAAGTTGAGGTTGTTATGGGATTCTTTTCAAAGTTGTTTCGAAAAAAAAGAGAATATGAGCCCTTAGAAGAATTAGAAGTTGATTTTGAATGGGAAAAAGGACAAAATCTGGATTTGAGTAATCCGGATAAAAGGTTTCATTATGTGAAAAGCTGTTTAGAACAGATGGATGAAGCTTCCGGTGAAATTGAACGATTGCAAAATGAATACCAGCTGGTCAATTCGTACCTTCATGATATGGAGGAAATTGAAGCACTGCCGGATGAGGAAAAGCAAAAAGTCGAAGAGCACGCCAGAGCCATTTTTATTTTGAACGGTGATAAAAAGCAGGCGAATGAACGGATGATTCATATGAGCGAATCGGAATACCGTAAGATGGAGCGTATCGAAGATGAGGTTGAAGATGGAATACAAAAGCTTTCGGAAGCTGAACAGTATCAGGAGAAAATCCGAAAGGATCTGCAGAGACTGGAAGGCGAAAAGCATGCCTGCATGTTTCGGATGGAGGAGGCAAAAATCAGTCAGATGAATATGCGGGGAATGACCATCATCAGTCTGATTGCAGCCGTTTCCTGTGTCCTGATTTTATTAATACTGCAGTTTATACTGAATATGGAAACGCAGATCGGATATATGATTTTGTCGGTTGGAATTGCACTTTTACTGACCATCTTTTTTGTGAAATTTAATGAGGCGAGGCAGGAACTGATTTCTGCATCCAAAAGTTACAATAAGGTAATTGCGCTGCAGAATAAGGTAAAGATCCGTTATGTTAATAACACCAGTCTGTTGGATTATTACTATATTAAATATGGTGTCAGCAGCGGAGAAAAATTAAAAGATTTGTGGTCAAAGTACCAGGTGGAAAAGGAGGAAAGAAGACGGCTTATGGAAACAGAGGCCGATTTAGACTTCCACAGTGAACAGTTAGTCAGACAGTTAAAACATTACCCGTTGTTTGATCCGTTAATCTGGGTGCATCAGACAGAAGCATTACTCAATCCGAAAGAAATGGTGGAAATACGCCATAATCTGATTCTTCGAAGACAAAATTTGAGAAAGCAGATGGAGTATAATAACGAGACGGCAGAAAAGGTCAAAGATGCGATTATGGATGTGGTTAAACAGTATCCGAAGGATGCAGAAGAGATTTTGAAAATGGTTTCCGAGTATGAAAAAAAGGAAAAGAAGTATCGGAATTCAGACGATTGACAACGAATACTTTAGCATGATAATATGTCAAAGTAATTATGATATGTGTCATGAATACATGCTTTCTTGGTGCATTTATGGCACGGGATGGTAATACGAGGAGGAAATATTATGAAAAAGACATTAGCAATGCTTTTATGTGGTGCTATGACCATGGCTTTACTTGTTGGTTGTGGCAACGGTTCTGCAGATGCTACACAGACTGCAACTGAAGAAACAGAAGCAACGGAAACAACAGAAGTAGAAAGTGAAACAGAAACGACAGAAGAAACCGAAGCTGCCAATCCGGAAGCTGACAGAACTACATTTGTAGTTGGTTTCGATGCAGAATATCCGCCTTATGGATATATGGATGACAACGGCGAGTATACAGGTTTTGACTTAGAGCTTGCTCAGGCTGTCTGTGATATGGAAGGCTGGGAGTTAACCAAAACTCCGATTGACTGGGATTCTAAAGATATGGAATTAAATTCCGGTTCCATTGACTGTATCTGGAATGGTTTTACCATTAACGGACGTGAAGATGACTATACATGGTCTGATCCCTATTGTGATAACAGTCAGGTAATCGTTGTGGCAGAAGATAGCGGTATCAGCACTTTGGCTGATCTTGCCGGTAAGAATGTCGGTGTACAGACTGCAAGTGCGGCTCTTTCCGTATTGTCTGACGAGGAACAGCAGAAAGCTTTAGCTGATACATTTGGTTCTTTACAGCAGTTTTCTGATTACAATTCCGCATTCTCAGAGCTTCTTGCAGGAAGTCTGGATGCCATTGCTATTGATATCGGTGTGGCAAATTACCAGATCAGCTCAAGAGGAGAAGGATATGTTATTTTATCTGAAACATTGAATTCTGAGCAGTATGGTGTAGGCTTTAAGCTAGGCAACGAATCATTAAGAGATATCGTTAACGCAGATTTAAAGAAGCTGGCTGAAGACGGAACCGTTGCAGAACTGGCTGAAAAATATGGCATTTCTGATTTGATTTGCTTAAAATAATCTGATTTTTTAAGGCTGTTAAAAAATAAATCCCATTACTTTTTGACAGCCTTTTTTTGTTATGGCAACGAGAAAAATGCAATGTGCTTGCACAATTGCATTTGGCGAGTGCTAATCAGCGATAAAACAAGCGAAGCGTTTTTATCGGGGTTATGGCGCTAATCGGCTGTATAGGTAATGGGAATGGAAAACACAGGAGGAACGTATGGATTTCATAACGATACTGCAACAACTGAGTTCGGGAATGATTAAGACGGTGGGGATTTTTTTCTGGACACTGGCTTTGTCACTGCCATTTGGTCTTGTTATTGCATTTGGAAGAATGTCAAAAAACAAACTGGTTTCTTCCATTTTTAAATTTTATATTTCCGTTATGAGAGGAACCCCTCTTATGCTTCAGCTTTTAGTTGTTTATTTTGGACCCTATTATCTGTTTGGTATCAAATTGTCGCAAGGATATCGTTTTATTGCGATTATCATAGGTTTTGTTTTAAATTATGCGGCATATTATGCGGAAATTTACCGTTCCGGAATTGAATCCATGCCGGTTGGACAGTATGAAGCGGCTACGCAGTTAGGCTACAGCAAATCCCAAACATTTTTTAAAATCATTCTGCCTCAGGTAATCAAACGGATTTTACCGGCGATTACCAATGAAGTGATTACACTGGTAAAAGATACTTCTCTTGCTTTTTCTCTTGCATACATGGAGATGTTTACCATTGCAAAACAGATTGCCGCAGCACAGACGACGATGATTCCTTTTGTGGTAGCAGCAGTTTTCTATTATATTTTCAACCTGATTGTGGCATTTACCATGGAGCGGATTGAGAAAAAAATGAGCTATTACCGATAGGAGGACCGATATGAATATTTTAGAAATCAATCATATGAGAAAAAGCTTTGACGGGCTTGAAGTTCTCAAAGACATTTCACTTTCGGTAAAAGAAGGAGAAGTGGTTTCCATTATCGGGCCGTCCGGTTCGGGAAAATCAACGATTTTAAGATGTGCTACCATGCTTGAAAAAATGGATGGCGGCGATTTGATTTATATGGGGGAAGGAGCTGCTTTTGACCACAACGGGAAAAGCGTGTATGCCTCCAAGAAGGATTTGCAGAGAATACGTCATTATTACGGATTGGTTTTCCAGAATTTTAATTTATTTCCGCATTACAGTGTTTATAAGAATATTGTGGATGCTCCGATTTCCGTTTATAAGGTAAGTAAAAAAGAGGCTGATGAGCGGGCGGAAAAACTGTTAAGTCAGCTTGGCCTATCTGATAAAAGAGATGCTTATCCTTATCAGCTTTCGGGCGGACAGCAGCAAAGGGTTTCCATTGCAAGAGCACTGGCACTTCAGCCTAAGATTTTGTTTTTTGATGAACCGACTTCTGCCCTTGATCCCATGCTGACAGCAGAAGTTTTAAAGGTTATCAAGGATCTTGCAAAACAGAAGATGACAATGATCATTGTAACCCATGAAATGGAATTTGCGCGTGAATTATCGGATCGTATTATTTTTATGGAAGATGGCGTAATTCAGGAGCAGGGAACCCCCGAAGAAGTATTTGCTTCGCAAAATCCGAGAGTGCGCGAATTTATCGGTAAATTTAAATCGTAAATCAATCCTAGATTCGGGACGTTTTTTTTGACACGGAGCAATACAGTCAAGTTTGAGACGATTTTTGACACAGAGCAATACAGTCCAGTCGTAGACGATTTTTAAAAATAGAATATATTATTTTGATTCAATTATAGACAGCGAAAGGAATGACATTATGAGTGAAGAATTGATGCAGGAATCCGGAAAGCAGTACGATGAACACATCAAAGAAGAATGCGGTGTCTTTGGCATGTATGATTTTGACGGCAATGATGTGGCTACCAGTATCTACTATGGTCTGTTTGCATTACAGCACAGAGGGCAGGAGAGCTGTGGTATTGCAGTCAGTGAGACTATGGGACCCAAAGGGAAAGTGACAACTCACAAAGACATGGGGCTGATTCATGAGGCGTTTACGCCGGAAACACTGGCCGGCTTAAAAGGTGATATCGGTGTGGGACATGTGCGGTATTCCACAGCGGGAAGTTCGACCAGGGAAAATGCACAGCCATTGGTTCTAAACTATGTAAAAGGCACACTGGGATTAGCGCATAACGGAAACCTGATTAACGCACCGGAACTGCGAAAGGAACTGGAATATACCGGAGCTATTTTCCAGACAACGATCGATTCGGAGGTCATTGCCTATCATATTGCCAGAGAAAGACTGAATACCGGAAGTGTAGAAGAAGCTGTCGGACGTGCCATGAAAAAAATCAAAGGAGCCTATTCTTTGATTGTCATGAGCCCGCGTAAATTAATTGGTGCAAGAGATCCTTTTGGATTTAAACCGCTTTGTATCGGAAAAAGAGACAACTGCTATATTTTGGCAAGCGAAACCTGCGCCTTAGATACCATTGGTGCTGAGTTTGTCCGTGATGTGGAGCCCGGTGAAATCGTTACCATCAGTCCGGAAAAGGGAATTGAATCGGATAAAAGTATGTGCCTTCCTAAAGAGGAACATGCAAGATGTATTTTTGAATATATTTATTTTGCCAGACCTGACAGTGTAATTGATGGCGTCAGTGTGTATCATTCGCGTATTCTGGCCGGCAAATTCCTGGCAATGGATTCGCCGGTGGAAGCCGATATTGTAACCGGTGTACCGGAATCCGGAAATTGTGCAGCAATGGGTTATGCCATGCAGTCGGGTATTCCTTACGGAACTGCTTTTGTAAAAAACACCTATGTCGGACGGACTTTTATCAAGCCCAAGCAGAAGAGCCGTGAAAGCAGTGTGCAGGTAAAATTAAATCCAATTCGTGAAGTTGTGGAAGGCAAACGTGTCATCATGATTGATGATTCGATTGTAAGAGGAACGACTTCCGATCGTATCGTAAAGATGTTGCGCGATGCCGGAGCTAAAGAGGTGCATGTGCGAATATCTTCACCGCCGTTTTTATGGCCGTGTTATTTTGGTACCGATGTACCCGCAAGAGAGCAGTTGATTGCGTATAATCGAACAATAGAAGAAATTCGTCAGATTATCGGTGCAGACAGTCTTGGTTACCTGGGACTTGACAGATTAACAGAGCTGGTAGATGGATTGCCGATATGTAAGGGCTGCTTTACCGGAAAATATCCGATGGAGCCGCCAAAAGAAGATATTCGGGGCGAATTTGAACAATAACTTTTCAAGTTTTATTAGTTATGCTATTATTTAACGGTAGAATAACGAAGGTGAGAGGATAAAATACCTGCCAACGTTATCGTAAAATATACAAGCAGAGGAGACTAAACATGAGCAATGACAGATATGTAAGTCCGTTGTCGGAACGATATGCAAGTAAAGAGATGCAGTATATTTTTTCGCCGGATATGAAATTTTCGACCTGGAGAAAATTATGGATTGCACTTGCTGAGACGGAGATGGAATTAGGTCTTTCACAGGATGGAAAGCCGGTAATTTCACAGGAACAGATTGATGAGTTAAAGGCGCATGTTCATGATATTAATTACGATGTTGCAAAAGAAAGAGAAAAACAGGTGCGCCATGATGTTATGAGTCATGTATATGCTTACGGACAGCAGTGTCCGAAGGCAGCAGGCATTATCCACTTGGGTGCAACATCCTGCTATGTTGGTGACAATACGGATATTATTGTCATGACTGAGGCATTAAAGCTGGTAAAAAAGAAATTGGTCAATGTTATTGCAGAACTAGCAAAATTTGCAGATCAGTACAAAGATCTTCCGACGTTGGCATTTACTCATTTTCAGCCGGCACAGCCTACAACAGTAGGTAAAAGAGCAACTTTATGGTGTCAGGAATTCTGTATGGATTTGGAAGATTTGGATTATGTGCTCTCTACCATGAAGTTATTGGGCTCGAAAGGTACTACCGGTACGCAGGCATCTTTCTTGGAATTATTTAATGGCGATCAGGAAACCATTGATAAGATTGATCCCATGATTGCAAAGAAAATGGGCTTTACACAGTGTGTTGCAGTATCCGGTCAGACTTACAGCCGTAAGACAGATACAAGAGTCTGCAATATTTTAGCCGGTATTGCCGCAAGTGCACACAAGATGAGTAACGATATTCGTCTGTTACAGCACTTAAAAGAAGTGGAAGAGCCTTTTGAGAAAAATCAGATCGGTTCTTCTGCCATGGCATATAAGAGAAATCCCATGAGAAGTGAGCGTATCGCTTCTTTGTCCAGATATGTTATGATCGATGCTTTAAATCCGGCTATTACATCAGCTACTCAGTGGTTTGAGAGAACGTTGGATGATTCTGCCAATAAGAGATTATCCATTCCGGAAGCATTTCTTGCAATCGACGGTATTCTGGATCTTTGCTTAAATGTTGTTGACGGATTGGTAGTCTATGACAAAGTTATTACCAAACGTCTGATGAGCGAGTTGCCGTTTATGGCTACTGAAAATATCATGATGGATGCTGTTAAAAACGGCGGTAACCGTCAGGAAATGCATGAAATTATCCGTACTCTGTCAATGGAAGCAGGAAAACATGTGAAACAGGAAGGTAAGGAAAATAATTTACTGGAACTGATTGCCAATGATCCTGCGTTCGGTATGAGTTTGGAAGATTTGCAAAAGACCATGGATCCTTCTAAATATGTTGGACGTTCACCGATTCAGGTAGAGAAGTTTATTAAGGATGTTGTAAATCCGATTTTGGAAGCTAATAAAGATCTTTTGGGAATGACTGCAGAAATCAATGTATAAAATATATTATCATTCTTAATACTAGACCGGTTTCAAAACGCAGACTTCGTCTTCAGATAGTTGAAACCGGTCATTCCTTTTTGTTCGCTTATGCTGTTAAGAAAGGCATGAAACCGTGTAAAAGCCGGTGGAAAAAGATAAATATTGAGGAATATAAAATGGGATTGTCAACCGAATGCACAAAAAGGTTGACAATCCTATTTTTTTTCTGTATTTTAGTTTATGGTAATAAGATACAGGAGTGAAAAGAAATGAAAAATAAGACAAAAGTATATCAATTGACAACATGTGCACTGATGGCTGCACTGATGTGTGTATTGGGACCGAATTCCGTTCCGATTGGTCCGGTTCCGGTTTCGTTAACCAATCTTGTCATCTACTTAGCAGTATATCTTTTAGGAACAAAGGGAAGCACAATTAGTTATATTGTATACCTGTTTTTAGGTATGATTGGATTGCCGGTATTCTCCGGTTATGAAGGTGGTATCGGAAAGTTGGCAGGACCTACCGGTGGATATCTGATCGGATTTATTATAATGGCAATTATTTGTGGTATTTTTATGGAAAAATCACATGCAAATGAGGTCATCACAAGTCTGGGAATGGTTTTAGGAACCATCGTTGCATATTTATTTGGAACCATCTGGTTTATTTATCAGTTGGAATATACCTGGTCACAGGCACTGGCTGTCTGCGTATTTCCGTTTATTCCTTTCGATCTTGCAAAAATTGTAATTGCCGGTATTTTAGGAAAAGCAATTCGGCATGCACTTGCAAAGGCACATTTGTTACCGGCAACACAAAAGGAAAAACAAACTGATGTGCAGGCGTAAGATTTTGTGAGGAAAATGGAAAAGAGTAAAATTCACAGAAACAGAAGAATTTATCAGATAAAATTACCGGAAAACCTATTAGTAGAACTAATAATAGTATTCAAGAAAAAATTTGAATGAGGAAGTATGATGAGTATGGATATGTTACAGTTGGCAGATGAGATTATTGAAGGACGCAGGCTTTTAAGAGGCGAGGATTTGTCCTACTTTATTACCTGTGATTATGATGCGTTATGTGAGGGTGCTGACAAAATCAGAAAACATTTTGTGGGTGACAAAGTGGATTTGTGTTCCATCATAAATGGGCGTAGCGGAAAATGCCCGGAGGACTGCAAATACTGTGCGCAGTCCGCACACTATCATACAGAATGTAATGTCTATGACTTTCTGTCGGAGGAAGAACTTTTGCAAGCTTGTAAGTTAAATGAACGTGAAGGTGTGGATCGATTTTCCATTGTTACCGCAGGACGCAATTTGAGCGGAGAGGAATTCGAGAAAGCACTTCGTGCATTTAAGCGCATGAAAGAAGAATGTGATATTGAACTTTGTGCATCCATGGGCTTTTTAAATCGCGAACAATTCCGAAGATTAAAAGAAATCGGTGTGGACCGGTATCATCATAATATTGAAACGTCCAAAAGATTTTTTCCGAATATCTGTACGACGCATACATATGAGCAAAAATTTGCAACACTGAAGGTTTTAAAAGAAGAAGGAATGCGGATTTGTTCCGGTGGAATTATCGGAATGGGTGAGACCTGGGAAGATCGCATTGATATGGCAGTCAGTCTTTCGGAGGTTGGCGTGGATTCCATTCCGTTAAATGCATTGATGCCGATTAAAGGAACGCCTCTGGAAAATCAAGAGCGGTTAACTGAAGAGGATATTGTTCGAACCGTTGCCATTTTCCGGTATATCAATCCGACTGCCCATATCCGATTGGCAGCAGGAAGAGCTCTCATGGAAAACGATGGAAAGAAGGCGTTTGAATCCGGAGCTTCGGCAACGATAACCGGAAATATGCTTACAACCGTAGCAAAGGCTACCATTCGCAGTGATCGCGAAATGCTTTCCGAAATGGGACGCGAGATAAAAGAATTGAAGAAATAAATAAATGTCCGGTTTCAAAACTCAGACTTAGTCTTCAGATAATTGAAACCGGGCATTCTTTTTTTGTTGTGAAAGTATAAATGTATGAGCTATAATAATTACATGAAAGAAACGAATTATAAAAGTGAACGTAAATTGATTTGAAAACTATCAAAAGTTGAAAGTATTTTTGAAAGGTGTATAACAGATGTTCGGATTTCTGAAAAAGAATCAGCTACTAGAAAATAAACTGCAGACTTTGCAGATGAATTTTGAAAATAATTACAAAGACGCAGCTAAACTCAATTATGAAGAGTATTGGAAAATGCTTGATGAATTAACTGCTTCCGGGAAACTCAAAGGAAAACAGATTGATTATTACAAACAGCGGGGCGAAGATTTGCGTGGTCAGATGAACAATTTCAACCACCAGAATAATGTGAAGACATTCTAGGCAATTGATAGTTGTGTGGTTTTCAGATTGTAATGGAGAATTCTATGGATGGAAATTTAGAGTATTACAAAGTGTTTTATTATGTAGCAAAAGAAAAAAGCTTGACCAGGGCGGCCGAGCTTTTAAATATTTCCCAGCCGGCAGTCAGTCAGTCAATGAAGTTACTCGAGGCTAACCTTAAGGCAAAATTGTTCCTTAGGACTTCCCGGGGAATTCGTTTGACACCGGAGGGGGAAATCCTGTTTGACTATGTCAAAGGAGGATATGAGCAGATTGCCCATGGGGAGCAGGTTTTGCAAAAGCTTATGAATTTGGAAGCAGGAGAGCTGCATATCGGGGCCAGCGACATGACATTGGAATTCTATTTATTGCCGTTTTTGGAAAAATATCATGAACAGCATCCCGATGTCAAAGTAAAGATTTCCAATGCACCTACGCCGGAAACGTTGAAAAACCTTATGGATGGTTCGGTAGATTTGTGCCTGGTGTCCACTCCGTTTGATGTTTCAGATGGAATGGAAGTCAGACCTGTACGGGAAATCGAAGATATTTTCGTGGCCGGAAGAAGGTATACGCAATTAAAAAATCATATGACGGATTTTAAAGAGCTGTTAAACTATCCGATTATTTCTTTGGAAAAGAATACCAGTACCAGAAAATATATGGATGAACTGCTTGCACAAAATGACGTCATCCTAAATCCGGAATTTGAACTGGCAACCTCCAATATGATTGTTCAGTTTGCCTTGCGCAACCTTGGTGTGGGATGCGTTGTACGGGATTTTGCACAGCCGGAAATTGACAGTGGCAGACTTTTTGAGATTCGTTTTAATAAAATGATTCCCAAAAGACAGATTTGTGTGGTAACCAATCAGAAGCTTCCGACAAGCTTTGCGGCAAAAGGATTGTTGGAGTTGTTGTTTGTGTGAGGTTGTAATAAATGATAGAGAGCCTTGTTTATTAGCAGGGAAGTTTCTATGAGAAAAGTTGACAGGAGTTATCATATGCTTACTACATTTATTTTTGACATTGGAAATGTTTTAGCAGACTTTGGATGGAAAGAGTATTTTGAAAGTTTTCATTTCCCAAAAGAAATTATACCTCGAATCGCGAAAGCAACTGTTTTATCGCCTACATGGAATGATTTTGACAGGGGAGCAAAAACGGACGAAGAACTGATAAATAGTTTTATAAAAAACGATCCTGAATTAGAGCCTCAGATACGAAAACTGTGTGAAAATGTTCATGATATGATTACAAAAAGGGATTATGCAATCCCGTGGATTCTGGAATTAAAGCAGAAAGGATACCGGGTCTTATATCTTTCCAATTTTTCACATAAAGCAGAAATTGAGTGTCAGGATGCCCTGGATTTTATTCCGTATACGGATGGCGGAATTTTATCTTATCAAGAAAAATTGGTAAAGCCGGAACCGGAAATATATCAAAGATTGATTGAACGGTATGATTTAATTCCGGAAGAATGTGTGTTTCTTGATGACAGAATGGATAACTGTGAGGCGGCTGCAAAATTTGGCATGAAAACAATCTGTTTTACAACCAAAGAAGCTGCGATTGAAGAATTGAAAAAATATCATGTCTATTAATGATATACGCACCATACCTTTAAGTAATATTGCTTAAAGGTATAGATTTGTTTGTGATAACGCTTGTGGCAATGCATTTATATTCAGGAAATATGATCTTCTTTAGAATCAATGCTTGTAATGTTTGTGTTTGCTCCGGTTTTATCATCATGTTCATCCATGCCTGCCGTAAAGTCATAATCAACGGATGCAATCGTGTGTTTTTGTGTCAGCATTCCGTAAATCCAGATATAGACCCAAATTAAAATCGGAACAGCAACGGTTGCAATCAGACTGGTGCGCAGTAACATTCCTTTGCCGTCAAAATCAAAAATGGCGAAAACCAGTGTTGCAATATATAGAGAAAGCAACAGGATGATACCAACCCATGCTGCAATACGTTGTCCTTTTGAATGCATAACATACTCCTTTGAATTCCTTTTTCTTGTAATTTATCATATATCTGACTATAATAAAAGGAGTATTGTTGGAAATTTTAAAGACAGGGATAATTCTAAATTGGGCAAATTCATTTAGATGAGAAGTCACTAGCGATATAAAAAGTATTTTGAGTATATATTTGCCAAGTACGTATTATAAAGAGGGTATATTATGGAAAACAAAAATCCTAAATATGTTTTAAGAATAGGAACCATGCTGCAGGATCGTTATCGGATTGACGAAGTTTTGGACAGTAACGGTATGACAATTACATATCTTGCTTTTGATATTTTCCGCGAGCAAAAAGTAGTAATAAAAGAGCTTTTTCCCAATTCCATTGTGGAAAGAAAGCAGGATGATGAACGAACGGTTTCCTGTGTTCGTTATATCAATGAACATGATTTTTATACATTAAAAGAGCATATGATGAAAAAGGCAAAAGCTTTAATTGCTCTTTATCCGATGGAAGGAATTGCAAATATCCTTAATTTTTTTGAGGAAAATCAAACCGTATATGTGATTGCTGAGTATGCAGAAGGGGTATCTCCTTTGGAATTTATGCAGAAAATTCATTCACATCCGATGCAGTTAAAAGAAATCCTAAATCTGTTAAAACCTGTTATGGAGGCTTTGGACAGGTTGCATAAAAAGGGCATTGTTCATGGCAGAATTAGTCCTGCCATGATTCGGACAAAAGATAAAAAAGTGGTTTTGGTTGGGTTTGGAGATCCGATTGAAGATGCGATGCTTCCGATTTTAGAGCAGGCTACGGCGCGTATTCCTGAATATTCGGCTGTGGAGCAGTATATGGAAAATGCTACTTTAGGATCGGAAACGGATGTTTATGCAGTGGCGGCAATTATTTATGAAGCTGTTACCAGAATCAAAGTTGCTCCTTTTTATGACAGAATCGGGGATGGAAATGAAGAAAAAGAAGATCCGGTTGTTGCGTTAAAGGATTTAAACATTGGCATTATGGCATATCAGAGTGATGCTATCATGAAGGCATTAAACATTTATCCGCAGGATCGCTATGATACGTTTGAGGAATTGGTTTTGGCATTGTCTGAAGAGGAATTCAAAGAGCAGTCAAAGATTATCATGCATAAAAAGCCTCTTAGCTTTGATGCTAAATATAAATACATCCGAAAGGTTCGTCTGGTACTGATTGCGGGAGTGATTTTTATTTTGTTGTTTTTTGGCCCCAAGGCTTATCGCTATTTCCGGTCTTTTGATGCAAAGCAGTTTTATACAAAACTGGATGAGTCAAATGTATATGAGCAATGCCGGATGGTTGTGCAGTTATCGGAAAGCAAGCGCGAAAAATATGCAAATGACTATAATAAAATTGAAGAACCGGATATGTCTGCCAATACCATAGAGCCGGATTATGAAATTCACTATTATGATAAAGTGACAAAGCGATTTGTGACCAATGAAAAAATGAATATGGATGCCAAAATTGTCCGCTATATCCGTTTGGATTACCGCAGAAACAATACGGCAATTTTGATGTTTGTGGATGAAAATGAAGTGAAACAGGTAACGGTTAATTTGAAGCCGGATATTTTCGATGTATATTCTGTTCAGGAAAGCATTACGGATAAAGAAGGAAATACCACTTATCAAAATTACAAAGTTGAATGGTAGTAAATCGGCTGGTGTGATTTACTACTTGCAAGATTAATAAATTTTTTATATACTATTTCAAATAGCGTTTATATTTCGCTATAGTAAAATGCAAAAGGAGTACTGAAATGGCATTATTAGATCAGTGGAGAGACGTGGCTTATGACGAGTCAGCAAATAAAGGTGATTTACAGAGATTTTGGGGAGATTACTTCAAAAAGGAGCAGGCTGTTTACAAAGAATTATTAGCAGATCCTGATACCGAAGTAAAAGGAACCGTTAAAGAATTAGCAGATAAATTCGGCATCACAGTGATGGAAATGACCGGTTTTTTAGATGGTATTCAGGAATCATTGGTTGCTCCTAATCCGATTGAAGAGATGGAAGAAGATACCGAAGTATCTTTAAAATTTGATAAAGAACTTCTTTACAAAAACATGGTAGCTGCAGATGCTGAGTGGTTATATGGTCTGGAAGAATGGAAAGAAATCTTTGATGAGGATAAATTAAAAGCACTTTATAAAGAGCAGAAGAGTTCTCAGACTGTTGTAAATGCTCCCAAGATTTATCCCAATGATCCCTGCCCTTGTGGTAGCGGCAAAAAGTATAAAAAATGCTGTGGCAAAAATAAATAACAAAAGACTTTACTTTTTATTTTTCAAAGCATACAATAAAACCAATTTATATTGAATTGGTCCATATATCTAACACGTTGAAGAGACGAGTAAGATGAGGGAATGTAACAGAGAGAAGTACATTTGCTGAGAGTACTTTTACAGGAAACATCCGAAAACTAACTCTGAGTGGCCCTAATCCGGTCCGGTGATTCCGTTATCATCATAAAGAGTGGTCTGGTAAGCCGTCATCGAAGGAGATGAGAATCGAGGCGCACAGGCAAGCAGGGTGGAACCGCGTATATTACGTCCCTTACATTGTTTTTGCAATGTAAGGGATTTTTTATGATAATTGCGAGAGTCCGAAAGGACGGAATTCGTATTATCATAAAAATAGAAAAAACAAAATATAGCAAGGAGGAAAAAACAATGAGAGAAAAGATGGAATTTGTAGAAGATTTTTTTGCAGAGGACAGAGAAATCACCGTGGTGGAGTTTTTCCTGGCTCTGTTGGTAGCTTTTTTATTTGGTATGGTGTGGGGAATGTTTTTATCTCCCAAAGGAACCAGAGTGATTGGAAGCAATAACGGAAACAACAATGCCGGATATATTCGTGATTGTGGTGACGGCGATGATGAAGACGAAGAGTAATTTATAAATTACATTTGTTGAATTAAATGAATGCATTTCGTTTGTTGAGTAAAAATTTTATAAAAATAGATGTAATATGCAGAATAGGAAGGTAATAAAAATGATTATCACATTAAAAGATGGAAGCAGTAAAGAATATGCTGAGGCAATGAGCGTATATGACATTGCAAAAGATATCAGCGAAGGACTTGCACGTGTTGCATGCGCAGGTGAAGTAGATGGAGAAATTGTTGATTTAAGAACAGTTTTGGACAAAGATTGTACATTGAATATCGTAACAGCCAAAGATCCTGCCGGTCTGCGGGTAGTTCGTCACACTGCATCTCACGTTATGGCAGAAGCAGTCAAGAGACTTTTTCCCAATGCAAAGGTTGCAATCGGACCTGCAATCGATGAAGGTTTTTATTACGATTTTGATGCAGAACCTTTTTCCAGAGAAGATCTTGATAACATTGAAAAGGAAATGAAAAAGATTATCAAAGAAGGAAATAAACTGGAGCGTTTTACCCTTCCCAGAGAAGAAGCAATCAAATTCATGGAAGAAAAAGGAGAACCTTATAAGGTTGAACTGATTAAAGATCTTCCCGAAGATGCTGAAATTTCATTCTATGATCAGGGTGGATTTGTAGACCTCTGTGCCGGTCCTCATCTGATGAACACAAAAGGAATCAAAGCTTATAAATTGATTTCTTCCTCCATGGCTTACTGGAGAGGTGATTCCAATAAAGCACAGTTACAGCGTATTTATGCAACTGCATTTAACGACAAAGACGAGCTGGCAGCTTATTTAGAGCATTTGGAAGATATTAAAAAACGTGATCATAACAAACTCGGACGTGAGATGAAACTCTTTACAACAGTAGATGTCATCGGACAGGGACTTCCGCTCTTCACACCCAAGGGAACCAAGATGATCATGAAACTGCAGAGATGGATGGAAGATTTGGAAGATAAAGAATGGGGCTATGTGCGTACCAGAACACCTCTTATGGCAAAATCTGATCTTTATAAGATTTCCGGCCATTGGGATCATTATATGGATGGCATGTTTATCTTAAATAAAGATGACGATGATAAGGAAACGATGGCGCTTCGTCCCATGACATGTCCGTTCCAGTACTATGTATATATGAACGAGCAGCATTCATACAGAGATCTTCCTTATCGTATGGCAGAGACATCTACTTTGTTCCGTAATGAAGATTCTGGAGAAATGCATGGTCTTACCCGTGTCCGTCAGTTTACGATTACAGAAGCCCATATCATTTTAAGGCCCGATCAGGCAGAAGAAGAACTGACCAGATGTACGGAGCTTTGTAATTATGTTATGAAGACACTTGGTATTGACGGAGATGTTACCTATCGCTTATCAAAATGGGATCCTGCCAATACAGAAAAATATCTTGGTGATGAGGAATACTGGAACAGCACACAGCAGTATTTAAGAGATGTTATGGATAAAAACAACATCACTTATACGGAAGCTGACGGAGAGGCTGCGTTCTATGGCCCTAAGATTGATATTCAGGCCAAAAATGTATATGGAAAAGAAGATACGATGGTTACCATCCAGTTAGACTGTGCTTCCGCAGAAAAATTCGGTATGTACTACATCGATGAAAAGGGTGAAAAGGTTCGTCCATGGATTATCCACAGAACTTCCATGGGATGTTATGAAAGAACACTTGCATGGTTGATTGAGCATTATGCCGGCAAATTCCCGACATGGTTATGTCCGGAACAGGTACGTATTCTTCCGATTTCCGAGAAGTATTCAGACTATGCGGAAGAGGTTCGTAAAGAACTTGCAAAAAATGACATTGATGTCACAGTTGATAATCGTTCTGAAAAGATTGGTTACAAGATCCGCGAAGCCAGAATGGATAAACTTCCTTATATGCTGGTTGTCGGAGAACAGGAACAGGCTGATGGATTGGTATCTGTCAGAAGCCGTTTTGAAGGAAATGAAGGACAAAAACCTCTTGCAGATTTCATTGAACAGATTTGTAAAGAAATCAGGACAAAGGAAATCCGCGTAGAATTACCGGAGGAAGAAAAGAAACGATAAATTATCAAATATTTTGGCTGAAAGGAGTATGACCGAATGAGTGAAAAAAATGAAATGCTGGTAGTAGAAGACTTAGGTGCAATTAAAAAAGATGTTGACCTATTGGAAAAAGAGTTGTTAAACAACCATCATATCGATCAAAACCTTTATATTGAATACGATGTAAAACGAGGCTTGCGTGATTCGGCAGGAAAAGGTGTCTTAACCGGATTGACGGAAATTTCGGATGTCTGTGCTTACGATCTGGTAAACGGACGTACGATTCCGGCGGAAGGAAGTTTGTATTACCAGGGCGTTAATGTTGTGGATCTGGTGGCAGGATTAAAGGGCAGACGTTTTGGCTTTGAAGAAGCATCATACCTTTTGATGTTTGGTAAATTACCAAATAAAGAGCAGTTGGATCGTTATTTAAAGGTTTGCGAAGAATTCCAGACCTTGAGCGGACGCTTCGTACGTGATGTTGTTATGAAAGCTTCTAATGCAAACATTATGAATGCGATGCAGCGTTGTGTCTTGACGCTTTATACCTATGATGATTTACCGGATGATATTACATCCCAGAATGTACTGCGTCAGTCATTGGAATTAATCAATAAACTTCCTTTGATTGCAGTATATTCCTATCATTCCTACATGCATTTTAGAAAAGATGCAACACTGATGATCCGCAATCCCAAAAGAGGATTATCCATGGCAGAAAACATCCTTCTGATGCTTCGCGATGACGGACAGTATACCGAATTAGAAGCAAAGGTTCTTGACATTGCACTTGTTTTGCATGCAGAGCATGGTGGTGGTAATAACTCAACCTTTACCACCCACGTTGTTACTTCGTCAGGAACCGATACATATTCTTCCATGGCAGCATCCATTGGTTCTTTAAAAGGACCCCGCCATGGTGGTGCTAACTTAAAAGTTCAGAATATGTTTACGGATATCAAAGCGAATATCAAGGATTGGACCAACGAAAAAGAGATTGAAGATTATCTGATTAAGATTCTGGACAAAAAAGCATTTGATCGCAGCGGTTTGATTTATGGTATGGGACATGCGGTTTATACCTTATCTGACCCTCGAGAAATCATCTTAAAAGATTTTGCAAAGAAGTTAGCAGAAGAAAAAGGCATGATGGAAGAATTTGCGTTATATGAGGCAGTAGAAAACGTTGCAGGCCGCCTGATTATGGAAAGAAGAAAGCTTTTCAAAAATGTCTGTGCCAACGTCGACTTCTACAGTGGCTTTGTTTATTCCATGCTTCGTATACCGGAGGAATTGTTTACTCCTATTTTTGCGATTGCAAGAACACCCGGCTGGTGTGCTCATCGTTTGGAAGAATTAATCAATGCCAATAAAATTATCCGTCCTGCTTACAAATATGTTGGTGAACATATCGATTACCAGGCGATGGAAGACAGAAAATAAATGAATTTATTTTGCAAAATTGTATATGTAGGAAGCTTGCATATTCTACTCACAGACTGTATGACAACGTCAGCACTTAATGAGCAATTTATTGCGAATTTAGTACTGCTACGTTGTCATCCAAGTGAGAACGCGTCTGTGATAGAATATGCAAATTCCGCAGTTACACTTTTGTAAAAAAATACAATAAGGAAGACCTAAAAAGGAAATGGGAAAGAATATGAATAACATGATTGAGATTCGCTGGCACGGACGTGGCGGCCAGGGGGCAAAGACTGCAAGTCAGCTTTTGGCTGATGCGGCATTTATGTCCGGAAAATACATACAATCGTTCCCGGAATACGGTCCGGAACGTTCGGGTGCACCGATTACAGCTTATAACCGCATTTCTGATGAGAGATGCTCGATTCATTCCAATATTTACGAGCCGGATTATGTCGTTGTTGTGGATGAAACATTATTAGAGAGTGTTGATGTTACCGCAGGTTTAAAAAAAGAAGGTGCCATTGTCATCAATTCTTCCAGACCGGCAACCGAGTTGCGCCCTTTGTTACGCGGTTATGAGGGTCGTGTTTTTACCATTGATGCAGGTAAGATTTCAAAAAAGCATTTAGGAGCATATTTCCCAAATACGCCGATGTTAGCCGCAATTGTACAAGTCAGTAAATGTGTGGAAAAGGAAGCCTTTTTAAAGGATATGGAAACTTCCTATCGTCATAAATTTGCAAAGAAACCGCAGGTAGTTGAGGGTAACTTAAACTGCCTTGCCGAAGCGATGGAGGAGGTTAAAGAGTAATGAGTAAAAAGGCAGCAGAAATCAATGAACAGATTCCCTGGCAGGAACTGACCACAGGATGTGAAATTTATGAGCCCGGTACATCACGCCTGACCATGACCGGTGAGTGGCGCTCCAAAATTCCCGTGTTCCATAAGGAAAAATGCAAACAGTGTCTTCTTTGTGCACCTTTCTGTCCGGATTCATCCATTCCGGTTAAGGATGGAAAAAGAGAAGATTTTGATTATGACCATTGCAAAGGCTGCGGCATATGTGTAACCGTATGCCCGTTTGATGCAATTGAATGGAAGGAGGTTCACTAATCGTGAGTATCAAAGACAGATTATCCGGAAACGAAGCGATTGCAACCGCAATGCGCCAGATTAATCCCGACGTATTTGCCATGTTTCCGATTACTCCTTCTACGGAAATACCGCAGTTTTATGCGCAGTATGTAGCGGATGGAAAAGTAGATACAGAATTTATCTGTGTGGAAAGTGAACATTCGGCTCTGTCAGCCTGTGCCGGTGCCGAAGCAGCCGGTTGTCGTGCGGTAACTGCGACTTCTTCAGCAGGACTTTCCTATATGAATGAAATGCTGTATGTCGTTGCATCCAGTCGTCTTCCGCTGGTTTTAGCCGTATCTAACCGAGCTCTGACAGGCCCGATTAACATCAATCATGATTATTCCGATTCCATGGCTGAGCGTGATTCCGGTTTTATCCAGCTTTATGCGGAAAATAACCAGGAAGCATATGATAACTATTTGCAGGCGCACCGGATTGCGGAACATCCTGATGTCAGACTTCCGCTCATGGTCTGTGAAGATGGTTTTATTACCTCGCACGCGTTGGAAAATATTGAATTGGAAGAGGATGAGGCTGTCAAAGATTTTGTTGGCGAGTATCATCCCGAAAACTATTTATTAAAGAGTGAAAATCCTCTGGCAGTAGGACCTTACGGCGTATCCGGCTATTATATGGAAGCGCGTGTAGCACAGGCTGAAGCCATGAAAAATGCCAAGAGAGTGATTTTGGAAGTTGCGGCTGATTTTGAAAAAAGATTTGGCCGCCACTATGAATTTTTTGAAAGTTATCGTATGGAAGATGCAGAACTTGCCATCGTACTTATGGGTTCATCGGCAGGTACTGCAAAGGTTGCAGTCGATGAGCTTCGTGAAGAAGGTGTGAAAGCAGGATTAATTAAAGTCCGTGTATTTAGACCTTTCCCCGGCGAGGAGATTGTGGAAGCACTGAAAAATTGCAAGGCAGTTGCCATATTGGATAAGAGTGAAGGATTTAGTGCAAACGGCGGTCCTTTATTTGCAGAAACGGCTTCCGCTGCCATCAATTTAGAAAAGCGTCCGAAGATGATTGATATCGTATATGGTTTGGGCGGCAGAGATTTCACAGTCGGTCATGCCAAAAGGGTATTCGCAAGACTTGCCAAAATTGTAGAAACCGGAGAGACCGGCCCTATTTATTCTCATATGGGTCAGCGTGATCTCAGAAAAGAGGTGCAGTAAGATGGCCTATAATTTAAAAGAACAACTAAATAAACCGGAGCGTTTTGAAGCAGGACACAGACTTTGTGCCGGATGTGGTGCGGGTATTGTCTGTCGTGCCATGATGCGTGCATTAGAGCCGGAAGATAAGGCTGTCATCTGTAATGCGACAGGATGTCTGGAGGTTTCTTCGTTCCAGTATCCTTACACCGCATGGCATGATTCTTACATCCATACCGCATTTGAAAATGCAACGGCAACCGCTTCCGGTGTGGAAGCTGCGTACAACGTGATGAGACGCCGAGGAAAAATAAAAGACACCTTTAAAATTTTAGCAATCGGCGGAGACGGCGGCACCTATGATATTGGCTTTCAGTCATTGTCCGGAGCCTTGGAGCGTGGACATGATTTTACCTATTTTTGTTATGACAATGAAGCCTATATGAATACCGGTACACAGAGATCTTCTGCAACGCCTCGCTTTGCCAATGCAACAACGACACCTGCCGGTGTGGAGTCTGTTGGTAAAAAACAGACACAAAAGGATTTGACACAGATTGTTGTGGCTCATGGTGCCCCTTATGTGGCACAGACGACTTTAATCGGCACCTTAAAAGATTTTCATGAAAAAGCGCACAAAGCAATTTATACAGAAGGACCTACTTTTGTCAATGTTTTGACACCCTGTCCGCGAGGATGGCAGTATCCGGCTGAATTATTACCGGAAATCTGCAAGATGGCTGTTGAGACCTGTGTCTGGCCTTTATATGAAGTAGAAAACGGGGAATATCATTTAAGCTATATGCCCAAAAAGAAACTTCCGGTCGAAGAGTTTATGAAACTTCAGGGCCGATTCCGTCACTGCTTCAAGCCCGGAAATGAGTGGACGATTGAAGCGGCGCAGGAATATGTTGACAAGCAGTGGGAAGCATTGTTAGCAAAATGTAACTAAAGACGCTAAATTCGCAATAAATTGCTCATTAAGTGCTGACGTCTTTATACAGTCTGCGAGAAGAACATATAAAGCACATCCGCAATTAACAAACCATCAAAACAAGAAATGGTCGTTTTACCAATTCATTTTGCTAACAGGAAAAAAGACATAAAAAGGGGGTACAGAAATATGGAAAACAATAATAATTTATTTACGAATGCGCACATTTTATCGTGGTTGCAGTATTTTGCGCAGAATTCGGATATTGACTTAGAACATGTTAAGATTTTGGATATTACCAGAAAAAACAAGAATTTAATTCCGACGGTAGAAGCGCATCGTACGGTTTTGGTGTTTACCGAAGCAGGACATCCGGATATTTTTTACCGCATGTTTCATGCCGGTTTAGGCGATTGTACGGTTATCTACAATGAAGGAAGCGAGCCGACAGGAGAAATTAAACAGGATAAGGTTTATGACATGATTACCCGCGGGATCAATGCATCCGCAGGCATGTTGATTTTAAATCCGAATGCACGCAACACCATTAAATTTGGTATGCGCAATCGTGATTTTGTATCCGGCTCCGTGCGGTATGTCGGTTCGGAAATCCGCAGCATTCTTTTAAGTAAGATGCAGATTAGTGAAGGAAAAAATCTTTGCGTTATTTCCGGAGAATCCATTGCGGTTGAGGCTGCTATCATGAATGGCGAGGGAACGGTCATTGCGGTGGAATACAACCACAGGGACCGCCAGACCATGGAAGAAAATGTGGCGCAGTTTGGACTAAACAACGTTGTTATTATTGACCATGTGGATGAAGAGAGCATGAAAGCTCTTCCCATACCGGATGTTACCATGTTAGTGGCTTCTGCGAGTATGGAGCAGGAAATGGAATGTCTGTTAAAGCTCAATCCTCAAATGGAATTTGTTATTTATACACTGGATTTTAAGGTTGCGGCAGGCATGATTGATTTGTGTAAAAAATTTGGCATTAAGGACCCTGATATTATTCAGGTTTGTGTATCCAAATTAAATTCCAAAAATGCTTTTGAAACACAACCGGCTCCCTGGATTATTACAGGAGCGATAGAATAAAATAATAAAAATTTCAAGATAAAACTGCAAGAAACAATGCACTGGAAACGTTTCGAAGGAAATAAAGCACTGAGAAGAATGTGATGAAACAACGAGCAGAACACAATGTGCAAATAAATATGCAAGAAAAAATGCATATAAAACAACGAGCAGGAACAATATACTAAAAACAACCAGGAGGAATTATCATGAAAGCAGCTATTTTAGGTTATGGAAATCTTGCGAAAGGAATTGAATCCGCTATTTTACAGGCACCGGATATAGAGCTTGTAGCCGTTTTTTCCAGAAGAGATCCGGCAAGTGTGGCAACGGTTACAAAAGTGCCGGTTTATCATGTGGATGATATTTTAAACTATAAAGATGAAATTGATGTATTATTCTTATGCGGCGGAAGTGCTACCGATCTTCCCAAACAGACACCGGAATATGCAAAATATTTCAATGTTGTGGACAGCTTTGATACGCATGCAAATATTCCTAAGCATTTTGCGGCTGTCGACGTGGCAGCAAAAGAGGCAGGAAAAGTTGCTATGATTTCCTGCGGATGGGATCCGGGTATGTTTTCTTTAAACCGTTTATATGCCAATGCAATCTTACCGGAAGGAAATGATTATACATTTTGGGGAAAAGGTGTCAGCCAGGGACATTCCGATGCCGTGCGTCGCGTTGCCGGTGTAAAAAATGCAAAACAGTATACCATTCCGGTAGAGAGTGCACTTGCAAGTGTTCGTGCCTGTGAAAATCCTGAGCTTACCACCAGACAGAAACACACCAGAGAGTGTTTTGTTGTTGCCGAGGAAGGCGCAGATCTTGCAAAGATTGAAGAAGAAATCAAGACCATGCCCAATTACTTTGCAGACTATGATACAACCGTTCATTTTATCAGCGAAGAGGAATTTAACAGAGATCATTCCCAAATTCCTCACGGCGGTTTTGTATTCCGTACTGGTGTGACCGGTTTTGAAAAAGAGCATAATCACGTGATTGAATACAGTCTGAAACTGGATTCCAATCCGGAATTTACCGGTTCTGTTTTAGTTGCCTTCGGTCGTGCCGTATACCGCATGTATAAAGAAGGTATGACAGGATGTAAGACGGTATTTGATGTTGCTCCTGCATATTTAAGTCCTTTATCCGGCGAGGAATTAAGAGCACACTTACTGTAATAAATTTTGTACTGAGAAAGGGATACAAAAGAGATGGCAGAACGTTTGGGTAATATTATCGAATTAAAACATATTACGAAGACTTATACAGATAACGGATTTACCGCTGTTTCCGACTTCAATCTTGAAGTCGGACGTGGTGAGTTCGTTACTTTTTTGGGACCTTCCGGATGTGGAAAAACAACAACTCTGCGCATGATTGCAGGTTTTGAAATGCCTACGGAGGGAGAGATTTTGTTAAATGGTCAGGATATCACAAAGATTCCTGCTAACAAACGTCCGATTAATACGGTGTTCCAAAGATATGCGTTGTTTCCGCATATGAATATTTATGACAATATTGCCTTCGGGCTGAAATTAAAAAAGCTTCCCAAGGATGAAATTCGAAGAAAGGTCAACCATGTCCTGGATATGGTTGATTTAGAGGGCTTTGAAAACAGACGGGTAGCTACACTTTCAGGTGGTCAGCAGCAGCGAATTGCCATTGCAAGAGCTTTAGTAAACGAGCCGGAAATCCTTTTACTCGATGAGCCTTTGGGTGCGCTGGATTTAAAAATGCGCAAGGAAATGCAGTTAGAATTAAAAAATATGCATCAACAGCTGGGAATTACGTTTATTTATGTAACACATGATCAGGAAGAGGCTTTGGTTATGTCCGATAAGATTGTTGTCATGTCAGAAGGCAGAACCCAGCAGATCGGTACACCTGAAGATATTTACAATGAGCCCAAAAACGCGTTCGTAGCAGACTTTATCGGAGAAAGTAATATCTTCAAGGGCATTATGACAGGCGATAAAAAAGTGCGTTTCTGCGGCGGCGAGTTTGAGTGTGTGGATGATGTGCCGGAAGGAACCTTAATTGATGCCGTTGTACGTCCCGAAGATGTGATTTTAACACCTCCCGAACAGGGCGTTGTGGAAGGTGTTGTGACTTCTGTTATCTTTAAAGGCATTCACTACGAAATAACCGTGGAATCCGGAAAATATGAAATGGTCATCCAGTCAACCAAGGCAGCAGTTGTGGGAGATAAAGTGGGTATGCAGTTAGAGCCTGACGGCATCCATATTATGATTGCAGAAGACCACACAACCTGTTTTGAAACCACAATAAACAGTGAGCTCAATCTGGATTTCAACGATGAAACTATACAATGTGATTTGACAAAAGTCATTCCGGGCTCTGTCATAAAAGACGGTGAATTATTCGATGATGATGGCGAAAAAATCGATTTGGATAAAATCCGGATTATGGTTTCCATTCAGCCCGAAGATATCCAGATGAGTGATGATTTAGAAGCCGGACTGGTAACCGGAAAGATTATCAATCTGATTTATAAAGGTGATCACTACAGTTACGTGGTGCGAACCGAACATGGACATGATTTGATCGTTGATGATGAATATTTGTGGAATATGCATGATCAGGTCAGCCTGATTATGCCGGAAGACAAGATGAAGTTTGCACTAAAGAAATAGGAGGCACTGTATGAAAATGGTTTTTTCCAGAAAACAATTGGGAATTCCGTATGCATTATTCTTAATTCTGTTCGTAGTTGCACCTTTATTTGTCATTATCTACTATGCATTTACGAATGGATCGGGACAGTTTACCATTTCCAATCTGACCGATTTTTTTACCAATCCGAACACACTCGGTACGCTGTGCTATAGCTTTGTGCTGGCATTTACGACGACCTGTGTCTGTCTTTTGATTGCGTATCCGGTTGCCTACATTCTGGCACGAAGCGAATGGAAGGCAAAAAGTATTATTTTGATGGTTTTTATCACGCCGATGTGGATTAATTTTACGCTTCGCATCACGGCACTAAAAGAAATTCTGACCTTATTTGAAAAAAATCTGGCCTATTTTCCTTTTTTGAATTCTGTCATCGGCATGTCCTATGACTTTCTGCCGTTTATGATTTTGCCGTTATATACGACGTTAACAAAGTTTGACCAAAGTCTGATTGAAGCCTCCTGCGATTTAGGAGCGGGACCGGTACAGTCTTTTTTACGCGTGACACTTCCGCTTTCTACGCCGGGCATTATCAGCGGAGTTTCCATGGTGTTTTTGCCTGCCATGACCAACTATGTCGTATTGGATATGCTTTATAACAGCACTTATATTATGGGAAGCCTGATTGGAAGCTATTTCTCTGCTTACGACTGGAATAACGGCTCCATGATTGCGCTGGTGCTCCTTGCGATTATCTGTATTTTTACGTTTTTCGGAAACAATGCAGATGAAGAAAGTCCGGCAAGAGGAGGTGCTATCTTATGAAAAAAAGATTTGGCAGCCAGATTTTTATCAGCCTGATACTTTTGCTTATGTATGCACCGATTCTGATTCTGGCAGTGTACAGCTTTACGGATTCTACCAATATCGGAGCTATCCGTAATTTTTCCCTGGATAATTATGTGACTTTATTTACGACACCGGAGCTTGCAAATATGATAGGCGGTTCATTGCTATTAGCATTGGCTAGCTCTCTTTTGGCAACGTTTTTTGGAACGGTGGGAGCCATTGGATTTTTTTATTCCAAAAAGCGCACGCAGTCTGTTTTTTCTGCCATCAACCAGATTCCGGTAGTCAATGCTGATGTAGTGACCGGTTTTTCTATTTGTATTTTATTGGTGATTGTGTTTGGAATGAGCAAAGATACCTTTCTGCCGCTTATCATCGGGCACACGGTTCTTAGTGCGCCGTTTGTGTATCTTTCCGTGATTCCCAAATTAAAGCAGATGGATCCCAGTCTGTATGAAGCGGCGTTGGATCTGGGAGCCAAACCGGGATATGCCTTGCTAAAAGTTGTGCTTCCGCAGATCGCATCCGGTATTGTTTCCGGTTTTGCATTGGCAGTTACCTTGTCACTGGACGATTATTTTATTGCGACTTATACCAAACCTGCAACCTTTGATACCATCAGTACTTATGTGGTAAATGCGACCAAGGGCTCTCAGACTGAAATCAAAACGGCGCTCTGGGCTTTGTCCACGATTATTTTTGTGCTGGTATTGTTGTTTGCAATTATCATGAATTTGCTTTCCAACCGGGAAGTAAAGGAAGAGGCAGGTGAGCGTTTGGCATGATAAAGCATAGTAAAAAAAATATGTCTCTTAGATTATGCGAAATTAAGAATAAAGAAAAAAATATGTCTCTTAGATTTTTCGCTACAAAGAATAAAGAAAATAAATTGTCTTATATTTTTAATGTAAAAAATAATCGAAAAAGAAATATGCTGTTTCGCAGGTTTGCCACCATCTGTATGGTGATTGCCTTAGCCGGTATGACTGCTTATCAGGACGGACTGGAATGCGTGATGGCAAAAGATGATGATGTGGTTACCCTTCGTGTCTGCAACTGGGAAGAATATATTGATGAAGGCGGCTGGGGAGAAGATGAAACCATTTCTCTTTCCGAAAAAGACATTATCGGTGAAAATCCGATGTATGAAGATTTTGAAGAATGGTATTATGATACCTATCATCAGAAAGTAAAGGTTGAATACAGCTGCTTTGGTACCAACGAAGAACTTTACAATATGCTGACGCTGGGGGATGAATATGATATCGTATGTCCTTCCGAGTATATGATTATGAAGTTGATGGCTGAAGATATGCTGGAACCGTTTTCGGAAGAATTTTTTGATGAAACTATTGAAGAAAATTACTATATCAAAGGTGTTTCTCCTTTTATCCGAAATGCCTTTGAGACCAATGAAATAAACGGAGAACCCTGGAGTAAATATGCGGCAGGATATATGTGGGGCATTACCGGTATTATTTATAATCCGGAAGAGGTAAGTACTGAGGAAGCTTCCACATGGAAAATTATGACCAATGAAAAATTCCATCGCCGCATTACCATCAAAGACAATGTTAGAGATGCCTTTTTTGGTGCAGTCGGAGCTGTAAAAGCTGATAAACTGACATCCGATTCGTTTATAAACGATCCTGATTATACCAAAGACCTGGCAGAAGAGATGAATGATCTGTCTCCAGAAACACTTGAAGCGGTTTTGGCTTATCTGCAGGAAACCAGAGATAACGTGTATTCTTTTGAAACCGACAGCGGAAAGGCGGATATGATTTCCGGTAAAGTCGTTGCGGGATATCAGTGGTCCGGTGATGCGGTTTATGCCATGGATCAGGCACAGGCCGATGATTTTTATTTAAATTTTGCCGTGCCAAAAGAAAGTACCAACTTGTATTTTGACGGCTGGGTTATGCTCAAAAACGGCATAAAGGACGATGCGAAAAAGCAGCATGCTGCAGAGGCATTTATCAATTATATTTCCATGCCCGAAAATGTTGTTCGTAACATGTATTATATCGGTTACACCTCTGTGATTTCAGGAGGCGACAGTAACGAGGTTTTTGACTATCTGAATTACTGCTATGGTGTGGAAGAAGAGGAAGAAGATGTCGTGGAATACCCACTTGGATACTTTTTTTCCGGGGAGGCCGATGATGCCGATTATATCATCCTGACACAAAAGGAGCAGGTTGGCAGACAACTCGGTGCCCAGTATCCATCACAGGAAACCATGGAACGCAGTGCCATTATGCGATATTTTGATGCCGATGAAAATGCGGCAGTCAACCGGATGTGGATTGATGTCCGTTGCTATAATGTAAAAAACGTTCCGGTTTATGTCTGGATCATCATCGTGATTTCCCTGATTGTTGCTGCGGTATTTTTAATTCGTGGAAAAATTGTAGCAAAAAGTATGGAGCAAAATACCTTTTGATATTAAATTAGATGCCATTTTTGAATAAAAGTTTTTATTGTGCCAATACTAAAAAAGCAACCAAACATATTTAAAATAAGAGGAGGCTTTTATATGGCACAATTAACTTGTGGAGTTATTACCTGTGGTTACAACAAAGAGAAAAGCTGTTGCAAAGGTGACATTATGGTGGGAGGAGCATCTGCTGAAAACGAAAGGGATACCAGATGCGAATCATTCCGTCGTGAAAACTGCGATTGCTATACCAGTGCTCTGGATCACCCCTGCCAGACCATCAGCATTGACTGCGAAGCAACCAAATGCAAATACAATTCCAATTACAAATGCTATGCGGAACGCGTCAGCATTGAAGGCAGCAGGGCTACTGAATGCCGCGATACTTTGTGTGGAACGTTTGATAAAAATAAGTAATACAAAAATAAGTAATATATCCAAAAGCGTTTCAAGGTGAAATAATGGCTGTTAAAAATTACTAGATTGACAATCTGAATATAAATGTATAATATATTATTAGAAGGTGACTTCTCGAGAAGCAGACTCGTAAAAATGTTTTCGTCTGTGAAGTGCAAGCCGTGATGGAAGGCGGTGAACATGGAGGCTCACAAAGGTGACAACTTACCATAATCCATCTAGCAAAAGCGAAAGAAAGTTGTATATTGATTAAAAAGCCTTGCTTAACTGCAAGGCTTTTTAATGTATGAATGTAGTGGAGTTACATATGGAGAAAATTCAAGAGTGTGCACATAATTTTTTGCATCTGGTTTCTACAACTAAATATGTGTTTCATGTTGCAAAACGAGGTGTGAAGGTTTTAATCTTGGATTTTGAACTGAAAGATTTTCATCATTTGGCTGGATTGCAATATTTAGATGATATAAATATTCCAAAAGATAAGAAGAAAACGATTGATTGGATTCTTTCTGAAAAATCTCCTATTATGGATGCTTACTTAGCAAGTAGTGAACATTATAAAGGCAAAGTAAGTGATGAAAAGAATGTTGAGGAACGTATTTCTGAATTTAGATATATAGAACAATATTTGGATGTAGATAATTTTATTCGAATATATTCACCTAAAGATGGTCCACAAAATAATTCGATGATTCGATGTGATTACATAATAGAAAGCAAATTAAAACATTCCAGTAAGGTTGTTTATATATTTTTAAAACATAGAAAGGGATTGGAGTCACCTTGCTGTATTGTTTCGTTTGGTGTTAAGAAAAATACTGCATATGGAGGACAGAATTTATATTGGATGTTAAAAGATAAGATTGTTTCTGGAAATAGGATTACGATATATCAACATCCTAATTATACAGATGAACAAAAAATAGAAAATGAATCTAAGATAGTATAAAAAAATCTAAGATAGTATAAAAAATCTAAGATAGTATAAAAATCTAAGATAGTATAAAAAATCAGTTGACATTATTATAATACCATGGTAGGATAACAAATGTGTGAAAACACGAGAAAGCAGAGTATCCACTCTCACCCTGCGGCAATCGGGCTTCAGGCGTCAGACATTTTTATTCGATAGTTTATGTTTGTCAGAGGTGGATATTTATGTATCCACCTTTTTTTATTGAAAAGGTTATAGTCGCGAAAACTATCGATTGAATTCTTTATGGAGGTGCAAAACCATTAACGATTTATTCATTAACGAACAGATTAGAGACAAAGAAGTACGTGTGGTTTCGGAAGACGGCGAACAGTTAGGTATTATGTCTGCCAAAGAAGCGCAGGATTTAGCTGATGAGGCAGGACTTGACCTTGTTAAGATTGCTCCAAATGCAAAACCCCCGGTTTGCAAAATTGTAGACTACAGCAAGTATAAGTATGAACAGGCCAGAAGAGAAAAAGAGGCTAAGAAAAAACAGAAAACAATCGAAATCAAAGAAATCCGTTTATCTCCCAATATCGATACCAATGATTTGAATACCAAGATGAACGCGGCTAAAAAATTCATTACCAAAGGCGACAAAGTAAAAGTTACGCTTCGTTTCCGTGGTCGTGAGATGGCACATATGAACAGCAGCAAGCATATTCTGGATGATTTTGCAGAAGGACTTGCAGAAATTGCAGTTGTGGAAAAACCTGCAAAAGTAGAAGGCAGAAGCATGACTATGGTGCTTGCCGAAAAACGTTAATTAGTTTTTAACTGAATTTGTATACAGTTAAAATAGATACAAAACTAGGAGGGAATTAAGATGCCAAAAATTAAAACAAACAGATCTGCAGCAAAACGTTTCAAAATTACAGGAACCGGAAAGTTAAAAAGAAACAAAGCTTATAAACGTCATATCTTAACCAAAAAATCTGCAAAGACTAAGAGAAATCTTAGAAAACCTGCTATGACAGATGCAACAAACGTAAAGAATATGAAGAAGATTTTACCTTACATTTAATGATTGGTTAGGAGGAAGAAAAAATGGCAAGAATTAAAGGCGGTTTAAACGCAAAAAAGAAACATAACAGAGTATTAAAACTCGCTAAAGGATATAGAGGAGCAAGATCAAACCAGTACAGAGTTGCAAAACAGTCTGTCATGAGAGCGTTAACATCTGCTTACGCTGGACGTAAACAGAGAAAACGTCAGATGAGACAGTTATGGATTGCACGTATCAATGCAGCAGCAAGATTAAACGGTTTAAGCTACAGCAAATTCATGTACGGTTTAAAATTAGCAGAAGTTGAAATCAACAGAAAAATGCTTGCAGAAATGGCAGTTAATGATGCTGATGGCTTTAAAGCTTTAGCAGAACTTGCAAAATCTAAAATTGCATAATTACAGCATTATGTGAGATAATAGTCGCAGTGTCGCATGGCACTGCGATTTTTTGCTTTTCGCAGGGAGTGTGGGGTTGGATGCATAGATACGGGTCTTCCAAATTGGATTACGATGTATAAGTTGTTCTAATTATTTCGTGCTATTTCAATGATAACGGACGCACCGGTGCACCCGGACATCCATGTCCGACGTGCACCTTTCGCAGCATCCTTGCTGCGAATTGCTGAAATAGAACGAAATAATAAGAACAACTAATACATCTCCATCAAAATTTGTCCGCCCCGTATCTATGCATCCAACCATGAACTTGCCGGCTGCGGAAGTAAAAATCGTCAGTTGCCATGCGGGAGGAAAGGCCTTTTTTGGGGAGTAGATATAGGGAATTGGGGATAAATAATCTCGATGTAAGACGATTTAGCAGTAGTTGATTAGATAATCTTAATATTCTGCTATATTTTCAGCACTTCGCGACATGGATGTCGCGAAAGGTGCATTAAGACAGGATGTCTTTTATGCACCGTGTGCGTCAAGAAAAACTGTTTTCTGCAGAATATTTAGATTATCTTATCAACGGATGCATCGTCTAAAGCGAGATTATTTATTCCAAATTCCCGCCCCTCTCCTAAATTGTCCAATTGTCCAGAAAGGAAAGAGTATGTTAGAGAATTATCAGCCGAAGAAAGTGTTTCAATATTTTGAAGAAATTTGCCGTATACCGCATCCGTCCTATCATTGCGAGGCCATCAGCAATTATCTGATGGATTTTGCAAAAGAGCATGCGTTAGAGGCTTATCAGGATGAACTGCATAATGTCATCATTGTAAAAGAAGCGGCCAAAGGAAAAGAAGATGTGGAGCCGATTATGATTCAGGGGCATATGGATATGGTTGCGGTAAAGGACGATGACTGTGAGAAAGATCTGTTAAAAGAAGGTCTGGATTTAGCAGTTGATGGAGATTATCTTTATGCAAAAAAAACAAGTCTCGGAGGGGATGACGGTATTGCGATTGCTTACGGTCTGGCACTTTTATCCGATGATACTTTAAAATTGCCCAGAATCGAACTTGTTATCACGACCGAAGAGGAAGTCGGCATGGAGGGCGCAACCGGGATTGATTTATCCGTATGCAAGGCTAACCGTATGTTGAATTTGGATTCGGAAGAAGAGGGCGAATTTGTAGTTTCCTGCGCAGGGGGTGTCCGGGTACAGGCGCATATGCCGTTTGAGAGAGTTCCTGTTACTTTGACGGATGATAAAGCCTTATACCATGTTGAAATCAGTAAACTGACCGGAGGTCATTCCGGTACGGAAATCATTCATGGACGGGCGAATGCTGTTAAAATCCTGGGATGGGTTTTAAAAAATATACGGGAAGAGGTATCGATGGAATTGGTCGAGCTTGCCGGAGGAACCAAGGACAATGCAATACCGGTTTATGCCGATGCAGTGATTTTAGCATCCAAGCAGGATTTTGAGACACTGAAAAAAGTTGAAGAAAGACTGATGGATATGTTTTCTCATCTATATTATAAAACAGATGAACAGGGACGCATTGATATTAGAAAGATGTCTGCTGATGAGACGAGAAAATATGTGCAAGAGATAAATTACAAAAATGCGGAATGCAAAAAAAATGCAGAAAACGGAAATAACAGTTCTTGTATTTTGTCGGGTAATGCAGAAAATACCATTTTCTGTATCGCGGAAAAACGTGCAAAAGATATCATCGCTTTTATATACAGAGCACCAAATGGCGTGCAGGCAATGAGTAGGAGATTAGAAGGGCTTGTGGAAACATCTTTAAATCTTGGCATCATGGAGAGCTTAAAAGAAGAGGTGAGATTTGTTTTTGCCCTAAGGAGCAGTATTTCACAGGAAAAAGACGCATTGCGACGAGAGCTTTGTGAACTTATACAAAAACATGGAGGAAGTTTTGAATTGGCCGGTGACTACCCGGCATGGGAATATAAAGAAAAATCTGATTTATGCGAGCATATGAAGAAGATTTATCAAAAGCAATATGGTAAAGCTCCGAAAGTATTGTCCATTCATGCAGGGTTAGAATGCGGTATTCTTGCGGCAAAAAAGCCGGGACTTGACTGTGTTGCGTGCGGACCGGACATTCTGGATATCCATACAACCAGAGAGCGTCTCAGCATTTCATCGGTGGAACGTGTATGGAAGTTTATACTGGAGGTTTTGGAAACGTTATGAACATCATTTTAATCGGTATGCCCGGAGTGGGTAAAAGTACGGTCGGAGTTGTACTGGCAAAAAAGCTGGGATTACAGTTTATGGATTCGGACCTTGTTATTCAGGAAAAAGAGGGAAAACTTTTGCATGAAATCATTGATGAAAAAGGATTGGAAGGCTTTTTAACTGTTGAAGATGAAATTAATGCAAAGATACAATTAAATCAGACAGTTTTGGCAACCGGAGGCAGTGCCGTATACGGAGAACGCGCCATGGCACATTTTGCAAAGTGTGGCACGATTGTCTATTTGCATCTGCCTTATGAAGAGCTCGCAGAACGATTGGGAGATTTAAATGAAAGAGGCGTTGCCATTAAAAACGGACAGACACTGTATGATCTGATGGAGGAACGTCGGCCTCTATATGAAAAATATGCTATGGTAAAAATCGATTGCAGTCACAAACAAATCCGTGAAATCGTTGCCGAAATTGCAGAGAAAATAGATAGTAATCATTCATAAATCATTTATTTTCCTCAGATAAAAACCTCGCACGCTTGACAGCATCTTTCCCATAGCGGTCACGAATCTGATCAATCGCAGCGTTTAATTTGCTGAACTTCTCATTCTGTTCGGATTGAAACAAATCATATTGTACATAGTTTTCAGATGTGGCCTTTGAGGTCTGGATTCCTAACAAACGGATGGGAGAGGAATCCCAGAGCTCGTCAAAAAGCCTGCATGCATGCTGATAGATTTCTTCTGTGATATCGGTCGTTGAGGGAAGGGATATCTGTTTGGAGCTGTGTTTAAAATCCGCATCCACGATATTGACGCTGACAACACTGATATAGGCATGGTCTGCACGCAGTCTGGCACCGACGGTTTCCGCAAGAGAGAGTAAAATCATGTGAGCCTGCTCACGGTCGGTTACATCTTTTGGGAGCGTGATGGAATTGCCATATCCTTTATTGGCATCTTCTTTATCACGTAGATTGGTCTCATCGATCCCGTTTGCGGATTTCCACATGTCCTCGCCATGTTTTTTGAAATGATTTTTTAGCAATTCAACGTCTGATTTTGCAAGGTCGCCAATTGTAAAAATCCCCAGGTCATGTAGATGTCTGACGCTGGATTTTCCGACAAATAACAAATCGGAAACCGGAAGCGGCCACATTTTCTGCTCGATTTCATCTAAAAAAAGTGTGTGTACTTTATCCGGTTTTTCAAAGTCGGAAGCCATTTTGGCAAGAAGTTTATTGGACGAAATACCGATGTTTACAGTAAAACCCAGTTCCTCTTTAATCATATCTTTTAATTGATGCGCAAACAAAACGGGATCTCCGTAAAGAGCCTTTGTACCGGAGAAATCGCAGAAAGCCTCATCAATACTGAATTGTTCCACAACCGGCGCGAAACGGCGCAGCAAATCGATAAACGCATTGGATTTTTCGACGTATAAGGAAAAATTGGAGGGATAGACTTTGAGTCCGGGACATTTTCGCCTTGCCGAAACCAGCGGTTCGGCTGTGCTTATACCACATTTTTTGGCCGCATCGGATTTCGCAAGTACAATGCCATGACGTTTTTCTTCATCCCCGCCGATGACGGAAGGAATGGTTCTGATATCTAGTTTTTCGCCTAATATTTCCAGACGGTAGACCGCTTCCCAGGAAAGAAATGCGGAATTCACATCTACATGAAAGATTACGGGCTCTGCCATGATCATTCGTACCTCACGTTTCTTTTTTTTCATTATACGTATATTTTATCAAACGATAAAGATAAATTTTGAGATAATTCCCATCTGCACACATTTTGCGTTCCGGATGCCATTGTAGTCCCAGAATGGGAAGCTCCCGATGAATAAAGCCTTCGATGGTTCCGTCCGATGCGTGCATAAAGGCATATAATTCAGGTGCAGTCTGTTTGATGCATTGGTGATGGGCGCTATTGATGTAATTGGGCATCTGATTGTGAAAAATTGCCTCTAAAATCGGATATTGAGGTGAAATTTCGTAGTTACAGCTATGGTTGTTATCAAAACCGTTTTGAGACTGATGTAGTAAAAGACGATCCGGCGGCATATTCTGCAAAAGCGTTCCGCCAAGTGCTACATTGATTATCTGCAGGCCTTTACAGATGCCGATAATCGGTTTTCTTTTATTTTTAAAATATTGAAAATAAGCAAGCTGCACATAATCCAGTTCTTCATCGATATTGCGACTTCCAAGGTTCGCTTCACCAAGGATTTTGGGCGAAATATCACCGCCGCCCGGTAAGATTAATAAATCAACCAGAGATAAAATGGGAGCGGTTTGGTCGTGATTGTTTTCTGCTTCATAAAGCAGGTCCGTTTTATCTGTTACAATAGGGATGTAACCCGGAAACGCGATGGCTTGTGAATAGTTTTTGGTATCTTTTTCGTGTCCGACAATTAAGATAAAGTGAATTGCCATAGATTACCCTTTTTCGATAAACTTATGTTAATATATGATGATTCTTATGAAAAGTTGTGTTATACTTGTTGAGAAACAAAACGGACTGACGATTGTCAGCAGCAATTAGTAAAAAGAGGGTATGGGTATGTTACAGGAAGTATTTGAATTAATGATGAAGATGCATGAGGGAATGCACATTGTGACGATTGGTTTATTGGACGGTACAGCAATTGAGCGTAAGCATGATACCAAAGGAAGTAGTGATACGGTCGTGGAACTGAAGATGGAAAAGATGGATGTTGGATATGTTACATTCAGCAAGCATACTTGCAACAGTTATATCAACAATCAGGGACAGGTTACCAGTCAGACGGATTTCAACAGTATCCTTGCCATTCCGTACAGCAATATTTCCTATGTGGAATTCTCATATGATGAAGAATAAGATAGGAATAATACATGACGATTGCGGATTATATAGCGATAAAAAAAGAACAGAATACAACCATGTGTGCGGCTGTTTTATACCCTGACGGAGAAATCGAAGAGTGTATCACAAGCCATCTCAAAACATTGATTGAACGGTTGGGAGAGGATGCATGGGATCAAATTCCAAAGGATGAATCACCGTTGTTTTGGCTGACCGGACTTACGGGAGCGGTTCTGATTGATTATGAAAATCAGGTCTACAGCGAAGCACTGAGTGATGAGCAGGATGTCTGTTTAAAAAAGATGTATGCTTCCGGGATATTGACAGAGCATCCCTGTGTCATTCACTTTGGAAATGAACCGTTGGGAATAGTGAAAGCAGAGCAGTTGGAAGATAGTCAGAGAAAAGAAGAATAAAAAAGAAGAATAAAAAAAGAAATCGCCCGGACTGTATGTGAGAATACAGTCCGGACGATTTTTTATATGTATCAATAATTACTGTGCCGGTTGTATTACCAGCTAATTAACAAGTGCATTGGTAGGCAGTGTCGATTATATGACCAGCTAATTTGCCGGTGCATTTGTTGTCGTATCTGCCGGTGTGTCAGTTGATGTATCGGATGGCGTATCCGCTGGTGTGTCCGTTGGAGTGTTCGCCGAATTGTCGGTTGGCGTGTCCGTTGGTGTGTCCGCCGGTGTATTCGTTGTTGTATCAGCCGGTGTCTCGATCGGTGCAGTGGGTTCCGGATCTTTGGTAATCCAGCGATAAAAGAATGCATGATTTCCAATCATGGTATATTCTGCAATCCGATAATAATCCGCATAATATTTTGTCATAAAAAACAGATAGTCTCCAACTCGTGCTCCATTTAAGACTTCCTGTGCAGCCTGCATACAGGTGCTGTTGGGGCCTTTGGCGATAATGAGTTCTACTTTTCCGGAACGGTATGAGGCAAATTGGTTGGTCTGTGTGATAACCCCTACAATACTGTTGGGGAAGACCGAGCTTTTGACACGGTTCATGATTACGGTTCCGACCGCCAGTTTTCCGGTATAGGATTCACCGTCGGCTTCAGCCTGTATTGTGGCGGCAAGCCATTCCAATTCGGAAGCGGAAGCGGCATAAGAGCCGGAAAAGTCTTCTTTGATTCCGTTTGCTGCCATTTCAGCCTGCTGCTTTGCAATCTTTTGCGCTAATTCAGCCTGTGCGGCGGCCTGTTGGGCCTGCAGATTGGCCATTTTCTTATCCAATTGTTTGATTTGTTTATCATAATCCTTGAGCTTTTCATTTTCGTTTGCAAGTTCATCATTCGTGTCGGATAACTCACCTTTTACTTTTTGGGTGAGATCGGCAAGCTCAGATTGTTTACCGTCCAGTTCGCTTTGATAACTGTCCAGTTCGGTCTGTTTTTCTTCCAGTTTTTCCGCCTTTTTGGAAATCTCATCCTGAATGGAACGATAAGAGGCCATTAAATTCTGTTCGTACTGAATGAAAGCAGAAACGTATTCCGCTTTTGTCAGGAAATCTTCCATGGAAGAACTGTTGTACAAAAGCATAATCATAGAATCCCGGCTGCCGTTTTCATAGGAAGCCTTCAGGCATTTTTTCAGATTTTCATAAATCTGTTTTTCTTCTGCCTGAGCCTGAGACAGCTCATTGTTTAAAGAAACTATCTCCTGGGAGGTTTCCTGCAGGGATTCCTGTACTTTTGTTATTTCATTGTTGATGGTACTCATCTGCGACGCATAGCCTGCATAGATATTTTGCAGATCTTTCGACTGATCGGAAAGCTCATCAACATTGTCTTGTGTATTTTCCTGTTGTTCCTTTAACCGCTCCATAGCGTCCTGTGTTTCTTTTTGCTGAGCCTCTAAATCGGTAATGGTATCTTCCAATTCCGTGGCATAAACAGGTGTGACACCGGCAAATGAAAAAGTCGATGACAAAGCCAACGCCGTAAGTATTGCGGTTAACCGGTATTTGTTAGAAATCTTATACATGGCATCTCCTTTGTTATATTTTAGTCGTTTCCCGTGTTTTTTGTCAAATTGCAACAAATTTTAACAAAAAAGTAAAATAATGTTAAAGACGATTGGTGGTATAAGGGAATTCTTCTTTGTATGATAAGTATAAAGAAGTGTTAAAAATAATTGCAAAGGTGGGAAAAATATGAGAAAGTACTATTTAGACAACATCAGATGGATGACCGTGGTATTGGTCGTCATTTATCATGTGATTTACATGTTTAACGGGGTTCAGCTTTTCGGAGTCATCGGACCATTTTCCAAAGTTCAGTATCAGGATGCTTTTCTGTATCTGGTATATCCCTGGTTTATGACACTGTTATTCGTAGTGTCCGGCATGAGTGCAAGATATTATCTGGAAAATCATTCCGTCAAAGAATTTATAAAGACACGGACGCGCAAATTACTGGTGCCTTCTACCATCGGCTTGTTTGTTTTCCAATGGATTTTGGGATATTACAATATGAAAATAGGCGGTGCCTTTGATTCCATGGCGGCAGTTCCCAAGGTAGTCTTGTATTTTATTATGGTTATGAGCGGCATCGGTGTTTTGTGGTATATCCAGACGCTCTGGGTTTTATCTCTGGTATTGGCATTGGTGAAAAAAATCGAAAAAGACCGCCTCTATAAACTGGGCGCAAAATGTAATATCTGGGTTCTTTTACTATTTACTGTGCTCATCTATTTTGCGGCACAGATTTTGAATACGCCCATGATTACGGTCTATCGGTTTGGTATTTACGGAGCCGGATTTTTTATCGGTTATTTTGTCTTATCCCATGATGAAGTCATAGAGCGGTTAACCAAATTTTGGCTTCCGCTTTCAATCGCAGCTTCCGGTTTAGGAATTGCCTATACGGTGCTTTATTTTGGAGAAAACTACGCAGCAGAACCGGTTATCAACAATGTGATGGCGTGTGTATTTTGCTGGATTGCCATTTTAGCTGTTTTTTCTGTTATGAAAAAATGGGGCGATAAGACCAATTCGTTGTGTGCTTTTATGACAAAGAAATCATGGGGATTATACATATTCCACTATCTTCCGATCGCGGTATTTGGTTATTATCAGCACAATTATTTCCCGAATATGCCTGTAATTTTGGTTTACCTGATTTCAGCCATTGTAGCTTTTGGCGGAGCTTTAATACTTTATGAAATCATCAGCAGAATTCCGGTTGTCAGATGGTGTGTACTTGGATTAAAGAAAAAGAATAAAGTGAAATGAAATAGACGGAGGATGGAACCATGTTTTGTGAGAACTTATCCTATTTAAGAAAAATGAATAAACTCAGTCAGGAAGAACTGGCGGAAAGACTGGATGTTTCCAGACAGACCTTGTCCAAATGGGAAACGGGTGAATCGCTTCCTGATATTGAAAAATGTCAGCTCTTAGCCTCTATCTTTGACGTTTCCTTAGATGAGTTAGTCAGCTATGATTCGGAGCGGAGCGGTTTGCCGATACCGCCAAAAGGAAAGCATGTTTTTGGAATCGTTACGGTCGGAGACAAGGGACAGATTGTAATACCGGCAAAAGCCAGAAAAATATTTCAGATTGAATCCGGGGACCATCTGATTGTGTTGGGGGATGAAAGTTCGGGGATTGCGATAATAAAAGAAAAGGAATTCCTCGCAATGATGAATCTTTTTCAGAAAAAGTAATTAAACAGTTGAAACCGGGCATTACTTTTTGTTCGCTTATGCCGCTAAGACAGGCACAAAACCTCGTAAAAGCCGGCGGGCAAAGATATATACTGAGACCAAAATCTGAATAAGAAAAGGAAAGAAAAATAGAAAGTAAAATAGAATCAGTCTTGTCTCTATATTGATTTGGTGTAAAATAGGAGTTGGAGTTTATAATCAAATGAAAGATGATCGGATAAGATACAATCGGATGAGAGAAAATCACATGAAAGACGATCGAATGGAAGACGAACAGATGAAAGACGAACAGATAAAAGAAGACCGCAAAAAAGCGGAACGGGCAAAAATAGAACAGAAAAAAGAAGAGCGGAAAAAAGAAAAAGAAGAGCTGCATGAAGAACTGCTTGTAGGAAAACAGGAATTAAAAAAGGCATTTGCCGAGACCATTGATCCCAACGGAGATAAAAAAATATCGTTACAGGAAATTTTCGGTGAGATGTTTTCAATTAAAAAAGATGTTGCTGACAAAGCGCAGATTCGGGAAAGTCTGGTAAGCGGCGGGCATGTGTCGGGAACGAATATGTGCCTGTTAGTCCTTGCTATCCTGATTGCTTCCATCGGATTAAACGTCAATTCCACGGCTGTAATTATCGGAGCAATGCTGGTTTCACCATTAATGGGAACCATACATGCTTTTGCTTATGGAACCGCAACTTCGGATTATGTATTGTCATTACGTTCCATGCTGGGATTTTTGATGCAGATTTTAATCAGTCTTTGTGCATCCACCCTGTATTTTTTGATTTCACCGTTATCGGACGCTACTTCAGAACTGTTGGCACGAACACAGCCGACCATTTGGGATGTGATGATTGCCATTTGCGGTGGTATTGCCGGCATTATCGGCGTTACCCGTAAGGAAAAAACAAACGTTATCCCCGGTGTCGCAATTGCAACGGCATTGATGCCGCCGCTTTGTACCTGTGGATACAGCATTGCACATGGTCAATGGAAAATGTTGCTGGGAGCGGGATATTTATTTGCTGCTAATTCCTATTTTATTTATTTGTCGGCTCTTATTATCCTGATTATTCTGGGCGTACCCAAGGTAAAAATCATTGATCCCAAACGTGCGAAAAAAAGGAAACGTGCTTTAATCAGAAATACCATCATCATGATTTTGCCAAGTATTTTGGTTGCTTATCTGATGTTGCAGGAAGCTACGGAGGATGAAAAGACGTTAACCGGTTTTGAAACAGCCATAGACATTGAAGAACTGACGGATGAAATGACTGTACTTTTCCCGGAAATAACCGGTATTTCCATCGGACAGCTCGAGGAACTGGATGAAGAGGGCAATCCGGTACAGAAAAAAGTGATTATGCTGGAAACTGATGCCGACCCGGAAACGGAAGAATATCAGCAGGATGCCGCACAAATCAAGAACTGGTTGGCGGCAAGATATGAAGATTATGTGGTTGAGATAGAATAAGACGGTTTTATAGAAAATAGTTTTATAGAAGACAATTTTATAGAGAAGACATTTTTATAAAGAAGAGATTTTAAGAGAAAAGATTTTTAGAGCAGATATAAATGATTATGGAATGGATAAGAAATAATGAGTAGAAATCTTACGACTTTGTGTTACATCGAAAAGGATCACCAATATCTGATGTTACACAGAATCAAAAAAGAACAGGATATTAATAAAGACAAATGGATCGGTATCGGCGGACATTTTGAAGAAAATGAGACACCCGAAGAATGCCTTTTACGTGAGGTAAAGGAGGAGACGGGACTGGTTTTAACAAAATGGAAGCTGAGGGGAATTATTACCTTTATGTCCGATGAATTTCACACGGAATATATGTTTCTTTATACTGCCGATGCTTTTACGGGAGAACTGGCAGAGTGTGACGAGGGTGTGCTGGAATGGATTGACAAATCGGAGGTTTTTCATTTGCCAATTTGGGAAGGTGACAAGATATTTTTCAAATTGCTGGAGACTTCTTCGGAGTTTTTTTCCTTAAAACTGCGATATGAAGGAGAAAAACTGGTGGAAGCGGTTTTAAACGGCACAGAGGATCTGATAAGGAGATAAGAATGATACGTAACATGCGAAACGAAGAATTTGATTTCGTTTTCTCTTTTATGGAAAAAAGCTTTCCGTTAGATGAATACAGACCTTATGAGGAGCAGAAAGCTCTGCTTTCTGACAAAAGATATACCTGTTATGTTTTGACTGATGTTGAAACCGATGAGATACAGGGATTTGCCATGATCTGGCGATTTAATGATTTTGCTTTTATCGAGCATCTGGCAGTCAATCCCGAATTGCGAAACCAGGGCTTGGGCGCTACGCTGCTAAAAGAACTTGAGGCGTTATTGGATTGCACGATATGCCTGGAAGTGGAATTGCCGGAAACGGAAATGGCAAAGAGAAGGATTGGTTTTTATCAACGCAACGGCTTTTTCTATAATGATTATCCCTATGTGCAACCACCGATATCACAAGGCCGTAATCCCATTGATCTGCGCATTATGACATGGGGAAAAGAAATCTTAGAGGATGAATTTTTGCATATGAAGACACTGATACACAGAGAAGTTTACAAAGTCTGATTATGTGAAAAAGCGAATAATATAATCTGAAAAATGCAAAATAGTTAATGGTACAGTATTTCAAAATGCAGTAATGCAAATGATACCATATTCAAAAAATACAAGAACGAAAATGATACAGTATTCTAAAAATAGAGTATAGCAAATAGCATAATATAGGAGAGATGTGGGCATGGCAGAATTAATGAAAAATATTAATAAAGCAGAAGTATTAAAATTGAAGGATGAAATTGCTTATGGACAAGGACAGGTAGTCAGCAAGACCCTGGTGCAAAACGAGGCAGTCAGTGTAACACTCTTTGCTTTTTGGGAAGGGGAAGAAATCAGTACTCATGAATCAAAAGGCGATGCTTTTGTGACTTGTATTGATGGAGTCGGAGGAGTGACCATCGATGGAGTAAACTATGAACTGACAGAGGGCGATTCGATTGTTATGCCTGCAAATCATCCGCATGCAGTCAGAGGCAAGGAGAATTTCAAAATGCTTTTAGTGGTTATTTTCTAATTTCCTTTTTGGAGACAACCCCCTTTTTTCATTGCCTTTTTTTAGAAAATGATATAAAGTATTTGCGAAAGATATAAAATGAAAGAAACAAAAAGAATAAAGAGGGTTTTGACATGTTAAAGCAATTATCAATTTATGCAGAAAATAAAAAAGGAAATCTGCAGCATATCACAAGAATTCTGGCAGATGAAAATATCAATATCTGGGGATCGGTGACCAATGACAGTGCGGAGTATGGGATTATCAGAATGGTTGTTTCCGATGCAGAAAAGGCAAAAGATGCTTTGGAGAAAGAAAATTTCCTGTGCCGCTTAACGGATATTATTGGTGTTGAAATGGATGATGAGGTAGGAAATTTAAACCGTTTGCTTCAGACACTTTCTGAGAGTAATATTAATGTCGATTATATTTATCTGTCTTTTAACCGCGAATCCGGAAAGCCGGTTTTGGTATTCCATGCGGATGAGACCGCAGAAGTTGAAGCATGCATCGCTGCAAAAGGGTATAAAGTGGTGTAATTTCAAAAAAAGGGTTGACACAACAACCAAAAAAAGATAGAATAACACTTGCGTGCAGGAATGGCGGAACTGGCAGACGCGCAGGCTTCAGGTGCCTGTGGTAGCAATATCGTGAGGGTTCAAATCCCTTTTCCTGCATCCAAATGGAAAATCTATATACGCGGAAGTGTCGGAACTGGCAGACGAGCAAGACTAAGGATCTTGTGGCTATTGCAGTCGTGTGGGTTCAAGTCCCATCTTCCGCACTGGTTGAGAAGTCTCTCAAACCTTGAAAAGTCAAGGCTTGAGGGATTTTTTATTGGAAAAAATGTGGATGAATTTGGGGTTCCCAAGGGGTTCCTCTATAGATTTGGTTATTTTTTGTTTTAATGAAGAAATTATGTTTGTGCATCAAGTAGTGCACATACAGTAGAAACATAATTTTTCTGGGCGAAACTATAATGCTCAAGGTTTGTTTGGATAGAATGTCCGAGCATAGCAGCTCGATCAGCAACGGTAACACCTAACGGAATTAATACATTGGAGTTTAATGACATTTGAAGTGCATGATTGTTTGTTACTTTAAAACCAAGTGATAAACAAATTCTACGAAGAAAAGTTTCATAGGCATCAGTTTTAATCCAATCGCCATCTTCATGACAAAATATGTATTCCATCGGCATGGCAGCAATTCCAAAGTTGTTCCATTCCTGTCGCATTCCACATGGGAAACTCACAATACTATCTTACACCCGGGTATGGGTAAGTGAAATGATGGTATCTTGAGAATTTGTGAGATTT
>CAMEJJ010000016.1 GCA_945919795.1 uncultured Lachnospiraceae bacterium
ACTATCTTGAAAAGATGTATGCAGAAACTTCAGATGTATCTTTTCTTGCTGTCCGTGTCAATTTCTATTTAGGACTCCGTGTGGGTGAACTTGTGGCTTTGAAGTGGATGGACTTACTGGAAGAGAAAAAGTTACATGTGGTAAGAGAGGAAATCCGCAATCAGGAAGAAAACAAAGTAAGTGTTGTGGAGCATACAAAAACGAACACAGACCGTTTCGTTATAGTTATTCCCCAAGCACATGAACTGTTTTGCCGGATAGCCGGCATTGATGTAAGTGAAACTTCTTTAGAAGAGTTTTGTCGAACTCATGAAGATGATTTCATTTTTCAAAGAGACGGCCAAAGACTGGAGGCAAGACAGATTAATTATGTATTGGAAAAGTTTGCCCAAAGAACCGGTGTCAAAGTAAAAAGCTCTCATAAGATCAGAAAAACTTATGCCAGCAACTTAAACGCCGCCGGTGTTCCGCTTGACTGTATCAGGGAACAGTTAGGGCATACCAATCTTACGACAACCATGCACTATATTTTCAATCCGCTTACCGAAGACCAGACATACGAATTACTCACAAAAGCATTGTAAATGCTCTATAAATACTGCATTTCTTGACTTGAAGACAACTGTCTTCAACTGTCTTCAAATCCCGCCAAAACAAAAAATCCGCAAACCCAGTAAAATCAAGGGTTTGCGGACATAAAAAAGAGCGCGAGACGGGGATCGAACCCGCGACCCCCTCCTTGGCAAGGAGGTGCTCCACCACTGAGCCACTCGCGCATATATATAAACATTGTGGTACGATTGCTTATACAACCAATTTGGTTTCGATAGCAACCTATCACAATGTGAAAGCGGGTGATGGGAATCGAACCCACGTATCCAGCTTGGAAGGCTGGTGTTCTACCATTGAACTACACCCGCATGCAGTGCCCAGAACCGGAATCGAACCAGTGACACGAGGATTTTCAGTCCTCTGCTCTACCGACTGAGCTATCTGGGCGTCTCACGACATTGCCTATTTTACAAGACAATTCAGCTCTTGTCAAGAACAAAATAGCATTTCGGAAATCTCTTTTGTTACATCCGACACCGGATGTTTTAAAAGCCACATGTTTTCACTCTCCGAAAGCATACCCAGCCGCTTTGCAACGGTAATTTTATTGACCATATCAAAGTATTCTTTCAGTTCTTTGTATGTACCAATATGATCAAGAATACTTTCTTGATACAACTCGTATTCATGTTCGCAGGATGAAATAATCTGCATTGCCAGTTTTAATTCTCCATTGATATCACTGGCTTCCATCAAAATATCGGGACGCTTTTTTACGACCTGATAAAAGTATTCTTTTGCCTGCGAAAGCTTCTTTTCCATGATATAATGCTCTAACCGGGTTTTTACTTCCAGAGTTTCCTTTTTTTCACCCACCATACCAACCATGGATTCATGTACTTTTAATTGATTAACGATACAGTACACTTTCAAAAGAAATTCCGAAATAAAGCCAAAAACACGTTTTCGGTAATCATCATATCCGGTAAAATCCATTTGAGGCTCCATTTCAAAAAAGATGGAAAAAAGCCAATCTACATAGGAATCAAACAACTCACTTCTACAAATGATCATATTTCCGAAATAGGTTTTATTTTGATGCACCAAATTTTGATATGTCTCATAGTATTCCGGATATTTATTCTTTAGAATCTCACCGGCCAGAATTAAATCCTTTAAATTGTGATCTGCACCAAATCCATCATAATATGCAGAGCGAAGCTCCAATGTCTTCGTTGTCATCAAATCGTACTCTGATAAGATATTCTCAATTTCTTTTGATGAATACACTTTACCGTTTTCATTAATCAGATATCTTCGATAATGACAAATTCCTTTGATATCCGCATCGCAACAATTATGAGCTGCCCAGTATAAACCGGTCAGCTCACTGTAATATGGATTTTTTTCTGAAATTTCTATTCCGGTATCATCCCCTATATATCCAAGATCTTTCTTTCCTTTATGCCCCACATGAAGCGGGATATACATGGAATCTTTTGGGGAATCAAACGGCTTATGGGTGCAGACAAAAATTTTTGTTTTCATTTATTGCTCCATGGCACTCAGATAGTATACAAATTGCTGAGCCGTACGTCCTGAAATTCCGCCATGGGAAAGCTCCCATTTGTTTGCCTCGGCACGAATTTCCTCATCCGACATTTGAATTCCGGCTCTGTGTGCCAGCTCGGTTGCAATATGGAAATAATCTTTTGGCGAAGGTTTGGAATAGCTGATGGTAACACCAAAACGATGAACCAATGAAAGCTTCTCCTCCATGGTATCGGATTTATGAATGCCGTTATCAACCTGAACATCACTTCTGTCGCCCCATGTTTCTTTAATCAGATGGCGACGGTTTGAAGTCGCATAAATCAAGATATTCTCCGGCTTTGTTTCGACGCCGCCTTCAATAACAGCCTTCAAAAACTTATATTCTACCTCAAATTCTTCGAATGAAAGGTCATCCATATAGATAATAAATTTATAATTCCTGTTTTTAATCTGGGCAATCACATTGGAGAGATCTTTAAACTGGTGCTTGTAAATCTCAATCATACGTAGTCCCTGATCATAAAACTGATTGACAATCGCTTTGATACTGGTTGATTTTCCGGTACCGCTGTCACCGAATAGTAAACAGTTATTCGCTTTTTTACCCTCAACAAAAGCTTTGGTGTTATCTACCAGTTTCTTTTTCTGGATTTCGTAACCGATTAAATCATCTAACATCACTTTATCCATATTGTTAATTGCCTGGAAGGTAATATGTCCGAATTCATCCACATTTCCGATGCGGAATGCCTTATTCAGTCCAAACATTCCCACACCGTAGTCTTTATAAAATCCGGTTACATATTCAAAAAAATCATCTTCGTTGTTAGCACTCGCTAACTTCTTGCTCAATGCCTGAACCTTTTCACTGACATTTTTATTGTACATTAGCTCAGGTTTTCCAATAGCATGATAATCGGACAGCGTAGAAAAACAGTCAATATCCAATGCTTTTTCCAGATAAGAAAAATCATAATGGAATAAATTCATAAATGCCTTAAAATCATTTTTTGCAAAGTGATTGACACTGCCATTTTGCGCGCCGGTCTTTTCGCAGGTAATACTGAAAGGATTTTCATCCGTAATCAAAAGATAGGTCAGGTAGTTCTGCCACAGATTGTCATCAAATCCGTAATCCGTTGCGATTACCAGTATTTTCTTAATTTGTTTATATATACGTGTGATCAGGATATCCTTATTATAATCTTGGGATTTAACCTGTGCACAGATATCTGCAAGCTCCATCAGGATGCAGTCCTTTGGTAAATCTCCGTAAATGATTAGTTTTGAAATAATCTCGTTCATATTCTGTCCTCGATATTTTATCTATTTAAGAAGCCTCTTCAAACTGGCTGTTATACAGTTTAGCATAAAATCCGTTCTTTTCCAACAATTCCTCGTGCGTACCCTGCTCGATAATATCACCGTCTTTCATAACCAAAATAAGATCAGCATCACGTATGGTAGAAAGTCTGTGCGCGATAATAAAGCTGGTTCTTCCTTTCATCAGGTTATCCATTGCCTTTTGGATTCGTATTTCGGTACGTGTATCAACGGATGAGGTAGCCTCGTCCAGAATTAAGATTTTATTGTCTGCCAAAATAGCCCGTGCGATGGTCAATAGCTGTTTCTGTCCCTGTGATACATTGCTGGCATCCTCATTTAATTCCATATCATATCCACCGGGCAGTGTTTCAATAAAGCGGTGTGCATGCGCTGCTTTCGCTGCGGCAATGACTTCTTCATCGGTTGCATCCAGTCTTCCGTATCGGATATTTTCCATAATACTTCCTTTAAACAGCCAGGTATCCTGCAATACCATGCCAAATGCGTCGCGAAGTTCTCTTCGGTTAAAATCTTTGATATTGTGTCCGTCAATTTTAATGGCACCTTCATTGACATCATAGAAGCGCATCAGCAGTTTTACCATGGTTGTTTTTCCGGCACCGGTCGGTCCGACAATGGCAATTTTTTGCCCCTGTTTGATTTCAGCACTGAAATCATGAATGATGATCTGGTCTTCTTTATATCCAAAGTGAACATGCTCAAAAGAGACATTTCCGACAATGTTATCTACGCTGACAGGATTTTCAACTACCTGACTTTCTTCTTCTTCATTCAGGAATTCAAAAACACGTTCTGCTGCCGCTGCCATGGACTGCACCTGATTTGCAACCTGGGCAATCTGCTGTATCGGCTGTGTAAAGTTTTTCACATACTGGATAAATGCCTGAATATCGCCAATCTCAATGGTTCCTTTGATTGCCAGAATACCTCCAATCAAAGCAACAGCTGCATAGCCTAAATTTCCCACAAACATCATGATGGGATGCATCATACCGGATAAAAACTGTGACTTCCATGCCGATTCATAAAGATGATCATTGGTTTCATTGAAATCACGAATGACTTCCCCTTCTTTATTGTATGCTTTTATTACCAGGTGTCCGGTAAAATTCTCCTCCACCTGTCCGTTGATTTCTCCCAGATATTCCTGCTGAGAGCGGAAATATTTTTGTGATTTTTTCATCACGAATGCAATCAGGGAAATGGAAATCGGCAAAATAAAAAGCGCAATTAAGGTCAAAAGCGGCGATATGGAAATCATCATTATCAGAACACCCACCATCGTGGTTACCGATGTAATAATCTGATTAATGCTTTGACTCAAACTCATTCCCAGAGTATCAACATCGTTGGTAATTCTGGATAATACCTCTCCATAGGTCCGGCTTTCAAAATATTTCATGGGCATGCGGTTGATTTTTTCCGAAATTTCTTTCCGCATCCGATAACAGATTTTCTGGCTGATGGTGCTCATGATGTAGTGCTGAACAAAGGTAAAGATGGCACTGAACACATATAAAGCCAGTACAAACAATAAAATCCTGCTGATTCTGGTTAAGTCAATTCCACCTGTTCCCGCAATTTTAGCCATAAGACCGTCTGAAAGAGTTGTGGTTGCTTTTCCCAATACTTTGGGACCCACAACATTGAATACCGTTCCGACAACCGCAAATATCATGACAACGAAAATGGCAAGTTTATATCTTCCGATATAAGCGATTAATTTTCCGATGGATCCTTTGAAATCTTTTGCCTTTTCAACCGGCATCATTCCGGGACCGCCGGGGCCGCCCGGTCCGTGTCCTCTTCTCTTTGGAGGTCTGTGATATGTTTTTTGTTCACTCATAATGCTGCCTCCTTTTCATTCAAACCTAATTCTTTAGCCGATAATTGAGATTTGGCAATCTGTTCATATACTTCACAATTTTTCAATAAGTCTTCATGTTTACCCATTCCGACAATTTTTCCTTCATCCAGCACTAAAATCTGATCCGCATGGATAATGGTACTAATTCTCTGTGCAACAATCAGAACCGTAGAATCCTTGATTTTATCTGCCAGTGCCTTACGAAGTGCCGCATCGGTTTTCATATCCAGCGCTGAAAAACTATCATCAAATACCATGATTTTCGGTTTCTTTACAATTGCTCTTGCAATGGCAAGTCTCTGGCGCTGACCACCGGATACGTTACTTCCGCCCTGTGCAATGGCACTATCAAAACCATCCTTTTTTTCTTCTACAAAATCCAATGCCTGTGCAATGGAAGCTGCTTCTTTGATTTCTTCCTCAGTTGCATCATGCTTACCAAATCGGAGATTGGAAGCTATCGTTCCGGAAAACAGAACACCTTTTTGAGGCACAAAGCCTATTGTTTCCCGTAAATCCTCCATCTTCATATCTCGGATATCCACGCCATCAATGGTAATGGAACCCTCTTTGACATCATAAAAACGTGGTAGCAGATTAACCAGTGTGGATTTACCGCAACCCGTACTTCCGATAATGGCTGTAATCTCTCCGGGTCTTGCCGTAAAGGAAATATCCTCCAATACATCGGCCTTCGCATTCGGATAAGCAAAGGACACTTTTTCATAGCGAACAATGCCTTCTCCTACATGGAAGTCCTTAGCATCCGGTTTGTCTGTTAAAGACAAAGGTGTTTTTAACACTTCGTCAATTCGATCTGCTGCAACACCGGCACGGGGCAGCATAATAGAAAGCATCGTTAAAAACAGGAAGGACATGACAATCTGAATCGCATATATGATAAAAGCTGTCATGGCTCCAACCTGCATGGTTCCTAAATCGATTTTTTTCGCAGCCACCCAGGTAATCAAAATCGAAGTTCCGTTCATAATAATCATCATACCGGGCATCATTACAGCCATGACACGGTTTGTGAAAAGCTGTGTTTTCATTAAATCCTGATTGGCTACATCGAACCGCTCTTCTTCTTTCTTTTCTCTGCCAAAGGCACGGATAACGGAAAGACCTGTCAATATTTCACGGGAAACCAGATTGAGCCTGTCAACCAGCACCTGCATGATTTTGAATTTCGGCATAGCAACCGTAACTAAAAATCCAATCAAACACAACAGACAGGCTACCGCAACCACAATAATCCAGCCCATTCCCGACTGGGTATTGATAACTTTAACTACACCGCCCACACCGATAATCGGCGCATATAAAACCATACGCAGCATCATAATGGTAAACATCTGTACCTGTTGAATATCATTGGTGCTTCTGGTAATTAAAGACGCCGTTGAAAAACTGTCAATTTCCGCATTGGAAAAGCCAATTACTTTTTCAAAAACCTTGTTTCGCAACTTTCGTCCGATATCAGCTCCAACTCTGGATGCAAACAATCCAACCAAAAGAGAGGCTGCTGCCATCAAAAGAGCCATGGCAAGCATTTTCAGTCCGGCCATCAGAAGATAACGAATTTGAATCGAATCAACCTCCATGCCTGCCTCTTGTTGACAACTCTTAGTAAATTGAAGTGCCATGGATTTGGTTGTATTTTCACCGGTCGTTTCAACCATCTTCTCCACCCCGGCTCTGGCCTGTAAAATCATCTGTTGAATTTGATCCATCGGAATCTCTCCGGCCGCATTTTCAGAAGGCGGGGCAGGAATATCCTTCATTTCAGACATACCTGTGGTATCCGAATTCTGCATATTCTGCAGTTGATAGGCAAGCGTAATGGGAATCAACATTTCCGAATCCAACTGTTCCAATTCATCTTCTGAATAGTCGGCCAGATAATAGATTCCATCCCGGGAAGTATAACTCTTCTCCCATATCTGTTTCTCATCCTCATCCATCATATAGGAAAGCATATCGTAGGTTTCTTTTGTAACCTGCTGTGGCATAATATGTTCCACACCACCATTGATAATTCCGGTATCAATAATGTTGGAAGTCAATTGCGGCAATTCCAGATCGCAATATGCCTGGACAACTAACAAGATAAAAATGACCAGAACGCTTTTCCAATAAGGAATTAAATTTTTGAATATTTTGCCCATACTAGCTCCTTTATTATCAGTCTAAACAAAAAACGTTTCTAATAACGAATGACAGGGTGTCACCCATCTTTATTTTTATATGCCATTTATAAGGTAATGTCAACCGAGTTTAGATTCTTTTAATGTTTTAATTCCTCACACTAAAAACATCCAAGCAAAAGAAAAAATACGACAGGGACAAATAAACAGGGCAACATATTTAACGTTTTTATTTCCTTGATTTTTAAAATGGAAATGCTGGAACTGGCAATTAAGAAACCACCTACGATCGAAATCTCTGTCATCATGTCGGCACTCATAAAGTCACCCAAAAGACATGCCAACAGATAAATGGCTCCCTGCCAGCAAAAAAGAACCGGCGCACAAATGGCAATACCAATTCCGTAAGCTGATGCTAACACACAGGAAGTAACCAGATCCAATGTTGCGTTGGTAAATAAATATGTATGATCTCCATTTAGTGCACTATTAATAGGCCCCAGAATGGATAAAGTACCGATACAAAACAGTAAAATTCCGGTCGAAATTCCCTCTCCCAGCCTTCCTTTTCCGGAAAAAGACTGTGTCAGCTTCTGAAACCGTTCATCGATATGAAGCATAGTGCCAATCAGACTTCCCAATGCCAGAGCCACGATAAATAATACCGGATAATTGCTTTTTGGCATATTCTGGACAACGGCGTTGATTCCTAAACCGGTCGCCGCCAGTCCCATAGCCTGAAATAATGCTTCCTTGTATTCTTCCTTAATTCCTTTTTTTATGATACTTCCTATGACGGAGCCTGTCAGGATAGTAAGTGTATTTACGATTGTTCCTATCATAATTTCATTATCACTTTTCTTATTCTTGATATTTTTTATTTTTGTTTTTTAATTCTGTTTCTCTAAATTATTTTATTCTTCCAGTTTCTTATCTACTTTTATTATTTGTTTTTTCATAGCTCTGGTTTACACAACATTTTGTTTTACAGCCATTTTCTTTTATCTAAATAACTCCAAATTTAATCATGTCTCTCATCACTATTTTTATAACATTCACAAAACCTTGCCGCAAAGGACGGTTCTTCATTTTTTGCATACAAGTGGGAAATATCCCCGTAGCTACTCATGCGAAAAGATGCAATTCCTTCTCTTCTTTCTTCCGTCACAACAGTTGTAACAGATGTCGGAGCCGCACAAAAACCATGCCACAAAACCATGGGTGAAATTCCCAGCAAGTGACTTAACAAAACACATCCCAGGCCAAAATGACAGAAAAATGCAATCGTATCATTATTCGGTTTTGTTACCTTATAATAATTACCTTCCCGCTCGTATCCGTGTTCAGAAAGAAATAAATCAAACGCCTGTATAACACGCCGGTATTCTTCATCAACATTTCCTGCTTTTAAAATCTCTGAATCGCTCCAGTTGTTTTTATCATAAAAGTTTTCTTTCGTAGTCCAGTCCTGCGGTAGCCAGTCCCAGGCTATCATTTTCTTATCACTGCGATCCGGTCTTTCAATGCGGCATGGAAATTCCTGCAGCCACTCCTTTACTTCTGCTTTTTGGTTTAGCTTTTCCAGAGTGGCTTTTGCTGTGTCCTTTGCACGTCCCAACGGAGAAACATAGAATTCATCGATTTTCATGTTGCATAACTTTTCGGATAAAAGTTCTGCTTCTTTCCAGCCCTTTTCTGTCAAAGAATCAATGTCATAATCCGGTTCGCCATGGCGAATTAATAATAGTTTCATTTTTTTCCTTCTTTATTATTTCTGTTTATTAAACATCCATTTTTCCAAATATCAGCTGTTAAAACCGCTGGCTTATAATGAACTCTGCTTTTGCATATATATCCTAGCAAAAATGATTTTTTCTTTCAACTGTTGCTATACGAAAATGTTTCCGTTTGCAAAATCAAAGGTTTTTTGTTTACAGAATCAGATGTTCTTATATATAATGATGGGGATGTGAAAAGCAAATTTCTCACTCAAAGGATGTCTCTTATGCAGTACGAAAATTCCCAGGGTATTTTTACTTATCAATTCCATACCGATTCAACCATTGCCATTACCGGTTACGAAGGTAATCACCGGTATATCATAATACCGGATGAAATAGACCAAGTCCCTGTTACCATGGTTGAAAACAAGGCTTTTCTCAGCCGGAAGAATATTGAAAAACTGGTATTACCTTCTCACACAAAAAGAATTGGGGATTGGGCTTTTGCTCATATGACGGAACTAACAACATTGGAAATTCCGGCATCAGAGATACTTCTTGGGAAACAGGCTTTTATGGACTGTCCGAAATTAGAGGAAATCAAGCTCCATAATCCGGCAAGCGATTCATATGAGGACCGGTTTATTCCACACTATACGGCTTCCGTTATTCAAGTATTAAATGATCCACTTTTATTTACACCACAGACAATCGGAACCCCGGAATGGTATCATTCTTTTGACACGGCCGTCTTACGTCTTTTAAAACGGCCTGATGATGATGGTTTTGAACCTGTATTTTACGGATGGTTTGAGGTTGAAGATATTTCCGTCACACAACTCCCGGCATATGTAAAAAAAAGACGCTTTGAAAAAGCATCTCTTTCCATGAAACGTTTATTATCACCTGTCTGTTTATCAGATGAAGCAAAATCAGAATATGAAGATTATATCTGTAAGCATATGCTAACCGGTATATGGGATTATATTCTTTCTGATAAAATCATAAATAATACAGCTTACCTAAAACTATTGTTAAATATCGGCTGTATCACTGAGGATATTCTGGATTCCTGCATACAGGATCTGGCATCTCATAACGCCGGCGAATCTGTTGCCCTGTTATTACAATACAAAGAAGCTCACTTTTCCAAAAAAGATTTCTTTACTAATCTCAATCTGTAACAATGGGTTAGAGTCCTCTCAATGCCAGACACCGGTTAACCTGCTGATTGCTTCCCATATGACAACCGAACGTAACAAATCCATCTGCCGACTTTGCTCTTCTGACAACCTTTCCCGTCAGGGTAATTTTTTCTTTTAATACAGAGTCATCATATGAAAACTCTACAATTTCTGTCTGCAAATGCGGTAAAGGCTCATTTTGTTCATGTATCGTATAGGAAAAACCGGTCGCACTTAAATCTTTGATACATGCCTGCATTTCTTTCTTCATTTTATTGTTGATAACCGTACCAATTTCATTGACATATACACGATCCGCCTGCCTACGATTCTCTTTGGTGGATTCGGTCATGGAAATGACTTCATGATATTTCACTCCGCCGACAATCAGGGATCGAATTCGACAATTCCGAAAAATAATCGGACCGGAATCACTTTGAGCCGTTACTTCAATGATAATGCCCGGAACCTGAAACGACAAAATCTGTCCGTTATGTTTTAAGAGTGGAATTAAAATATGCTTCTTTGCAACAGATTTTTTGATTATTTTGGTTTTCCACTCCAGCTGATTGCTGTTTTTTATTTTAACATTGATGGTAATCGGCGATTCAACCTCTAATTCGAAAATTTTCATGTATTTTCTTTATCCTTATGTATAAATGTATGGTATACAAGAGTCAAAAGTCAGAAATCGTTTCTTCTTTTTTGTAAGAAATGAGTTCTGACTAAAATAAAGACTCACACATAAGAGTGAAAATATCTTGATTATATTTTTTCCCTCATATGATAATCACTATATCATATAAAAATAAAAAAGTCATAAAAATTATTCTTCAATATGCTCCATTCCCTGCGAAATAATGGTTCTGACATGTGCATCTGCCAGGGAGTAAAAAATGGATTTTCCTTCCCGGCGGGATTTTACCAGCCGGCTTTGCTTTAAAATCTTTAATTGGTGTGAAATTGCCGACTGTGTCATATTCAGGGCTGCGGCTAAATCACATACACATACCTCTGCTTCAAATAGTACATATAAAATACGAATTCGAGTTGAATCCCCAAAAACTTTAAACAGTTCTGCCAAATCGTATAGTTCCTCTTCTGAGGGCATCGTTTCATTTACAATTCTTAAAAGATCCTGATGAACTTCTGTTGTTTCGCAACATTCAATTCCTTCATGATTATGATGATGTTCTGCCATTTTTTCACCTCTTCCGTTTCTTTTTGATTCTTAATTGTTTTCTGTTCCTTATTTCTACTGATTTGTTTTCTAAATTTGATTTTTCAAAAGTTTCATTCGGGTTAGTCTGTTATTAACCTATCTGTTTACTAACTTTTAACAATTGACTATTTATCCGTCGAATATCTCCTTTAATCAGTCAGCTATTTAATTAACTAATGATTGATTCTCTATTTGCAGCCATAATCAAAGTTTCTTCACAAACAGAGCCCGAATGGCATTTAATACAGCAATTACCATAACCCCGACATCGGCAAAAATTGCAAGCCACATATTGGCAATACCAAGTGCTCCAAGTACAAGGCAAATCAACTTTATCCCGATTGCAAAGAAAATATTCTGATATACAATACGCAGACACTTTCTGGATATTTTAATTGCCTTGGAAATTTTCAGTGGATCATCATCCATCAGTACAATATCCGCCGACTCGATTGCAGCATCTGAGCCAAGTGCTCCCATCGCGATCCCGATATCTGCTCTGGACAGTACCGGCGCGTCATTGATTCCGTCTCCGACAAATGCCAGCTTTTCTTTTTTACCTTTTTTCTCCAAAAGCTGTTCCACTATGCTTACTTTATCTGCCGGAAGAAGTTCACTGTAGACCTCATCAATTCCGAGCTCTTTTGCCACCTGATTAGCAACAACTTTTGTATCTCCGGTCAGCATAACGGTTTTTTTCACTCCATTTCTCTTTAGAGAAGAAATGGCTTCTTTTGCATGGGGCTTTAAGATATCAGAAATAACAATCTGTCCGACATACTGCTGATCTATGGCAACATGAACCACCGTTCCTATTTTATCACAAGGTTTGAATGCTACCCCAATTTGTTTCATCAGTTTTTCATTACCTGCTGCAACACTCTTTTCATCTACTTTCGCAATGACACCATGACCACTGATTTCCTGAACATCATGAATACGGTTTTTGTCAACTTCCTTTCCATATGCCTTCAACAAGCTCTTGCTGATTGGATGTGTCGAGAAGCTTTCCACATAGGCTGCCATTTCAATTACATCTTCTTTGGGAATGGTATTTTCATAAACACCGTTTACTTCAAATACTCCCTGAGTCATGGTTCCTGTTTTATCAAAAACCACATACTTTGCTTCGGATAATGCCTCTAAATAGCTGGATCCTTTTACCAGTACACCCTGATTTGAGGCACCACCAATACCGGCAAAAAAGCTAAGCGGGATACTAATGACAAGTGCACAGGGACAGCTGATGACAAGGAATGTCAGGGCACGATAAATATAAACCGGCCACATAGGTGACAATCCCATAAAAAGCCATCTGACAAGGGGCGGTAAAACAGCCAATGCCAATGCTCCGTAGCAAACTGCGGGTGTATAATATCTGGCAAACTTTGAAATAAAGTTTTCAGATTTCGATTTTTTGGAGCCGGCATTTTCTACTAAATCCAAAATCTTCGAAACCGTTGATTCCCCAAATTCCTTGGTTGTACGGATTTTAATCAATCCGCTCAAGTTGATGCAACCACTGATGACTTCATCATCAACACCTGCTTCTCTGGGCAGGCTCTCACCGGTCAACGCACTTGTATTTAAAGATGTATTACCTTCTATAATCGTACCATCAATCGGAACTTTTTCTCCGGGCTTTACGACAATGATAGTTCCGATTTCTACTTCATCCGGATCAACCTGCTCTAACTCTCCATCTTTTTCAATGTTGGCATAATCCGGCCGGATATCCATCAGTTCACTGATATTCCGACGGCTCTTTCCGACTGCATAGCTTTGGAAAAATTCTCCAATCTGGTAAAAAAGCATAACCGCTATGGCTTCGGTATAATCATTTTCACCGGATATACCCAATGCGGCTGCCGAAGCACTTCCTTCATACAGGGCAACGGCAATAGCTCCGATTGTAGCAATTGCCATCAGGAAATTTTCATCAAACATCTGTCGATTGCAAATTCCCTTCCATGCTTTTTTTAATACATCATATCCTATGATAATATATGGGATCATATAAAGGGCAAATCTTAAAAGCCCTTCTGCCGGTATCCATTTTAAAACAATAATCAAAGCTGCCGATACTAGAATCCGCACCAGCATTTTTTTCTGCTTTTTATTCATACTGCTTTCATCCTATCTTTTTCTAACAATTATTCTCATAATCTTTAAAGTTTCTAATAAAAAACCTGATTATCTATTTCATCTTCTAGAAAAATATCTCACAGTCATCTTCTACTTTTTTACAGTTAGCTAAAACTTCTTTCATTACCGCCTTGTGATCAACTCCTTCTTCAAATTCTACATGCATTTTCAACGCCATAAAATTTACAGTTGCATCTTTTACCCCGGCTGTCTTTTTTGCCGCCTCTTCCATTTTATTTGCACAGTTAGCACAATCTACTTCAATCTTGTATGCTTTTTTCATAGCCTCTACCTCTCATTTTCTGTTATTTTGACAGTCATTTTCATATTATATTCTTTATCCGCATCCATTTTCACAAAATATATACATATGAGCAACCGTTCATATGTATATATTATCACTTTTTTCCGCATTGTCAATATAGAAAACACCCTTTTCGGATTTGTGTTCCCACTATAAATATGCTGTAAGAACGATATATGGGTTTTTTGACCTTAGATGCAGACTTTTATCTCTGCCATCGTTTCTCACATTTTATTATTCGCAACTTTGGGGACATAGCCAGTCGCCCAAACAAAAATTACATATCTTTGCCCGTGGAATTTAGCGAGGTTTTCTGGCATTTCTTAGCGGCATAAGCGAACAAAAAGAATGCCCGGTTTCAACTGTCTGAAGACGAAGTCTGAGTTTTGAAACCGGGCATTTAATAAATACTTTGTGAGAAACGATGGCAGAGCGTCTGCATAATCGGTCTGCAAACCCCATATATCGTACTTACAGCATATTTATCGAAACACCTGCTTAATGCTGTCATAATGTAAAAATATCCCTTGTCTGCCAAGCTCTGCAATTTCCTCTGCTGTCGCAAGCATAAATCCGTCCGTTTCCGCTTCCTGGGGCTTTACATCTGCCTCATTAAAATCCAGTTCAAAACGATATACATCTACAAAATAATTATCGCCCTCACCGGGATTTTCTCTGTGATAGGTAAATTCATATGCATCTCTGCATCCGGAAACATCCAATCCGGTTTCTTCTTTTACCTCACGAATAGCAGCCTCTAACGATTCTTCGCCTGCCTGAGCGGCTCCACCGGATACTTCCCAATGTCCGGGCGCCCATGCTTTGGTCATCACTCTCTTTGTAATCAGATACTTACCGTCCGGTCTGCAGACAACACCAAGTACGGTAAGGTGATATTCTCCATCCTGTAAAATCCAGTCATTCCGCTTCATCGTACGTCCGGTTCTTTTTTTATCTTTATCATAAATATCCCATAATTCCATATGTATATCCTCTTATTAAATATTATTTTTAGCCAATTGTAAAACTGTTTGTTCATACTATCCTGATTTTTACAATTGTTCCATATACCGTTTTTTCGCCTGATACATTTGATGATCCGCTTTATCAACCGCTTCTTCTAAGGAAATCGTACTGTCCTTTTCAATGATATAATAACCCATACTGGCGCTGATTTTATATGGATATTGATGATCGGCATTGGCTTTTTGCAAAGTAGCTTCCACTGTTTTAATAAGAGTTTCTGCTTTTTCTGCTGTATAATCCGGACCCATCAGGATAAACTCATCCCCTCCGAAACGGGTACAGATATCTTCTTCTGCTTTTGATTCTACCAATGCCTTTGCAACAGTCCGAATCGCCACATCTCCGTTTTCATGGCCGTATACATCATTGATTTGTTTTAATTTGTTTAAATCCGCAAACAGAATTAACATGGATCTTTCTTCGGATTTGCACATATCATAAAGATTAACCGAATACCTTTCAAAACCAAAACGGTTATATAAATTGGTCAATCCGTCACGAATATACATTTCTTCCAATCGCTGTAATGCATCGTTCATGGCATTTTTGCGCCGGATATTTTCAATGGAAATATTGACATTCATCAACCACTGATAGAAAGACTGCCCATTCATCTCGAAGTCCGGATTCACAATAATGGCATATCCAAGACAACGATCCTGAAAATGAATGGGTGAAAACAGATAGGTCTTTGCTTCATCCGTGTGCTCGCATTCCGGCAACAACTGTTCCGTATCAAAATCGTCTGCTTCAAAATAATTTCCATCCTTGTATGCGGCAAGTACTGTCATCTTTTTGGGATAGGCTAAAACAGCATCATTTTCATATTGTTTCAGTCTGCCCATAAAATCCGGAGAATCAATACTGTTGGGATGTCCTTTTACTTCGGGTCTGACACATAAATACAAACCCTCACATTTTAAAAACGGAATAAAATCCTTTAAGCTTTTAAGCATTTCATCAAAGGTATCACAATCGGTCAATTTTTCCGTCATTTCATTTAAAATTGTAGAATTGGAAAGATTAGTTTCGCGGTTCACAAAAAAGTCATGGCGAAACTGTTTAAAGCTTTTTCCACATCTAACCCAGCATCCACAGCTTTCACGAAATACCGGTTCCGTTTTCATGATGATATCATTGTCGGCTTCTTCTCCACGAATCTTGCGAATCAAATTTTCACATATGATAGACCCCAACTCTACCCGGGGACGCGCTACGGAAGAAATACGCGGCTCATAATTAACCGCATCAGCAATATCATCAAATCCGGTAACGGCAACATCCTTGGGAACTTTTATTCCGTGCTTTTCAAATCCTCGTATCAGCCCCATTGCCATCTCATCATTGGAACTGGCAATAGCTCTGGGTAAGCCGGAAGCTCTGCCAATAAAATGTTCCGCTGCCTTAAGTCCGCTTTGAAAACCATAATTGCCATAAAATACATCTTCTGCGTGTACTTCCATGCCATGCTCTTTTAATACATCCTCATATGCATTTAATCGGCGTAAACTTTCCTGATTTTCTTTTGGTCCCGCAATAAAACCAATACTTTCATATTTATGAAAATCCAAAAGATGCTCTATCATATCCCGCATCGCATCATAATTATCAATTCCGGCAAAATCCATTCCTTCTTCTTTGATTTCCATAGAAACAGCCGGAACAGAGTGCCTTTTTACTTCTTCAAACAGCTCGCGTTCTACCTCTTTACAGATGATGGTGCTGGAAACAAGAATAATTCCGTCAAAATGATCCAACTTGGCAAGACGGAAAATATTAAATTCTCCCACATCAAATTTACGGGATATATCCAGACTGCCCGCACAGTTAAATATAGAAAGCGAAAAACCCTGCTCTGTCGCCTTTTTTCGAATACCTTCCAGTATTACTTTCCATGCTTCTCCGTCACGTCCTGAAATAAAAACTGCAATTTTTTCATTATTCATATATGAGTCCTCCGAGAGATATCTCAATAACTCATTTACATTTTATAGTTATAGTCTGCTTTATTATACCATCTTTTTATTACAAGACAAAAACATTTTTTGCCATTTTCTACGGTATTTTTGCAACCGAAGATCGTATTTTCCTATAATCAAAGAGCCCGATTCGCATTTCGTGAATCGGGCTTTGCTATCTGTCGGTTTTTTTCATCAATGGACAATCTAACCTAAAGAAATATTTTCAACATCTTCTTTTTCTAAAACCGCCAGAGTATCTTTATTTACATCTTTTAATGACACAATACGGGAAGCCTGATTGGAAACGGCTTTCTCCAGATAGTTTCGTACATCTCTGGCATTGGCATAGTTATCGGGCTTGTTTTCACAACGGTTTTTGAAAAATTCTTTGGCAATGTCTGCAGCTTCATCTGAAAGCTGGTAGTCCTGCCCTTTACAAAGATTTAATAAGATCTCAAACTCTTCATCTGCCGTATAATCGTCAAAATAGATGTATTTGTTGAAACGGGAACGAAGTCCCGGGTTGGAATCGATGAATTCCTGCATCAGATCCGTATATCCGGCTACGATGACGATTAAATCATCTCTATGGTCTTCCATCGCCTTGAGTAATGTATCAACCGCTTCCTGTCCAAAGTCTCCCTGTCCTTTATTGTTGGTCAGGGTATAGGCTTCATCCACAAATAAAATGCCGCCGAGCGCTTCTTCAACCACTTCCATGACCTTGGTTGCAGTCTGTCCGATATATCCGCAAACCAGTCCGGAACGATCCACTTCTACAAGATGTCCTTTTTCAATGACGCCGATGCTTGCATATATCTTGGATAACAGTCTTGCAACGGTTGTTTTACCGGTACCGGGGTTTCCCATGAAAACCATATGTCTGTTGACACTGGTCGTCTTCATGCCGTTTTCTTCTCTCATCTTCTGGACCTTCATCAGATTGACTAAAGAATTTACATCTTCTTTTACACTCTTTAATCCGGTCAGGGAATTGAGCTGCGCTAAAAGCTCATTGGGATCTAACTTTTCCAGTTCCTCTTCTTTGGGAGGCTTTGCTACGGTAATCGGCTTTTTATCGGGACGCAGTAATCCATATTCCTTCAGATAATTGTCAAGCATCAGACAATACTTTGACAACATCTCGACTTCTTTTTCACCTGCACAGGAATTGCTGGCGATATAACTTTGTCCGATTTCACGAAAAGTATCCACCACGAATTTCGCTTTTTGATTGCGGTAGATATCCCCTTTTATTTTTCTGCCGGCATCCGCCAAGACAAAATATTTTAAAGCCATCGGAATTTTGGTTCCGTAGGTGTTTTCGTTTAAATCGCGTTTCTTTTTTAATTCATCAGCCGTATTGGAATCAATATAAAAACCCAGCATATCGTTGATAAAGGTTTCTTCTTCTTTTTCCAGATGACCGGACAATGTAGAAATATAAATAACAAAATTGAGAAATTCCCGACGCAGGTTTTCACGTAGAGTCATCTGCATATCCTGCTTGATGACGCCGTTTTTCTCAATATAATCACACATTTCATAGCATTGATTCATTAATTGCTTTAAATCTTTTCCCATATCTACTCCATTATTGAAAAGACTATTTTTTAATCATTATTTGAATACCAAACGAATTAGTTCAATACTTCCTTAATAGCCGCTAACAACTCATCATATGTCTCAAAGGCCTTTAAGTCCGGATTGTCTGCTTTAATCTGTTCCGTACTCTTAAATAAAAATCCGGCTTTACTTGCTTTAATCATTCCTAAATCATTGTGACTGTCACCGCTTGCAATCGTATCATAACCAATGGACTGCAGTGCTTTTACCGTTGTATATTTGGAATTTTCAACACGCATTTTAAATCCGGTAATCTCACCGTCTTCTGCTACCTCTAAAGAATTGCAGAAAATGGTAGGCCAACCCAGCTTTTTCATAAGCGGTGTTGCAAACTGGGTAAAAGTATCGCTGATAATGATAACCTGTGTAATGGAGCGTAATTCATCTAAAAATTCTTTTGCTCCGGGAATCGGATCAATCTTTGCAATGGTTTCCTGAATTTCCTTTAATCCAAGACCATGCTCTTTTAAAATACCGATACGCCATTTCATCAGTTTATCATAATCGGGCTCATCACGGGTTGTTCTCGTTAATTCCGGAATGCCACTCTCTTTTGCAAAAGCAATCCAGATTTCCGGTACTAAAACGCCCTCTAAATCCAAACATACAATATCCATTTTTTCATCCTCACTCTTTCTTCCTAATTATTGTTGCAGTCTACACAAATCAATGCATCCGCTTTTTAGTTTGCTGCCGGCTGAACAAATTTTCCGGCTTATATACCCACACGTATAAGCTCACACATATATCACTTATGAACTCGTGCATACGAACTCATACATATGAACTCGTACACATAAGCTCACACATGAATTAGTATAGCATAATTTTATATGGTCTTCAATTCATACTCCCTGCTGCCAAGTCCAATCTTTTGCGCATGTGCAAGGCAGGATTCCCACTCGGTATCGGGATGTGTCATTTGGAAATGATCATGGTGTTCATGCTCGTGGTCGTGATCATGACAGTTTTTGCAATTGTCATCTAAGATACTTCCACTTGTGACGGGCATCTGATTACACAAATCTGCACATGCCTGATCCAGCGCAACCGGATCAAAAGATGCCAGCATGCCGACATTGGGAATAATAGGGATATCATTTTCCGCATGGCAGTCACAGTTTGGTGAAACATCGCAAATCAGTGATATATGGAAACATGGTCTGTCTTTGCAGACTGCCAGGCTGTATTCTGCCATTTTATAATTTAACATGGCAATGGAATCGGAAAAATCTGCGGAAATGGCATCCTTGGGACAGACTGCCAGACAACGACCGCAACCGACACATTTATCGTGATTGATGACAGCCTTTTTATCATTTATCTCAGGAGCCTGATGTGCACAAATCCGATAGCAGGCTCCGCAACCAACGCAAGTTTCGGGATTTACACTGGGCTTTCCATCACAGTGCTGTTCCATCTTGCCGGCACGGGATCCGCATCCCATACCGATATTTTTGATAGCTCCGCCAAACCCAGCCATTTCATGCCCCTTAAAATGTGTGAGAGAAATAAAAATATCCGCATCCATAATGGCCTGACCGATTTTTGCTTCTTTTACATATTCGCCGTTAATGGAAACCAATGCTTCATCCGTTCCCTTTAAGCCATCGCCGATAATCACATGACATCCCGTCTGAAGCGGCGAAAAGCCATTTAGATATGCCGTTTCCAAGTGATCTAGTGCATTTTTCCGACTGCCGACATACAACGTATTACAATCGGTCAAAAACGGTTTCCCTCCCAGTTCCTTTACATAGTCTGCAACCACCTTTGCATAGTTCGGTCTTAAAAAAGCCAGATTTCCGTACTCTCCAAAATGGATTTTGATTGCGGTAAATTTATCTTTAAAATCAATATTCTCAAAGCCGGCCTGTTTCATCAGCCGGTGAAGTTTCTGAATCAGATTTTCATTGTAAGTCGTTTTAAACGTTGTAAAATAGACCGTTGATTTCTCCATATCATTCTCCTTTATGCCTAAGTATTATATTTCTATATTATTGAAAAAAAAAGATATATTCAACACAATTTGAAAAAGACTATAGAATCTGCTATAGTTTTCGTAAGTATATGTAGGGGGATTAGGCAGATATGGATAAAAGCAAAATGGGAAACAGGACATGGAAAAGAAGAATTTTTGATATTATTCAGATTGGAAACAGAGAAGATATTCCAAGCCGGCTTTTTGATATTCTGATTACGGTTTCTATTCTGCTTAATCTGTTTGCCATCTTTTTTGAAACATTTGAAAGTTCAAAGCCCTATTCCGGGATTCTGTATCTGATTGAGCTTATCACGGTTCTCTTTTTTACGGTAGAATACATTCTGCGCTTATGGACTTCCGGCTATTTATATCCGGATAAAAAACCGTTACAGGCTGCATTCTGCTTTTTCTTTTCCTTAACCGGCCTGATTGATTTAATATCTTTTCTGCCCTTTTACCTGCCATTCTTTTTTCCGGCAGGAACCGTGGCATTCAGAATGTTTCGAATTGTCCGTATATTTCGTCTCTTTCAGGTTAATTCGCGTTCCGATGCCTTTCATGTCATCGGAGAAGTATTCCGATCCAAAGCGAATCAGTTGGCATCATCGGTTTTTATCATCTTTGTTATTATGATGGCTTCTTCTTTATGTATGTATGGTCTTGAACATCCCGTCCAGCCGGATGTTTTCAAAAATGCTTTTTCCGGTTTGTGGTGGACAGTTTCTACATTAACTACCGTCGGTTATGGAGATATTTATCCAATCACTGCTGCCGGCCAGATTTTGGGAATTTTTATTACCTTTTTAGGGATCGGTATCGTAGCTATCCCAACCGGTATTATTTCCGCAGGTTTTGTCGAACATTATACAAAAGTCCAGAATGCACCGGATGGTGATCATGAATTTGATTTGCAATTTATCGGTGTGGACATCACCAAAAATCATCCCTGGGCCAATCGCAAGATAAGAAACCTTTCTTTGATTCCCGGCGTGATTCTTGCCGTTATTTATCGGAACAATGACATCATCATTCCCAAAGGGGATGTAACCATCTGCGAAAATGACCACCTGATTATTGGTTCTCATAAACAAAAGAAGGATGTAAATATATCCTTAAAAGAAATTTATATCAATCAAAATCACAAGTGGAAAGATACTCTGATTCGTGACCTTCCGATTTCCCGACAGACATTAATCCTGATGATTAAACGTGACAATCAAAATCTGATTCCGGATGGCTCTATGAGAATCCATTGCGACGACCGGATTCTTATATATCAGAAAGACAAGAACAGTCCTTTATAGGATATGTTGCGTTTCTCAAAATACTCGAAATCTTTAGGGGATGGTCGTCTCCCTAACAGAAATATATATCTTTGCTCGCGGAATTTGGCGAGGTTTCTTGGCATTTCTTAGCGGCATAAGCGAACAAAAATAATGCCCGGTTTCAACTGTTCGAAGACGAAGTCTGAGTTTTGAAACCGGGCATTTAATATGTATTTTGTGAGCATGCCGCTTAGAAATGCCGGAAACCGAAGTATGAAGCGGCAAAGATATATATTTCTGTTAGGGCGAAGGCAGTTATCTGATAAAATTTGTAAACACTTTTTCTTCCGCAACCGGCTGTTTCACACCGGATTCTTTTCCCGCTTCGATGCTCTTTAAAATCCATGCCATATTTTTTGCCAATGTACGCATGGTCTGCATGCCTTCTTCATCCTTTAATACATCTTCGGGATTGGAACCGTGCACCATATTCCAATAGCAGGAAGAAACCAGAGGCATCTGATTATATAAAAAGTATTTATTCAGTACATCCAACGTTGTGCTTGTTCCGGCACGTCTTGCAGATGCAATGGCTGCTGCCGGTTTATACATCAAATCATCTTTTGCAACGCCGAATAAGCGGTCTAAAAATGCCATAACTTCACCGGAAGGAGATGCATAATACACAGGACTTCCGACAATCAGACCGTCTGCACTTTTTACAGCCTCTGCCACTTCGCTGACAATTTGATTCATTTCTCCATTGACTGCCTTTACACCGATATGAAAGATTTCTGTTTCGATTCCCTCATTTTGCAATTCCTTTGCAATTTCTGTTAATGCTGTATAGGTACAGCCTTTTTCTCTTCTGCTTCCGTTAATCAATACTACTTTCATGTTATTAGGTCGATCCTTTCATACGAAATTGTATCCTCTCCGATACGGTTTCCGGTTTTTTATAAAACAGCTGATATCCGGCCCATGCCAACGCCATTGCAGCAAATACATCCAAAACCGAGTGCTGCTTTACAAAGACTGTCGATAAGACAATCAGAACAGAAATCACGCAACAGGTCTTTTTCTGCCAGTTTTTTGTAAGAACCTTTTCACTCTTTAAGGCAGCTATCATAACAACAATCGAGTTATATGCATGAATACTTGGTACCACATTGGTGGATGTATCATTGCAGTAAATCATTTGAACCAGCCGGACAAAAATATTGTCTCTCTCAAAATAAGCCGGACGAATATCCAATCCATTCGGGAATAAATAGGATATGATAATAAACAGTGTCATTCCCATATATAAATACTTTATCATCCGAATAAACTCTTCCTTATCCTTAAAAAAGTAAATCAGAAACATCCCGACAATATAAGGAAACCAGATGAGATAGGGGACGATAAAAATCTCAAGAAACGGTATTTTATGGTCTATCCCAATGGAAACAATGGTTACCTGTTGGTTTCTTTTTTCAATCAACATAAAGCAAAGCATATATAAGGGACAATACAGGGCTGTCCACCAGTATTTCATCTTTGCTTTCAACGAGTTGCTCATGAAATCATCTCCATATTTACTAACCTAAAACAAAAAACTTTTTTAACAATATTTTTCATTACGAATGCTACATTACCACTCTGCTTTTACTATACCCAATTAAAATAGAAAACTTTCTCAACCGCACAATTATAAAAAGGCGGTATTAATTAAAATGATATATTTTCTGTGCCAGATCATATCCTTTTTCAATAATCTTATGCCTTGCACGTCCGTCTTTTTCTATGATTTTGGTTAAAATCTGTTTATGTACAATTTCATACATTTTCTCGCCACGTGCATGTAAATCCTGCCACAGAGCTTCTTTTTTTGCAAGGCTTTCGGGACTTCCTTCCCGAACCAGCAGGGCTGAACTGACAGACAAAATCATTGCCAGATATTGTGCCATGTAATCCTGAAGCTTTTCATTCTCTATTTCTGATAAGTCATGCATCTCTATCATCAGGCGATTGACATATAACTGCTGGTCGATACGTCCGATCATAACCTTTTCATTGACAGACTGATCTGCCCTTCCGATTTTGTAATCATACAGATCCAAATCCATATAATACATTTTTTTAACAAACGGAAGCGGATAATATACAAAAATGTTATCCACATAAAAAGTATGCTTGGGCAATTGCAATCCACATTCCTTTAACAATGCCGTACGATATACAACAGCATGCATTAACAAATTATGTCCCACTTTGAAATGACCGACATCGTCCCAGCCAAAAACTTCATTTTGGGGAAAGGCGCTTTTGTAATCAATAACAACCTTTCGGTGCTCGCCTTCTTTATCATATATGTAATTTGCTATAAACATATCTAATTGGCAGTCTTCTTCCTTGTATGACTGTAATGCTGCAAGCATACGTTTTAAAGAATCTTCATCCAGATAATCATCACTGTCCAATACTTTGAAATAAACCCCTTGTGCATGATGAAGTCCACACATCACAGCATCTCCGTGACCACCGTTTTCTTTATATATGTAATGAACAATTTCCGGATATTCCGCTTCCAGATTTTTCCACATTTCACCTGTTTTATCCGTTGATCCATCATCAACAATTAAAACTTCCACTTCATTGCCGCCGGAAACTGCCGATAAAACCGCCGTCTTCATATAATCCTGCGAATTATAACAGGGGATGGCTATGGTGATTAACTTTTTTCCCAACAAGTTTATCTATCCCTTCTTTATTTTAACTGGTTAAAATGTATTATTTATCCGTTACAACAGCTTTCCATACCAATCAATTCATTCCAATCAATTCATTAAAATCAGTCATTGAACCTGACATTTGATACAAAAAATTTATATTTATCATAAAAACCAGTAATTCATATTATCATATTTTGAAAGCACTCTCAATTTATAATTTATTATATTATTCTTAATTTTTTCGACTTTTTATTATTTCTGTCACTTTCTGTCATATTTACAAATCACCAAACAAAAAAACTGTCGCGCCTACTTATATAAGCGCGACAGTCCCATTATATCTTTTGTTTCTTCACAAAATCAAAAATCATGATACCCTACATTTTACAAGATATTTATATCTTATAATCCAAATGAGGCAACAATTTTTGAAAATTCCGCAGAGTTGGAAAATCCTTTCATAACTTCATCCCTACTCTGCCCTTTCTTCAAGCAGTTCAGCCATGTCGATTTTCCGGCAGGATCAGAAGATCTTCCTAAAAATGTTTCATATAGAATTTCAACAAATTCTTCATCTGACAGTTTTTTATTTTTAAACTCTTCTGAACGGATGAAACTTTCTGCTACCTGCGCCGGTGTCATTTTATTACTGTTGATAAGGTGACACCAGGTTTCAACACCTTTCGACTCTCCTCTTCTATCAAGTGCCTTTGCATAATTTCTCAATACGAATTTTCTTACATTTACATTGCAAACACTGCTGCCATCCTCTTCCATAGTTCCTCTCGGAATGCTGTATGTATCGCACATGTCCGTAAATTCTCCTGAGTTTACAAAGCCTGCTAAAACAGATTCTCTGGATTTACCGTTTTCTAACGCTTTAATCCAATTTGCTTTTCCGGTTTCATCGGCCGGTCTTCCGAGTATTGTCTGATACAAATCTTCTACAAACTCTTCGTTTGTACGATTTCTTTCTCTGTATTCTTTACTAAAGAAAAATCCATAAGCAATACCTGCCGCATCTATCTTGTTAGCTACTAATTCATCGCTCCAATCCTTCAAACCGGAATCATCATAATCTCGACGTAAAGCTATATTATACATACGTTTAACAAAGTTTTCAGCATTTTCTCTGGAAATTATCTGCATAAAGTCATCAACATTATCCGACGGTTCTTGTGGAGTATCGGATTTCTTACCTTCTGATTTTTTAATAATCGTGTAGGTAGAAAACTTCTCACTTGAGAAAGATGCCACAGTCTGTCCGCCCTGATCATTAACATTCAAAGGAATCTCTTGACATTCCCCATTATGGTCACGAACAAGTGCAAGCTCTTCATTATCTTCTAATGTAATATCATTCAATACCAGCTCAATATCAACCGGATTATTTAAATCAGTCAGATTATTTTTCCAGAATTTGTCTTCTGTTACTGCCAGTTCTCCTCGTTTTGCCTGTGCCTGCTCTTCCTCTGAAAGGTTTCCTGCCTTTGCAATAATCTGATCAACTTCAATATTTAAGGATGCAACAGCTTCACCATCGACTACTGCAAGCGCTTTTGTATCATCATATCCGGTATCATCCTTTACCGTTAAAGCCAGATTTCCGGAATCTACAACATCCGTTGTACCACCAATCGTTGCAGATGTGACTTCTTGTGCATCTCCTACATCCACAACATCCGCTGCTTCTTCAAACAATGCCTGAAAATGAATGTTTGATGTAATTTTAAAAGAAAATTTACTCTGTGTTCCTGCATCGGGTGTTAATGGCATACCATTTAGTGATGCTGCCAGAATCTGGTATCCGGGATCCGGCGTCAACATTACCGTTGCGATTGCATTTACCGGTATATTACACTGACCACTTGCTTTCTCCGCAGCTTCTAACATCTGCTCTGCCGTATATTCTCCATGCGGGCCATCGTACCCGGGACGCAATTGTCCCTGATCATATCCGGCTTTTTCTATTTTTACTACCATATTTTCATCCAGATGCTGATCAGCTGTCCATCCCGGTTCATTTGAATAATATACCTGACTTCCGTCCGCACTGGTTACCTTTACCAGTTCTACGGTTCCATTCTCAACCCAGCTGTCATCTGAACCCTGATCTCCGGCAGCTGCAACTTCCCCTTTATATTTTGCATTCCACCAGGCTACATTTTTCCGGCTGTCAAAAGGAAACAAGCATCGAATTGCATACGTGTTCATATCCAGACCGGATACATCCAAAATGAGACCATCAATCGGAACATCGTGTTTGACATCGGGATCATATGCTTCACTATTTTTTAAATAGTCTTCCCATTCGCGATTTCTAGCATCACTAAAATCTTTCCATCTCTTATCATGATAACTCCAGTATTTCAGTATACTAAGTGCATCTTCATTGCTCTGCATGTTTCCCTGAGCATCTTTTTTGTAGATTTCAAATCCCAGATGATTGCCTCCGAGATCTTTTCCGGTTTTAATTTTTACATATTTTTCAGTTAGGATACCAAATAATGTGCTTTTATTTGCAGCTGTAACATTTGACAGACAACTTTCTACCGTTGATCTATTAAGTGTAACCGGATCGGTATATGAATTTTCACTATTAGATGCAGAAAACGAATAAGAGATATCTCCTTCGGAATTACCAATCCACTGGGAAAGAATATTGATACCCGGTGCTAAATACTGGGTATACTGATCTTCCCAGGAACCATTACCCGGAGAATTATTATTGTTTTCTTCCAATTTTATCAAATAATCTCGTGGAGTTCCGTTACCTTCAGTCGTAGAAAAAGTATAGGTTTTTGTCGAAGAATCCCAATTTCCGGCGTCACCGCCATCTCCTGCTCCCCTTGCACCTTCTTTCACTATAACCTCAATGTTACGACCGTCTTTGGGAGCAACTCTAATTTTAACCGTACTTCCTACCGGAACGCCCGTAATCACTTTGCTCGTACCATTTTGAGACACAGTACTAAAACTTTCTTCTGAACCACTGTTAATTGAATAAAATACATCCGCCTTGTCAAATTCAGAAGAAGCAATGTAAATACTATTCGTTCCTTCCGCTTTTACCGATATCGCCGGCAAAAGTGAAAATATCATAGCCAGACACAAAAGCATGGCTATGCTTTTTTTCATTCCATTCCTCATCTTTTTCCCTCCTACAGTTTATAATTTATGTATCCGAATCACATCACTGCTTTGTAGCATATGTAATTCTCTATAATCAAAAATATATCATTTTTCTTGTCTATGTTCAAAGTACTTTTCCACTTTTGTCATTTGCCTATTTTGACAATTGTGCTTTCCATACAGAATGCTATCTTTTATAATAGAGTTGTATGGTATCAATAATCTAAATAGTAGCTAACTCAGACTCATGTACATGGATAAAAGTTGTCACAAAGGGGATTTTTATATGACTTTTCAAGATTTGTTTAATAAGTATATAGACATATTGGACTGCAGTATCAAGGATTTAGCCGATGCATCGGGACTATCTGCCTCCACCATCAGCCGTTATAAGACCGGTGAGAGAAAACCGTTTGCCGACAGTGAACAATTACAAAGTCTGGTAAACGGCATCGTACAGATTGCAACAGATAAAAATATCTCTGATATCAAAGAAAAAGAAGTTTATTTCGAACTGAAAAAGGCTTTAACTGACCAATCGGACCTATATGCTGCTTTTTCCAAAAACTTTGCGACAATTTCAGATTCTATCAAAATCAATATGAAAGAGTTAGCAACTGCTATTAATTTTGATCTCTCTTATCTGTACCGCATTCGCTCCGGTCAAAGACATCCCAATGATTTGGATGATTTTGCGGACTTGTTGTGTAACTATATCTTAAAACACCATGCGGATCAAAATACAAAAGATTTTTTTGCCAACTACACAGGCTGTGATGTTTCGGACTTATCGACTGAGACAGCCTTTGCATCTTGTATAAAAGACGCTCTCTTTTTAAATCATACGGATTCTACCGACAAACAGATGGAAACCTTTTTAAAAAAGCTGGATGATTTCAATCTGGATGAATATATCCGTGCCATTCATTTTGATAAACTCAAGGTTCCCCATGTTCCCTTTTATTTTCCCGTTTCCAAAACATACTATGGAATTGAGCAGATGCGCCAGGGAGAGCTGGATTTTTTTAAGGCTACGGTATTATCAAAATCTTATGAACCGATTTTTATGTGTTCCGATATGCCGATGACAAAACTTGCCGAGGATATGGACTTTAATAAAAAATGGATGTTTGCCATTGCGATGGCTTTGAAAAAGGGGCTCCATCTGAATATTATCCACAATGTTGACAGACCCTTTGAAGAAATGATGTTAGGACTTGAAGCATGGATTCCATTATATATGACCGGGCAGATTTCGCCTTATCATTTAAAAAATATCTCCACGGAAATATATCATCATTTTACCTATGTATCCGGTGCGGTCGCACTTTCCGGCGAATGTATTGACGGATATCATGAGAATGGCAAGTATCATCTGAGTACAAGCAAAGAAGAATTGGCTTATTATCATAAAAAAGCCGACCATTTGCTGCAAAAAGCATCTCCTTTAATGGAAATATATACAAAAGACGATGCCTTTCGTTTTGAAACTTTTTTGAAAAAAACAGCAGAAGAAGAAAACGATCAATACAATATTTTGTCTTCGCTTCCTATTTATACATTATCAAAGGAGCTTTTGTTGCAGATTATTCAAAAAGAAGATTTATCAGGCGATGATGTATCTGCTATTCTGAATTTTTATGAAAAGCAGAAAGAGCATACGTCAACGATTTTGAAGCAAAACATGATAACCGATAACATACCGGAGATATCCCGGGAAGAATTTGAAAAGAATCCTCTTATTCTCTCTCTGTCGGAAATGTTTTTTGATAAGGAAATATTTTATACTTATGATGAATATTTACAACATATAAATTATTCAAAAGAATTTGCTAAAAATCATGATAATTATCATTTGCAACTTAATCAGAATTCGGCATTTCGCAATATTCAGATACGGATTGTTCCAAACCATCGGGTTCTGATTTCCAAAAGCAAAACCCCGGTGATTCATTTTGCAATCTATCATCCTAAAATGATTAATGCCCTGCAAAACTTTATTGCGCCTGTGTTTTTATAATAAATAGGCTGAAAGAATCAAGGACAGAATTGACAAAAAAATAACGTACCAAAGTGTACCCGATTATTTTGCGCATAAAAAAAGCCGGAAACGTTGATTTTTCAAGCATTTCCGACCCTTTTATGAGATGCTGGTGACCGGAATCGAACCGGTACGATGTCGCCACCACAGGATTTTAAGTCCTGCGCGTCTGCCAGTTCCGCCACACCAGCATGGAATGGATGGAGGTGGATTCGAACCACCGAAGCAAGTTGCAGCAGATTTACAGTCTGTCCCCTTTGGCCACTCGGGAATCCATCCATTTAAGGCACTTTTTTCAAAGCCCTAACAATATAAATTTATAACACAGTTTATATGGAATTGCAAGTTTTTTTTACATATGCTGACGCCTTACATCGACACATTTTTCCAAGCCCTTTTCGTATGTCTTTACTGATGGAAACGAAGTACCACCGCAGACTTTTTCGGTAACAAAATCCGCAGTTTTCCACCTACAACCGGACATTTCACAACATCGGTGGTAAATCCGCTTTCATCCGTCTGGATAATCCGCTCCATTTCGCATTCTCTGGGAATTCCGGACTCCCATACCGAATATTCACGGTCTAATTCATAATCATTGTTGTTTACTAAAGTAATATAGTGATCTCTGTCATAAAAACGGACAAATCCAAGCAGATTATAATCTCCAACCAGATATTTTATACTTCCGAATTTAAAGGCATCGCTTTCTTTATGAATCCGAATCATGGCCTTGTGAAATTCTATCAGGTCATGGTCTTCATTTCCCCAGGGATAGGTACGTCTGTTATCCGGATCGGTAAAGCCACACACACCTGCTTCATCACCATAATAGATTGTCGGTGCTCCGGCCCATGTCATCTGTATGGTAACTGCTTCGCGCATAACTGCTTTATTGACACCCTCATTAGCTGCTTCCGGTCCCATGGTATTGACACGGCCTACCCGTTTATTGGTTCTTGTTAAAAACCGGGAATGATCGTGATTGGACAGCTCATTCATGGCAATATGGAACGAATCTCCGGAAAACGCAGCCCCATGATAGTGCATGGCACCCCAGAAGCTATCGGCATTACCATACAAGTCTTCTCTGTAATCATCACTGTGCTTCTGCATTCCGGTCAAAAACCAGGTAATCGGTTCCATAAAAGCATCGTAATTCATGACGGTGTCCCACTCACCATTTTCAATCCATTCTCTCGGACTGCCATAGTGTTCGGCTAAAACAATCGCTTCCGGATTGGCTTCCCGCACCGCTCTATGAAAATCTTTCCAGAACTGATGATTAAACTCCGGCGAATGCCCTAAGTCCGCTGCGACATCAAGGCGCCATCCGTCTGCATTGTACGGAGGAGATACCCATTTTTTTCCGATATATAAAATATAATCATATAACTGTCGGGACCCTTCGTAATTGAGCTTCGGAAGGGTATCATGTCCCCACCAGCCATCATAAGTAGGATTATAAGGCCAGCGGTTTTGTTCATAAAAATGGAAATAATCTCTGTAAGGACTGTTGGCTGAAATATAAGCTCCCTTTTCATATCCTTCAAAGTTTTCATAAATGCGCTCGCGATCCATCCATTTGTTGAAGGAACCACAGTGGTTAAACACACCGTCCAAAATGACTTTCATTCCCCGTTTATGAGCTTCTTCCACAACCTTTGCAAACAGTTCATTGGATGCTTCTAAGTTTTCTTTGTTGGCAATACGATTAATATACCGGGTGGCATCTTTATTTTCTTTCTGCCAGGGCTCCAGCAAATTACCCGTATCATTGACAATTTTTCCAAAATGGGGGTCGATATAGTCATAGTCCTGAATATCATATTTATGATTGGAAGGCGATACGAATAACGGATTGAAATAAATGACATCGATTCCCAAATCCTGCAAATAGTCCATCTTATCCATGACACCCTGTAAATCGCCGCCATAAAACTCTCTAACACCCATCGTTGCCGGATATTTATTCCAGTCTTCCACTCTGGTTACGTGTTCACCGATGTAATTATATTCATCTGTCAGAACGTCATTGGAAGGATCTCCGTTATAGAAGCGGTCCACGTAAATCTGATACATTACGGCACCTTTTGCCCATCTTGGCACATGGTTGCCCGGAACAATCACAAATTTATAATAATCTTCCACATTTTTGGCAACTCCGCGGAAATCATAGACACAGGTAAGCTTTCCCGCACTTACTTCAAAATAGTAAGCAACCTTTTCGTCATCCAGTTCGAGATCATACTCATACCAATCAAAAAGGTCATCACTTTTATACTTCATCATCAAATGTTTTTCATTTTTACAGACAAAGTATACTTTATCAATATTATTTTTTGCTGCACGGAATTTAATGGTTACGATACTGTAAGGATTTGGATCCGGGGGGCAGACAAATTCGGATGACATATCCGAAAACAGAGCTCTTTTATTGAGAACAGGCCTCATGCCTGACATATAAGTCTGATTATTTTGGATTCTGGATAAATCGCTGTATAGCATTGAAAAACACCCTCCATAATTACCCCATATATTGTATATAATATCATAATTACCCTTGTCATGCTACTATATAGTTTTATTTTTTCCTTTTTCGGATTTGTGTTTCCAATATATATCTTTGCCGCCTTGTACTTCAGTTTCTAGTCTTTCTAAGCGGCATGCTCACAAAATATTATGAAATGACCGGTTTCAAAACTCAGACTTCGTCTTCGGACAGTTGAAACCGGTCATTATTTTGTTCGCTCATACCGCTAAGAAAGACACGAAACTTCGTAAAAGCTGGCGGACAAAGATATATATTGGAAACACAAATTCGAAAAGGGAATTTCTTTATAAAAAGGAAAAAAGACAGCGGTCGCACAGCTGTCTTTTTCGAGAAGGTATTTCTTTTGGGGTATAGCAAAAAACTATGTAATGTATTGGGGGGTTACAAGTATATTCTAACAAATATCTGAAAATAATCTACTCTCACGTTTCACAAACATTACAAAGGTTTTGATTGATTTTTGTACATATTGCACAAATTTGGTGCGTTTTATTCTACATTACGGCCTTCAAAGAGCTCTGCAAACTCTTCCATGGTGATGCGTTCTTTCTCAAGTAAAAGCTCTGCACAGCTGTGAAGAACATCTTCATTCTCCAAAATCAGCTCTTTTGCCTTTTGGTAACAGTCATCAACAATGGCTTTTACTTCCGCATCAATCATACCTGCAACCTGTTCACTGTATGCTTTGGTATGGGCCAAATCACGACCGATAAAGACATCATCACCATTTTCATCGTAATTGATCGTTCCGATATTTTCCGACATACCATAACGGGTTACCATGCGGCGTGCCGTCTCCGTTGCCTTTTTAATATCACTCGATGCACCTGTGGTGATATCATCAAAAATGATTTCTTCGGCAATTCGTCCACCAAGCGAAACCATAATCTCATGGAGCATCTTTCCTTTGGTTAAAAACATTTCATCTTTTTCGGGTAAAGGCATGGTATAACCTGCAGCACCCAGACCGGTCGGTATAATGGAAACCGTATAAACCGGCCCAACATCCGGAAGTACATGGAATAATATCGCATGTCCTGCTTCATGGTATGCGGTAATTTTCTTTTCCTCATCGGAAATAATCCGGCTTCTTTTTTCTGTACCAATTCCGGTTTTGATAAATGCTTTTTTAATATCTTCCGCACTGATAAAGATACGATTATCTTTTGCTGCGTTAATCGCGGATTCATTTAAAAGATTTTCCAAATCCGCACCGGTATAACCGGCAGTTGTGCGCGCGATATGTGTTAAATCCACATCATCTAAGAGCGGTTTATTTTTAGCATGAACTTTTAATATCTCTTCTCGCCCACCGACATCCGGAGGTCCGATGACAATCTTTCTGTCAAAACGGCCGGGACGCAAAATGGCAGGATCCAAAATATCCACACGGTTTGTTGCCGCTAACACAATAATACCGGTATTTTCCTCAAAACCGTCCATTTCTACCAATAACTGGTTTAAGGTCTGTTCTCTTTCATCATGTCCGCCACCCATACCGGTTCCACGTTTTCTGGCAACGGCATCGATTTCATCGATAAATACGATACAGGGATGGTTCTTCTGCGCATCTTCAAACAGGTCTCTGACACGGGATGCACCGACACCGACAAACATTTCCACAAAATCCGAACCGGAAATCGAAAAGAAAGGAACGCCTGCTTCTCCGGCAATGGCTTTGGCCAATAATGTTTTACCGGTACCGGGAGGTCCTTCTAACAAAATACCTTTGGGAATCCGGGCACCGACTTTCGTATACTGTCCGGGATTTTTTAAAAAGCTGATGATTTCTTCAAGTTCTTCTTTTTCTTCTTTCAAACCGGCAACATCTTTTAAAGTCGTCTTATTGTTGTCTCCCATAACCATTCGGGCCCGGCTTTTTCCAAAATTCATCATTTTGCTGCCACCGGCACCTCCACCGGCAGATGCATTGATTAACATCATAAAGATGACCAAACAGACAACGGCGATCAGGATTGGCATAGCGATGGATTTAAACCAGGTATCCTGCGGAATATTGTCCCGCATGACAAAAATATCATTTTTTTCCAGCAAATCCTCCATCTCTTCCACATCCGCTACATAAAGTACCGCTGCGGTTCCATCACGAAACAGGATTTCTAAACGACCGCTGGGGGTCTGCGTATTGGGGATGATTTCAACCTCACTGATTTTACCATCCTTTATATCCTGTTTAAACTGTGCCCTCGTATAATCCCGGGGCGTACTCTTTCCCATTTCAATAAAAACGGAAATAATCAATAACACTACAATGGCGATTAAAATAAATCCCATTCCTTGTCTTTTCTTTTCCAATGACTTACTCCTCTACTTCCAAAACACCTACATAAGGTAAATTTCGATATCTTTGTGCATAATCAAGACCATAGCCGACAACAAACAAATCCGGTATTTCAAAACCGGTATAATCAGCATTGATATCCACGACTCTACGATCCGGCTTATCCAAAAGCGCGCAAAGCTTTAAAGATTTTGGATTGCGTTGTCTAAGGTTGTCCAACAGATAACTGAGCGTTCTTCCGGTATCCACGATATCCTCAATCACAATTACGTTCTTTCCGACAATCGATTCTTCCAAATCTTTTTTCATAATAATTTTTCCGCTGGATACGGAGCTGTTCCCATAGCTTGAAACGGACATAAAATCCAATGCCACGGGGACGGTAATCCGCTTTGCCAGCTCACATGCAAAAAAACAGGCACCTTTTAAGGTACATACTAAAAATACCTCTTCTCCTTCATAATCTTTGCTGATCTGAGCTCCCAACTCGGCAATGCGGGCATCAATCTGTTCTTCGCTCAACAGAACGCTGATCTTGTTGTTCATCACGTATTCTCCTCTTTCATTGTAATCTCCAAAACCTGTCTGGTTTCATCCGTAACTTTATAATATTCACTAATCCGATATCCGATAATCCACATAATATGGTCGCCGTCCGCAATCAGAGGAATTCGGTCTCTCATTGCAAGGGGAATTTTTTCATCCACCATATAATCCTGCAGTTTTTTTCTTGCCGTTTTCGTACAAAAAAAGTAATCACCGCTTTTCCGATACCGCAATGTGGCAGTTTCTCTTATTTTATCATAATCAAACCACTTCGTATAGTTTTCGGTCGGCACATTCTGATCTTTTTCATAGGAAAAAATTCTCATTTCCACAACCGGATCTATGGATTCTTGAATATCCGAATTTGAGACATCGCATTCCTTTTCAATATAGAGATGATGCTGATCAACATATGCCTTCGTCTGATACAAAAGACTGATTTTCTTTCCGCTCTGCCCTTCCAAAAGACCTAAAACAGCCTGTATATGTTGTCTGGTAATGTCTTTCTTTTTTTGGCAGCAGAAAGAATACATACGGTATGACAGTTCCTGCTTCATGTAGGGATGCTGATTTTTCAACCAATCGATGGCAACCCGGCATCCGGATTGAGTTGGTTCAATATACTCGGCAAAAAGCCTTTCTGCCTCTTCGTCCAGATACTGCAGTGCCAGATCCACACTTTCGGCACTTGCACATATATGCTCTGTCACTCCGGTACAGATTTCTTTTTCCGCAATCGGGAGAATATCATGGCGAATGCAATTTCTGGCATAGGCAGTATCAAAATTACTCTGATCCGTCACGTAGGAAATCCTGTTTTTTGTAAGGAATTCTTCAATCTGACTGCGTGTCACACAAAGCAATGGACGGATGTAACAATCTCTTACCGGCTGCATTCCTCTTAACCCGCGCAGGCTGCTTCCCCGAAACATCTGGAAAAGAACAGTTTCTGCCTGATCATTTTTATGATGTGCCAGTGCAATTTTTTTCTGAATATCGGCCTCTTGTTCAAATATCTGATAGCGAAGAATTCTGGCAGATTCCTCGATTCCGGTATGATGCTCTTTCTGATAAGAAAATACATCGATTTTTTCGATACGACATGGCACCCTCCATGCGTCGCAAAGCTCCTTTACAAAAGCTGCTTCTTTATCGGCCTCTTTCCGCAAACCGTGATGAATATGAATTGCCTCAAGTGTAAACGGAATTTCTTTTTTTAACTGACATAGCAAGGACAATAGACAGACAGAATCGGCCCCTCCGGATAATCCGACAACGATATGGTCGTTGGGATGAATCATATGAAATTGCTCGATAAATTGTTTTACTTTTGTAATCATATTGTTATTCTCTATCTGACCGGAATTCTGATGCTCTCGAACTACTCAAAACTCTCATGCTTCAATAACCTTTTGAAATTTGCATATTTGGAATTTGCTTATTTGGGATTTGCTAATTAAAATTTTACTGACATTACAGAATTTTATCCTCTTTGCCCTTGCATCACATTATACCGCAAAATCAGGTGTTGGCAAAGATACCAAAAACAATCACCGTCATATCATCCCGAATTCTGCCTCCGGCCCTGGTAATGGCCGCATTAATGATCATCACTGCCATCTGCCTTGGATTTTCAAAGGACAAATCTGCCAGAAATTCCTTCAAACTGCCTATGTTACCGTCCAGAGTATAGTCCGATGAAAATGCATCCAGGACCCCATCCGTCATCATAATCAGATAATCTCCGTCTTCTAAACCATAGGCATTTTCATCCGGCTCCTCTTTTGAAAACACACCAAGAGGCAAAGATTCACCGGAAACTGTCCAGATATGCTTTCCTCTTTTTATAAAAGAGGCTCCCGCTCCGTATTTTAAAAACCGGCAGGTTCCCTGATATAAGTCAATTTCGCAGGTATCTAATGTAACGGTGTGGTCCTCCGTATTATTTAAACAGATCAAAGAATTCAACAAAGTCCCTGCTTTGTCTACATGAAATCCGGTCTCCATAAATTTATCGAGCAGATCTAACAACTTCTCGCTGTCCTTTGCCGCTTCCACTCCGGAGCCCATTCCGTCAGAGATGGCAATTAACTGCATTCCTCTGGCATATTCCCGAATTAAATAACTATCTCCGGATTCAGATTCATTTTCTTTTTTCGCCCTTGCTACTCCATCCAGAATGTAATAATTGACCTCTTCTTCAAAAATCAAAAGCTTTGCTTCCTCATGGACAAAAGTTGGATTTGCTTCGTTTGACCGCAGTTTCCGGTGACAAAGCTCCGAAAGATATTCCATCAGCTCATCGGTATAAAACATTTCATCAACACGTGCTTTTATTTTCATTCCGATTTCCAGATGCTCTTCTATTTCCACGACATACAATTCTTCAATAATTAAGTCATTTTCCGTTAATCCCTTTTCGATCTTTCTTTTCAGCCGTTCTAAAAGACCGGATGTCGCATAGGTCTCATTCGCCAGCTCTTTTAATGCATCCGCTGTTTCCGATAACTGATCCGCGAGCAGACTGTTGTGCTCCTGTCGCGTTTTTAAAAGATAGAGCTGCATACCCGCTTCTGTATCCGGAGAATGTATTTCATCCTCAAAGCTTCCGGCTATTTCCTGAAGAGTATCTGCATAAAGAATCAGTCGTTTCTTTCCGTATTCCGGTAAAATATTATGTTTTTCCTGTTGTAAAACACTCCGCTTCATAAATACCACTCTTTTCCGTTTTCTTGCTATTATAGTGGACAAGCTCTGAAAAAAATGTCATTTTGAGGCGGGGGGACAGAAAATACTTGCTATATTTATATATTCTTTCCGAGAACACAAATCCAAAAAAGTGCAGAAAAAAATAAGACATGGATTCTGTGCCCTCTAGCATCTCAATCCATGTCTTATTTCATCTTAAATACGATTTCGCCTTCCCGAACCAGTCCCAGTTTTTCTTTTGCAACTTCTTCGATATAGGCTTGAGTCTGTGTATATTTTTTAAATTCTTCCAGTTCCGTAGATCTGTTTTCTTCTTCTGCAATCTGCGCATCCAGTGCTGCTTCTGTCGACAAATATTCCTGTTGCTTTTGCTTTAGTGTATAACTGTTTACGGAAATAACCGCTAAAAGCATCAATACGACCGCCGAAACAAGAAACATACCGAAACGATTTTGCCGCTTACCGCGAAATGCGACTTTTTTTCGTGATTTTCGTTTCATGTTGACCCCTCTTACAAGTCCCTTTTTTTGTGTTTACATAATGTTATCTTAAACTTTTTTATGTTGCCCGTCAACTTCTTTTTTAAGACTTTTCGAAATTTTTTTAGTTCCCTTTTTCCTTTACCGAACATGCGTTTTATCAGTGCTTTGACGGGTTTAAAAAGGAACCGAAGACACCGAAACACCACATCTAGTATTTTTTTGAGAATTGTTGACATAATTTCCACTATATATTCCCCAATCGAATATTTATACACCAACATTCCTAATGCAACACCCGCTACTAAAAACCAGCGTATGATTCCGTTATTTGTTTTATAAAGCATATAAAATAAAAAAATACCGGCTCCGGTCCAGAAAAAAATGTCTTCCACTGCAATCCAGAAATTCCCATGCCGAAACACCCTTCGAAAAATCCGAAATACATCATATACCATCGTAATGACAATACCCGACAAAAAACAATATAATAAAAACCGGCTCTCTTCCACAATCTGTTCGCTCATTATTTAAACAGCTTTCCGAAAAAAGATTCTCCTTTTTGACCCATACCGGATAATTCAGAATAGGTCAGGCTGTCAATCTGCCCTTCCACATCCACTTCTCCTTTTTCCAGAGAAAGGCGGTTTACATGCAGATTGTTTCCCTTAATCATTAGCATTCCCTGATCGGTTTCCAATAAAATTTCTGCCAAATCAAAAGAGAGCACATCACTGACTCCGCTGACCATACAGACATTGCGGTTATTTAACATCAGCTTGTGTGCTCTCTGCTTCGTTGTCTCTTCCATAATCAATCCTCCCGGTGTATATAAAATGACGGGTAAACTCGTCTGCTGCCTCGCCGTCATGACGAAATACCCCATTTCATATATATTCTCATCCCGGACAGATTATTCCTAAAGATATTCAAACATCTCTTTTGCTTCTTCTTTTTTTACCGTATCAACGACTTCCAAAACCCGGACACTGACATCCTTATTTCCAAAATTAATGGTAATTTTATCGCCCACCTTTACTTCGCTTCCGGCTTTGGCAACCTTGTCATTGATCTGAACACGACCGGCATCGCAGGCTTCATTTGCCACGGTTCTTCTTTTAATTAAGCGGGATACTTTTAAATATTTGTCTAATCGCATATGCGGACCTCCTCGTTCGTCAAATTCAAATTCTTGTGCAAGCACAAATTTGAACTTGGCTCATCGTGTATAACCGCCATAAAACACGCTACGCGTATTTTATCGGCTGATTAGCACTCGTCAAATGCGATTATGCAAGCATATCGCACTTTCCTCGTTGCCATAACAAAAAGGACCCTTGCGTTGCAAAGGCCCTTTAAAATTTAATTCAAATCATCGAATTAAGCATTTACCATATCTTTTAATGCTTTACCAGCTTTGAATTTAGGTGCTTTAGAAGCTGCAATCTTCATTGTAGCGCCAGTCTGAGGATTTCTTCCTTCTCTAGCTGCTCTTTCAGATACTTCGAATGTACCAAAGCCAACTAACTGGATTTTTTCACCTTTCTTTAATTCAGCTGCAACAACATCTGTAAAAGCTTTTAATGCCTTTTCTGCGTCTTTTTTTGAGATTTCTGCCTGATCAGCGATAGCTGCTACTAATTCTGTTTTGTTCATTTTGAACTCCTCCTATTACTGAGTTTTTTCTTAATTTTAACGTCAAGTGTGACGCCTACAACTAGTTATAATATCTTTTCTTGTTTTTGTCAAGAAAATATTGAAAAATAGGGCTTTTTTTGCTATTTTTAACAAATTTTTCAAAGCATTTTTTCAAATATTCTAACAAACAGTTTACGTAACTTTTTCTTATGTCGAGATTCGGAAAACGTCTGTTGTCTTTTTTCTTCTTCTTTAATTTCCTGCCAGCTTTTTAAGTTCTCCGGATCGGGTTCTTTGCCATGAAGAGGCGTGCCATCCAATTCAAATACATGAGGATGTCTGCGAACCATTTTCTGACTGATCTGACAAATCACATCATCTAAGGTAAAAAGTCCTTCCTCCTCTGCAATCTGGGCATGCATGACGACCTGCATCAACAAATCTCCCAATTCTTCCTTCATATTGTCCGGATTATTGGTTTTTTCATACAACTTAATCCCACTCACGGATTCTGCAGCTTCCTCTAACATACAAAGAGTTAACGAACCATGAGTCTGCCTTCTGTCCCACGGACATCCGGTTTCTGCCCGAAGCTCTTTGATAATCGTACGCAAATCCTCAAACGTATAGAATTTTTCTTCTTTTTCCGTTTTCAAATATTCTTCCTGTAATTCCATATTTTTATTCAGCCAAGCATTTCTTCAATCATGGAAAGAACTTCTTTACCCAATGCTTCGGATTTTGCATTGGCATCTTCTAAAGAAGTGCCTTTGATGCCGTAATAGAATTTTACTTTGGGCTCTGTTCCGGACGGACGTACACATAACCATGCATCATCGGAAAGGTCATAGTATAAAACATTGGAGGCAGGAAGTCCTGTGGGCTTTTCTTCTCCTGTTTTTACATCTTTGATAATGCCGGTCTTATAATCTCTTGCACTTAATACGGTATATTCACCAAATTTTTCAGGAGTATCTTGACGTAAGGTATTGAGAATTTCCTGGATTTTGGCAAGGCCTTCAATTCCTTTTAAGGTAATGGATTTGATATCATCCTTGTAATATCCGTATTTTTCATACATATCGATCATGGCATCCCACAAAGTTTTGCCCTGTGTTTTGTAATATGCAGCAGCCTCACAAAGTGCCATGGTTGCGACAATCGCATCTTTATCTCTTGCATGTGTTCCGATTAAGCATCCATAGCTTTCTTCAAAACCAAACAGATAGGTACCTTTTTTCTTTTGTTCAAATCCCAAAATCTGCTGTCCGATGTATTTAAATCCGGTCAATACTTCAATCAATTCCACACCATAAGCTTTTGCAATCGCATCAGCCATATTGGTCGTTACAATCGTTTTGATGAGTGCTCCGTCATCCGGAAGACCTTTTGTTGCCTGTCTCTGACCAATTTCATAATCTGCAAGCAGACATCCTGACATATTTCCTGTTAAGGTAATATATTCTCCGCTTTTTGCATCCTTTACATATACACCCAGGCGGTCTGCGTCCGGATCGGTTGCAAGAACCAAATCTGCATCGATTTCTTTTGCTAACTTTAAGCCAAGTTCAAATGCTTCCGCAGCTTCCGGATTGGGATAGGAAACCGTAGGGAAGTTTCCGTCCGGCAATTCCTGCTCGGGAACAACATATACATTTTCGAATCCGAGCTCTTTTAAAACTCTGCGTGCCGGAATATTTCCGGTTCCGTGAAGAGGTGAATATACAATCTTGATATCCTTCTGTGCTTCCTTGATGGAATCCCAATGGATGACCTGACTTTTTAATTCCTCAATATAAGCATCATCAATGTCTGCACCGATTGTTACATACAGACCTGCTGCCTTAGCTTCAGACTTGTCCATGGTCTTTACCACTCCGTAATCGGAAAAAGCGCCGACTTCTGCCATAATTCCGCTGTCATGAGGCGGAGTAATCTGTGCACCGTCTTCCCAATATACCTTATATCCGTTATATTCCGGAGGATTGTGGCTGGCTGTAATATTAATACCTGCAATACATCCAAGTTTTCGAACTGCATAAGAAAGCTCCGGCGTAGGTCTTAAGGATTCAAATACATATGCTTTAATGCCGTTTGCATTCAGACAAAGTGCTGCTTCATCCGCAAATTCCGGACTCATGCGACGTGAATCGAATGCAATGGCAACACCTTTATTCTGTCCATTTTGTTTCATAATATAATTTGCAAGCCCCTGTGTTGCTTTACGGACAGTGTAAATATTCATACGGTTTGTACCGGCCCCGATGACACCACGTAATCCGGCCGTTCCAAACTCCAACTCACGATAAAAACGGTCTTCGATTTCTTTTTCATCATCCTTAAGTGCCCGTAATTCCTTTTTTGTCTCCTCATCAAAATAAGGATTTTCTAACCAGCTTTCATATATTTCTCTGTAACTCATGCCTTTCCTCCTATTATGAAAAATAATGATGATATTGAGGTAAAAATATCCTGCCTCAATGTATATGTACAGATTGCTTTTATGCAACTATAACCTTTTCTTATTTGGGTGTCAAATCGGAAAATGAATACCGAACATCTTTTTCCGATTTATCAATCTGAAGTGTATAGCTCCTAGTCTGATAACCGTCCCTTCTTAAAGATACCACATAGGTTCCTTCTTTTTTAGCAAAATTTGTCGGTACGATCCCAACATAATTTCCATCCACAAAAACTTCTGCAGAAACCGGTGCATCGATATACACGCGATATCCATCCGCTTCCGAAACATCGATGGTATTACTGCTGACAGACGGGTCGGTAACTGGCGATTCATTTTCATTCTCCTCTTCTTCCTCGTCGTCTTTTCCGTCACTTTCCTCTAATTCAATATTGAGATTGGCAGTAGATTGTCCAACCTTGATATATTGTGTCAGCGTTTTATATCCATTGGCTTTTACCCGAATCTGATGAATTCCGCAGGTCATTTCCACCGGCTCATCATATTCTGTTTTTTCCTGATCAATATAGAGCTCTGCCTTGGAAGGTGAAATGGTAAAAATAATTTTTCCCATTTTTTTCTCATCGGTTACTTCGAATTTTGAAACATCCACCAGAGTTTCTTCACCGGCCTTAACCGTAATCTCTTCACTTCCAAAAAGACCGTTTTTGCTGATATAAAGCGTATAATCCCCTTCCGGAACCACAAGTAGCATTTCGGGAGTAACTTTCTTGATGATAGCTTGTCCGATTTCCACAAACCCATCAATAAAACTATCCTGTCCACTTAAGCGCACATAGCCATGTCCGTTTTCAACTGTAATACCTAAAATCTCATGATCTTTAGAAACCACTTTCAAGGTATCCGAGGAATGAATTTCATTTAATTCCAAAAGATTTCCTTTGGACAAAACCATGGCGTTTTTAGATACCTTGTATGGATCTGCTCCCAATGTCATAGTCCTTGCCACACTGTTGATTTCAAAGTCCGTTACATTTGTCGATACATTGACATCTGAAAGAATCTGAAGGGATTTCAATTGTTTGGAATCTTTAAAAAAAGTAATCCTGACCATATCCCCACATTCTAACTGCCCTGCCACCAGTTCATCCCCATAACGGTTTTTCATACCGGTTGACGTACTGTATTGAAGGGTGTAGGTCCTGCACATTTCCAGATTATAAAACTGAATGGTTGATTCTTCCGTATCCACATTCACTATCAGACTTTCATCATAAGAATCCGCCATCGGCTCAATATAGGTACTTTGTACAGAATAATCTTCCTGCGGCGAAACCGTTTCCGCCGGCTGCCCATTGGCACAACCGGTAAGAAAAAGGCTGCAAAGAAACAATATCCATAAAAAATGGTTTTTTCTTTCGTTTTTCAATACTTCAAAATCCTCGCTTTTCCTTCGGGCACATTATACCACAGTCGTTCTTTTTTCTAAAGTAATTCCTTTTCCAGCTTATTCAAAAACTCCCTGCGGGCGTGTTCAATTTCTTTTAGTGCCTGCAGTTTTTCAGACTGCCTTCGTGGCGGAAGAGACTTTCGTTTGTTTAAATACGCATTTGCAATCTTCCAGAAACGCTCCGGATATAGCAGCCTCGCGTAAAGATAGCGTTTTTCATCCTTGCCGAGTTCTTTTTCCGATAGGTATGCATCCAATACCTGCATTCCAAAATCATAGGACCATTCATTCTTTTCCAGAATTTTTCTTAAAAACAGATATAAATCCCTAACCTGAATATCTTTACAACACTTTTCAAAATGTGTTGCAACCATATTTCCTTCCTGAATCAGAATATTATGCTGATTACAGTCTCCATGACAAAACATGCCCTTTTTTTGTACAAGCTTTGTCAGGCGCATCAAACATTCCGGATTCAGAACCGCAGTTGCTTCTTTAGCAACCTCTTCGAAATAAGGGTATTCTTTTAAAAAACTCATCTCAAACTCGCCTTTTTGCGACACCCTTCGCATAAAAGAACGCACGCGCAGCAATTCGGTTTCTCTTTTTGAAAAATCCCTGACGGTAGTCGCCTCCGAAAAAAAGTCCTCGCCAAACTCCATCAGCTTATGAAGCTTTGCCAGTTCACCCACGATAAATCTGCAGTCTTCGACATTATAAACATCACATTCTCTACCATCGAAATGCTTTTTTACAATATATCTTTTTCCGTCATAATCGGTAACATATAATTGTCCTTGTGTATTTTCAATGAGATTGTCTGCATATAGAAAGCCCAGCTCACAAAGTTTATCACAGACCGCCTTATAATTTTGCAGCTTTTCTATTTTTCCGGTATACTCCCACAACGCCACCGGACCGATATCGGTGATTGCGACAATCGCCCCCCGGGCCTTCTTTGTCTGCTCTATTTCAAAATCATACTGTTCAAATACCGCTACCGCTCTGTCATTCACTAATCCATTCCCCCTTGATAGGTCATACTATCTTATGAGAAAAAAGAAAAAGATATGACACAATTACCATCCGAAAGCAAAAACAATCGTTCTCTTTATTCTTTATCGTCCCCCGGTTTATGCAATGCAGTTAAATAAATTTCTTTTAAAATCTCTTTTTGGTTTTTCTGCGGTTCTTCAATTACTACAGCTAACAGCTTTTGCAGCATATCGCCCAAATCTTTTCCGGGCTTCATTCCCCAGGAAATCAAATCTCTTCCGGTAACGGCAAGGGTTTTTAAATCCACACATTCTTCCTTATCCAAAACATCCTGATAACTTGCATATACCTCATCAAGACGCATCTGCTTTTCTTTTCGCAGGTAATCACTCTGAGCCAGTAAATCGGCCTGTTTTACCTTTAGGAGAAGCGGAAAAATCTCTTTTCCAATCCGGTTCATGGCACGACGGACGTATTTTCTTTCCGGAAGAATATCATAATCATGATTTTCTACCAGTTTGCTGACGGTATGAATGGTATCATTGTCAAATTTCAATGACCGTAGCGACCGGATACACATTTCCTTTGAAACGGCAGGATGTCCGTGAAAATGGGCAATTCCATCGCAATCCATCGTCAGACAGGCAGGCTTTCCGATATCATGATACAACAAAGCCAAACGGATATATTTATCCGGTTCTGCCGCCATCATGCTTTGAATGGTATGCTCTCCCACCGTATAACAATGATGGGGATTATTTTGTTCTGTCTCCATGGCAATATCAAACTCCGGCATAATCACAGTCGTGATGCCGGTTTCATATAAATCCCTCATTTTTTCGGGATGATCGGAGGTAAGTAGTTTAACTAACTCTACCTGAATACGTTCCGCGCTGATTTTGGAAAGATTGGAAGCAAGCTCTGTTATCGCCACTCTGGTTCCAGCTTCAATTTCATATCCCAACTGCGCACTAAACCGGACCGCCCGCATCATACGCAGAGCATCTTCCGTAAAACGCTCTTTCGGATTGCCGACCGCCCGTACAATTTTGTTTTCCAAATCTTTCATGCCGTCAAACTCATCCACGATTCCACATCGGTCATTGTATGCCATTGCATTGATTGTAAAATCCCGGCGCTTTAAATCTTCCACCAGATTGGAAGTAAAAATCACATTTTTCGGATGTCTTGCATCTTCATATTCCCCATCAATCCGATAGGTCGTAACTTCATATCCGACACGGTTTATCATAACGGTCACCGTTCCATGTTCTATCCCGGTATCAATGGTTCTTTTAAACAATGCCTTAATTTCCTGGGGCTTTGCAGAGGTTGTAATATCCCAGTCGTTTGGATTACGATTCAGCAGACTATCCCTGATGCAGCCTCCTACGGCAAATGCTTCAAATCCGGCATCTTCTATTTTCTGTATTATTTTTTTAACATCATCAGGAAGTTGAATTCTCATGATCTGTCTCTTTCTGTTTTATTTTCATTTGGCACATCATTATTATGACATTTTATGATGTTGTGGTCAAAAGGTATTTCGATTTGAATGCTTATTTGCCAAGGGTCGTCCAAAGATAAAAAGTTAGAAATAACAATAAAGAAATAGCATGTACTTATTTATCAATAAATATCTTTATAAAAATATGATTTTAATTTTATTTTTCAATAATAAACAGTGCTATAATATAAGCACTTAAGTTGTTCAATAATTTAGAAATTACAAAAAGACGAAAGGAGAAACCTATGAAAAAACGTATTCAATCCTATATGGCATATATGGATCAACAGTTAGAACACAATGACAGCGGACTTAGTTATGAAGAATTATGCATCCAGCATGAAAAACAGCTTGCTTATTTCATGCATGAAAGACTCGTTCATTTACTGGTTACCTTAACCTTTGCCATTCTCGCTTTTGTTACCTTTTTTATGGCAGTTATGAATTTTTCCATGGGAATAATTGTTTTATTTTTTGCATTTCTGATTTTACTTATTCCTTATATCATGCACTATTATCTTTTGGAAAATTCCGTCCAGTATATGTATCGGCAATACGACAGATTGCAGCAGCTTATTCATCCCGGTGCTTTTATCATGGACAGAGATAAAGAGTAAATTGGGAACAAACAGAGCGGATTTTGAGCAAAACAGAAAAGGACAAAAGAATTATTTCTATGACTTATTACGTATCGGTTAAGGATTTGGATATCCCTTATGAAATTGAGCGGACAAAACGGAAAACCTATGGAATAACCATGAAACCCGGCGGTACTGTCAGCGTACGGATTCCAATGTATGGCAGTATTTCCTATGCACGTTCCATGGTGGAATCAAAAAAAGACTGGATTTACAAAAATTACATCCGTCTGAAGGATTGTCCGAAGGTAACTCCAAAAAAGGATAAATCCGAATATGAAAAGCGTTTAGAGGCACCATACAGAAAAGCAGCCGCAGATTATATTCCGAAGCGTGTAGCATATTTTGCCGAGCTCTTGGATGTTACCTACGGCAAAATATCGATTCGGGATCAAAAAACCAGATGGGGAAGCTGTTCCTCATCCGGTAATCTGAATTTTAACTATAGGCTTATGTTAGCACCTCCAAAGGTTTTGGATTATGTTGTTATTCACGAGCTTTGCCATCGCATCGAAATGAATCATTCCCCAAAATTCTGGAAATGCGTGGAAAGTATTATGCCGGATTATCGCATCCAGCGCCAGTGGCTCAAAGAAAACGGTAGTAAATTATCTCCACTTGTTCAGACAGAAAGACCCATTCTCTAAATAGAATCCAACCGTTTCTACCATTGTCTCATTTAAGGTATCATAAACAAAGACCGTCAAGCCTTCATAAATGGGACAATAAATCCGGTGATTGTATTCCACCACCACGGATGAATACCCATTTTTGTAATCTTCCTCTGTGGGACATCGCACAGAAACCACGTCATAACTACCTAACTCAGAATCCCATCGGGGGTGTTTGGTTTCCACAGTTGCAGTCGATGTTGAATCCGTTTGTTTGGTATTGTCAAGAGATGAGTAAATAACCTGACCGTCCTTTTGATTTACGACATAAAACTGGTTTCCGGCCTCTGCATCGGGATAAATCCCATATTCAGCCAATGTGTTACCAATCATCGCATAATTATCGGCATAGGCAAAGCCTCCGCTAAGACCGAAGACAACCAGATAATTTTCCGAATTCAGCCCGTCAAAATAGGTTTCCAAATCTTTGGTTTCAATCAGCTCCTGATTCGCTATTTTCTGATGGTAGCAGGCTGACATCATATCATAATCCCAATAATCAGATTCGTTTCTGTGATCCGGGATTTCAAATAAAGCTTTCATATCTTGTGCCAAAAGACGCGTAAACTTAGGGGTTCCTTTATAATTTAGATGATGACCGTCCGCAAAATCGGATGAAAAATCCAGTCCCATCTCATCATAAAAAAGATTGTAATTGATATAGGGCACATCATTTTCTTTAGCTATTTCTGCAACACGGTTATATATTTTTTCTTCCCGCTCTGTTGGAAAATAGGGGGTATTTATCAACAAAAGAGGAATGTTTTCTTCTTTTGCCAAATCGATAATCTTTTGCAAATATTCGCTTTGCTTATCCGCAATTTCTTCCGTATCTGTTATCTCTTTAATATTCTCCATTCGTAAACCGGCAATCTCTTCATTGGTCTGCGTCAGAAGATGCTGTCCTTTCCAACAGTCATAATGTGCAATGCCTTTTCCTTCTACGAAGTCTTCTCTTTCTAAAACCGAATAACGGCTGTGAAAACCGGGATATCCCAACAAATAGGCAAGATGATTGTTCGGTGCACTTACACGGATTGCATCAATTTTATTTTTGGAAAACTTCATTCCAAAGGTGTTTTTGATCATCCCGCTTTCTTCCTGATATTCCTCTGTCAGGGAAGCCGAAAAACAATCTACGACTAAAAGCTTTGGATTCTGTGTTTTTAAAGCCTCTTTCATATAAAAATAGGTATTCCAGAGTGGCTGTATGGTTCCGCCAAGATTATAAGCCGCAATTCCATATTCATCCCACAATACGGCTGTGTTGATATCAACAAACATATGACTGCTGCCAAAACACATCACATCTACGCTATTCTCTTTTAGTTTGTAAAACTGTTTCATTCCTTCAATGCCGTCTTCATCTTCAAACCGATATTGCAGCACATTGTAAAAACCACTGAAAAGAATGGCAAATACAAGAAAGAAACTGATTATTTTTAAAGCATTTTTTTTCATAGAATAATCCTTTTACTGACTGTCTTTATTGACATGTTCAATTTTTTCATTTTTCATCAACAATTCGCATATATGAAAGAATAAATATATAACAAAGAACACGATTGTAAAATGGAATCTGTTTTTTTAGAAAATTAAAATGTACAAATCTAATTTACTAGAAAATTAAAATTGGAAATATATAAACTGCTTAGCCGAAAATCCGGGACCGTATTCACCGTAAATCAAAATAAAGAATAGCAATCCGAAAATAACGGCAAACCGGAACCACAGATTCTGTGTCGATAAAAACTTATCTAATGTAACCTGTTTTTTATATCGCACCAAATCCACCAGCAAAAGCACGATGAGTGCAACAAATAAAATATGTACCTCTGTTATATTCAGTCCCAGATTGTATACAGAACCGTCAAATAAAACCCAGGGGTTCCATTTCGTTACAATTCTTCCAATCATCCGACATGCATCCGAAAGATGGTTGGCACGGAAGAAAATCCAGGCAAAATCCGTTAAAACAAACGTCACCAGAATTTGTCCGAAATGGTAACTGAAATTGTTTGTCATAATATGTAACTTCAAAACCAGTTTCTGTCTTACCGACTCGGTAGCATCTTCCACAATCTGATAGATTCCATGAATCATTCCCCATACGACATAAGTCCAGTTGGCTCCATGCCATAATCCGCTGATCAAAAAGGTAAGGAACAAATTGAGATATTTTCTGGCTTTGGAACATCTGCTTCCTCCAAGCGGAATATAAACATAGTCTCTTAACCAGGTACTTAATGAAATATGCCATCTGCGCCAGAAATCCCGGATAGATAATGCAAAATATGGCGTATTAAAGTTTTCCATTAACTCAAATCCCATGATTTTTGCAGCACCGATTGCAATCTGGGAATAGCTTGCAAAATCACAATAAATCTGAATTGCAAATAAGACTGAAGCAATGATAATTTCAACACTGCCATACATCCAATAAGAATCATATACCTGGTCTACAACAATGGATACCCGGTCTGCAATGACCATTTTTAAAAAGTATCCCCAGAGCATTAAGACCGCACCTTCCGTAATGCGTCTGTAATTCCATAGCTTGATTTGTTCTACCCGGTTAATCTGACGCAGCAAATTACCGGATCGTTCAATAGGACCTGCCACTAACTGTGGGAAAAAAGAAACAAAAAGCGCATACTTTAAGAAATTTTTTTCCGGTTTTATAGTTCCGCGGTAAACGTCAATGGTATAACCCAGTGCTTGAAAGGTATAAAAAGAAATGCCGACAGGCAGCAGGATATCAAAGCCTTTTTGCAAAGAATTTGCTCCGAATAAAGATAAAATACGATTAACATTACCGAGGAAAAAATCAAAATACTTAAAGAAAAACAATATACATAAATTAATTAAAACAACTCCGGCAACAATCCATTTTCTTTTTTCTTTCCATTTTTCAATGCAAAGTCCGCCTAAGTATGTAACGATTGTCGATATCGCAATCAGTATTGCATATTTTGCATTCCATCCCATATAAAAATAGTAGCTCGCCACTAAAAGCCATAAGTGGCGAGCCTTTTTCGGAATCACAAAATAAATACATAAAACGATTGGAAAAAATAACATAAAGCTATAGGAATTAAACAGCATCTGCTACCTCTCCTTTTTGGTTGATCTCTTTATAAATACCGATACCAAGATCTATTATCAGTCCTGCATATAAAATTGCATAAACGGACAAAGGAATTACCGTCTGTTGTGCCAGATACAGCGTATAACCGGCAAAGGAGCATCCGATGGCAATTAACGGCACATAAAACTTTTTCGGATTGGAAAAAGCGACAATAACAGATAATACATCTGCTAAAATTCCGTATCTTTCATGCATATGAGGCAGGAAAAATACAACTACCATAACAAAGAACATTCCCATACGTATAATTAAATCTTTGGTAAATACAAAGTTTTTCTGTGCAATATAATACAATAAAACCATCAGAACAGCCAATGTAAAATAAATACCGGCATCCGCATATTCTCTTAAAAAGCTGTCAGTTCCGATAATCTGATATACATTGGGAAACTTGTGGGACAACTTATAAATATCCATTTCCCCATTTGCCTGAAACAGGTATACCGTTAACAGATCCCACAAATTCTTGCCGGCAATCCAGGACGGAATAATGCCGATAAAATATACAATCGGAAGCCATAAGAAATGCTGAATCTTCATTTTCTTTTTGACCCACAACAAAAGATAAAGAGGTGCGATAAATAGCGTCTGAAGCTTGAAGGCAAAAGCAACTCCATAAAAAATCAAAGAAATGCGAGGCTTGTCCCTTAACATATACAACAAAGACAACATCACAAAGCTTGTAAAGATGATATCACACTGTGCCCACATGGCGCTGTTTGCCACAATCGTAGGAACAAAAAGCATAACGGTATATGCCATATAGCCGCTTTGCTTTTTGCCTGTCATGTCGTATACAATAAAACCTACAGCAATGGCTGCTACAAAATCAAAGAAAATGGAAACCATTTTCATCAAAATCAGTGTATTAAAAAACGGGCAGATACTGATAAAAGACAAAATCAAAAGGTAGGGAGTTGTATAATCCACGTACTCAAACTCCGCACTCAGACCCTTAAATCCGCCCCCGGCTTCTCGTAGTGTTGCAACCCATGGCTCAAAAAACATCTTGTAGTCGCCGGCAACAACATCACGAAGTGCATAACGGATATAACAACCAAAAACGGTTGCAAAAACCAAAAGCAGGATATCAAGAAATCCTATCTCAAAGTTTTTGATTTTAAATTTTTTTGTTACCAGTCCTCTTAAAAATTGATCTACCATATATTCTCCGATTAATAATATAAATATCTGCTTTATCTCCACAGAGTCTTAAATTTATCTGACTCCCCATGCAAGATAGAGCATAATTCTATGAAGAAAGCACAGATAGCTTTGATAATTATTTATTTTTCGCAGTTTACCAGACGCAAAGTTTCTCTGGCGATAGCCAGCTCTTCGTTGGTAGGAACAACCATAACAGTTGTCTTACTATCCGGTGTGGAAATAGTGATTTCCTCCCCGCGAATTTTATTTGCTTCTTTATCAATCGTTACCCCAAGGTAACCTAAATATTCACAAACCATTTCTCTTGCCATGAAATTATTTTCACCGACACCGGCAGTAAAGGCAATCACATCAACGCCGTTCATGGCAGCTACATAAGCACCGACATATTTTGCAACACGGTAGCTCCAGGTTTCTAAAGCGGTTTTTGCTTTTTCATTTCCTTCTTCTGCAGCATTTCCAAGATCACGGAAATCACTGGAAAGACCATCAGACAATCCCAGTACACCGGATTTCTTATTACAGATATTGATTACTTCTTCTGCACAAAGATTCTCTTTCTGGGAAATAAAACTGATGATAGCAGGATCCAGATCCCCGGATCTTGTTCCCATAATCAATCCCTCTAACGGAGTAAGACCCATGGAAGTATCCACACACTGTCCGTTCTTGACAGCTGATACGGAAGCACCGTTTCCAAGATGACAAACAATGATTTTTAAATCTTCACGTTTTTTGCCTAAAATCTCAGCCACACGGTTGCTTACAAAATCATGGCTGGTACCATGGAAACCATAACGGCGGATTTTATATTTTTCATAGTAATCATAAGGCAGTCCGTATAAATATGCTTTTTTGGGCATGGTCTGATGAAATGCCGTATCAAATACAGCAACCATAGGAACTCCGGGCATAATTTTTTTGCAGGAATTGATTCCAATCAAATTGGCCGGATTGTGCAAAGGTGCAAGATCATTGCATTCCTCTACTGCTTTTAATACCTCATCATCGATGACAACGCTGCTGGCAAATTTTTCGCCACCATGAACAATTCTGTGTCCGACTGCGCCGATTTCGTCCAAAGATTTTACAACACCGACTTCGGGGTCAGTTAATTTTTCAATCACATATTTTACCGCTTCGGTATGATCAGGCATAGGTACCTCAGTTGTCACCTTGTCGCCACCTGCCGGCTGATGTGTAATGGCACTACCGTCAATCCCGATTCTTTCACATAATCCTTTTGCAAGAACTTTTTCACTTTCGCTGTCGATAAGCTGATATTTTAAAGAAGAGCTACCGCAGTTGATTACCAAAATATTCATTTTTACAGCCTCTTTTCTTATTTTAATTTTCATTTTGTATATGATGAATTTACTATTCTATCACAGACGCGTTCGATATCTTAGTATGCTCTGCCCCAGTAAACCATCTTCGTTGCCGGTTTGCCACAACAAACACAGGTGTCTGCAAGATTTTCCTGTTCAAACGGCATACAACGACTGGTTACTGCCAGTTTTTCTTTTATGATATCTTCACATTCACGGTTTCCGCACCACATTGCTTTTACAAATCCGGATTTTTCATTGAAGATCTTTTCAAATTCATCCATTGTTTTTGCAACGTAGGTATGTTGATCTCTGTGCTCTCTTGCTCTTTCCAACATTTCAACCTGCATTAAATCAAGTAATTTAAGTACTTCGGTTTCCACGTCATCGAGTGTACATTCGATTTTTTCTCTTGTATCACGGCGAACCAGTATACATTTACCTGCTTCGATATCTTTCGGTCCGATTTCCACACGAACCGGAACACCTCTCATTTCACATTCTGAGAATTTCCATCCGGGACTCTTATCTGAATCGTCCACCTTGACGCGAAGGTTACTGTCATGTGCTTTGCTCAAACGTTCTTTTAATTCATATGCTTTATCCAAAACGCCTTCTTTTTTCTGCTGAATCGGAACGATCATAACCTGAGTCGGAGCTACACGGGGCGGAAGAACAAGTCCTGAATTGTCACCATGAACCATGATAACAGCACCAATCAATCTGGTTGTCATACCCCAGGACGTCTGATGAACATATTTTAATGTATTGTCTTTATCCGTAAACTGAATACCGAATGCCTTAGCAAATCCATCGCCGAAGTTGTGGCTTGTTCCGGATTGTAATGCCTTTCCATCATGCATTAACGCTTCAATCGTGTATGTAGATTCTGCTCCGGCAAATTTTTCTTTATCTGTTTTCTTTCCTTTAATAACAGGAATCGCTAAAACCTCTTCGCAGAATTTTGCATAGACATTGAGCATCTGAATGGTTCTTTCTTCTGCTTCCTCTGCAGTAGCATGTGCCGTATGACCTTCCTGCCATAAGAATTCACGGCTTCTTAAAAACGGTCTGGTTTCTTTTTCCCAACGTACAACCGAGCACCACTGATTGTATACTTTGGGCAGATCTCTGTATGAATGAATATCATTTTTATAGAAATCACAGAATAAGGTTTCAGATGTCGGTCTTACACACATTCTCTCCTGTAATGGCTGAAGTCCTCCATGAGTAACCCATGCTACTTCCGGTGCAAAACCTTCTACGTGGTCTTTTTCTTTTTGTAAAAGACTTTCCGGAATAAACATCGGCAGATATACATTTTCTACTCCGGTTTCTTTAAAACGGGCATCTAACTGCTTCTGGATTAATTCCCAAATTGCGTATCCGGCGGGTTTAAAAACCATACACCCTTTTACACTTGTATAATCAATCAATTCTGCTTTTTTTACAACGTCTGTATACCATTGTGCAAAATCGTCTTCCATAGCTGTTATCGCTTCTACTAGTTTCTTCTCAGCCATTTTTCTTTCCCTTTCTGTTTCAATATTGTCTGCAAATTATGATAAATGCGTTTTATCTCTCAAAACGGACATAAAACGGCAGTCTTTTTTCACAGCCTAATCAGTTTCATTTTATGCACTATACTTATATTTGTCAATGATAAAGCCTTTTGTACAACTCGAATAAAGTCAATAAATACAAGGGTCCCCACAACACGCCTGTTGTTCCGAATGCTTTCATCCCGATATAGACGGATGCTAATATTCCGATTGGCCAGATTCCCATGCTTTTTCCGATGAATTTTGGCTCAAGCAATTCCCTGGCTATTGCAGAAACCACAAAGGTAAAAAGTAAAATCAATGCTTCCAGTTCATTTCCCATGAGCAACTGGAAAACGGCAAGCGGCAATAAAACCATGGCTGTTCCGATAAACGGAAGCATATCCAGAAAGCCGGTAAACAGTGCCCACAAATAAGGAAAGGTATAATCACAAATCAAAAATCCCACAAAACAAATCAAGCTGATAATTAACATGATTTCTATCTGTGCCAAAAGATATTTACCGACAGTCCGGATTAGTTTTCCTACCATCAAAGTCATTTCTCCAAAAAAAGGGATCTTTTGGGTTTTTTCCAGAATCCGATCATAATCCTGTGCAAACAGGACTGCGGCAATGATGGTTACGATCAAAAACATAAAACCGGAAAACAGTGTTTTTCCATATGAAAATGTCTGACCGACAATTCCGGGCAATAAATCCTTTTCCAGATTTTCAATCAGAATATCCACTCTGTCAATAATCAGATTTTCTACATAAATAGAATTAATTCCCAAATTTTTTTCTATAGAACAACAGCTTTCATGTATAAATCCCGAAATGCTTCTTTCATATATTCCCAGATGGAGAACAAATTCTTTGAAACGGAAGAAACCTTTCATACCGATATACCAGACAAGTACCAAGACGATAGAAAGAAGCAAAAATAAGAACAGACCGGATAAAAACCCTTTATTGATTTTGGTCTTTTTATGAAGAAACAGAAGAGGTTTTCGAATGATATAGACATAGATTCCCGCTATCACAAAGGGCAGAATAAATACGACAATATATTTGATTAAAAGAAAAATACCAACCGCTGCCAGAACAAAATAAATTTCCTTTTGATGTTTTTTAATATCATAATAAAAAGATCCCATACTATCACCTTTTGATAGTATGGGAAATCCGTTTTCTTTTATTCTGTTACATTTTGTAAAATTGTTTTTTGGGGTTTTATGGTAAAAGCCAAGGGTTTTTTACTTGAAGGATGCCGAAATTGTATTGTCTGAGCACATAGTGCCACGTCAGGCACACAAAGTTTTTGGCTTACCTGTTTTGACAGGCTTGTTCCGTATTTTAAATCTCCTAAAAGCGGCATTTTTGCATGGGAAAACTGCACCCGGATTTGATGATGTCTGCCGGTATGAAGATCTATTTTAACGTATAAAATGTATCCCTGATCTATTTTTTCCTTTTTTGTAATGGTATATGTCAGTTCAGCCTTTTTTGCTGCTTTTACAGCTTCTTTATTATTTGCCGATACAACTTTTGACAAATTTGTTTTGGAATCTTTTTGTAAATAGTCAGTCAGGGTAATCTGTTCTCCAACCAGATGTAACTCCTTCTCTTTCCAAAAAGAATTATCCGAATCCGATCTGTCTTCTAAAAATACCGCAGCCAGATACTGTTTTTTCATTGTTTTATCTGCAATCTGTTGATTTAGCACAGCTGTCGCCTTGGAATTTTTACCAAATACCAAAACACCCTCAACCGGCTGGTCTAAACGTTGTATCAGACCAAGATAGGGCTCTTTTTTCCCTTCTTTTGCCAGATAATTCTTCAATTCGGAAACAACATCCATTTTTGCAAATCCGCCTGTTTGTGTTGCTATTCCCGCAGGCTTGTAACACACCAGAATATCGTTGTCTTCATATAGGATCTGTGTTTGCATAATCTTTTACCTTTTTAAGCCTTAAACCGATATCCCACACCCCAGATGGTTTCAATATATTGCGGCTTGGAAGTATCGTACTCAATTTTTTCACGGATTTTCTTGATATGGACGGTAACCGTTGCAATATCTCCAATGGATTCCATATCCCAGATTTCACGGAACAACTCATCTTTTGTAAATACATGATTCGGATTTTCTGCTAAAAATGTCAGCAAATCAAATTCCTTGGTTGTAAAAATCTTCTCCTCACCGTTGATAAATACCCGTCGTGCTGTTTTATCAATCTTGATTCCACGAATTTCCACAATATCATTGCTTTTTTGTGTGGAACCTACCAGACGTTCATATCTGGATAAGTGTGCTTTCACTCTTGCGACCAGCTCACTGGGACTGAATGGTTTGGTCATATAGTCATCCGCTCCTAATCCCAGACCACGTATTTTATCAATATCATCTTTTTTTGCAGAAACCATTAAAATAGGAATATTTTTTTCTTCTCGAACCTGCTTACAAATATCATATCCATCTACACCGGGCAACATTAAATCCAGTACCAAAAGATCAATGCTTTCCTTTAATGCTACTTCTAAACCTTTGGTTCCGTCATTTTCAATGAGCACTTCATATCCGCTCATTTCCAGATAATCCTTTTCCAAATCTGCAATTGCTTCTTCATCTTCAATAATCAAAATTTTACTCATCGTCATCCACCTCTTTATACTTTCTTAAAACAAAGTGCATACAGGTTCCTTCGCCTTCTTTGCTGGTTGCCCATATATATCCACCATGATCTTCAATAATTTTTTTCACAATTGACAAACCGATACCGCTTCCGCCACGGGAAGAGTTACGGGATGCATCCGTTCTGTAAAAACGCTCAAATATACGACCTAAATCCCTTGCGGCAATGCCTCGTCCATTGTCTTCTATTTCAATCCGGATGGAATCGATATCATCCAACAGACGTATTTCAATCATGCCCTGCTCTTTTGTCAGGTCTTTATCCATATATTTTATACTGTTTCCGATAATATTATTGATAACCCGTTTCATCTGTTCCGGATCGGCAATAACAATGGTATCATCCGGAATGAGATTATCAAAGTTGAGTTTGATATTTTTGGATTCCAAATCCAGTCCGACTTCATCTACACAATCTTCAAAATATTCACTGACATTAATTCTCTGGAAGTTGTAAAGGATCCGGTTATTATCAATTTTGGAATAGATTGTCAGTTCATTAATCAACCGATCCATATCATTTGCTTTGTTGTAGATGGTCTTAATATACCGATCCATCTTTTCCGGAGTATCGGCAACTCCGTCCATGATACCTTCCACATACCCCTTAATGGATGTAATCGGAGTCTTTAAATCATGGGAGATATTGCTGACAAGTTCTCGGTTGTGCTCCTCATTTTCCATCATTTCGGTGGTCGATTCCTTTAATTTTAAGCGCATCTCTTCATAATTATTAAAGACTTCTCCCATTTCACTGTCATATTTGTTTTCCATCCGATAATCCAGATTGCCTTCGGCTATTTTTTTCATCGCAACATTCAATTCGGAAATCGGCCGGACAATTTCTTTGTACACATATCTTCTGACAACAAGCATACAGATTACCAGAATAATAATTACGGATATCAGGGTATCCATGATAAAAAATCGTAAAATTGATGGGTCAACTTTGTCCCGAAACGCCGAACCCATGGTAGCTTCGAAATAACCCTTAATTCCCATTAATGAACAAAAGATTAAAATGTTCGGAACAATGACCATAAAAAAGCAGGTAATAATAATTTTTGCATTTAAGGAAAGCTGCTTTTTTTCTTTCTTCATTTTTTCACCTTCCATACTTTAATCTGATTGTGCATATTTTTAGAAGTACTCATCTATTTTCCATGCCTTTATCAGATACATTATGCTTTTTCCCATATACCAAATTTTATTTGATAAAACTAGGAAATGCTGTTGGAATAAATGAATTCTCCAACAGCATTTTTATTATATATGTTTTATTAGAAATATGTCTATGTAATTAAGAGTAATATTAGACATTTTAGAAAAATTTTATTCAATTATTGATTATTTCCGATCGTTTCCTATTTTATAGCTATTCATAATCTTTTTATAGCCATTCATAATCTCCGCCGGTAACAGCCAGACTCAGCAATGTGTCAAATTTTTCTACATCCTCCTCGCCTTCTACAACCTGAATGAGCTTAGCCGCTTCTTTTGCCTGCGGCATTTCTTCATCAGGACCAATTTCCATATCCGGCTCTTCTCCGCAATAAGGACACACAATTCTGGGTCCGATTTTTAAGTCCAGAAATCGGTTACTGCAATCCTCACATTCATAAAATCCGCAAAGTTTTGTTCCATCCGGTACGTAAAACATGGGGTTCCTCCAATATTAAAAAGATAATCATTTTTGTATATGTATTTGCTAAATGAGTAAAACACATTTCGTTTTACTGCTATTTATATTTTAACCTCAAGATCTATAAAATCAATCCCATTTTTTCTTGTATTTTTTTACCGGCTTTGTAATAAGAAAAATTAAAATCCAGAATTCCCATTTCCGTATTTATTTCCTGATATTTACGCATTTTCTCATATACCCAGGGTCTCTTAATATATGAGCCGTCTTGGTCAATTTTGTGATCATTATAAATTTCACCATTTGCTTTTAAATATGCATCATATTCTTCTTTATTTTCCGAATAAATTTTTTCAAACTGTGCACTCTCTAAGTATGTCGGAATGGCATCTGTTCCCAAGTTCAAAAGATAGTGAATATCAACATCTGCTTTTTTATCTGCCAGATTATATTTTGCAATCAAGTATCCGGGGCGTGCTAAAGAAAGAGAAATATACAAAACAGCCACAACAATCATTGCATATTGAAATAGTCGGAAGGAATTCTTCCATATTGTAATGACGCATCCCAACATAACGATTCCAATTACCAAAATTCCCCATAAAGTCATCAATCTCAAATATGTCATCTGATAAACCTGAATATATAATATCATTCGAAAGACACTGGACGAAAGCATAATATAAGTACAGGCGGAAAAAATCGTAAGTATTATTTTTAAAATCAAATTGTCCCGGAATTTTCCGATACATACAAACAAAACAATTAAATTAATCAGACATACTGCAAGAAGTTGATAAAAGCCTTCATGTGCATAAGTCGCATAAGTATATCCGTCCGGTAATTGAAATCCCCCTATAAAGAGATATAAAATCTGTACCACAGAAAAAACCAAATAAATCACAGTAGATAATGATAAAAATGTTATGGCCAAAAGTGGCTCCCAATTGCGCCCTTCTTTTGTCTCTTCTTTAATCTTTTCGTCCGCAAAATAGCCTAAAATGGCAAAACTTCCAATAATACCACAAACCAATAGGAAAAAGAGCCAAATCGGATTTTCCGGCAAACGAATTTTTTCAAATACATTTTTAAACATATTTCCAAATACTGCGTCCGCACTGACTAGAAGAGCTGTAACGACCATAACAAAAGGAATTCCCAACAGAATACCCAGCCAGACATATTTTGTCTTCGATGATTTTTCTTCTTCTTCTTTGTCAGAGAAGTAATTAAACAACGATTTAAAGAATCCATTTAAATAACCAATCGGAACGAAAACTGCATTGATTAATTCTTTTAAATATTTTGGAAATCCCCATTTTGATGTATCACAAAAGGCCGATAGTAACCAACTGAATATCAATAGAATAATGCCGCAAACATTGAAAAAAATTAAATATCCGTCCCCGGTTAAACAACTACTAATTCCCAATAGAACAATACCCAGAATATAGAAAATACTTTGCTTTTTAATTGTAATTCCTAATTTTTTAACTGCACCTATAATTCCGACACCTGTAACGATTGCCAGAATTGGCATTGTAATTCCGTGGAATCCTTTATACAAGCTGATGGTAAAAAGTATTCCATATAATAAACAACCTATGCCAAAGGGGAAAAAGTGATTTACCATTTCCGTGTATTTTGTATTTCTTTCATAATACATTTGAATGGCTGTTTGATTTATTTCCATATGCTTATTTTCTATATTCGTTTCTGTACTCGTTTCCATATTATTTCCTTCTTTCTCATGAAAAATCAGTTAACTTCTTCATCTTTCCATTCCAAGATATCGCCCGGCTGACAATCCAATACTTTACATATTTTATCCAAAGTCTCTACCCGGATTGCCTTTGCTTTTCCATTTTTTAAAACAGACATGTTAGCCAGAGTAATGCCCACCTGATCAGCCAAATCAGAGACCTTCATTTTTCTTTTTGCTAACATTACATCAATATTGATAATAATCATCTTTTGCCTCCCGATTGCTAAATTGTCAAATCATTTTCCTCTTTCATAGCTGCTGCCTTATACACCAGATGCGACAACGCTGCTGCTGCAACCGTGACAACAACACCGGCAAAGACAACAAATAGAATTAAAACTTCTACGACCCCTGTACTCATACCAAGTGCAAACAAAATGCCTCCTGCAACAAAAATATAAACCGAATCCATTACAGCAAGTAATGCAATATTTTTTAGCATTTTTGCATTGATTTCAGAAAACGAATTATCTTTTCCGATTTCTGTAGAAATTCTCCATCCGCACAACAACACCAGATAACAGGGAATAGCACTCATCCACAAAATAATCAGCCATGGCCAATAGGCATCTTCATATTGTGGAAAATCTCCCACCAAAGCCTTTCCCCATACCGGTAAAAAATAGAAATAAATTAATAATCCACATACAGCCAATCCGATAATAATTGCCTTAAGTGAATTTGCCAAACCTTTCTGACTCATAATAAATCCTCCCATATTTGGTAAATTTTTCTACGATTATGGTGATACTATAACATTGAACATCAGATAAGTCAATAAATATTTATCGTATTACAATAAATTATTGTTGTGAATTGAGATTTGCTTGTTTCGTCGATGATTAGCGGTCGTCAAATGCAATTGTACAAGTACACTGCATTTTCCTCGTCACCATCAAAATAAATGACCGGTTTCAACTGTCTGAAGACGATGTCAGAGTTTTGAAACCGGTCATATAATAATATTTTTTATCTTACAATGATAAACATGCAACGATTGCATTTATTGTTCCATGTAACAGCCAGCTTGGAATAATGCTTTCACCACATCTTTTCTCATTTAACCAACCCTGATACCATCCAAGCATCCCAGGTAATAATGTAAGCATAATTGTCACAAAAATATTGTGAGTAGCTATTCCAAATGGAATACCATGTACTGCACCAAATAAGATTGCTTGAACAGTATTACCTATTGCAAATCCCCATTTACTGCTAACTCTTTTCAGCAAAAATCCTCTGAAAAAAAGTTCTTCCGACAATCCTGTACGAACAAATCCATATACTAATACTGCCGGTATCGCCAAAATCCCCATTCCTGCAAAGTTACTTCCCGCAGCTGTAATGCTATCAGAATACATTGTTATCAATATAGTTGTTAAAAGACCATAAACAAAAACGACACCAAGCGTTATGAGAATGGTATTTAACCACTTTCCTTCATGATGAATCTTTTTGATACCAATCCAATTAAGGAAATTGATATATTTTCTTGCAGAAATCAACCACCAGATAAACGGTATGATTAAGAATAGTATTAACTGAAAGATAGCTCCAATTAGCTCCGATAAAAATACATCCATATCATGCCTCCGGATCATACTCTAAAATATCTCCGGGCTGGCAATCCAGCGCTTCACATATCGCTTCCAGTGTGGAAAAACGGATAGCACTGATTTTTCCGGTTTTCATTTTAGATAAATTTACATTGCTTACACCGACTTTCTCCGATAAATCTTTTAAAGCTATTTTCCGATCAGCCATGACCCGGTCTAATCTAAGAATTATTTTTCCCATATGTCTTACCTTCCTCTATTATAATGTTTCGTCTGATTCCTGCTGTAACATGGCACCATATTGGAAAATATATACTAACGCCAGAATGATCAGTACAATGATCAACATATTAATGTCCAATGTAAACTCAACATCCATTTTACCATTTAAAATCGAAGAAAACATAGAATTTGAAATACTGTTTAAAATAACCCACGGAATTAAGGAATATGCAAAATGACGCATTTTTACAATGACATTTTCTTCAAATGGTGACACACATTCTTTAAATGCTTTGCATAAAAATCCACCAAAGAATAAGGATACTAAAGTCATGACAATTGTAACTACTGCCATGATTAAAGCATATGCCATATCATGCAGGCTAACGTATTGGTTTAATACTTCGCCGGCTGAAAAGGTAATGGTATTTCCTTCTGCATAAGCTTCTTCCATTGTTATGCTTCTTCCGTTTTCTTCAAATTTTACACTTCCTCCGTTAAAGCTTTCACCCTTGTTTATTTTTTCTCTGTCTTCGTCTGAAAGAGTCTTTCCGACTGCTTCCATATTTACGACCACGGAACCCTTGGTAGATCCTATAAAACAAATAAAATCCTTTGGAATACACAGTGTGGCAATTGTTCCTGCCATGGCAAAAAGTAATCCTATGATACAGAATACTTTTGCAATATTTATCAGAATACCTCCGATCTTACCCATTTTGTTGATTTTTTGAATCGCTTTTTCTTTCATTTTCTCATCCTCCATCATCATTCATCTTGTGACAGTTTCTATACTGTCTCTATGACCCCGTCCGGATCATTTTACATTGTTAGTAAATTAATATGTGATAAAAAATAATTAATTAATGTTTATCATTAATTTTATTATACGCACTAATTTTCATTTGTCAACAATAAATTATCGAAAAACATTAATTTATTTATGATTTATGTTGAGATAATACATTCTTCCATAATTTTACATGTCCCTGAAAAGGATGTAAAAAAAGGACGAATCTCCGGCAGTAGTGGCCAAAAATTCATCCTTGATATTTTTCAAAAACGATTCCAAAAGAATCATCCCAACAATTTATCCCGACAATTCCGTCAACCGTGCCAAAAGAACCGTCCCCAAATTAGCCGTATAAATATTTTTCCTGCTCGGGTGTCAAAACATCAATCTGTTTTCCTAAGAAATTCAACTTGCGAACGGCAACATCGCGATCAACTTCTTCGGGAACATCAATTAATTTTTCTGTAAGTTCAGCTCCTTTTTCTACCAGATATTTGGCAGAAAGAGCCTGAATGGCAAAACTCATATCCATGATTTCGGCAGGATGTCCGTCACCACAAGCTAAGTTTACAAGTCTTCCTTCTCCCAAAACGCAAAGAGTATTTCCGTTTGATAAAGTATAACCAATAATATTCTTTCTCATTTCTTTGGAAGATACAGCAATTTCACGAAGTCTTGCCATATCAATTTCACAATCAAAATGACCGGCATTGCAAAGAATGGCTCCGTCTTTCATTTCCATAAAATCTTCTTCATCAATTACTTTGTCACAACCGGTAACGGTAACAAAGAAATCTCCGTACTTTGCAGCTTCTTTCATAGGCATAACATCAAAACCGTCCATAACTGCTTCAATTGCTTTAACCGGATCAATTTCAGTTACAATAACCCGTGCTCCCAGACCTTTGGCACGCATCGCAGTTCCCTTTCCACACCAGCCGTATCCGGCAACAACTACAATTTTGCCGGCAACAATTAGGTTGGTTGTACGGTTAATGCCATCCCATACAGACTGTCCGGTACCATAACGATTATCAAAGAAATGCTTACACTGTGCATTATTTACGCGAACCATGGGAAATTGTAATTTTCCGGCTTTATTCATAGCTTCCAAACGAATAATTCCGGTAGTTGTCTCTTCACATCCACCGATTACCTGAGGAATCAAATCTGTAAACTCAGTATGCATCATATTTACCAGATCTCCGCCGTCATCAATGATGATATTGGGACCAATTTTTAATACTTCCCGGATATGATGATTGTATTCTTCATCCGTTGCATCATACCATGCGTGTACCTCTAATCCTGCTGCCACCAAAGCTGCTGCCACATCATCCTGTGTGGATAAAGGATTGGAACCGGTCACATACATTTCGGCTCCACCGACTTTTAAAACCTTGCAAAGATATGCTGTTTTTGCTTCCAGATGAACAGATAATGCAATTTTCTTTCCTGTAAAGGGTTTTGTTTGCTCAAATTCTGCTTCCAAAGTGCGAAGAAGATCACAATTTCTTTTTACCCATTCTATTTTCTGTTCTCCGCTCTTTGCTAAGTTAATGTCTCTGATTTCGCTACTCATTTTTTCCTCCATTATTCGATAAAAATTAAAATCTTTTTTTACAGATTAGTATAATCTTTTTAATACCATAACACATATTTATTATAGCATATCATTGTCACATCATGTGAATTAGGTTCTTTCTTAGTTTATCTTTTCTAAATCATACTGACAAGGGGAATTTTTTTCATTTTCTTGCATTTCTCCCAATTTTCAATTCTTTTTTAAATTGTTTTTGTGCTTTTTAACAAAATATAACTGCGTGCCCGTGAACACTCTCACGAAAACAAAGTCAAAAGGCATTCTTTTTTCCACACTTATTATACAAAATGCCCATAAAATACAATTTTTTTCGTATTAGTTGCGATTTGATTTTCTTCTCATTATGAATTATGATACAGAAAAGTTGAGATATTAACAAACACACACTCTTTCAATTTAAAACCCAAACCAAAGTAAAGTTTCGGCGTCAATCATTAGATTGACGCCGATTTACTTTATATGCTTTTAAATCATTTCACCCTATTAATAATACGAAAAGCACAAAAGTTAAAAAATCTTTGATAGATAAACTTTCATTTATTCAGTTTCACATATTCACTATATTTCTCTTTTCTCCATTTAAAAAGGCTTTTATATTTTCATAAACTTCTACGGCAAGTCGGGTTCTGGATTCGGTACTTGCCCATGCCATATGAGGAGTAATAATCAGTTTTTCGCTGTCTTTGATTTTGCTAAGAGGGTTATCTTTTGTAATGGGTTCTTTTTCCAAAACATCCAATCCGGCTGCATAAATTTCTCCTTCAATCAAAGCTCTGTACAAATCCGCGTTGTTGACAACCGGACCTCTTGCCACATTTAAAAGAATAGCAGTCTTTTTCATTTTTTTCATGGCATTATAATCAATGAGATTTTTCGTCAAATCTGATAAAGGACAATGAACAGAAATAAAGTCACATGTTTCCAGCAATTCATCAAACTCTACACGTTTATACTCTTGATTGCTATTTTTTCCTGTTACGGAATAATATACAACCTCGCATCCAAAAGCCTTTGCAATCTTAGCAGTCTTTTTACCAATATTTCCGAGACCGACAATTCCCCATCTTTTACCTTCCAGTTCCAAAAAGGGCTTGTCAAAATTGGAAAAGCGATCCTGTGATGCATAAGTTCCGGACTTCACATAGTTATCATAATAAGGTAGTCTTTCCAATAAATAGAGCGCCATGGCAAACGTATGCTGTGCAACGGCAGGAGTAGAATAATCGACTACATTGGCAACGGCAATTCCTCTTTTTTTGCAATATTCCAAATCAACATTATCGTATCCTGTTGCAAACTCACAGATGAGCTTTACATTGGGTGCTTCCTTCATGCTCTCCTCATCCAGTCTTGCTTTATTTGCAATGACAATATCTGCATCTTTAATACGCTCTGCCACTTCGTGAACTGTATTTCCATAATAAATCACATTACCAAATTCTTCATAAATCGTAAGATCAATATCCAAACCTATACTGTTTTGTTCCAATACTACAATATTCATGATCTGTCTCCTCTTTCAAATAATAGTCATTAGGCGTTTGCGAAACGCCACAAGCCGCATAAATACGGCGTTTTTTGTTATCTA
>CAMEJJ010000017.1 GCA_945919795.1 uncultured Lachnospiraceae bacterium
CTACAACTTCTATGAACCTGTCAGCCCAAACCGACTATTTTTCTTGTTTTGGGCCCACAGTCTCTATACGCCTGTCAGGCCAAACCGACTATTATTCTTGCTTGGGACCTACAACTTCCATGAACTTGTCAGACCAAGCCGACCATTTTTCTTGTTTTGGACCTACTAACTCTATACACCTGTCAGCCCAAACCGACTATTTTTCTTGTTTTGGGCCTACAACTTCTATGAACCTGTCAGCCCAAACCGACTATTTTTCTTGTTTTGGGCCTACAACTTCTATGAACCTGTCAGCCCAAACCGACTATTTTTCTTGTTTTGGGCCTACAACTTCTATGAACCTGTCAGACCAAGCCGACCATTTTTCTTGTTTTGGACCTACTAACTCTATACACCTGTCAGCCCAAACCGACTATTTTTCTTGTTTTGGACCTACATGAGTGCTAATCGCATGTAATAAATAAGTTCCGCAAACATCATTTTGCACAAGGCTATATAATAATTTGTGTTCAAACATATATAAGCACAAATACGAAATGATGTGACTAATCCAAGGTCTATTCGCTAAATTTTCCAGAAGCCCCCAATTAACCGTTAATCCCGCAACCCTAACGAAACATAGGGACACTCTTCGATTATACGAAAAACATCCCTATGTTTCTATATATCTGTTTATTAACTTGCTAAATTATTGATCATCACTTTAATCTATCAATTTAGACTATTTATTAGATTTTCTAATTAGACTTTTTAATCTATCAATCTTTTAAGATTTCTCTTCAAACTATCTTTTAGACAATCTTTAGGCTATCTCTATAGTCTATCTTTTTTGACAATCTTTGGACTATCTATTTTAGACTATCTCTTTTAGAATATCTCTTTAGATCATCTTTTGACTATTTATTAGACTATCCTTTTTAGACTATCTATTTAGATTATCTCTTTAAGTTAACCAATTCTTCCAACAAGGTATCGGATACGGTAATTATACGGGAATTGGCCTGGAAACCACGCTGAGCGGTGATCATATCGGTAAACTCTGCTGACAAGTCAACATTACTCATTTCCAAAACACCGGTTTCCATATATCCACCGTTTGCAGAGATATCAACACCGATGCCATCAAACTCACCGGAGTTTAATGTTGCAGAATAAAGATTGTCGCCTTCTTTTTGCAAACCGGAAGCATTGGTAAATTCTGCCACTGCCATCTGACCTAAAAGTCTTGTCTGTCCATTGTCGTAAGAGGCATAAATCATACCATCATTCTGGATGGAAATACCGGACATAGCACCAAGTTTTCGGCCTGTGCCTCTTCCTTGTGTGTCACCGGGATCTGCACTGATGGTACTGGTACCGTTATTGTTAAAGTTGGTGGAAGTAGAAAAATCAATGCGGATTGTTTCATAAGGTCCCGCAGGATATGTAGAAGCACCAAAGGATAAATTTAATCCAAAATCATTGGTCAATCCATTTACACTCTTAATCGTACCGGTAGCAGTATCATACTGGATTAAACCACCTGTCACCTGACGGCCTGTTGTATTTAATGAAGTAATCGGATTACCCTCTGCATCTGTTCCGGCAGTCAATACGCCTGAGGTTGTCAAAGTACCTGCGTCCACATAAGAACCAACCGTTGTTCCATCTGCAAGAGTCAATTTTGCAAATTCCGTATATGAAGAATAACCAAATGCATTTGCCACTTTTTCCTTCTCTGCATCCGTCAATGCAGTACTTGTCAGATCGATTGTCTGTGTCGCGCCACCATCATCCACATAAGACAAGTTGTTGCCAGCAAGTGTGTAAGCGGAACTCATAACCAATGACTGCACCTGAGGTGCTGTTGACACACTGCCAAGCTGTGCTCCGGGAATATTTACTTCCTGTCCATTTTCATCTAAAATCGAAGTCAATTCTACAGAATACAAACCAAGTGTATCTGTCTCTTTCATGGATAATTTTGCAGTATAAGCATATCCAAGCATATCAAAAAAGCTTAAGTTCATGATCTTACCGGATTCAGAAGCAACCTGAACATCGTTTTTATCAATGATACCGGAAACATATGCCTTGGTTGTTGCCTCCGGCGGATATGTCATATTTTCGGCACTCATAATACGTAATGCAGAAACCGTATCTTTTTTAATGGTTCCTGTAGTCTCATCAACCTGCCATCCCATAACATTATATCCGTTGGATGACATTGCCAGATTACCGACACTGTCTACATAGAAAGATCCATCTCTGGTAAAGAAATTCTTGCTACCGTCACTAACGATAAAAAATGAATCTCCGGTAATACGGATATCAAACGGATTGCCGGTTGTCTGAGAAGCACCTGCAGTTTCGATTGCCGTACTGATAGCGCCTGATTTTACACCAAGACCAATCTGCTTTGCATTGGTACCTGCAGTACCGCTTGTAGCATTCGGTCCACTGGCAGCCTGTGTTGTCTGATACATTAATTCCGAAAAAGTTATGGACTGTGATTTATATGCTGTTGTATTAACATTCGCAATATTATTACCAATTACGTCCATTTTGACCTGGTGTGTTTTCAATCCCGATACACCAGAGTAGAGTGATCTCATCATAATTAAACGACCTCCTGTTTTGCACCGTCTGTTTTCTCTGTCATTCGAAAACAAGTTAGCCTCCATAAGGTCCGGCTAAGCGATTACGGCTCCATCAATATTTGTAAAAATGTTTTCATCCGCCTGTGACTGATCCATTGCTGTGATTACCGTATTCTTTGGTATATTTACGATAAAAGCAAGATGATCCACCATGACCAGCGAATCTCTAATTCCTTTCGAACCCGCTTTATTGGTTCCTTCTGTCAGACGATCCATTTGTTCTTTTGTCAATTCGATATTCCTGTCTGCCAACCGGCTGGTCGCATGTTTGGAAAACTTTAAAGTTGTTTCCCTGCTGCTGTCCATAGCCTCTAACAAAGCATCCTGAAACGAATTGGATTTGGATGTTTCCTGACTTTGATTTACTTTTCCGGCAGTAATATACCGGTCCATGATCTGAGCGCTCGAAAGAAAGGTTTGATTGATTCCGTTCATTCTTTTTCCTCCCTGCGATTCGCACGAAAAACCTGTTGTACCAACAATTTATACGGTAGGTTCTTCTGTCACTGTATCGTTGTCAGCTGTCTCACTATTATTATCGTCAGCAAGTTCCTGTAACTTAACAAGCTCTTGCATTTTTTGAACATAATTTTTGATTTTTTCAATACTTTCCTGTGCAACAAAGCTCTGCTGATATTCATCCATTCCTTCATACATTTGAGAAATAGAATCAACCGCATCTTTATCCTGTACCGTTAATGCATTGATATTGGGAAGCTTATTTAATGCAGTATTCAAGGTTACTGCCATGGAATATGCTTCAATATAAGCCGGGTCCGCAACCTCTTTTACCGAATCAAGTGCCCATGATTGTCCATTGACCCAAACTAAAGCTTTGTTATTTTCATAACTGATATAATCTACTACACCCATATCACTGGATGTTTTTCCGGTTGCATCTGTTGTTTCTACAACAACTGTTTTTCCTACCAGATCTGATGCCCTTGACAATTCCATTGTTGAACTCATATTCTGCATCTGCTCTAATTCTGAAAATGTAGCATACTGTGAAATATATTCTGTATTGGAAGTTGGCTCCAACGGATCCTGATATTTCATCTGTGCCACTAAAAGCTGTAGAAAATCATCTTTTCCAAGGGATGAACCACCTGATGTTTTTTTCGATTTATCCGAACTTGCAGTTGCTGTCTGTTGCAAAATTCCATCTACCACACTGGCTGATACCATATTATTTCTCCTTTCTAACCTTTTACGCCATGACATCCATGCTGCTGCCGTTTTTCGCCATCATGTCGATTTGAATACGTTCCGCATCGGAAAGTGTTTCATCCTGAAGCATTTCCTGTGCTTCTTCCAAGCCGGAAATCATAATACGTCGACGTGTCTGTTTATTGACCTGTTCTTCGTAAAGTTGTTTAGCTTCCTGCCCTTCGTCTCTTTGCATGTTTTGTTCAAACTCATGACTGGCAATCGTCACTTCTACGGATTCAACTTTCAGGCCCTGTTCATTTAATTCTTCCTTCAGTACCATCGCCTGAACCAGTAAAGCATCTCTGACCGTTTCGTTTTCGGTTGTAATAACAGCTGTAATAATACCTGCTTTTTCTGATACCTGTAAATGCACATTTCCCAATGTTGCAGGGTGTAAAGAAATCTCAACCTCAGAAAAATCTGCGGAATTACTAATTTTTACATGTTCAGCTATCTGATCAATGATATCTTTGACGTTCACATTTGAAGAAAATACAACATCCGCTTTATTGACAGCATCCATGCCACCGGCATTGGTCATGTCAAAGGGATTTACCAAAGAAGACGCATCAGACTGATCTGCCATTGCATGATTTTCACCATTTCCTGTTAATTCTTGATTTGCATTAGAAAAATCAGATGCGGTATTATCCGGACTACTCTGCTTTGGCACAGTCTCTTCTGATACCGCTTTCGTATCTGTAGTCACATCTTCCTGATGTATTTCATAATCCACATTTCTTTCAAAAGCCGGTTCTTCCACTTTATCTGTATGTTCTGACACATCTTCCATTGCTACAGAAGGCATGTCATCTTCCGTTTCAGAAAAAAATACATCTTCTGTGAATCCATCGTTTCCTTGTAAACCGATTAATGATCCTTCCTGAAGCATATCGGAAATCGTCTCTGTCAAATCTTGAATCGTTGCAAATAAATTTTCATCCGTCAGCATAGCAAGGCTGTCACCATTTGCCGTAAGCTGCGTTACCAACAATGCCATATTGGACTGATTTGTCAAATCGGCAAAACCAAGTTCGAGTGCTTCCATTGCGGCTTTCACATCTTCCTCAGAAACATTCAGTTCTTCTGCGATTTTCTCAATAATTTTTTCTTCTGTCTCAATCGCTTTTTCGTCTGCTATTTCTTCGTCCGTCACGTTTGCATCTGTCTTTTTCTCATCTGATGTTTTATTTACATCATCATTTTTTTTCGAAGAACGATCAGCGTCCAAATTTCGTAATTCTTTGCTTCTGTCAACATTTCCATACGAATCTTTCTGCGAATTTCCCATCACCGGTGCAGTATCTTTCCGATTAACAAAATCGTATGTTTTTTGAGAGCCGGAAACCATGTTATGCAAATTTTGCGTTCCCTGCTGTTTCTCAACTGACAAATCCTTCGTCCTGCCATAATCAGAATTTCCCAAGGTACTGTTATCTTTTGCCAAATTCATGGCATTTTGAAACATTCCCGATAAATCATTGTCATCCGATGCGGTATTTTTCTGTCCTTTGACCTGCTTTTGATACATTAATCCGGAAATATCCTGTATAGAACTACTGGTCATATCAAAACCTCCTTTCTCTCAAATTATATCGGTCTTTTTTACCAATATCTTAAGAGTCGGGATCCATAATTTTCGTAATTTTGGCAGCAACCGCAGAATCCATGACACCAAGAATCGCACCTCTGTCATCCGGTTCCATAACACCGAGAATTTTAGCGACTAAATCCAGATTGTCTGTCATCCCTTCAAAAATAGTGGCCGCCTGTTTGGGTTTCATTTCAGAATAAGCCTGCGCATAGCGCTTAATTTCTTCAGAAACTGCTTCTTCTTTCACAACCTCTTTATACAAATTTTCTGCCGTTTCCGGATCCATGGTTTCATAATACTTCACATATTCTTCTGCTCCGGGACCATTTTCGGCATATACAACTTCTTCATAAAACTCGTTCTTTATTCTCTGGAACTCTAATTGCTTTTCTTCAAATGTTTTTAATCTGGTTACCTCATTTTCAAGCTCCGTGATTTTTTCAGCGTCCGCATTTACCGTATTTTGCGCACTCTCTAACTGGAGTTTTAATTTTTCAATATCATTTACAGCATCTCTCAGATTTGTATAGCCACCATAACTTTCACTTGAAATAGTTTCTGTTTCTTCGCTTTCCGGCAAAATCTTATTTAAAACCGGCACATCCGATAAAACAGGAGCTAAAACTTCAGAACCAAATCCACCTACATCGAGTTTGATTAACAGAGCAATGATACCTAACCATACCAGAATAATAATCGCGGTTACGACAAAAACAGAAAAACCACCACTTTCTTCATCCTCTGTCAGATTCGCTTCCTGCTGTGCAAGTTCCTTTGCACGTTGCTTTGCTTCTTTTTTCTGTGCTTTCTGATCCTGTTTTAACTTTTTCTTTTCTTCTTTTAATCTCTTTTTTTCCGCTTTTGTATCCATATTGTTATCAGCCATAGAAATCACCCATTCGTTTTCGTTTTCTGTCCATATGTATAACTGGTCATTTCATCTATTTCTTTGCCTTCGGAAGCTTTTAATTCCATCTTAAATTCTTCGAATGCTTTTTCTTTTAAAATTTCATGCGTCTTACGTTCCTGCATAGCTTTCTGCATACGCACCCGCTGCTCTTCTAAGCGCTTTTCTGCCATACGAACCTGTATTGTCTGCGCACGTACCTGTTCACCGGCAAAAGAAACCATTTTTTTATTTTCATCGATTTTTAAAATATCCAGTCTGTCTGCCAAAAGCAATTCGCGCCCGTCTTCTTCCAACTTTTGACGATAATGTACTTTTGTCGAAAGCTTTTCCTCTTCTTCCGACAAGTGCATAACCGCAGCTGCAAATTCATTTTTTGCCTGCGTTTCCATTTTTTCTTTTATTTCGAGAATATTCTGCATCCGATAACTAAACTTCGCCATAATCAATCCTCTTAAAGAAACCAATCATTTTCTCAAAATGAAATGTATGAAAATACCTTGTATAAAACTCAGCTAGAACAAATTTAACAGCCTTTGAATTTCTTCTTCAAACGATATTTTTTCATCGGTCTCCTGCATCAGAAACTCATTGACGGCATCAATTTTTTCCATTGCATAATCAATATTTTTATTGCTGCCCTTTTTATATGCTCCAATATTGATCAAATCTTCCGCATCTTTATAGGTGGCAAGGACATTTTTCAACTTTCCTGCCGCCTGCTTATGCTCACGGTCCGCAATCTGGCTCATGCAACGGGAAATACTCTGGAGAACATCAATTGCTGGGTAGTGATTTTTATGAGCAAGGCGACGGTCTAACATGATATGTCCATCCAGAATACTACGTGCTGTATCGGTAATCGGCTCATTGAAATCATCACCGTCTACCAAAACCGTGTATAATCCTGTAATGGATCCTTTTTCATTGCGTCCGGCACGTTCCAATAGTTTCGGCATCTCCGAATAAACGCTTGGCGGATAGCCACGGGTAACCGGCGGTTCTCCACTGGCTAGACCGATTTCACGCTGTGCCATGGAAAAACGGGTTAACGAATCCATCATTAATAAAACATCTTTTCCTTTGTCACGGAAATATTCTGCAATCGCCGTCGCTGTCTGTGCGGCTTTTTTTCGTTCCAGTGCCGGTTTGTCCGAAGTGGCAACAACCACCACACTGCGAGCCATACCTTCTGCTCCGAGATCTCGCTCAATAAATTCGCGCACCTCCCTGCCACGCTCTCCAATCAGGGCTATGACATTGATATCCGCCATCGTGTTGCGGGCAAACATACCCATTAAAGTAGATTTTCCTACACCGGAACCGGCAAAAATGCCGATACGCTGTCCTTTTCCAATGGTAATCAGGCCATCAACCGCCTTCACTCCAAGCGGCAAAATCGTATCGATAATCTGTCTTTTTAGTGGGTCGGGAGCCGGCGCTTCCATCGGATAGCTCTGCAGACAATGCAGTTCTTCCCCTTCAATCGGGCGGCCAAGACCATCTAATGTCCGTCCAAGCAACTCATCTCCAACCAAAACCTTTAACGGTTCACCTTCCGCTTCCACCACACAACCGCCACCGATACGGTCGGTTGCTTCATACGGCATCAACAGGGTATGACGATTTTTAAATCCAACTACCTCCGCTAAAATAAATTCGCCGGTTCTGCCTTCTTTGTAGATTCTACATAAATCTCCCATTTTGGCATCAGGACCGGCCGATTCTATTGTGAGTCCGACAACATTGACCACTTTTCCCATTTTTTTAAAATAAGTCATGCCCAATGCTTTGGAATATTTTTTTGCATCAATTGCAGCATTTGCCACTGTTCTAACCCCTTTGCACACCGTCGTAGGACAACAACAGTAATTGCTTTTTTAATTCTTTTAGTTCAACACCCAGACTACAGTCAAAAATTCCGCCATCCGTCTCAATCAGACACTGGTTTTTCTTTAAGGTAACATCCTCAATAAACTCTACAGAGGAATTGACAATTCCACCCGCTTCCATCAAAGCATCTTTGTGCATACTGACAAATGCTAAATCCTCCGGTGAGACATGAATCAAATATTCGCTACTGCTGTCTGTTTTTCTCAATGTATTTCCAATTAGATGAACAATCACATCCCGTTCATCCGACAATTTCACATGAAAAATATGCTCATAGATATCCGTCAGCGTATCAATCAAAACCGGTTCCATTTCTTCCAGTTTTTGCTGATAGATACCGGTAAGCCGATTCTCTTTTTCTTCATATTCCCGACGCAGCATATCCTCTTTTGCTTCCAATTCCTGCGTCGCCTTTACAAGGCCGCCCTGGTATCCCTGCTTTTGTCCTTCCTCATAGGCCTGGCTTTTAATCATCTCTGCCTCAGCCTGCGCGTTGGCAAGCATGGAATCAATCTGTTCCTGTGCCTGGGCAAGCAGTTCTTCCGGCGACGGACCATCATAAACAGGCTCGGCCTTAATCACATTTCCCGCATCATCATCCAGTAACGCAGATACCTGTTCTGCATCCAGTCCACCCGAAAATCCATCCACGAACTCCTCAGCACTTTCACCTTCCATGGTTTCCTGAAGATTTTGTGACAATTCCGCTATTTTTTCCGCAATTCGTTCATTGTAATCAATAACACGGGCATCTTCTTCGTTCAGCGTGACGTACTGATATTTTAATAGATTGGACTTTTTAGACAACAATCTCGTCACCTCCGCCTCTGGAAATAATAATTTCTGCGGAATCTTCTAACTTACGTATAATATTAACAATCTTCTGCTGTGCTTCTTCAACGTCCTTCATACGTACAGGTCCCATGAATTCCATATCTTCCTGAATCATGGCAGCCAAACGTTTGGAAAGGTTGTTGAAAATTGCATTCTGAACCTGTTCTGTCGAGCCCTTTAACGCAATTGCCAGATCGGAATTTTCAACATCACGCAGCACACGCTGAATCGCTCTGTCGTCCAAAAGCAGAATATCTTCGAATACAAACATCTTTTTGCGGATTTCGTCTGCCAGTTCGGGATCTTCGATTTCCAAAGTCTCCATGATATGTTTCTCTGTTCCACGGTCTACTGTATTTAAAATCTCGACAACCGCATCGACACCACCAATAACCGTGTAATCCTGATTGACCAAAGATGACAACTGTGTCTCTAACACACGCTCCACTTCTTTGATAACATCCGGACTTGTTCGATCCATCGTTGCCACACGCCTTGCTACATCGGCCTGACGGTCCGGAGGCAATGCAGACAAAATCATAGAAGACTGACTTGGTGACAGATAAGATAAAATCAATGCAATTGTCTGCGGGTGCTCGTCCTGAATAAAGTTTAAAATCTGGGAAGCATCTGCTTTTCTGACAAACTCGAACGGTTTTACCTGCAATGATGCGGTAAGCTTACCAATCACATCCATTGCCTTTTCTGCGCCAAGCGCTTTTTCAAGCAACTCTTTAGCATAACCGATACCACCTTCGGCAATATACTGCTGAGCCAGACATACTTCATAAAACTCGTTGATGACATCATCCTTTAACTGCGGTGTAATACTGCGCGTATTCGCAATCTCTAATGTCAATTCTTCTATTTCATCTTCTTTTAAATGTTTAAAAATCAAAGACGACTTCTCCGGACCGAGGGCAATCAGTAAAATTGCAGCCTTCTGTATACCGGAAATCGAATGTTCTCCCATCTTTGCCATAGACTGTTACCCCCAATCTTCCGACAGCCAGTTTCGCAAAAGATTTGCAACGGCCTCCGGATTTTCATCCACAAATCTTTCAATCAATCTGCGGGTCTCAGATTTTTCTTCCAATTCAATATCTTCGAGTGTATCTGTAGGCGTGGATTGCAATAAACTCTCCACAGAAAGTTCTTCTTCGACTTCTTCTGTCTTTGCCTCCCGCATACTACGCAAAATAACAAATGCCAATAATCCGAGAATTAATACAATGATGATAACCTGAATAACATCTGTAGCTTCTACATTCAGGCCTTCTTTATCAATAAAAATCGGAACATCATATGCAACAATGGATATATTTTCCGCAGGAATACCAGTTGCCGTCTGTACCAATGCGACAATATCCGCATCTACCTCCTGCTTTACGGAAGCTTCATTGGCCGCCTTAAACTCATCCCATGTCATATCTGTTAAAAGTCCCTGTGCCTTTACATCTTCTTCCTTGTAGATATGTAAAGATTTTGCTGCTACCGAAATGGACGATGTCGAATACTGGATAAGCCCTGCCGGAACATCCTTTGTGGTAATCTTTTCATTTGGCAGATAATCATAAGACTGCTGATTGACAGTCTCTGAAGAATTATCATAATTATCAATGACGTAGCTCGGCTCATTGTCACTGTCATTACTCGTCACACCGGGAACACCACCGGTACCACCGGTCGACTCGGACTCATAGGTCTCGGAATGACTTAACACGCCCTGTGTCTGATCTTCTGCCGGTGTATATTGATGATCTACAATCTGCGTTGATGAAAAATCCAGATCCAGATTGCTTGCCACTTCAATACTGTCATACAAATCCGTACCAAGCAAAACCGATTTTACTTCACTCTTTACCAGATCTTCCGCCTTTTTCTTCATGGAAAGCTGCGTGGTTGCCGTTGCTCCTCCAACAGAGGATACGTCATCTCCCGAAAAGAGCAGATTTCCGTCCGTATCAATAATCGTAATATTATCCGTTGTCTCGTTGCCCAGTGCAGATGCAGCAAACCGTGCAAGCGCCGCCGCAATATCTTCGGTCATTTCGCCTTCCAGTTCCAAGGTAATTGCCGCAAAAGCATCCGTCTTTTGAGAAATCAGGGTGCCGTCATTTTCCGGAAGGTCCAGAGTAACAATTGCATTTTTAACAACCGAGTTGGCCTCTAAATCCGTTTCCATCTTTTGCTGTAACAGATAAACCCATCTCTTCTGCTTGTCCGATTCCGTCGTAGAAAAGCCGCCTGCGGTCACGTCATCAATGGTATAACCGGCAGCCGTAATCTTATTGGCTCCCAACAATAAATTCGCCTGTGATTCCTGACTTTCCAAAACAGAAACAATGGTTCCGTCCGCATTTGTCTGATATTCAAGACCATTACTCTCTAACAATTCAACAATCTCAGCTGCTTCTGCAGTCGTCTCACAGGTAGCCAATGTAACATACGTTTTTCTGGTCAATAAGGTCACTAAAAGGGCCAGTGCCAAAATGACACCCGCCGCAATACTGATGATGATGGTTTTTTGACGCGTTGTAAATTTATCCCACCATTCCAATACTCTTTTCGGAATTTCCCTTATTCTGTCTAACACAGCAAACTGCTCCTTTTATCACACGTAGTATTGTTAAATCTGCATCTGCATAATTGTATTGTATGCTTCGATAATCTTATCCCTTACTGCAATCGTATAATTAAGAGAAGCTGACGCCTTCTGCAATGCAATCGTCAAATCATGTGTATTTTCCGCTTCACCCATCGCAAACTTAATTTCTTCATTTTCAGCATCAGACAAATAGCTATTCGTCTGACTGATATTATTAATTGCACTATTCAAAAAAGTTGAAAAAATATCTTCACTCTCATTTGTTGTATTTGCTGATGATTTAGATGCACCGGTCATCTGATTAAGCAAAGACGGATTTACTCCATATAATGATTGTATGTCCATGTTGTACCTCCAATATGGCAATCGATTTTGTATACCATTTTAATATTTTGTATACTATTTTACAATTTTGCTATTGATATATTTGCAAAAATTAATTGGCCATCTCCAAACCTTTTACTGCCATGGCCTTACTGGTCGTAAAAGCTGTTGCATTTGCTTCATACGAACGGCTTGCATCAATCAGGTCCGTCATTTCGGTAATAATATTGACATTGGGATAATATACATATCCGTCTTCATCGGCATCCGGATGATCCGGTTCATAAGCCTTAATCAAATCCGTCTCCGTATCCTCAAACGTACCGGTAACCTTTACGCCCTGTCCTTTATAGGTACCCTTCGCCTTATTTAGGGCATCGGCAAAAGAAGCTCCGCCTGTACGTTCCTCAAACACAACCACTTTCCGTCTGTAAGGTGTTCCGTCAGCCGTACGTGTGGTATTTACATTAGCAATATTTTCAGAAATCACATCCATACGGTATCGTTGTGCCGTCAATCCGGATGCATTTATATCAAAAGAATTAAATATACTCATTCCGTTTCTCCTGTTAAATTACTTTATACAATAAGTTCGTGTTTCACTGTATTCATGATTATTAAAATATAAGTTATTACTTCATAGCGCTCTTCAAATTGGAGAACTCACTATTGATACTGTCCATCAATGCCTGATAACGAATCTGGTTTTCCGCTAATTGAACCTGCTCTGTATCAACATCCACATTATTTTGGTCCAAACGATATGAATAATCACCATAATCGGTATAAGGGGATACATCCAGCGCTCCCTTGCGCAGATTGGCAACCTTTGTATCCATATTTGTGCCATCAGCACTTTGAATTGCCTGTTTCAGGGCATCCTCAAAATCTACATCCTGTCTTTTATAACCGGGTGTATCATAATTGGCAATATTATTGGCAATTAAATCATTGCGAATCCAAGAGGCATCCGCTGCTTTGCCAAGAACATTGATATAATCGAATGCATTTGAAGAAATCATCTAACCACTCCTTAATCTGTATACGACCGCATAATAGCCCTACCTTATTCCATTATAGATTATTTAGAGAAAAACACAAGATTTTTTTATGAAAAAATACTTTATCTTGTGTCTTTTCATCGTTCCGGACACAAGATGTGCTTAATTATGTAAACAAGCTTTGTTCCCGACAAAACCGCTTCGCTTGTTTTATCGCTGGTTATGGGGCAAATGTAATTATGCAAGCCTATTACATTTTTTCTAAAATAAAAAGGATTTACATGGGTAAATCCTTTTATCTTGTGCAAATCCTTTTGCTCTCTATTATGTTTTATAGCAGGAAACCATCCTGTTGTCGCAAAAACTCTTTGACTATCATTTGATAACAGCCAAATGATTAATAAACTTCATATTATTTATCGGCATATATTTTTGCTATCCTTAGCATTTTACATAAATTTCCGACGATAATCTTCTATTTCCTCATACACAGCATCATTTACGACCTTGATATAAGTACCTTTCATTCCGGAACTGCGTGATTCAATAACACCGGCACTTTCAAATTTGCGCAACGCATTCACAATGACGCTTCTTGTAATTCCTACTCTGTCTGCAATCTTACTGGCAACCAGAATTCCCTCTGTTCCATTCAATTCATCAAAAATATGAACAATTGCTTCAGCTTCCGAAGATGATAATGTACCTAGTGCAGCTTTTACCACCTGATGTTTCCGTGAATCCTCGGCATTTTCTTCATTGACAGAACGCAGCATCTCCAATCCGACAACCGTAACACCATATTCCGTCAAAATAATATCATCAATATCATATTGTTCATCGCACTGGTATAAAAACAAGGTTCCGAGACGTTCCCCTGCAATTTCAATTGGTGCAATGACAGCCTGATATTTCTTACTGTCCGTCGTTTCAAATCCTAATGTAGAAAGATTAACATTTTCTTTTGTACTCAAAACGGAAAGAAAACGATCATTGAGCATTGTATCAATAAAGCTTCCAACATTTCCCTCTATAAGCTCGGTAATCTTTTCAATCTCGGGCCGTTCACCTACTCCAAGTATCTTGCCCTTTCTACTAATGACCAAAACATTAGATTGTAGAATTTCCTTCATGACATCGCAGATATCATTAAACACTACCTTACTTGAATTGTTGTTATGTAATAATTTACCAATCTTTCTCGTCTTATCCAGAAGCTGTACACTACTCATTGATTTCTTCATCCTTTGTAGAACTTTGTTGCAAACTTTGTATTATGCATATACCGAAAGCTTTTTCAATTGCTGAGACTAAAATTATTCTAGCATTATTTTCTCACATATGCAAACAAAAATGTCAAATTGTCTGAAAATTGTGTGTGTTTTTCTTTTTTGCTAGGTTTAACTTGATCTTTCTCGATTTTTGCTTTGTCCTTGGAGTCTGTTTTGACTTGTTTGCATGCCTTTTATTGTCTCCGTAGCATACTTTTTGACTTGATTTTGTATTTTGGTATGCCCTTTTACCTGTTTTTACCCGCAAAAAACGGCTCCGGGCATACTTTTTAGCTTGATTTTATGCTCTGGTATGCCTTTTTGCTTGATTGGCTTGCATATAATCGGCTCCGGGGCATACTTATTGACTTGCTTTTGTTTTCTGGTATGCCTTTTTGCTTGATTGGCTTGCTTAAAATCGACTTCGGGGCATACTTCTTGACTTGCTTTTGTCTTCCGGTATGCCTTTTTGCTTGATTGGCTTGCATATAATCGGCTCCGGGGCATACTTATTGACTTGCTTTTGTTTTCTGGTATGCCTTTTTGCTTGATTGGCTTGCATATAATCGGCTCCGAGGCATACTTCTTGACTTGCTTTCATTATCTGGTATGCTTTTTTGTTTGTTTTGCTTGCCATAAAACCGGCTCGGGGCATACTTCTTGATTTGATTTTATTTTACGGTATGCCTTTTTGCTCGGTTTGCTTGCATATAATCGGCTCCGGGGCATACTTCTTGATTTGATTTTATTTTACGGTATGCCTTTTTGCTTGGGTTGCTTGCCATAAATCGGCTCCGGGGCATACTTTAAGTCATAATTTTATATTCCGGTATGTCCTTAAGTCACATATGTAGTAAAAAACAAAAGATCAATTTAAAATAGCAGCAATATAATAGTAATAATAGCAATAATATCAATAGTAACAATAGTAACAATAGTAACAATAATATCAGTAATATCAATAAGATCAATAAGATCAATAAAATCAATATTATAATAATAATTGACAATATAAAAGGCACTTATTCTATATCCACCAATTGTTAAATTATATTTCTAACAGTTGGTGGTGGTAATAGAACCTGTGCCCAAATTATTTCATATAATTTTTCCCATAAAAATTATCTAATATTACTTCTTCACAGTCTCCACATAGCCACATTTTTCATCGGCACAGCAGAGTTTATTCCCCTTTTGGATTAAGACATTTCCGCAATCGGGACACTTTTTGTCCACAGGTTTCTGCCAAACCATAAAATCACATTCCGGATATCCTTCACAGCCGTAAAATCTACGGCCTTTTTGGGTACGTTTCACAACGATATCCTTTCCGCATTTCGGACAAGATACTCCGATCTTTTCCAGATAAGGTTTTGTGTTGTGACATTCCGGAAATCCCGGACAACCGAGGAACTTACCGTGAGGGCCATACTTGATAACCATATTGCGACCGCAAAGTTCACATTTGACATCGGTTTCTTCGTCTGCAATCTTGACATGCTCCAACGTCTTTTCTGCCTGCTCTACGGCACTTTCCAAATCGGGATAAAAATTCTTTAAAATAACTTTCCAGTTCGTACTGTCTTCTTCAATACCATCCAATAAGGATTCCATATTGACCGTAAAATTGACATCAACAATGGTAGGAAAAGCTTCTTTCATCATATTGTTTACAACATCACCGATTTCTGTCATAAACAAATTCTTTCCTTCTTTTCCGACATAGCGGCGCGCTAAAATGGTTGTAATTGTAGGTGCATAAGTTGAAGGACGTCCAATTCCCAACTCTTCCATAGTATGAACCAGACTTGCCTCCGTATAATGAGCCGGCGGCTGTGTAAAATGCTGATCATAATGGAATTCCTCCAAAGAAAGCTTTGTATCTTTGCTTAAGGAAGTCAAAAGCTTGTTGGGTTCTGCCTTCTCACCGTCTGCTTCGGTATAGACACTCATAAAACCGTCAAATTTGACCTTGCTGGCTGCAACCGTAAAACGATAATCAGCAGCATCAATTTTGACAGAAGTGGTTTCGTACACAGCCGGAGCCATCTGGCTTGCGGTAAAGCGTTTCCAAATCAGCTGATACAAACGGAATAAATCTCTGGGCAATGAATCCTTTAATGAAGAAGGAATTCGATTGATGTCTGTGGGACGGATTGCTTCGTGTGCATCCTGAATCTTTCCTTTGGAAGTCTTTTTATTTTTTTCACCGGCAAGATAATTCTTACCATAGCTTTCCTCTATAAATTCCGCTGCAGCTTTTGATGCTTCTTCAGAAATACGGGTTGAATCCGTACGTAAGTAACTAATTAAACCAACGGTTCCCTGTCCTTTAATTTCAACACCTTCATATAACTGCTGCGCTAAGCGCATTGTCTTTTGTGTAGAGAAATTTAATGTCTTGGATGATTCCTGTTGCAGGGTTGAAGTTGTAAAGGGTAAAGGCTGTTTACGAACTCTTTCTCCCGTTTTGATATCGGAAATCTGATATTTTGCACCCTTTAAGTCATTTAAAATGCCGTCTAACTGCTCTTTTGAGCCGATAGAAAGCTTTTCATCCTTTTTACCATAGAATTTAGCAACCAACGGCTTCTTCTCGCCATCAATCGTAAAATCAGCCTCTAAAGACCAATACTCTTCGGGAATAAACGCATTGATTTCATCTTCACGGTCTCCGATCAGACGCAAAGCAACCGACTGCACACGTCCTGCACTCAGTCCCCTCTTAACCTTTTCCCACAACAATGGTGAAATTTTGTATCCAACCATACGGTCTAAAATACGACGTGTCTGCTGTGCATTGACCAGATTCATATCAATCTCACGCGGATTCTTTAAAGATTCCTTTACAGCAGTCTTTGTAATTTCATTGAATGTAATTCGATATACCTTTTTATCCTGAAGCTTCAACGCTTCATACAAATGCCATGAAATGGCCTCTCCTTCACGGTCCGGGTCAGTTGCAAGATAAATCTTTTCTGCCTTTTTCACTTCTTTACGAAGTGCAGACAGAATATCTCCCTTTCCACGGATTGTGATGTACTTCGGCTCATAATCATGTTCAAAATCTATTCCTAATGTTGATTTCGGCAAATCCCTGACATGACCATTACTTGCCATAACTTCATAGTTCGGCCCCAAAAACTTTTTTATGGTTTTTACTTTTGCAGGTGATTCCACGATGACCAGATATTTTGCCATTTTTATATCCCCTTTTTTTGAAACTCTTACAATGGTACAAACTATACACGAAAAAATCAAATGTGTAAAGAATTTTTTTTGAATTTAATTTTTTTTCATAAAAAAGAACTCTAAAATAATATATTGATAATTCTCAGATAATACAGCTTTATTAAAAAGGCTTTGCAAAAAAACGCTACAGACAAAATGCCTGTAGCGTTTTAGAAAACATATTAAATATTTAATCCAGATCCAACAGATCCGCTTTTACAACCGATAAAGGTTCATATACTTTTTCGGTCCTTGTATTGATACCATATCCTGACGTAGAAATTGATATAATCGTCGTCTGCGCTTCTACTAAAATCGTAAAGCTTGCATTATCATTCAACAAGTTCATTGGCAAATAGAAACCATACGCTCTACCGGACTCTACACCACTTATCGAGCCATCTTTATTACGCTCCATTGCGGTATCTGATAATAACATACCACTAGTAGCATATGTATTAATCCGATTTGAAATATCAACCGCTGAAACTGTCACGCCATCTACTTTCAAAGATACAACATCCAGTTTTGTTCCATCCGGCATAATATAGTACAACTTATTGTTTTCTTCATCTTCGACAACACTCGGAACCTGTAAGTAATACCTGGTCGTAATATCCTTTGTTCCTCGAATAAAGTTATAATCACCAACACGGTAATATATCATGGTACCGTCAGCAGCAGTCACACCTTTACTAGCCTCTGTGTTAGGGTCAACAAATTTATACATATACTCTGTTGAGCCTTTTTTCCTTAAAATAGATGAATCAAACTTATTACCGGAACCTTTATCCGGATTAGTTACATTGCCATCATAAGGTACAATTAAAGAAGTAATCGGCTTTTCATTAATATCCGGTGAATTATAGAAACCAACGGAAGGATCTGATACACCGGTAGAATATGCGGCAATCAAGGTATTAATAAACAACTCAACTTCATTCAGGTCTGCATCCGTTAAATCTCTATGACCCGCACCTGTATAGGTAATATTACCATCATTATAAATATAATAACCGTTAGCCGGATTAATAGAACCACCTGTGGTCTCACTATAAGGATTTACACCAGCGCCATTACCTGAATCTTTTGAATCACCTAATGCATACCAAACAACAACATCTGATTCGCCATCATTATCCAAATCCGAAGTTAAATCCAAAGAATAATACTGGCTATGGGTAGCTGTAGTTCTAAACGATTTCTGCAAACGATAAGGATAATTTGTAAGCTGTCCTTCGTTAACCTGTTCAACCATGTACTTCTTATTATCGCCTAAATCGTTTTGTCCGCCACTATTCCAAGACGATTTTCCACCTGCTACATGCTTCGCATTCAGCCATGATTTCTTTGATGTGCCGTTATCACGATTCCACTCAATTAGCATAGATGATATACCCTGTGTCTCGGGGGTCGTTAAATTTCTCGTTGAATTTGGCTGATAAGCAACTTCTTTTCCGGTATTTTCTATTACAGCGAATACATCTGCATTTGCCGCTCTGGAATACCCAACTCCGGAATGCAGATAATTTTGTCCTTCCGTACTTATCAAGGCTCTAAACGCTTCGTTTGCCACTTTTCCTACAGTTACAGGCTGCCATGCATTAAACATCTTAACCTTGGGCTTAGCTGTCAATTCGTCATTGGTTACGGTCAGGTTTTGTGATACTCCGTATAAATCAGCACCAAATAAATTACGTAATACTCTGTTTTGTGAAGTACCAACACGTAAGTGAACAAAGTCATGAGTTGTCAATACCGGTTTTCCGGCTTTAATAAATGCCTCTAAAGCCGCCATTGCATCTGTATTTGAAAATGCCTGATAATCATCACCAAAACCGCAGACAATCATATCGACACCAATTTCATCTACATACCCTTTACTTTGCAAAGTACTTGCTTTAACAGTGGCTTCTTTCGGGCCCTTTGTTGTATGTTCTTTGGGTGTCTCAGAACAATTATCAAGCGTAACATTCTGAACTACAAATTCCTTAAAGAAGGTATCATAGGCCTGTGCCGCATATTCTGATTTTGTCAAAACTTTTATTTTTTCTTTTCCATCAGCTTCCAACTTATCATTATCAGCGTCAGCCTTTGTTTTATATTCCGTATACTTTTTGTCAAAAGCAGTTTCATATTCAGAAACGCTGATTGTACGGACGAACAACTCGTAATCTGGAACATTATTCATCAATAAACTCCATGAGTTTGTTGAATTCTCCGTTCTAGCCTTATATAAGCGTGCTTCCATATCCAGTGTATGGGAACTTTTTGTATTACCATTGGTAATCTGAAGAATACGAATCTTTTTCTTTTGTCCACTAGGATCTTTTACCAATGTATATCCGGTTTGTGAATCATGTAAATGCGAAATGGCATTGGATTTAATATCCAGTTTCCAATTCAATAAACCGGAAAAATCTTCTGCGATATCCCTGCGGAGCGTGTATTCTACATTGGGAGCAAGAACATATTCGTTTGCTTCATTTTTATTTGCTTCACTTCCGTCTGCAAGTCTAAGAACATAATCCTGCACACTTTCCGTCGTCTTTGAGAATTTACCATCCTTATTAATATCAATATACAATGTGACAGAGTATCCGGCCTCAGCAGTAGTTTCATTATCTGCAACAATCATAAATTTATATTCCAAATAACGGGTACCATCTGAAGCAATTGTAGTTAACTTAGTGGTATCTACAATCTTACCGCTATCTTCTGCAATATAGCTATATTCAACAGGCTTATCAATTAAGTACAACTCCAGCTTTTCAGTCGACACATATTCTGCCAGTAATTCTTTATCAACCAATTTTTGTTTGATATCTGATACTGCTACGACATTTTCATAAGCTTTAGCATCCTCGGAACTTACATATGCACCTAGTCCATTGCTACTGACAGTATATGTTTTTCCAAGCGCAAAGTTTAAAAATTCATACAGATTTGAAGAACTGTCTACACGACCATGTATATCATATCCATCTTCATTACCTTCCACAATTGTCGGATTAATCTGTGTATTTTTTACATCACCGGTAGTTGTTCCCATTAAGTCTTCTGCAACTAAAACCAAAGCTTTTGATTGTACAAACTCTTTTAATTTTGCCAAATTATTTTTTGTAAGGTCTCGCGGTGAATAACGAGTTTTCATCGTACCTTGGTACCTATAAGTATCTGTATCCAACCAACCACTGATACCATCTTGGTTATCATTTTGGAAACTACCAAATACATATGCAATATCCCCTACATTGTAGTACAGATTACCAACCATATTTTCATCATTGAAATTGGGAATATTACTGGTCTTTATTTGCTTATATCCATAATCATTTTCATCATCATTCCACGCCAGAGTATATCTCTCCGGTCCATCGGTATAATAAAGATTACTTCCGTTTCTGGTCGTTTCATCACCGATGTAGATAATGTCATAATTTTCAACTAAATCCTCATTCCGGGCATTAAACTCATAAATCGTCATCGATGTGAAATGGATAAACTGAATTCGATCACCATAGAATGATGTCAAATAATCATCTACAAACGCCTTACGATTATCAATAACAGTCTTATCCTGAGGGTTAGTACTGTCTAATTCAGAATATTCACGCGAGCCTCTTACTGTATTATATAAAAATGCGGGAACAGGCTCGATTTCCAATACATTAAGAGTAAGCTTCATAGCATCCAAATCAGCACCTGTACTTACCAGAATATACTGAATACAAACAGCCGGCGAAATGGAATTTGAAACCATCTTTGTAATAGCATTTGCATTTGAAGTCTCAATATATTTACTTACCGCTGCAAGACCGGCTGTAACGACCTGATCCGAATAAGGGGTGTTAAAATCACCATTTGCAAAATTATCCAATGCATCTACCATTGATTTTGGAGATTTAAAATCTGACATATGATGATTATAAACATAGGTGTTTCCGGTTACAAAGTTTCCATTACCGGTTCCTGCAGGAACTTTGTTTTCTTTCAAATAGGTAACAAAAGCAGAATCATTCCATGCATCCTTATTTAATAAATAAACATCATAATCTTTTCCATTATCTGTAACAGTAGCCGTAGAAAACCATGTTGGATGCTCTTCAGATGTACTCTTATAGGTAGCCATCTGCGAGTTCTGCCATAACAACAATGCCAGTTTACTGATATTATTACCAAGCGCATCATTGTATAAAGCATAATCCATCATTACGGCTTTGTGCTTGTAGTTAATTTCATCATTATAGATTTTGGTCATTACATCCGGATCTAAATCTACACCGGCTGCAATATAAGAATCATATGTACCTGAAATATAAATAAAATCGGCAGCATCAATATCTGCTTCGGTTACCTTATCAGCAGCTTTAACCGTATATGGAGTATTTAATCCTTCATTTTCATATACTGATAAATCACCCAATACATATTCATTCCACCAGTCACTAGAGTGATATTTGGTCTGATCACTTGTGGAATAATAAACATTACCCAATGCTCCATTTGCAACTGAATAACCTTTATATAATTCATAAGGACCTGCAACACCTTCTACATCATGGAAATCTAAATTACCATGACCATCCGGATCATATGTAATAATAGGTGTTCCATCTGTCTTTTTCGGAAGACTGACAGATGTTGTATCGACAGGAACAATACTATTGTAACTTACAGTTTCAATTTCTCCCAAACTATTTCTACTAACTGTAACATCATAAATTCGATAAAGATCACTTTCATTAATTCCATAAAGATCATCGTCCATAGAATATTTACCAGTTCCGGTAGTATTAACAGTATAATAACCATTTACCAGACGACTACCGAGTGATTGCGTAAACAAACCATTATTAAACTGGGAAAAAACTGCTGTATGAGCATAAATCGGATATTCACCAATTTTCGTATAGTAACCACCATCTACACCGGCCGGCTTAATAATACCATATTCATAATAATTCATTAATGTAGTTTTAAAATCATCACTTGTTTTATCTACACTAATACCGCCGCCCTCTTTTATCGTCATCGGAAGACCATGAACACCACCACGAGTAGCAGAAATAGGTTCCTGAGGCGAACTATTATCATTTCCGGTCAATGAGTTTGCGTATTTCGGAGATCCTCCCAAAGTCATAAAATATCCCAATTCAGATGCTTCATCAATTGTAAAACTGACATTTTCGACTTTTCCGGTATGTGGAGTTGATACGGGAACAATTTCCAATATATTTACTTGGCTTTTTGATTTCGTGTATTTTGCGGTTATACCATCAAATACAGCCGTTGTAGCAGCTACATCATTGGAATCGTGTATTAAGGTCACTGCCAATGTAATACCTGCAACCAATAAGGCAATAAACGCCATTATAAATTTCTTTTTACCCTTCATCATCTTCATTGTTCTCTCCTATCCGGAAAATATTGTAAAACCTTTATAAACTTAAACTAATTATACCAGTAATAATAAGTAGGATTATAAGTATATGTACTTCCGGCATAATCACATTTATATTGTGTACCGGATTTATATGTCTTTGCTGTACCAACAGTTCCGTCTGCTTTATAAACCTTAATATCAACCTTATTTGAACCGGTCACCTTCGATAACGGATACAACGATTTTTCTGTTGTACCATCCAAATAAGTGGATGTCGTTGCTGGACACGGAATAAATACATTCTGATTCGAAACATTAGCCACATAAACAGTCATATCCGTACATGGCGATGTATAAAACGAATATCCATAGTGTTCTGAATTAATCGGACCACTTTCTTTCTTCTGATTGTCATTACATAATTTATAGTAATCCTCTGCTGTAAATCTAACTACCATTGGATTAGGATTATATACCAAAGAATCCTTTGCCTTAATTGAAACACGCATGGTGTCAACAAAATGCTTTACATCACCATATGAATTTTGAACGGTACAGGTCAAATATGGATTCAAATCACTATTTGCTCCTGCTAGGTTCGTTCCAAAAGAAGTATCATTTTTGCTATTTTTAACATAAATACCAAAATATTTTTCACCAACAATATTATAATAATCCGTCTTAATCTTCACATCCTGTGACTGTCCTCTTTGAATAACCATAAATTCCTGTCCCGGTGATGTTTTATGAACTAAAACGGGGGCAATCCAATAGTACAAAGTAAAGGATCCTTCAACCGTTTGCCCATCTTCTGCTATACCGGTTGTTTTAATGATAAGCTCAATACGACCACAGTTATTGTAGAAGTTGAGCATCTGACTATTGGTATACTGGAATGATTCATAGTCAAGATACATATACCATTTACCATCAATTTGTTCTACTTTAAAGCCGGAGTTTTCGAAACCGCCACCGCCACCGCCGCTTTTTTTCTCGACAGATACGATATTACCGTTTTTAAAATCTGCAAGAGCTTGTGCTTTGTAAGTACTACTACTAGGACTACTATCGTAGTTCATACTTCTACTTGCAAGTTCTTCAGCATATTCTTCTGCAAATTCTTCCAAGCTAACATAAAATCCACGGCTGTTAAAACCACCACCCAGCTCTCTATCTCTTGGTGCAACACCAAAAACATATTCTGCTGATACAGACGGATCAAATTTAGATGTAACAATTACTTTATATAACTGTCCATTTTTAGCATTGTTGCCAAAACTTACAGAGTTAATTGTAGAATTATCTGTTTCACTATATTGTAATGAAGCAAAATTAGCAGTTGGAGTTACCCATGCTGTTGAGTCTTTTTGACGCATTTCAATCTTCCATGTCAGACCGCCGCCATAAGGAACCCATTTCTGAATTACATTTGCTCTTAATACCATAGGCTGATATACACCATAAATATTAGGTACTGCATATGATTTAGCTTCAGAAGAGGGTTCTCCAATATCATCATAAGAAGACTTCCAACTTGTATATCCGGATGTCGGTATAAGGTTGATGCTCTTTACACGACGCAAATGAATCTTAGACTGTTTTGATGCTGCACTAACTGTATTTCCTTCAGGATCCGTAACAGACTTTGCAACAGAAACAGTGAAATCATCAATTGCAGAATTTTTAAATGAGTAGCCATCAACAATCTGAAGCTTTGCTGTTTTACTTAACGTCTTATTGCCGTCAATATCAGCTTCTGCCGCAGGCATTTTAAATCCATTAGCATCTTCACCATTTAAAAACCATTCTACATCTTCATTATCCAATATTTTATTAGACGTAACAGATGCAGTAAATTCAATTTCTTTAGAAGAAAGATTCCTTCTGCTACCATCAGAAATTTCATTGATATAATAGTAATTTCCTGCTTCGCCATCAATAATATCCACATAAACCTGTTTGGGTTGTAATCCTAATACCATCTTCATCGGTTCATTATTCGGATTATTTTCAGGATCTTTATCTGCATAAGCACGGTTACGCATTAATACCTGATAATTACCATTATAGGTTCTGTTATTTTTTGTATAAGTTAACTGGAAGTCAATAATATTTTCTTTATCGACATGTGATGTATCAACTGTAAAATCAGAAATATAATTTCCTAACAAAGAAAAGCTAAACGCAGACCAGGAACCTCCTGCCGGCTTAGAACGCTCACCAAGATACAACTTATTTTCTGCAGTTCTTGCGATGACATAATCGTATTCCTTACCATCTCTTGCCAAAGAATGCAGAACCAAAATTTTATTTTCTGTATTGTCATACGCACTATCAATTGTTTCAGAGCACAAATTTTCAGCATTATAGGAGTCAATAGCATACTCGGAAATTGCATTTGCCACAAGCTGAGCTTCTGATTGCAGTTGTGTTTCTACACTCATACGACCATAATTTTTTGAAGATGACGTCATCATAAATGCAACAATGGTTGAAATGACAGCCAAAATACCGATTGCAACAACCAGCTCAACCAAAGAAAATCCACTATTACGTTTATTCTTTTTTGCCACAAATAAAGCCTTCATATTTTCTTCCTTCTCCTACTCTTATGCTTCCCTCAGAATAACCCCTAATATCTGCCTATTACTTTTCCGGTTTTTGCTACAATTTCAATTTTGTAGCTTCTCGAACCATTTGATACATTAATTGCACTAATATTTTTGGACTTATCAACCGAACCGGAAGAACCCTCATACAATGCACCGGTACTTCGGTCATAACATAGTTTCAATGTATTCGCTGAATCAACCTCATGAACACCATCAACATCCGTATAAGTCACCTTCAGATTCGACGTTCTTCCAACCTTAGCGGTTTCCTCTACAAGGGTGTATCCACCGCCGGAGTATTCCGGATAATAAGTTGAAACATAATATTTTCCATCAGAACCTTTTTTCAGTTCCCAGTAAGCATCTCCGGTATTCTTCTGCTTACTCAATGATTTAACTTTCGCTCCATTTAAGCTACTGGCAACTTTACCGGCACACTCTCTTGCACGGTATCCGGAAATGTTACCAATCCATGTAACACCTATACCGGCCACAATAACCATAACAGCAATCACAACAACTAATTCAATTAAAGAAAAACCTGCATTTTTATTTTTCATGCGTTATCTCCTATTCTTTCTTCCAGTTCTGGTATGTAATCAAATCTGTTAATTGTATTGCAGTTGTACTATCACCTGCAGTCACAACACCATATGAAACCTGACCGCTTGTTCCTAAAGCATCATAAACATGTGTTGTAGTAGTCAAAATAGGATCTACATATTCTAACTGCATGGCCTTAATCACTTTGGTCGGATTATAAGTAATCTTTGAGCATCGACTGCAGATATAGATATTTCCACCTGCTAAAATAAGTCCATCAAAATTACCATCCACATAAACATCGCCACTCGTAATAATCAATGCAGTATTTTCCGGACATTTTGTGCTGGGATATACAACATTCTCGTTTCCAACATATGCACTGATTTCTGCAGGATCAGCCGGAATAGAATTATGTACAAAGTTCATACTTTGCATGTTTGTCAAAGCTGCAGTATCCACCAGATTTTCAAAAACATCTGAAGTTAACTGTGCACTAGAGAGCGCATCATAATTATCCTTTAGAGTATGCATCAAAGCCGTATGTTTATTGGAATATTCTTCCTGCCATAATCCCATATTTAAGTACTTCGTAGAATTCTGGTTGGAATCTTCAATAACGACAACTTCATCATTACTATTCAAATAGAAGAAATTACCTGCCAATGTTAACTGATTGGTTAAGTTGTTGTTCCATTTTAAATCTTTAATATAAGAGTTGACATATAAATTAACCGAATCGGGTGCATATTCACAATACGCACGATAAAATTCATTTGCCAGATTTTCATCAGCTGAAAAATCAAGATACAAATAAACCATTACCGAACCATTGATTCTACGATAAACTGCCTTGTAGTTATTTGTATAGGATGCAGTTCCCATTTCAGTCCATAATACAGACAATCTGACAGGTTCATATTTGTATGCAGTTCTGTTAGCATTTGTTTTTGTGATATCAAATGTTTTATCTTTATTCAAAATATTATTATTAAATTCTTCTTCGTATTTTTTATATTCTTCACTTTCTTCATCCGGTGTAGTCATTAATTTATTATACTCATCAATTGTCATCGGATTTTTGGTTACAATCTGCTCATCTGTTCCTTTGATATAACCAACACATTCCACCGGCACCATGTAAAATAACTGGTTTGCCTTAACAGACATTGATTCACCCATCATGATATCAGATGTATTTTGAGGAACAATATCAGCACCGGCTAATTCTCTTGCTGATGTCAACAAATCATATGCGTCCGATTCAAGCATTTCATTATACTGATTATCATAAGATTGTTCATCCTCAATCTTATCCGAATTCAACTCCTTATTCTTGATTGCGGAACTCATTTCATCATAGGAATAAATCTTATCTTTGTCATATACACTACCGAATGCAAGACGATCTTTGTCGGCATCATATTTTTTGGCACCAACATAAGCATGACCGGATAAAACCAATTCATCTAATTTTGAAAAATCCAAAGTCGTATTAGCACCATTAATTAAAATAGAACTGCTGGAATCAGAAATTGTATTTTCATTACCATATCCTCTGTAATGTCCCTTTAATACAACTTTACTGTTTCGACCTGCAATGTCCAAATCATCTCCAACATACATATTACCATCTCCTTTAAAATTAGAAGATGTAACATTGATGTTTTCAACATAAGTATTAAATTTCTCATTAATATTAACACCTGCTGTTGCGTCCGATGAATTATCAACGTCAATGGAACTTGTAATCAAATTATAGGATATATCCAAACCATTTGCTTCGTCTGTCGGGTCTTTGATGAAATCGATATTTGCCTGTTGTCCAACCTGGAGACCTTTTTTACCGCCAAAGACACTACCGGATATATCCAAAGAAGTAGAGCCCTTATTAACTGATATACCAGTAGGCACTTCATCTAAATTACCCAAATCATTAATTAAGGAATTGTTTGCAACTAATGAAAACTCTTCCAAATTTAATTTTGCAGCACTTTGTGCAAAATCCAAATCCGGAACCTTCAGACGAATATCCGTTTCAATCATGGAAATATATCCATCATCATTGGTATAAACGATTTTCACATTTTTAATAGTAAAATAATCGGTATTGGTTAACGTCAGGGAATTATCTCCCCCAATTGCTTCCAAATAAGCACCCTTATTTCCTGCTGAAGTAGCATGGATTAAATCGGCAGCTTCCCACATATCTGTTAAATGTGTTGCAAGCCACTTATTGGTATCTGTAGGGTCGCAAATTCTGGTTTTTAAATTCTGCGCATAATAGTTTTTAAAATATACCGTCATGGTATCTGCGTCCATATTAGCGGAATTTTTCATTGCTTTTACATACGCTTCAGCCATACTGTCAGAAATATCTTTTTGAAGACCTGCATTGATAATATCAAGCGCATACTCGGCAGAATAGAAATTATCTTTATTCTTTTTGTCGACATGCTTCATCAAATAGTTGTAATAGGCCATATAAACCAACATTCCAACCAGCATACCAATAAAAGCAATAGCAACGATTGCAACAACAATAGCTGCACCCTTGTTATCCTCTTTCAAAATATCAAGTTTTTTTCTCAACCTAGTTCTTAACCTAGAAAACATCTATTGTTTCTTCCTTTCAATCCAACTAATCCATCTGTTCACAATTTAATTAGATAAACCACCGGTATAAGATGCTATTGCATTCGACTTACCATGTTCACGGATTTCAATTTTTACATCGTATAAAACATCTTTTTGCATTGTTCTATATCCATCGGATATATATTTTTCATAAAAATCATTACCCTGAGTTACGCTGTCTCCAATTGCAACGGTATCATTGTAATAAATCAAAGAACGTGCTCTTGAATAGTGTGTACTTGCCACTTCCGCATCCGTAATTCCACTGAGTTTTTCTGTTGTACCTTCTTTATATACTCTCTTATTATCATCATAGAGTAAATTAGAACGCAGATTGGAAACGATCTCAACATTATCAACACTCGGTGCTGATGGATCGGTTGACTCTTTTGAATCCACATACACATCACAAGCATAACCATTATTAAAAGCAATAACTGAAGGCTGTGTTAATGTGTTTGGATCAACTGTTCTAATCAAATAAATAATAATAGGCTGATTGGTCGTGTTATTTATTTTAATCTTTTCCCTATTCGTAGAACTAGCACCACTTAATCCTTCAAAATATAAATAAACACTTCTTGGCATAATGCTTAATTCTGCCATGGGAATTGTTTCTCTTTCTTCATATGTTGTAAATGAATCAGCAGCGTTTGCGCCGGTAAAACCAAGAGAAGACTTAGCTGAATCCAAAACTTTATATGTCTTTACTACTTCCACGGAATATTCCGGATTGCCCACAAGACCACCTTCAGTCAGATTAATGGAAATCGTTCTTTCTACCTTTCCAACATAATCAGATATCGGTGTTGCAGGGCTCGTGGAATTCTGCCTTAGGTTTGTATATGCCAATTCTTCTTCATCAGCTTTAATGTTCATTACTGCATCAAAATATTTGTCTACATGGGAAATATTGGCATATTCTTTTCCGTTAATTTCTTCCGCAATTTCCTGAGGCGTTTTCCCACCTGCATCAACATTGGTACTGATAGAAGTCGAATCAATGGAAATGGTCATGTCGTAATTGTTATAATTGCCTGTCGCCGTCTGAATTCCTTCCACAGTGTACACGAATTTCGTCCAATCACTCGGCATTGGTGAAGCAATATTATTCAATGTCGGATCACTCTTTGTAGCAACCTGTCCACTACAGCTTGTAACTGTCGTACCACTTGGTAAAACACGCTTGTCAGCTAAAATCGAATTATCAGAAACAGAAGCTAAAAAGAAATAATCCGCATTCTCCTGTGCGGTATACTGGCTCATACCTTCCATAATATCCTGCGCAAGGTTCAATGCATTTAATTGCTTTCTGGATTTCAAATTCATTTTAGATGATTGTATGAAGTTGGCTAATAGTGGTGAAACTGCAATTGCCAAAATGACAATTGCAATAACTAATTCCACTAAAGTAAAACCTTCGTTTTTCTTTTTCTTCATAGGATAACCCCTTTAAGTTGCATATCAAGGAAAATTATTCAGCTTCTGCTGCTTCTGCTTCCTCTTCTGCTCTCTTTTCAGCAGCTATAGCCGCACTCTTTTCACCGGTATTAAAGATATCGTTTGTTCCATAGAATACTCCTGTTACATTCGGAGTTGTGTATTCTTTGTCCGTTCCGGTCAATGAATAAGCAGTAAATGCCATGGATGAAGATAACTTTCCGGTTTCTGTATCAAATACAACAGATAAAGAGTTGATTGATTTTCTGTCAGGATCTGTATTGATATATGTAATAATATCTTTTAACGAACGATAAGAAGACTGCATGCTGACATTGATTGGTGTCTGATACAGGCTAATCTGAGGAGCAGCTACTTCAACTGTATCATTTGCTGCTTCTTCTGTTCCGTCACCTTCTACTGCAACTTCCGGCGAACCTTCTTCAACAGTTTCTGTTGTAGGTGCCGCAACTTCAATCATACTTGCTGTACCCATTGAAATTGTAGGAATTTCTGCGTCATAATTATTTTCAACATTAATGATATACATAATATCATCTTCAGGTTTGTACGCAGCAGGAAAATGTGACTTAATCTCTTCAATCTGAATCTGCATTGCTGCGGTATCATCAATATACTGCTGTTTGTGATCTGCCAAATCCTGTAAATAATCAACCTCTGACTGCAATACTTCATTCGATGCATTCATTGCGGCTGTTTTTTCGGTATAGCTATTATATACAAAGAAATAAACGCCAACCGGAATTAAAATCCCCAAAAGCATGATAAGAATATTTACATCTGATTTTTTTAATTTCATATTCATTGCTCATTCCTCCTACTCTGCTGTTTCTTCAGCATCTTCTACCGCATACATCGGATTGTCACCATAAGTACATGTAACCGCAAATGTTACACCGCTATCACCGGTTTCGTCATCCGTATATTCGGTAATTCCATCTACATAAACATCGGAGAAATTTTCAAAGGTACGCAGATTAATAATGGTTGCTGCTGCTTCTTCTTTGGTGCCAACTTCTACAGATAAAGCAATTGTACTGTTATTAACAGAAAGTGCATTAATCTGAGAATCTGCAGGAAGTTTCTCTTCCAACTCTGCGATAACATTGTTCAATGCTTCGTTATTGGTAGATGTTGCATCGTAAATTGCTGTTAAATAATCATAATCAGCTTTTGTGCTGACATATGCATTGTAGGTTTCTCTTACCGGCTCTAACTGAGCTTTTCTCTCGGTAAGAGTTTCATTTCTGGTCTTAGCCTGGAAGTAAGGAACCAGACAAATTGCAGCAATGACAATTGCAGCAACAATACCTGCGCCTAAAACAATATAAGGTAAGGTTTCATTCTGACCAAGAGATGATAACTGACCTTTGGCATCTTTACTCTTTTTACCCTTTGTTTCAGTTATAGCAGGCTGGAAACCGACACCGGTAAGTGTTGCACCGATTGCGGCAATGTAATCACCAAGTGATACGCCCTGTAAGTGAAGACCCTGTGTAATATTCGTTCCTGCAAGATCTTTTAATACTTCAACATCACGACCAAGTTCCTGTGAGAGTAATCCGGCAAATCCCCAGAAGTCTGCAGCGATACCGGTAATGATAATGTTATCAATAGCTGCATCTCTGTTTTTAGAATTGTAGTAATCAATTACTCGAACGATAGAACCAATTAACTGCTGGTAACTGATAGTTACATCTCTTCTTAAACGAAGCATCTTTAAGTTAGCACCGGCCTGCTTTGCGGCAACGGTTGTAGATGCAATCTGTGATGTATCACCGGTTGTCTCAGCTAAATTCTGTGCAGCTGCGGCAGCCTGCTCTAACTTTTGAACCTCTGCTTCTTTTTCTGCCAGCAAAGTTTCCTCTTCCGGTCTCATTACCAAGTTGTTACGACGAAGTGTTTTAACCGCATCCGTATAAGATAAAAGTTCTCCGTATACATCCGTTTCCATCATAACATCAACGATCTGGTCAGCACCATAAATACCGGGACGCTGCATGGTAATAACACCATTGTTGGTCACGGTTAATAATGATGATCTTTCATCAATCTTTACGATTAAGTTAACGCCTTTGTTGAATCTGCTTCTTAAAGCCTGGAAGATACAGTTACCTGTATAATCAATAGATGAAAGTGTCAGTCCCAAGCTGTTAGCAAGAACTGAGTAACCTCTTAAGATATCATCGGGAGCAGCCATAACCATAACACGATACTGCTTTGTGCCGGCATCATCCTGCATTGTCTCCATGATATTGTAAGCGAACTGATACTGAGTAGGATCAACCGGGAAATAATCTGTGATGTTGGTCATCAACAGTTCGCGGATTTGTTTTTCCTTAACAAAAGGAATTACAGCCTCTCTGTTTGCGATTTTTGTAGATGAAACTGCAAAAATAACTTTCTTTGCATTCATTCCGTTAGCCGCAATGTTTGCTTTTAAATCATTGACGTATTCCTCTGTCGGATTTACCAATCCGTCATTGAAAATACCTTCCGGTGTCTTCATACTGAAAACGCCGTAAACCTGTGGATGTTTTGACTGGTAATCCATCTCAACAACCTGTGTCAAGGAATATCCAATCTCAATACCAAGTACTCTTTGTGCCTTTGCCATGATTTACCTCCCTGCAAAATAGGATTTAACCTTTTATTTCTTTTTTTGTATATATATTAAAGTTTGTTTCCACTTGCTCTATCTGTTTGTTTTACTCATAAGAATTCAGATTTACTTACTAATGATAAACAAACTTAGATACCAATTTAGGAATTGACTACCCCACAGCGCTGCCATAAAAATACCGACAGATAAATATGGGCCCATAGCCAATTTGTGCTCCGCATTTGAAACTTTCATGCGTATCAGATGTATCACCGAAGCAACAATACATCCAAGTAAAAACGCCACAATGGCATTCTGCCATCCCAAGAGCAGCCCTGCCGCTCCCATCAATTTCACGTCTCCACCGCCAATAGCGGTCCCCTGTGAGACCTGATAAATAATCCAAAGGAATCCACTGACAGCTACGAGACCGATCCCATAAGTCACCCAATCCCCTAAGTGAAATATGAGATGGACCAGTCCCAAAGCCAGTATAAACAAGTTGACTCCTATTGGAATCTCGTATGTTCTAAAATCGATGACGCTAAGTACAATCAGCGCCGAAGTTAATAAACAGTATATAACTGAATCTATACTCCAACCGTTTACTAAAAAAATCAGTACATATAAGACCCCATTTAGTCCTTCAACCAAAGGATACTGGAGGGATATATGTGTTTTGCACTTTCGACACCGGCCGCGTAAAAATATATAAGAGAATAAGGGGACTAAATCGTACCATGCCAATTGGTAACCGCATGACATACAGTGTGATCGGTCCTTTGCAATGCTCTCCTTAAGTGGAATGCGTAATATGCAGACATTTAAAAAGCTGCCTATTACGATTCCAAATAAGAATATCACCACATATAAAATTATTCCGTAAATACATTCTTCAATGGTCATAGGGGAGAATGTCTCCTTAAGTGCTAGGTTTAATTAATTATTATTTGTTAGATGAAACAGATAAATCACCAATTTTCAAAACAAAGTTACAATTAGCATCTGTCGACCATACAGGAGCAGCAACACCAGCAGCTTTTGCTGCACTTGCGCCACCGGATCTCTTAGATTTCCATTTTAATTTTCCATCAGCTGAACCGATTGTATCACATACTTCTGCGGTCCATGTTCCAGAACTACCAGATTTCAATGTATCACTAACGTTTTTTCCAGGAACATCTGTTAAATCAGGATCTGCAGCTGCTGTTGTACAAGCTGTATATACGGAATCTAACTGATCCATATCAGCTGAAACTCTTGTTTTTTCAACATATTTTAAGTACTGGGGTGCTAATACACCTACCAAAATTGCCATAATGGCAATAACGATGATTAACTCAACAAGTGAGAAACCTTTGTTATTTGTTTTTTTCATAGTAAACTCTCCTTTTATTCATTATTTTTATTAAAATCTTCACGCCCCTATTACATGAAGTTTTAACCGAATTATAAGTTGTCGAGACCTTCGTACATTGCGCCCATCGGTGCAATAACAGCTCCGATAATGGTACCGCAGATACCGGCAAGAAGGACAATCATAAGAGGCTCCAACATGGTGGTCAACGCTTTTGTTGCTTCTTCTACCTCGTCCTCGTAGTAATCAGCCAGGGTATCTAACATGGCCTCAGTATTACCGGTTTCTTCACCGATACGAACCATATGGTAAACCATCGGCGGAAAAAGTCCGGATTTTTCAAGCGGAGTTGATAACGGAACACCCTGCATAACATCCACTCTGGCATTTGCCATAACCTCTCTATAATAAACATTGTTCATGGTTTCACCAACAATCTGAACCGCATCCGGTGTGGAAATACCGGCCGCAAGCATCGTTGATAAGTTGCGTGCAAAACGAGCAGAACTCTGTTTTACGGTCAAATCACCGAAAATCGGTGCTTTAATCGCAATTCGATGGAACAAGCCTTTTCCGGTAGCTGTCTTTGAAAAATACATAACACCACCAACGATTGCTGCAATAATTACCAAAAGCAGAATAAAATGAGCCTGTACAAAGTCTGAAACAGCTACAACCGCCAAAGTAATCTTTGGCATATCGATGTCCATATCGGCAAACATGCCCATGAAGGTCGGAACAACGAATTCCAACATGACAATAACAACAGCAAATGCAACAATCAAAACGATAATCGGATATGTCATAGCACTTTTTACCATGCTCTGTAATTTTGCACTTTGTTCAAACTGCTGTGCCATACGTTCAAACGAAACGTCCAGATTACCGGAAGCCTCACCGGCTGCAACCATGTGACAAAGCAACTCAGGAAATACATCCTGTCTCAACCGCATCGCTGTTGCAAGGCTGTCACCTTTCTGTACAGAAGTGGAAACTTCTACTAATGCTTCCTGCAAAGTCGGATTTTCTGTCTGCTCTGCTAACATTTTTAATGTTTCAATAATCGTTACACCGGCTCTGTTTAAGCTGACAAACTGACGACACAGCAAAGATAAATCTCTGATTTTTACTTTTTTCTTACCAAAAGAACCAAGCGATACTTCTTTATTAAGTGCGCTTCCTTCTTTTAATTCAATAATGGTCAGGCCATCTTTTTTTAACTGATCGGATGCTTTCATCTGGTTTTCAACTTCCAGACTACCTTTCACCTGTTTGCCTTTTCCGTCAATCGCAACGTATGTAAATACTGCCACTTGACTACCTCCCTTATCATCGTATTCCTGTCTTTTTTGTATTACTTAATTCCGTTTATGAATCAAACGAAACCTTAATCATTTCCGAAACGGATGTAATTCCCTCTAGAACATAATTGGTTGCGCTCATACGCAAAGTATACATGCCCTCTTCTAATGCCGCCTGTTTAATGTGCTCAGCATCCTGTCCTGATGCAATAACTTTACGAACCTTGGGCGTAACTTCCATGATTTCATAGACACCAATTCGACCTTTGAAACCATTGTTGTCACAACTTGAACATCCAACCGGTTCATATATCTCAACCTGTTCATCTTTACCAAATCCAAGAAGTTCAAGTTGATCTTCGTCAGCCAAGACCTTTCTTTTACACCTCGGGCAGAGTCGACGCACCAGACGCTGTGCAATGATACCAACCGTAGAATCGGCTATCAGATACTCCGGCAATCCCATATCGGCAAGACGGGTAATGGTACTTGCTGCTGAGTTAGTATGTAGAGTACTTACAACCAAGTGACCTGTGATGGAAGCCTGAACCGCAATGGAGGCAGTTTCCTCATCACGAATCTCTCCAATCATAATAATATCCGGGTCCTGACGAAGGATAGATCTCAAAGCAGAGGCGAATGTCAATCCGGCTTTGACATTGGTCTGTACCTGATTGATGCCGGCCACATTTGCTTCGACAGGGTCTTCAACCGTAATAATATTAACATCTTCTTTATTTAATTCACTAAGTGCCGTATAAAGCGTTGTTGATTTACCGGAACCGGTAGGCCCGGTAACGAGAATAATGCCATGCGGATTCATGAGAATGTGGTCAAACAAACGCAAATCGTGATCGTTGAAACCAAGCTCCGCTTTATCTCTTGTCAATGCATTTTTATTGGTAAGACGCATTACGACTTTTTCGCCAAATACGGTAGGGAGGATAGATACACGGATGTCAAACTCTCTACCATCAACGAAAGATGTGATACGACCATCCTGTGGCTTACGCTTTTCAGCAATATCCATACCACCAATTACTTTTAATCGAGCCACAATAGCCGGAAGCATCTTGATATTGTATGTCATTCTCTCATGCAAAGCACCGTCGATTCGATAACGGACACGCACCTTTTTCTCAAGTGCTTCAATATGTATATCGGAAGTTCTCTGACGGACAGCCTGCTCAATCATACTGTTTACCAACTGTACAATCGGCGAATTGTTGACGTCATCGTTCATTGCTTCGATTTCATCATCGGCAAATAAATCTGCTCTCTCCGATTCAAAATCATTTGCAGCCTTTAAAGCTTCTGCGTTACCATAGTATTTATCAATGGCAACCATGATTTCACCAGGAGTAGCAACCATCGGGTCAATCATACGGTTTGTGACCATCGATAAGTCATCGATTGCCAACATATCCATCGGATCTGCCATGGCAACTCGGATAATATTAACATTACGATCGTCGTAACAATATGGAATGGCAGTATATTTCTTTAATATTTCCACATCAAACATAGAAATCAAATCATCTGGGATACGTGAATCCTGAAGATTAGCTCTATCATATCCCATCTGATGGCAAAGCGCATCCGCCATTACATCATCTGTGATATATCCGTCTGACACCAATATCTCACCAAGACGGCGTTTCTTTTCCTTTTGCGACTCCAGCGCACGATCAAGCTGTTCCTGGGTAATAACACCTTCTGCTAAAAGGATGTCACCAATACGCATCTTTCTTCTGCCCAACAAACTCATATGTTTTACCCCTTTAATCTGATAATCTTTATCAAATTATTAAATTTTTTTTAATTTTTTTACATAATTAGGCATAAAATCCCCTAATTGTTAAATTTATGTAAACATTCTATCATTTATTTTTACCTGTCGCAAGCCCTTTACTCCCAAAAACTTTTCACATAATTAACAAAATTTCACTATACAATTAGTGCAATTTAACCACTTTCAATCTATTCTTTTACATTTTTTTATTCATATTTGGTAATATTTAAAAATATATGCGAATCATATAAAGGGATACATATCATCCAGTTTTGGAGATACCATCGTTCCGTCTTGTAAGCGTTTCGATGCAAGCTTCGGTTCAAAGTTTTGTTTTTCATCCACAAACACTTCCAGAATGATTGGTCCGACTTCATTCAAAAATGCCGTAACTTCATTTTTTATATCATTTAAGTCATCTAACTTTCTATATTTCACTCCAAATGCCATTGCCAACAGTTTAAAATCAGGAAATCCTACTCCATTATCGGCATTCACACCGGTTAACGGATGTTCTGAAAAAAGATTAGTCTGCGTCTGACGTATGGAATGATATCCATTATTGTTTAACAATATGATTTTTAAATTCAGGTTGTGATATGCTACCGTTGCCAGTTCCTGCAAATTCATCATGAAGCTTCCGTCTCCGTCGATACAGATAACGCGCTTTCCATCTTCTGCCACTGCACATCCCAAAGCCGCCGGAAAACCATATCCCATGGCAGCACAGCCGGAATTGGTAAACAACCGTTGTCCCTTCTTTACTTCAAAAGACTGAAATGTCATCACACAGGCACTACCGTTTCCGCAGATTACCTTTTCACCCTCCGGCAGCATTTTGGAAAATTCTTTCAAAAAAGTATACGGGTTTAACGGTTTGTCTACTCTATAATAGGAAGGAAGTACAACCGGATACTTCTCATTGGTATCATGCGCCCAGGATAACCACTCTCTTCTTTCCGAATTTACTCGTTCTGCATTCTCTCGTTCTCCGTTCACTCTTTCTTCACACCGTGAATTCACAGATTCGATTTGAGAAGAGTTGGTTTCATCGCTCGTTTTTGAAAGAATATCGCGCAAAACATCTTTTACATCAGCATGGATTTTCATATTAATCTGCAATGTCGGCTTAGATAACTCATTCGCATCAATATCCACCATGATTTTATATGCATTTTCAGCAAAACATTGATAATTGTAACTAATTTGGCGGATATTACAACGGCATCCCAAAATCAGAATGCAGTCCGCTTTTTGAACCACAAAGTTACCGCCACGATTTCCCACAGTTCCGGGACGTCCGCAATATAAAGGATGCTCATCCCATAACAAATCATGGGCATTCCAGGCAGTCACAACCGGTATCTGCAAGGTGTCAATCACCTTCAAAAATTCCTCATATGCACCGGAAAGTCGTATACCCGTACCTGCCAGTATCACAGGTTGTCTGGCATTTTGGAGATTTTCCAGTATCGCATTTGTCTGCGTCGTGTCATAAACAGGAATTTCACCTATATATTCAGCCTCATCAAAACCGACAAGTCCATCCGTTTCAATGATTGCCCCCTGTACATCGACAGGTACATCAATCCAGACCGGACCTTTTCTGCCATGATTGCACAAAAACCACGCCTTTTCCAGATGATAGCGGATACTCTCCGGTTCCGTTATCATAACCGTATATTTCGTCATCGGGCGAACACTTTCTACAATCTGATATTCCTGATCACCAAGTTGTCGCACCGTTGCGCCCGTACATGCGGTTGTGGTCTCTCTTTTTACCTGTCCGGATACCACAAACATTGGGATACTATCCTGCCATGCACCAAGAACGCCTGTTATAGCATTGGTTCCACCCGGGCCGCTGGTCACACAGACTAAAGCAACATTTCCTGTAAGACGAGCATATCCTTCTGCCGCAATAGAACATGCCTGCTCATGATGATTGTATATAGTTTTTAAGCCTTCTTTATGACCAAATGCATCATTTAAATGCATAGCGCCGCCACCGGTCACCGAAAAATTGTGCTTTACACCATGTAAAACCAAAAAATCTGCGATATAGTCTGCCAAACGAATTCTCATAGATATTCTATTCCTTTCCCATATTTTTTAGTACATGTTTTCTATACAAATTGTTCGCATTTATAAATTATTATCATCATAAAGACTATCTGTCAAAAACGTATAATGCTCTTTCCAGTCAAGCTTTCCCAAGCCTTTCTTTACGTCCTCATTGATATCCATCGCCTTTTCCTTGCTAAAGCTGTACGCCATGTTAGGATTGACGTAATCCTCTGTCTCTGAAGTCGTATAGCCATCAAAGCCAGCCAAGGTCACATGCTGTGTACCAATTTGTTTCAATACTTTCAAAAACATCAACATCGGATTATCTACAATCAATGCTTCTTCATCCAACCAGGCACTGTAATTTAACATATAATCAAAATTCCCCTTGGCTCTTGTTACATTGCTCGTTGCAATGGTCTTAATCTGCTTGGGAAGATTTGCCAGCACTGAAGAAAGTCTTACATATCGTTTGGCATTACTCATAAAAATAAAATCAAGCGGGTATCCGTCCGGGCAGAAATTAACAGAAACAACAACAGGATTTTTCTCTCTTATGTAAGCAATGATTTTATTATAATCGGTATATACTGAGTGTCCGGGTGCCAGTAATAGAATTTCTTTATCAGCAAACACGTCCTTTAAGCCTTCTAAATCATTAAAATCATTGCAGATATCCTTCTGATACTCTATATAGAGTTTCTCAATATAATCCTCATCATATAATAGTTTCTTTTCCTCATCCAATGATTCTAAAATCTCATTGATGGATTTTACGGACAATTTCTTTTTATCCATCAGATAGGAAACATAGTTGGGATGGCAGTCATTGGATGCGGACAAAAAGAATTTAAACTGATATCCCCACGGACTTGTCCGGTAAATATCCAGTATCGTCACATCGATTGCCTCTAAAAGCTGACTTTTATGATAAGCTTTTCCACAATTTTCATTCATATAAGTTGCCAGCAGTTCAATGGGTGCATTGCCCGCACTTTTCCCCATCCCATAAAGCGTTCCGTCAACAACAAGTGTCCTGTCAATTTTCTTCTGCAGGAGTTCTATGCAGTTAGCATATGCTAATTGAAAGTTGTTGTGGGAATGATATCCCAGGCAGATATCCGGCTTTAATTGTTCATTGGCACAATCAAAATAAGACTGTAACTGTTTTTTATGTAATAAGCCATAGGTATCCACCATGGAAAACGCGTATGGTTCAACCTTATTTACTTCCTCTAACAGATCATGATATTCCTCTTCGTTATAGCTTGTAATGGATACCGCCTGAACAAATACCGCATAACCCAGTTTTTTGATTTTTTTACAAAATGTCAATGCTTCCGACATGTGATGTTTTTTAAAAATCACACGGATGCCATCCAGACAGCTTTCTTCAACCGGCAACAGTTTTTCTATTCCGCAGGTCCCGTAATCAATCATGCCTACAATCATAGACTTACCATGATCAAGCCCCTGTAAAAGTTTGTTCATACTCATCATGTCCGGAACAATACTTCTGTTAAAGTCAAAAGGACGACGTTCATCCAAGAACCCCGTCTCAATAATATCCACGCCCGCTCCCACCAGGCGTTCAAAAATATTCACAATATTTTCATGACCAAAATTCCAGTCATTGATGTACCCTCCATCCCGAAGCGTACAATCGAGCAGCTTGATGTTGTCTGCCATGGTTATTCTCCTAAAAGTTATTGTATCAATACAAAATCTGTGTTAATGTATTTAATCATATCTAATCCAGAACTCTTGTCATCACTATTTCGTTTTTATTTCACCATTTCCCCGCTCTTTGATAATTGAATAAGCCCTTATCCTTTGTTATAATATACCTATCAATCACAAAACAAAAGGGTAGGTAACTGATTATGGAGATGATAAATACGAATATTGAAGAATTAAAACAATCCAGCATAGATATCTATGTTATCTTACAGCAAATCAAAGCAGATCCATCCAAATTGGATTATTATCTTTCTGTCTATGAAGGGAAATTAAGTACCCTTGGTGTTCCCCTTGAAACATTTCAAATAAAAAAGTAACCTGTTAACATTATAAGGGATAGGGGTTTATTGAGCAATCAATCATAAACTTATGTTTTATTTATGATTTCATAAACTACTCATAAGTAGTCTACTCATGAGTAGTTTGAATTAACAAACATTAATTTCACACCTTAACCATTAACACTTTCTCCAAATATAACCTTTTGCAACAAAATGCAGTCTTCTTGTATGAACTTCATTCACAATATATTCTTCTACCTTTTCAAAGCCGGCATTTTGTATTAGCCGGATATATAATTCTTCTGACCTATAAACAGCATTATATCCGGTCCTTTTATTAAATAAAAATACAATCTCTTTATTTTCCATATTTAAAGTGTCTCTAGTACAAAGATATCCGCCGGTTTTTATATGTTCAGATATATTTTGAATCATCTCTTTGAATGTATCATCATCATCAATATACATCATCATTCCTAAAATAACAGCCCCATCATATACCGTATTCAACTTCATTTTTCTTGCATCTTCACTGAAGAATGAAGCATTGGGAACTTCTTTCCATTCATTTTCAGCCGTCTCAATCATTTTTTTTGAGTAATCCAGACCATGAATCTCACTACAAGATGGCGCCATTTTTGCTGTCCATTCTCCAGAACCGCACCCTATATCAATTATCATTGGTTTATATTCATACTTTGAAAAAAAATGCGTAAAAATCAGTTTTTCCGTTTCCGAATACATCTTTGGAAAATATGTTTTGGTACTATAATTGTTCTGTTCGCTCCAAAATCTATCGATCTGACAACTATACTTTTTTACTGTTTTATCAAAAGCATCCTTCCCATTGCAAAATAGTTCATCACCATATTGATATACATATTTTTTATCTTTTTCAAAAGATCTTTTACTGATTGTTGAAATCAATCTCCAATATAAACCACAAAACAAATTATATATTTTCCTAAACATGAACTATTTCCTCCTAAATAGCATAACCTTATCTTTCAACAACAATAAAATATGCTAACTATTTGGGCATATCATTTTTCGTTCCAACTAATTCCTTTTTTATATCACGCGAACAAATACCAGGGGTTCTTTTCAATCTGACAACTTGCTTATCATGCTCCCTACACCACGATACAACCTTGTCAAATCGATCACCAATATGATCTTCACCTAATGCCAATATATCAAAATCAATCTTTTCAAGCGTTTCAACCGAAACACTATCATATTCAACAACTTCATCCACTATTTTCAAAGCACTTACTAATGCAATTCTCTGACTTGTGGAATAAAGTATATTTGCATCCGGTTTATATTTTAAAATAGATTCTCCATTTTGAACAGCAACAATCAGATAATCCGCGTACTCTTTACATTGAAAAAAAAGATTTAAGTGACCAATATGAAAATAGTCAAAAACTCCGAATGTTAAAATTTTTTTCATTCCAGCTCTTTTCTCCCTTTAATATATTTATTTCATCCAAAATAAACTTTGAAACATTTGGATAATTAATTGCAATATTATCCCGAAACCAGGAATCATTTATTATTTTATCATTATAGTCATCTCGGATGATATCCTGTATAAATTCTATTATATCATTCTCATTTCGAGCAATTCTGTATTGAGCAACAGCCATATTCATCAATGTTGTGAGATTTCTTTTTTTAAGTTTTTTATTATAAACAAAGCATCCCGGTTTACCTGTATATAACCATTCAATTGTAAAAGAGCCACAATCATTTATGATTGCATCACATTCCGCAAAAATTTTAAAATAATCTCCTCCACAGGAATATTCTATGCCATTTCTTCTTAGTTCCGTCAAATATTGTTCAACCTGCTCTTCACTCCAAATTCCTTCGTTAACCAGAGTTGTAAACAGTAAGGGATGCGGTCTAAATACAAAATCCACTTCAGGAAACATATTTGGCAGACATAAAATCAATTTATAATAATCACGAAAATTTGATAAAGGCAGTCTTTTCATGGAAACCGTATGATGAGAAGCAATTAGTATTTTTTTCCTCTCATTTTTGCATGCAGGAAGCTGCTCCATCCTATCCATTTTGGAATATCCTGCCAATACCACATTGGCCCCCTTTATTGTTTGATATTTACAAAAATCATTATATGAATATGTCGTATCTGCAAAGCATTTCCAAACAAAATTAAGTTCTTTATTTCTTAATCGTCCTAAAGTAGTATATTTTCCTACATCATATCCGTAAGAGATGTATATTGGCAAAACACTCTTTTTTGCAGCATATTGAATTTTATGTACCTCATTTACCATATCATCATAAGGATTCGCATAATAGACAATATCTAATTCATCTAAATAATCATAAAATTCTCCCGTGTCAGGATTCCAGCCATCAAACACAAATTCTTTTCCATAAAGATTAATAAAATAATCTCTTGTCTGCATATAAAGTTTACGCTTATTACTTTCCCCTCTCTTCACATCGGGTATGATTACTATTCTGGGATTCCAATGATTCTTGTCATCCAACATAAGTCTGAAAATACCATCTCCACCAAAAGTAGAATCAAATATTACGTATGCAGCAAAATTCAATCTATCTTTATTTGAATCTTTTATATTCTTAACCACATCATCATAATGACATGCATAATTCTTTGCTTCTATCGCAAGTTCGTTTTGCCTTTTGCCAAAAAACATCAATTCCTTACAAACAGTTAAATAATGATTAATAATATTTATAAAACGTTGTAAAATACTCTCCATTTTTACTCACCATATTTATTCTTTATAATATGCCAATAGCGCATTATAACTTTTCTAATGGCAAACATAAACACCAGTAAAACTATTCCAAAGCAAATTCTAACGTCTCTTTGATTATAAAAAACAACTCCTAAAAAAGATAAAATCAGGAATGCAAAAACAATAACAACAATGGATTTTATATCAAATAATTCACCCGATACTTTTTCTTGTTTCAACACTTTTCTAGCGGCAATATAATTGATTAAAGCAAACATTAGATAACTGAAAAAAGTAGTATATCCAGCCGCTATCCATCCAAAACGAGGAATAAACATCCAATTTAAAATAATGTTTAAAAGAGCCGAAATAACCGATGCATGTATTAAACCTTTCTTTTTTTCATAATAAAAAAGTATATTATTTGTTAACTGTGCCAAAAACAGAAGCAATACACTAATTGTTACAGGGGGAATGTTCCAAACTGCGGACATATATTTTTCACCTGCAACTAACATAATAATTTCAGGTGCAAACCAAATAACTCCCAAAAAAACACAGGATAAAATGCCAATTATAATATTAACAACTTGTTTTATATCGGAATAATCCTTTTTTTCCATCTTATTGTAAAACCAAGGTATATAAGTATTATTTATTGATACCAACAGTATATCGCATGCAAATGCTATATTATAAGACACGCCGTATATCGCAGCCGCTCCCTTATCAACCATATGACTGATCATAATTCTGTCACTTGTATTAAACACCATCTGAGACAGATAGTACAAAATCAGGGGGAGATTAAATCTCAAAGCATAATTCCAAAAAAACTTATTATAAAGCGATTTTGCTTTGATAATACTTTTGACAAACAAGCTACCACCAAACACAATGGTAACCAAAGCGCTTCCGATTATTCTTGCATATCCCTTTTCATTAAACATACACACGAAAAGAATTTGCAATATAAGAGACAACACCGCCATGGATAAGGTAAGAACAACCACCTCTTTATATCTATTCTCAAACTTCTTTTTACTACTCCACATAATAATAATTGTATTTGAAATAATCTCAAATACCATTATTAAAATAATGTATGTAGGCAATTCAAAAAAATAATTCCAAAATTGTCGAAAAGGTATGTAAACAAGAAGAAACAGACTCGATAAACCTAAACATATTCCTTCTACTGCAGTAACATACTCATCTCTTTGATGGCAAAACTTTACCATCGCTTTCGAGAAGGACCCATACGGCAGTTGAAGGGTCAAAAAAATTGTCAAAAGGCTCATCCATGAAGTATATATTGTAACCTGACCATACTGTTCTGTAGATAAAAATCTTGTAAAAAAGGGCATCGTCAAAAAACTCAACCCTCTTTGAATTACTCCACAAAACATATATACGAAAGAAACTTTAGCCTCCAATGGAATATCGTTCCATCTGGCCATCACTTTATTTTTCACCGTAATCTTTTCCCATTCTCAACAAAAACTATTTATGCACGAAATGACATATTCAACTTCCGAAACATCCATACCATAATACATAGGCAAACTAAGTTCCGTGTCACTTATTTCCTCTGCTATTGGGTAGTCTCCCTTTTTATATCCTAATTCTCTATAGCATTCCTGCAGGTGAATCGGTATAGGATAATGCTTATTGGTTTCTATACCACAATTTCTTAAATACGTTTCCAATTCCAATCTTTTTTTACAACGTATTGCAAAAATATGCCACACATGATTGGTGTAATCCGGAACATATGGAATAATTATTTCCGGATTCTTTATTCCATCAAGATATTGTTTGGCAATCTTCTGCCTGTATTCATTCACACGATCCAAATAATGCAGTTTCACTAACAAAAAAGCCGCCTGAAGTTCATCAAGTCTGGAATTCGCTCCGCAAAAAACATGATGATATTTCATGTCAGAACCATAATTACCTAAATATTTTATTTTTTGATATAAGTTTTCCTGTTTTGTTACTACAGCTCCGGCATCACCAAGCGCTCCCAGATTTTTACCAGGATAAAAACTAAATCCTGCCGCATCGCCAAATGAACCGACTTTCTTATCTTTATATGTTGCTCCGTGTGCCTGCGCACAATCTTCAACAACAAACAAATCATGTCTTAATGCTATATCCATAATCGGGTCCATATCACATGACTGCCCATATAGATGAACCGGCATAATAGCTTTCGTTTTATCAGTAATTGATTTTTCAATTAAGGAAACATCGATGGTATAAGTATGTATATCAGGCTCAACCAAAACGGGAATTGCTCCGACATTTGATACAGCTAAAGCAGTGGCAATAAACGTATTTGCAGGAACAATTACTTCATCGCCTGAACCAATATCCAATGCTTTTAGCGCAAGAGTTAATGCATCCAGCCCATTCCCAACTCCAACACAATAATTCATGTCACAATATTGTGCAAACTCTCTTTCGAAAGAAGCATTTTCTGCTCCTCTAATATACCAGCTATTCTGTAGAACACGCTCAAACGCCTGATGTAATTCTATATTCAATTCTTTCTCTAATGGAACAAAACTAACAAAAGGTACTTTCATTTTTCCTCTTTTCAGATATCAATCGGTATCTTTATTAACCATTGCAAGGAACTCATCATAATCCCGTATGTAATCCGATTCATCATATAATTCAGATGCAAAAACCATAAGAACTGCATCTTCCGAGAAATCGAACATCTCTCTCCAAATATTATTTGCAACATACAATCCCTCATACGGTTTTTCCAAAGCAACAACCTTTTTTTCTTTTCCGTTATCCAGACGTATTTTACAACTTCCATGCACACACACAAGAATCTGTTCCAACTTTTTATGTGCATGATGACCCCGAACAACACCGGATATTGTATCATACATATAATATACACGTTTTATTCTAAACGGAATATCTTTAAACTCTTCTAATGCAACCAACTGACCTCTCTGATCGCCGTGTGGTTGAAATGTATACTTAATTGTCTGCATCACGTTCGCCCCATTCTTTCTTTGTTAGCCTAAACCAAACATATCTTTCCTTTTCAACCTCTGTTAATTCTTTGTAAATACATATCTCCGATACATCTACATCTTGATAATGATTTTTTTTGTAGAACTTCAAAGCACGGGTATTATTTTTATCAACATACCAATATATTTCATCCAGATTATAATCAGCAAAACCTATTTTCAAAATCTGAATCATAGCCCATTCAGAATAGCCTTTTCCCATTGCATCTTTACAAACAACTATTGCAAATTCTGCGGTTTTTTCCTGAATATATTTCAGACTGACAGTTCCTTGATATGCATCATTCTCATCGACAACTGCAAGATGCAAATCACTTCCACATTGGCTTTTTTCAATAAATTCTTCGCAATCGAACATTGTTTTAGACAAAAAATCCGTTTTCAAGTCTCCAACAACTGTTATATCGTGCATCCATTGAAGCATCCTTTTTGCATCTTTCTTTTTTAATTTTCTTAACTCCATTTAATTCTCATCCTGCAAATATACATTTTTCGTCATAAAATCATTAGATAAGCGTGGATTAATTCTTTCTTTTAAAACTTTTCCAAGCAACCTTCTTTGAAATATAATTCTTCCAACACGCCTAATAAAATCGTTTTCACAACAATTCACTTTTAGAGACATTTTGGTAGAAAAACTTAATTTCAAATTACTGTTCAATAGTATTTTATCAGCTTGAACCCATTCTTTTCTTATAATTCGCTCCCATTGAGCCGATGACGATGTCGATATTCCCAAGCCATATTCATAGTAAATTGTGCTCTGCGGAAAAAATACTCCTATTTCATCTTCACACATCATCATTCTATAAACAACATCTTCGCAGTAGATAACCACATTTTCTATGCGACGCAAATAATCTTTCAATAAATCAGTTTCCGAAATTATAGCGGCCCCGATAGCAATATCTTCAGCCAACAAATACAGTTCTTTATTCTTTTTATCATCATTAACAGAGTATAATTGCACTGCTTGAGGTTTTGCAACCACCGACAACAACTCTTTTTCCCATTTGTCACTGTAACAGAAATAAGTGCAGTCACTGAATGACCATCTCTTTTTACTATTTTTCAAAAAAGAAATCCAGTTTTTTAAAACATATTCATCGAGAAAGCTGTCTCCGGGTGAAATAACCTTCACAAATGGTGCTTCAACATACTGTAATGCATTCAAAATATTCTTTACAGTTCCTTGATTTACCGGACTAACCACTTTTTTAAAACAAATTTTATCATTCAGATACTGCTCCAATTGTTCATAATCACAATTCTTTGTTCCATCATCTGCAAGAATTAATTGCAGATGTAAATCTTTCTGAATAAGAATTGAATTAATAGTATCCATCAGTTTATTTCTTTCAGGATTATATGTTACCAAAACAACTGCTGCATCAAATCTACTCATACTTTTTAGTTCACCTTTTTACCCCAGCCATGTAATGTATATTGTCCTTCAGAAAATTTGCAAAATATTTTTTTAGCTTTTTTATTTTGCAAGAACATCCACATCGGTTGAAGCGAATATTTTAAATTTGAATCTCTTTTATCAAATTCATTAGTAATTCTGTTTCTATACCATGAACAATACTCCCTAATTCCATCATGCATGTGTTCAATCATTATATTGTTAGAAGAAACATCAAAGTTTTCAAACACTAATTTGCAGTTTTCTTCACCATAAGAAATTAAGGAGGGTTGTGTTGAAGTAAACATATTTTCCAACAAAAACCTCTCATTGAGATACATAATCTTTTGGTTATTAACTCTTGAAAAAATAGTTGGCTTAACTTCTGAAAAAGCATATGTTTCAATCGTGTGGTCCGATAGCCAAATCTCTGTCATGGGCATTTCCTGTCCTCCAAGCATTACACCATACACTTCTATATTTTCATGTGTTTTTTCGAGATATTTTTTCAAATATAAAATCGATGTACCTCTCCAGCCCAAATCAAACAAAAATAATTTTTTCGAATCACCAATTACGTCATCATAATATGTATCTATAGCCTTTAACGGTTTTTCATATATTTTTTTGATATCATCTTGTTTTGAAAGCATCCATTCCTTAAAGTGACACCAATCTGAATAATTATCAGGAAAAGCAATCTCAAATTCTTTTTTTAAAGCATCATCAAAATATTGAAAAATCCCGACATCATGTAAAGTTTCCTTTATCCGCATCTTCGCAAAGACAATTCTTTTATAAAAAGCCTCTTGAAGATACATATCATAATCCATATAGCATATTACAGGCAGTAAGGCCTGTCTGGAAGCCATGATATATTCAGATTTCACATTTCCAAAATATTTTGTATAAACCTCCGAAAAAATAAATCCATCCCTTGCCAAAAAAAGGATTTTATCCGCATTCTTTTTTAATGCCAAATCATCCAGCCATTGGCAAAGTCCATACGTAAGTGGTCCCCCACACAAAAATCCGTACAAAAAATGAACATTATGACATTTTTCTACCCACTCATAAATTCCACTGTACAAATATGCATCAACTAATCCTGAATAAACAGAACACATAAATGACTGGTGTTGAAAACGTCTGTATTTTTCTCCAGTTCTATTTACATTTTGAATATGTATTGTTGACAGTCCGTATTTTTTAGCCACAATAATGTCAGAATAACGATTATCTCCAATATGCAGAATAGTTTTTCCGCTATATTTCTTTTTTACAAGTTCATATAACTCACCGGTATGCTTTGATTTTTCATAATCACAGGATACAAAAATATCTTTGAAATCATCATATCCATTATCTGTCAGGATTTCCTTCATATATTCTTTGGGAATATACATATCCGAAGTAGCGATTAACGTTTTGTGATTATCCAATGCATACTGATACAACTTTCTCACATACGGATGAGCAAAACATAGTTTTTTTTCTGTTTCTACTTCTGCCAAAGCAGCATTCTTTGGTTCCAATCCACACCATGAATGTAGACAATTGTAAATATCAAAGATATTGATTTCCCGATTTTTCTTATCGGTATGATTTCTTGCCCACTCTTCTGCCCGGACTCTTTTTTTTCGAAAATCAATAACCCGATTATCCTTTTCCAAAAAATAAAATATGTCCCGCGGCTGATACACCGGTCTTAGCAAAAGGGTATCAAATATATCAAACGAAACCACATCAACAGCATCTATTTTTTTCTTCATGGCATCAAAATCATATGCTTTTATTGCCTGAGGATGAAAAATCTCCGATCTGTATTTTGGATGATACAAGTGTGTCAACATATATGCTGCACCAATTAGTTTTTTCTTTAAACCAATCGGCTTTTCACCAATCTGATATTCCTCGTTAAAATCCCCGATATATTCATTTTTCTTAAGCAATTGATAACTTAATTTATCTATCATTCCCATAACACAACTTGTTTTTCTTTCACACCCTATACTCTAGCTTACAGTAATATAAAAATACTCTTTACGCCTTCCACCCCGGCTTGTACACCGGATGTATTCCTGTTTTTCCCATCTTTCCGTCTTTTACAGCTTCTTTTATAACTTCAATCTTTTTTTTATCAAACGATGAATAAGCCACTAAGATACGTCGAAATCCCCTGAGCCATGCAGATTTTTTATCCAGATGTTCGCGATACATCACAACCACATTTCTGGTTGCATAATAGTCTCTCCAAGTAACACCATCGCCATATAAATAATTATCTTTGTGATGGATCAAGATTGAGGGAACACATACAATCTTTCCATATTTTCCTACACGAACCGAGTGTTCAAAATCATCCTGATATATAAAAAAGTCTTTTCTTGGAAGTCCGGCTTTTTTTATCACTTCTCTTCGAAGAATGGTGCCCACAAAGGAATATAAATCGATATAGAAATACTCTTTTGTAAATTCACTTTTGGGAACCGGCATATCCTGAGTCCCAAATACAGTTTTCACAAAACGATTTCTTTGAACCGATGCAATACGTCCCTCATATTCACACATGCCGCACAGTGCTGCTGCCTCATTCATAATATCCGGATGTTTATTTGAAAAATGCTCTGCCATTTCCAGGGCATTTTTTTCAGGAAAAGCATCATCATCGGCTACCCAGACCCAGTCGGCACATTCCATGTCCTGCGCCATCTTCATACCATGATAAAAGCCACCTGCTCCGCCCATATTCTCATCAAGTGAAATCACAATCCGGTTGCATACACCTTGCTCAGACTGCCATATTTTCAAAAACGCATCTGTTCCATCCGTACTGCAATTATCAACTACGATAAGGTACTCCGGTTTCTTTGTCTGCTCTTCATAACAGACAAGCGACTTTTTCAATTCCTCTATTCGGTTATATGTAACAATAACAACTCCGATTTTCATATTCAAAAATTAATCCGTTCTTCTTCGATGACTAAAGGACGATTCATAACTCTTTGGTTGATACTGCTGATATATTCACCCAAAAATCCGATAAAAAACAACTGCAATGCTCCCAAAAAGAACATTCCAATCAAAAGCGGTGCCATACCTGCACTAAACCGGTCCCAATACATTAATTTCATAACCAGATAAACAATTCCGGCAATGAAACTAATAATTCCACAAAAGATACCTGCAAATGTACACAACCGAAGTCCCGCCTTGGTATAAGATGTGATACTGAGCATGGCTGCATCATACAAGCTTAGGAAGTTGTTTTTGCTCTTTCCCGCTCTGCGCTCCGGTTGTTCGTATTCAATTTCTTTTCGCTTAAAACCTAATTCTGCAACAATTCCTCTTAAAAACGGTGTCGGATCTTTTAAGTCTCTTAACACATCAATAAAAGTTTTATCATATAATCCGGAGCCGGTAAAATGCTCAATCTGCTCAACATTTGAAAATTTCTTAATTGTCTTATAGTAAAGCGTCCGCAAACCGTATACAATTTTGTTTTCTTTACTTTTTGTCTTGATGCCGATGACAATTTTATAACCGTTTTCCCATTCTCTGATATACTGTGGGATTAATTCAACTGGGTCCTGAAAATCGCATACCATACTGATCGTACAATCCCCGGTTGTCTGTAACATGCCATAAAAAGGAGAATTGAACTGTCCAAAATTTTTTGCATTGAAAATCGCTTTGATTCTGGGATTCTTTCTACATATTTCCCGAAGCAACGCTCTCGTATTATCCGTCGAATCATTGTCTATAAATACAAGCTCATAGTCATAAGAAGATAATTCTCCCTCAAACAATGCCGTAATGGCTTCGCTCATTGGCCCGACATTTTCTTCTTCATTATAGCAAGGTATTAAAATACTGATTTTTTTCATATCATCTTCCCGTCTTTTTCACACACTTCTGTATGCTCTTATTTCGGATCTATTCCGAATAAAATCGAGTTTCGCCCAAATAATAACACCAATAAATTATACCACATTTTTTCGTTGTAGCAAACCATAGGAATTGTTATAATGATACAAGGGTCGAAAGTTCAAAAAGCCATCCATGATTGCATGCTAAGGATTTTGAATTTAGCGAATTCCGATTGTTTATAGAATTGCGAGAGTTGCTTTGCAACAGAGCAACAAAAAGTGCGAAAGGATCATTAACATGAATATTCTTAATCAAATAAAAAAAATAAAACCGGCAGAATTGGTACCATTTATCTATGCACCAATTCTGTCTTTTGTCATTTTGTATGTTATTAATTTATTTTATCAGAATACACTGCCTTCGGATATGTATATCCATCAGTTGCCTAAAAATATTTTGTACTGTGCGCTATCCAGCCTTACTTTTTTTATCTATTTAAAAAAATCAAAGCGTTATCAATCAATATCCCAGCTTTATATGATTGTGTTAGCCATGGCTTATGGATTGTCATCGTATGCGGTACTAAGCAATTTCTATGCTGAAACCATGCGCTTTTATACTTTGGTTCCATTGATTTTTTTAGCTTTTGAGTCTTTGAGAAATGGACAATGTTATGTATTATTTTCTATATTATGTGCAATTTCATTGTGTGTAAATACAGTCGATTCTTGTATACTTTTCATCTATCTCTCCATTTATTTTCTAATAATGTCCAATACTGACTTCACTAAACGAATCGTTGACTTTCTTCATTTATTGCTGTGCTATGCATTTTCGTTCTTATTATCGCTTGCGCTTTGCGTCCCTCAACTTTTGACTTTCTTTTCCGATTATCGGGATACTGTCTATTCAGGCTTTTCAATCAATTATGAACCTGCCTCTTTTTTATCACGCTTTTTTACTGGTTCCGCCCCCTCCGAGTATTTTACAACAGGACGTGGCTTAGATTTATATTTTGGCATATTTTTCTTTCTGTTATTAATCCTGTACTTTTTCAATAATAGTATCAATCCCAAAAACAGATTTAAAAACTTTTGTTTTCTTCTTTTTTTAGTTGGAACACTTCAACTCTCACCACTTATGCACCTGATGGAATTATGTCAGGATACACAGACGTATTCTCTCTATTATACTGTATTTTTCACTTTCTACTGTTTGCATCTTGCCGCAATTTCGCTAAATTCATTATCAAATATTTCTAAAAAATCTATACTTTGCGGTCTTGCTTTTTTGGTATGTATAGTCATTTATGTCTTTTTAGGTTCCTCTCATAATTTCATGCTAATCACAAAAGAAATGATTCTTTGTTTCTTAGCCCTTTATTTATTAGGTCTAATCATTCCATTTTTTTCTGATCGGGCATCCACACAAAAATTATTACCAATTTTTGTTATTTTTGAATTAATGGTAAATATTCTGATTATGATTAATCAAAGTGTCTTACCGGCATCATTGGATATCTCCGATGAATATTCGTTTCTTACCAGTACAAATGCAGCTGATAATAAAACAGATGCCTCCAGTTCTAACTCAGCAAAATTAAAAGAGTATAATACTTTTTACAATGAGTATTTTGCTTCGAATATTTCTTCATCATTATATTTATTGGAAAATCACATCACCATCACGGAAGATGATAAAGAATTGTATGGCATGACCGGGGATTTAAATGAATTGGAAGCATTTAACTTACGTGGTCATATGCTTGGCGTAACAGAAGATGTGTTCAACCTAGAAGATATCCCTCTTACTTTTGATGCATCTGAACAATATAAGGTCGTTTATGAAGGGAACAATTTATATTGTTTAGAACAGTCCCCCGACACACTTAACGAAGGACAAGTTATTGTTTCCTATCATTATCAAAATCCAGATCAAAAGAGATTAATAATTCTCTGCAGTTTTTATGATTATTTGGTAGAAGATGAGGACAATAACGACACGTTTAATGGTTATCTTTGCTTTCCTTCTAACGCAAATTTATCGTTCCGCTTCCGCTTAACTGTATATTCAGTCAATGAAGATGCACTCGGAAAAGTATCTGACGCATTATTTACAGACGCAGATCCTACAACTCATGAGCAAAGCAATAACTGTGTCTATATTATTTTATTAATCTTCTCAGCAATAAACATTATTTTCTTGCTACATCTTACAATTGATAAAGAAAAGAAAAAAACAATCCAAAAACTTAATTATATGAAAAACAATGTGATTCATGCCAAAATATGGAATATGCTGCATCAGTTTCTGATAGCCAATCGTGTCTATCTAACAGCATTTATCATCCCTTTTGCTGTCTTTATTTTAGCTATGATTTATTATAATTCGGCACCGTTTGGACAAGATTCTTTCTTGGATTCAGACGGTATTTCATCTTCATTAGCATCAGCACTTAACTATTACTACAATTTAAAAGCAGGAAATACAACACTTAGTACATTAGGAGGTTATGCTATCGGTAACTATCCCGGTTTATACATTATCTTCTATCTTCCAATGTTATTATTTTCTGCCGCTTCCCTTCCGTCTGTGTTTATGATACAAGACGCCATTTTACTGGGTTTTTCCGGCTTTTTTATCTGCTATTATCTCTCTCACCGATTAAACGGAGTTTGTGCGGATAAAACAGACTGGAAAATGCTAATTCCGGCACTAATTTATAGCTTAAACACGTTTATGCTGGCCATGCACAGTTATATTTTCTGGTGGTATTTGTTATTCGCGTTATTCCCACTTTTGATTCTGTTCCAGGAACGATTGATCTACCAAAAGAAATGGTTACCCTATTCTCTTTTGTTATTCTTTTGTATTTTAACAAATTTTAATATTGCATTTTATATCTGCATTTATCTCGTCATTCACTTTTTTACCTGTAGCTTTGACAGTATCAGGGATTTTATTGTAAAGGGGCTTCGCTTTGCCATACCCTCAATTTTAGGTGCATTATGCAACTTTAGTAATCTCTATGGTTTGTTTGCCAGCTTATTCACACAACGTGCAGGAACTGGTTATGCTGAAGCAGATAGTGTTGTTCCTACATTTGGATTTTTCACTTCCTATTTTAATCAGTGGAAACAGTTCATGCTATTTGCTCCTTGTGATACCATCACAGATAACGATGGACACATTAATCTATATATGGGAGTATTTTTTCTAATCCTATTTGCTTTATTTATAACATCCGTAAAAATAAAACTAAAACAAAAGTTGAAATACCTCATACCGACTACAATTTTATTTATCAGCTTCAATGAAGCAGTTTCAGCCTATATCTGGAACGGTTTCCACTATCAGGTTAATGTACCTAACAGACATGTCTTTTTATTTGCGTTTTTAGCTGCTATGATTGCTTATGAAGTTTTATGTCACATAAAAGAAATATCTATAAAACAAATGATATTATGCATCGGTTTATCCATTTTGTTTATGTGTGCTTGTCAATTTTTAGGTGATGGAAATACTAAATTAGCTTTTATTGCTACATTAATTGTACTATTGCTATATTTAATCCTTTATTGTATTTTCAGTCACTTTAAACATATAAAACAATTTATAATTCCTGTCACCATTATTGTTTTTACTTTGGAAATGACTTTGAACGTGTTTTATACTTGTTCTTCTTTTTCGTTGGGCAACATCTTTATTTATGGTGATTATGAAAAACAAGCTGATTTTCATGCAAAACTAGCGGAAGAAGATAAAAATGCATACCGTTTTTCTTTGCCCGCATTTTGTGGTTCCAACAACGGCTTTATTGTGAATGCATCAACAGGAACATACTTTAACTCCTTCTTGTCCAACTATTTACAAAATATGAATTATTATTATGGTCTGTATTACGGAAACAATTTTGTAATGGCTCATCACAATGCAACCCCTCTTTCCATTGCACTATCCTCCTGTAAATATATTGAAGTGCCTTGTTACTCAACAGCTTCATTGGGAGATTTATACAACTACGACTATTATGCGACCATTAATGATCACTTTATACTGAAAAACCCAGATGCTCTTTCACTCGGAATATATATTCCTTCTGAAATTGAAGATTTGCCTAATGATTCCTTAGAAACACCCGCCTCTTTCCAAAATAGTATTGTTCAACTAATTACAGAGGAAAATAAAGATGTTTTAATTGGACCGATTTCATTACAATCCAATCTTTCACAAGATGAAGATTTATCTGACACAAACCACATTCGGTTTAAAACACCGGATAACACCTATGTATCACAACAAACAGCCCGGGAAATCATTTATGGCGAAGAAAATGCTGCCGATCCGGTTTTCACAAGTCATTATTTATATTGTGAAATAGCAATAACACCTGAAACAACTGGTCCTCTTTATCTTTATGCAAATGAATTAATATATTTAGGGGAAGGAAAAGCAGGTGAAGAAAGTATCTTTACCATTCCTTATCCCAATAAAACATGCAGTGAAGGTTATGAGTTTACCTGCTATACGTTCAATCAAGAACAATATAACCGTTTCATTCAGGCTGCCAAATCTAATCAGTTAGAAAATATCAAACTTCAGGATAATATATTAACTGCAGACATCGACTACGAAGAAGAAGGTTATACAATGTTTAGTCTTCCCTATACAACCGCATGGAAAATCTATATTGATGGAAATGAAGTCAAACCGGAAGATTTGATGAATGCTTATCTCTTTGTAAAAACACCGGCCGGAAAACATCAATTAAAGATGGTATACGATATCAGCAGTTCGATAAGAGGTGTCGTCATTTCGATTGGAATCATATGTAGCTTGTGTTTGTTAGCTTTTATCGAAATGAAATTTAAGAAAGTAAAAGAGAAAAAGGCTACATCTGAAACAGATATGTCATAGTAGCAATATAATTAATGCATTTACTTCAAGATGGCCCAAGGTAACAAAAAGCAGCCTTTTAAGGCTGCTTTTTGTCAATAATATGCATATCTAGTTTTTCAATAAATGTAAGAAATATCAATGTTGCACTTGTCAGATAAAAAGGCATATAATACATAAACATATGACTTGGTGCAAACAAGAAAACAATTGGCACCTGTAAGATTACACTTCCAACCAAACATGCAGAAAACCATTCTTTTTTCATCAATCGATAAATCATCAATGCTATCAGTCCAATTAGACCCCAAAAGGAATTATAAAAAATAGGGTAAAGTACATTTGTATTTATGTAATTTCCTTGTTTTCTACAAGCCAAAAATGTTATAACTGCATTTCTTAAATCATCATGCCCCAAATTAGTAAATCGAAAATAATTATTATAAAAATCTCCTCCATCTATTTCCATTAATTGTTTCCAATTATTTACATTGCCGTGGTTAATAACATTCGCAACAAAACCGTTGGTTATCTGATACACCTTTAGTCTATTCTTAAAATAATCTTGTGGATAATGAAGGAAAATATCCAAAGATGCAAACAACACATCTTTCGTTTGCTCATTGCTTTCCACTCTTCCCTTTTCCCAATAAACAAGTGGAGTTCCATAAAATGTCGTTGTATCTCGAATATCCTCAATCGGAATCCAATTATTGATTATTTCTAAATCATCTAGAATTTCTTCATCATAATTTCCATAATGTGTCGTGATAATATCAGATAGCGGAGTTAATACAGCTGTCAAAACATAGGGTTCATCTTTTGGTTGCCATAACCTATTTGGCAATGTACATAGAAAATATACAACAATTACAAACGGAATTAATAAAAATGATTTCCACTTATCTTTTTTATAATTTACTACCAATATTATAAGAAACAAACATGGGACAAGATACAAAAACTCTGTTTTCCATACGCCTAATATTATAGCAAATGTTAAGTATTTCAACGTTTTTTTAACAGTAAACTGCTTATTCTTTTTATATTCATAATAAAAACTAATAACCAAATACATGTAAAACCATGCAATCTGCGAATTTCTGATATTAAACTGGTTGTTGTCCAATACTGGAAGAAACAAAAAAGGAAGCAATAGTAGGTATGTAAGCTTTTTATTTTCCGTATTATCCCAAACCCTTTTTAATGTGGCTGCCGCTAAAAGTGAAATAATAACGATTTGAAAAAAAGTTATGGATGCCACATATGGGAACATGGATATTGCCAGCCAATAAAATATCTGTGTAATTAGTGACTGCACCCATTTAACACGGATATCCGATATGGTAAAGAACAAAAGATATAATTCATCCTGTTTAAATATTCCCGGCCAAACCAGAAACAGAATAACACACTGTATCAAAAAATAGATCAGAAAAAATTTAATAAACTGAACACACTTTTCATGTTTCCATCTTCCTAATTCAAAAATTATCCAAAGTAAGAAGCCAAAGAATACCCATAACACCACAAATGATACAATCATTAAGACATGAAATCGAAAAACACCCCAGTCTGTCTTGAGAACAAATACCCTTTCAATTTCACTATATTGCGTCACACGACATACGATAGCAAAAATGAGCGCTAAAATTCCAATAACCACGCCTTCTAACTTGAAATTAATAATTTCTGGAGTGCTATCTTTTGAAATGTTATCCGTATTTTCTGCAAGTTCAGTTTTTTCTTCTAACATAGATGAGTTCCTTTCTATAAAGTTATAAAAAATATAGAAATAACAAATATAAATGTTTTCTCTTTTAGGTTTTCTTTTTTAAGAACAATTTTTCTTGCGTGATGCGTCAGTCTTGTGCTATCTTATATATATCATATCATTTTTTCTTTGATATTTCATCACGAACTCCACGATATTTTATATTTTTTGTTCTTTGATAATTGAATAAGGCTTTGCATTTTGTTATAATTGCCCTATCAATCGTTAGGAGGTACCCAAAATGGAGAATATAAATATGACACATGACGAAACAGTAAAACACGAAATCACCAGATTAATGGAGCTTCAAAGAATAAAAGAATCCAATAATGGTGCACCCAATCGAACACTTGACAACTGCATCAACGAAAGTATCAATACACTTCATGCTCTTGGCATCAATACAGATAGTTTTATCTTAATCTAAATATCACATCTACATGCAAAATGCAAAGTAGTTTCAATTGAAAAGACCATTTGTCATATATCAAATGGTCTTTTTATTAATAAAATCATCAATCTGCTTTTTCATTACAGAAATAATTGCACCTTCATCCTTTCGTCCAATGGAATCTGCTTCATAAGAATCTGATGAAAAATATGCCATCTCCCATTCCACAATCTTTCCAATGGCATCTTTTACATTCCAACGCGGGCTCCAGTCAAAGGTTTTCTTTAACTTTGTACAATCCAGTTTTAAAAAATTAGCCTCATGCGGTCCGCCATCATAACGATTCGTCCATGAAACAGTTTTCCCTGTTTTTTCCTTCCAGGTATCACAAAATAGTGTAACCAGTTCCCCGGTTGTATAGCAATCTTCATCGTCAGGACCAACATTGTAGTTTCCTGCATAAGAAATGTCCTCATACTGCTTTTGACAAATCATAAGGTATGCCATGACCGGTTCTAAAACATGTTGATAGGGTCTTGTAGAAAACGGGTTGCGGACAATAATATCTTCTCCCTTTTCCACTGCTCTGATACAATCAGGAATAATGCGGTCTGTCGCAAAATCTCCGCCCCCAATGACATTTCCGGCTCTGGCAGTAGAAATTGCAATTTTACGTCCTTCTTTTTCCATCTGTGGTCCAAAGAACGAGTTTACATAACTTGATGTAACTAATTCAGAACAAGATTTGGAATTGGAATATGGATCATAGCCGTTTAATTCCTCTTCTTCTCGGTAACCCTGCTGCCGTTCAAGGTTTTTGTATACCTTATCGGTTGTAACATTCAAAAAGGAAATGACGCTTTTGGTCTGTCTGACACATTCTAATACATGAACCGTTCCCATCACATTGACATCATAGGTATAGACAGGCTCTTTATACGATTCTCTTACAATTGGCTGCGCTGCCATGTGAATGACAATTTCCGGCTGAACATCTTCAAATACCTGTTTCAGATGTTCAAAATCCCTGATATCGCCTGATACGGAATGAATCTTTTCTTTGAGTTTACATAACTCAAACAAATTAGGTTCCGTCGGTGCTTCCAGTGCATATCCGGTAATCTTTGCTCCGGCATGTAATAATGCCATGCACATCCAGCTTCCTTTAAAGCCGGTATGCCCGGTAATCAGTATTTTCTTATCTTTGTAAAAAGACAAATCCATCATATTTTACATCCTGTCGTAATTTTTCTTATTCGATTTCAACTCAACTGCATATTTATCTTTATATTTATCTTTATATTTATATACTTTTATTGCTATATGCGCATTCTGTATACACAGTCTGCATTCATATCCATGTACCCATGCAATAAACAATTATTCTTTGTTTTATTCGCACAATTTCAGTATTTCACGAATACCATTCTCAAACTCCGTTTTTGGCTCAAATCCCGTATCCTGCTTTAATTGCGAAATATCTGCACAAAGATACATGACCTGCTTGGGGGCATAGGGAACTGCTCCCAACTCAATTTTTGCATGTGAATCAATTTGATTTTTGAGTATCTGAATGTATTCAGAAAGTACTCTTACGCTTCCGCTCCCAATCGGATAAATCCTGCCGTGTTTTCCTTTCATCGCAGCTAATAAGAGGGCATTTGCCGCATCGGCACTATACAAAAAATCCCACTGCTGTTCTCCTTTGGTAAATTGGGCGCATTCGCCATTACGAAGTTTGGAAATCGCACTCATAATCATGCTCGTCTTTGAATCATAAGGACCATACACGCTTAATATCCTTGCCCAGATGTGCTTTATGGAAAGGCTTTCACAAAGTGCCCTGGTTTTCTCTCCAGCCTGCAACTTGTACTTGCCGTATTCATTTTCCGGACAAGTCGGTGTATCAGCAGTAAGCTTTCCTTCTACTCTGCCGTATTCTGCCTGGGAACCGGCAAAAACAAAAGTGTGACACCCCAGTTTTTTAGCTAATCGTACTGCATCCAGTGAATAGGCTGCATTTTGCTGCTGCAATGCTTCATCATTGCGTGATGCACCGGTGGTTCCACTCCAAGCCATATGAAAGAATATGTCATATGGCTTGCTGTCACATTTTTCTGAAGAAGTTAACTGCATGGAATGCAATCCGGTTGCATATTCATCCAAATTCAAGTATTCAATTTCTAAGAGGCGGTCCAGCGTTTCACGGTTCAGCAATTGTTCATTCGACAATTCACAATTCGGCAATTCACCATTCAACCCTGCATGCTCGCTTTGAAGCATTCTTCCCACTTCATCTGCAAGCAGACCGGCTCTTTTAGAACCTCGATGGCAAATAGCTAACACCTCAATATTTTGTTTTATACACTCTGCAATCAATGCATGTCCAATAGCCCCTGTGGCACCGGTTATAACGACTCTCATCGGCATTCTCCTACAGCTTCTTTGATGATTTTTGCCATATAATCAAGCTTTTTATCGGTCATGCCGGGATATACGCCAACCCAAAAGGTATCTTTCATAATGCGATCCGAGTTTTCCAAATTTCCAACAATGCGGTATCCTCTTCCTTCCTCGCGCATCTGATCAAAGCAGGGATGTTTTGTCAAATTGCCTGCAAACAGCATTCTGGTCTGAATTCCATGCGATTCGATATAGGCAACCACTTTATTTCTATCAACACCGTCTTTACAGGTTAACATAAATCCGAACCAGCTGGGATTCGAACCTTCACACGCAACCGGTAAAACCAAACGGTCTTCAACTTCTTTTAATGCCTGAAACAGTCTTTCAAAATGTTCTCTTCTTTTCTCCACAAAAGACGGCATTTTCATAAGCTGTGCACATCCGATTGCAGCCTGCATATCGGTTGCTTTTAAATTATAACCAAAATGCGAATATACATATTTATGGTCATAGCCCAAAGGAAGCTCTCCGTACTGTCTGTCAAACCGATGTCCGCACAAATTATCCTGTCCGGAAGCGCAGACACAGTCTCTTCCCCAATCCCGAAAAGATCGTATACACTTATGCAAAAGTGGATTGTCCGTATAAACCGCTCCACCTTCTCCCATCGTCATATGATGCGGTGGATAAAAACTGGATGTTCCGATATCCCCAATGGTGCCGGTCATCTTCGTAAGCGTCTGATAACTTCCATCTTCCTGCATGGTTTGAACGTCATAAGTGCTTCCCAAAGCATCACAATTATCTTCAATTAACCACAGATTATGTTTTTCACAAAATACCTTAACTGCATTTAAATCAAACGGATTTCCCAAGGTATGCGCAGCCATAACCACTTTTGTCTTATCCGACAAAGCCGCTTCTAACTGCGTAATGTCCATATTGTACTGCGGTATTGTAACATCAATAAAAACAGGAACCACGCCATATTGAATCGCAGGTGTAACCGTAGTAGGAAAACCTGCTGCCACTGTTATCATTTCATCTCCGGGTTTTACCTGTCTGTCACCCAACAATGGGGATGTCAGTGCCATAAAAGCCAAAAGATTGGCACTAGAGCCCGAATTCACCAGGGAACAATATTTCACACCCAAATAGTCCGAAAACTCTTTTTCAAACTGATTGGTGTATTTCCCGCTCGTCAGCCAGAAATCCAATGCCGAGTCCACCAGATTGGTCATTTCTTCCTTGTCATATACTCTGGATGCATATGGAATTCTATCTCCTTCGGTAAACGGCTTTTCCTGATTATGATAAGTATCACAATATGCCGCTACCATATCTAATATCTGCTTTTTCGCTTCTTTCTCAGACATATTTTCAAACATATTGTCACTCCCATACTTTCCAAGGTGCTTTACCATTCTGCCACATATCCTGTAACTTCTCCAATTCTCGCTTGGTATCCATACACTGCCAAAAACCGTTATATATGTATGCTTTCAACTCATTTTTCTGAATCAGTTCTGCAATCGGCTCTTTTTCAAACACCGTATCATCATCTTTTAAATAATCAAATATTTCAGGCTCCAAAACCATAAACCCGGCATTGATACGACTTCCGTCACTGACATCCTTTTCACGGAAATTACGAATGGTTTGATTGACGTCAATATCTAAAATTCCAAATCTCTGTCCTAAAGATACAGCCGTAATCGTTGCTGTCTTTCCATGTGAACGATGAAACTGCAACAGTTTACTAATATCGATATCAGAAACGGCATCTCCATAGGTTAACATAAATGTTTCATTTCCAATATATTTCTGTATTCTTTTGACACGCCCACCGGTCATCGTATTTAGTCCCGTATCAACCAAAGTGACTTTCCATGGTTCTGAAACATTATTGTGCACTGTCATCTGATTGTCATTGGTGAAATCAAAGGTCACATCGCAATTATACAGATAATAATCGGCAAACCATTCCTTAATCATATGTTGTTTATATCCGCAGCAAATCACAAACTCATTAAATCCATAATGAGAATATTGTTTCATAATATGCCACAAAATCGGTTTTTCTCCGATTTCAATCATCGGCTTTGGTTTTAAATGACTTTCCTCACTGATTCGGGTTCCAAATCCACCGGCTAAAATAACGACTTTCATATTTTTTAAACTGCCCCCTGTTTTCCAAACCGTAAAATTCCACTTTTCATTTTATTATGACAGCATTTTTTTGTCAATTTTGCAATCATTATTCCATTTTGATACGAACAATCTTAATTCCATTTTGATAATTTATTGGACTTCTATTTCAATTATCTTTCTACATCACTCAACAAAAAATCAAAAAGGGTATCCATACAGATACCCTTTACTATTATGAATGCTATCACTAAAAGAGACTATTTTAATCCATATTTTTGCTTAATCTCACCGAACTCCTTAGAATTAGCAAAACCTAACAATACTTCATCTCTAGACATTCCATTTTTCAACTGTTTCATCCAGTTATCATAACCCGCTTGATCATATTCTCGATCCAAGAAAGTCCGATACAGGACTTTGATGTATTCACTATCACTCAGATTTTTATTTAAAAACTCAGGAGAATGGAAAAAGCCATATGTAGAAACATCTGCTATACTCTGCTTTCCGGATAATATTTCATTGCACCACGAATTTAATCCATTTACATCATAGGATCTACCTAATGCTTTCGTATATAATCTGGAAACAAATTGCGTCAAACCGGCATTTTTATCTCTTCCTTCTGTTACGGTTACATTACCTCTCACAATGCCATACTTTTCACATATCAGGTCAAACTCATTTGATTCAGCAAAACCTCGGAATACATATTGTCTGGAAACACCACACTCAAGTAAATGTAACCAATTCTCCCGTCCTGCCGAATCAGATGAACGATCCATCATCGTTGTGTAGAGCAATTCTACAAACTCTTCATCCGAATAATTGTGTGCCTTGAACTCTTCACTAAAGAAAAATCCCTCTGCCACCTGTGCTCCACTTCGTTCATGATTAATCAATACCCGACACCAATCCTGGGCGCCTTGATCATCCGGATCACGTAACAAACAATTATTATATAAACGAATTACAAAATGTGCCACATCATTCACTGATGCATCTCGATTTTTTTCTTCACTTTGTAAGAACTCATTCAAATAATAACCGGCTGCCTGTTGTAATTGTGCGCCCGGATGAACAGTATCTATAAAATAATTAGCATAATTGTCTTTTGTAATACCAAAATGTGAATAAAAATCAATGGTAGTGACATCGTTTTTCTCACAAACCTTTTTTATGCCATTGACATATGCAGGATAATAATAACCATTTGTATTGGGTTTATTTTGCACCTGTTTATGACAAGGGAAAGGTAAAATAACATATGTCTTTACTCCTGCATTATTACATTTAGTAAGAACTGTATTAAGCGCACCACAGGTGGTCAGTGTTCCCACGCTTGTAGTATCTCCAACTGTACATGAAAGACTAAAATCATTGACACCAAACAGAATAAAAACAGTATTATACTCTGCCAAATTGACGCCTTCTAATTCTGTCATAATATTAGGAGTATGTGCTGTCGCGCAGGTAGCTCCTCCAATCGCTTTATTTGTTATGGATGCCGAATTTACCTGAGAGAAATAATAAACATATGGGTTTACATAATTCCCACTTTTATCATTGTATCCACAGGAAATGCTGTCCCCTAAAAACAAATATTTTCTTCCGTCAGCTTCCGTCTGCAAATTGTTCTGATTACCTGGAACTGCAGACAATTCTCTTTGTAATTCATCTTCTGTCAATTCCCATTCCAGTTCCTCACCTGCATTATTTTCTTGTTCCTGAAGCTGAATTTGTTCTTCTTCCTTTTCTTGTTCCGGATCCTGTATTGCGTTGTCTGACAACGTTGTAGCATTTACAGGAACGGAAAACAATAACGCACCAGCCAGCAACCATGCCCAAAACATCTTTCCAACTTTTCTCATACTCCCACTGTCCTTTACTTGTTTTTCTCATAACTTTTTCTAATGTAACTAAGGAATGTTGCCATAAATGGAATACCATAAATCCGATATAGTATAAATCCGAATGGCAACCTTCCAACAATATATTAATTCTATTATAAACAGTGTATTTTTGTCAAATTATGGCAAACTAGCTCTATCAATAACATACCCAATATGCACTGCCCTCTGCTCATATGTTATTTCCGGCCACTTTTCTTATATTTTGTTTCATTTTCCGAACATCTTGATCTAAAAAATCAAACAATTCTGTGAATTTTTTATCCAACTGATCAAATCGCTTCATCATTTGCTTTTCAAGTGAAGTATTTTCTTCATCCATGGAATATATTTTCTCATCCATGGAAAACATTTTTTCATCCATGGAAAACATTTTTTCATCCATGGAAAACATTTTTTCATCCATGGAATATATTTTTTCATCCATGGAATATATTTTTTCATCCATGGAATATATTTTTTCATCCATGGAATTCATTTTTTCATCCATGGAATTCATTTTTTCGTCCATGGAAAAAATCTTTTCATCCATGGAATATATTTTTTCATCCATAGCATCAATTTTTTCATCCATGGCATCAAATTTTTTATCGATAGCATCAAATTTCTCATCCATGGCATCAATTTTTTTATCAACAGCATCAAATTTCTCATCCATGGCATCAAATTTTTTATCGATAGCATCAAATTTCTCATCTATGACGTCAAATTTTTTATCGATAGCATCAAATTTCTCATCTATGGCGTCAAATTTCTCATCTATGGCGTCAAATTTCTCATCTATGGCGTCAAATTTCTCAT
>CAMEJJ010000018.1 GCA_945919795.1 uncultured Lachnospiraceae bacterium
GCTTACATTCCTCAGGCATTATCAATCTAAGCTTTACAAGAAAATCCTCCGCACTGTATTCTGCCCCGTTTTTCAGGTTTTAATTCATGGTTTTTGCCCCGTTTTTTACAAAAAACAAGATATCTGTGGATATTTGCATTTAAATAATGTAGCATCAATGGAGGCAGCTACACGCTCACACATTCTGATGATGCCTCAATAATTATCGAATATGTTCAATAAGAAATGTACAAAACCTGTGCATACATCTAGGTTTTTAACCTTATCTGCTAATCCACTTCTCCCACATCAATCACATCTTATCTAACAAAAATGCCATATACAACGGCAATGTAAGAATCTGATTCTCATTACCCACATTATAATCACCTAATTTAATCGCACTTTTAACATGATACTTTTCCGGATGATTTAAAATCGTTCTTGTACTCTTGGTATTACCATTTGTTGGTTTTACTTCTACCATCGTACACTCACCCTTATATCTCATAACAAAGTCGATTTCCAAACCGGAATCTTTATGGTAGTAATATAATTTACGTCCCATTTTAGAAAAGATATCTGCTATTAAATTTTCAAAAATAGCACCCTTATATCCATACAGTTTCCCCTGCAAAATATCATACTGTGTGCCGTCCTCCAGCATACTGATAAACAATCCACAATCTTTCATGTATACCTTAAAAACATCTTCTATTGCATTACCATCCAAGGGTAATTCGGTAATAGATAAATTATAACACCTAGATATAATCCCTGCATCTTCTATCCATTGGAGACTACCCATGTATTTTGATGCTGTAGAACCTTTTTTAATGACAGCATATTGAAACTTTTTATTCTCCTTACTTAATTGCTTTGGAATAGACTGAAAACATTCTTTGATTCTGGATTTATCTGCTTTTTCAGCATATTTCACCATATCGTCCTCATATGATCGAATAATATCACGCTGAATACTAAGAACATCATTCATTTGCTTCGTATTAACAAAGGTTTGTACAACATCAGGCATACCACCTACAACCGTATATTGCAATAAAAGCTGCCTCATTTTGTTATGAATCGCCTCCTGAACAGGTTTAGCCTCTTCCAGACACTTTCTTAACATATTTATTATTGGTTCTCCAATATCATTTGCCCAAAGAAATTCCTCAAAATCTAATGGATACATATCGATCACTGTCTCATATCCTACCGGAACAGATCTAGGTTCTTTTCCATATCCCTTTACCCCTAACAATGAACCGGTACCTATCACATCAAAGCGACCATCCATTTGAAAAAACTTAAGTGCAGTTCTTGCCTCCGGACACTCCTGGATCTCGTCAAGAATAAGAACGGTTTCTCCCGCTTCAAATACTGCACCTTTTCCTAACAATGCTGAAAGCATCATAATAATGTTGTCAATTTCTAGTGAGCCTGAAAATACTGAAGCATAGTCCGGATTTTCAAAGAAATTTAAATACACAACATTCTTGTAATTATTCTTAGCAAATTCCAATACAGAGAAAGTCTTTCCACATTGTCTGCAACCTTTGATAATCAAGGGTTTATGCTCCTTAGCATTTTTCCAATCTATAAGTTTCTGTTCAATTTTTCTTTTCAACATAACAAAATCAACTCCTTTTATTATAGTATATTCACTTTTAACAACTTTTTCAAGGGAGTTTTTTTGAAAGAATGTATGTTTTTTTATCCAGATTTTTGCATACAATGCAACTTATAGTTACATATTTATCCAAAATAAAACATCATAGTCAATAAAAAGGCTAGAATCCAATTATGAATTCCAGCCTAACTTTATTTAATCTTCTGTGACCTCTGTAACAGTCATCTTTCTGGGCCATGTACTTATCATACATTTCGTTCAGAGTACGGGAACCCGCTCCACAGTCACAAATCTTGTAATGCAAATGCTATTTGACAAATAACGGTGTGCATCATCCGGTACCCGTACAATATTCTTTGAATGGCACTTTGGACAGCACCTTGTATTTTTCATTGTCATAACCTCCTCGTCACATAGAATAAAACCAAGCACTCTATCAGCATAATGGCAGACCAGATCCAGAGAATCAGCACCCGTGTACCGACAAAAGCTGCCATCAACAACATTATCAGTGGAACAAGATATTTCCGGGGATGATGCCACAAATCACTTTCTGTTTTCCAGTTGCGAATCGGATATTTCCATTCCAGAACGACCGACAAAACAGCACTTTGCAGGTCAAACAGAATGACCGTTCCCACATCTACAAAACCGATACCACCATTGATAAACTGCCAACTACACAGATAAATACTGGCAACAATTACGTTGACAGCCAAAATAAACAGGCAATACTTTCTACAAAATCGACCGGCTTGTCCAGGAAGAACACGGATCGCCTGCTCCAAATCCGAATCACAAGACAGTAATGTACAAATTGGAGTATTCAGGCAAAGAATAGCAAGACCAACAGGGAGCATGTTCAACCCTTGAAATTCACCAAACAGCAACGGCAAGAAGCAGGCAACCGCACATAGCCCCACAGTATTGACCATGTAACTTTTGTTAGCCATCAGATACCGCACCAGGTATGCAAATATATTTCCTGTCTGCCCCATATATCTGGCAGAGTTCTTTTCTGCTGCAGTATTGTAAAAATCGTAAGCGTCGGCAAAATGTAGATATATCACCGCAGCTATAATACTCACCAATGCTACAGTCAAAACTGCTATTGATTGACGCACAAACAAAATTGCAATAAGAATACCGACCATCCAAAGGATCGGCAGCACTATATGACCTTTTTTGAACATCCGATAGACTGATGAAGTAACAGCACAAGCCATGCAGCCACAGAGCAGAGCAATCACAGCTTCAAATACACTCCATACAGCGGTAGCGAAGAACAGCACCCAAATCAATAGTGTTTTTGTAATCAGGGTATGCAGCCCCAACACCAGAACATAGGAAAACACGAAACTGCGGTTTTCAAATGGCAGTATGAACATCCCTTTTATTGCCTCTATGTGCCGATGTCCATTCAACATCTGCCACATGACACCTGCTGTAAAAAAGGTTGAAGTCAAATAGAGAATGAACGGGGCAATTACAAGCCTTAAAGAAACCTCATACACCGCAAAGAACAGAATTACGGCGGCCAGCAGACTTTTTCCTACACTTTCATATTTTGCTCCAAATAATTGTTTCGAGAGGGCTTTAATGATTTTCATAGTCGGCAAGCACCTCCCGGATATTTCCGGCTGCAATTTCTTTGCCTGTAAAACTTCTACTGATTTTGCCATGCTCCAAAACCAGTACCCGGCTAGAGGTCAGGCAAATGCTTTCTAAGATATGGGAAGAAAACAGGATTGTCCCATACTCCTTGTAGCTGCTCATGAGCTGATACAAAAATTCCGTGCTTTGAAAGTCCAGCCCATTGACAGGTTCATCCAGTAGCAACAGCTTCGGGCGCAGGGCAAAGGCTGTAATCAAATAGGCTTTTTTCAAATTGCCGGTGGACAGCTCCTTTAGGAGAACATTAGTATAGTCCTCAAAGTGAAAACCTTTCACAAGCCCGGAAACATCTGGCAGCGCCACGCCATAGCACGCAGACACATACGCCAGATATTCCCGAAATGTAAAATACTGAAAAGAACGATCTTCCGCAAAAACAATGTATCGGTTCCGCTTAAACTCCTTATCACGGAACGAGAAAGATTGACCAGCCCATGAAGCATAGTCAAGGCAATAGCCCGGTAGCAGCCCAGCCACAGTTTTGATAAAAGTCGTTTTTCCGACTCCATTCAGTCCGATCAGCCCGACAACTTCATTTGCCCCTAAATCAAGTGATAAGTCGGAAAGCACGGGATGGTCTGCGGCGTACCAAACGCTTAGATTTTTAAGGGTGAAAAGTTCCGCGCTGTTCATGCCGCATTACCTCCGATTGCCTTTGTTTTTCTTCCAGAGTGAATAGGCCGAAAACAGGAAAATAGTACCGAGGGCCAGGTACAACAGGGCAGATGGAATATTCCTCGTGACAAAACTGAAAATCATACAGGCTATGAATACGACGCCAAGTATTAAACGAAAATAAAAGTGACGCATAAAAATCCTCCTTATCTTTAAATGGTGTGGTTTGTTCTTACAGGTATAACATACCGCAAAACATGATTGCTTACAGAAATGTCCACAAACGGTAGGATTTTGACCGCAAATTATAATTTGCTCCAAAGGCGCTTCTTACAGATAATAAATACGCCCAGCCAAAGTGCTATTCCGATCAGCAGCAATATCATCTTGTTCACAATCCATACTGAATTATCAATGCCTGCAAACCTCACAAACAGATAGAAATACTGCACAGGCTGAAAGCGCAAGAGGCTCATAGACATAATAGAAAAGAGCCATATTACACCAACTGCCATTGTAGGGATGTGCGGTACGCTGCTCAACAAGGAGAGGAATACGCATACACTGGATAGAAAAAAAGCTGTCGGCAGAAAAGTCAGAAGCAGATCTTCCGTCATAAATGTTTTTGTGATGATGAATGTAGCAAACATCCCCATAACAGCAAAAACCGTAACAGCTACAAACAGGAGAAGAAATCTGCGTACAATCCATAGAAAAAGGGATTTTCCTTGTGCGGAAATTACGTCAAACATCTGATCTGATCTTGTCCGGCACCATTCACCAATGGCGATAGCCATATAAAACGGGAATAAAACTTCAAATCCTAAATACCCCCAATTTACATTTTCGCCGCCAGTAGCACAGACGATTAAAAAGGCTGCGGTCAATAAGGCGGAAATCCCAAATGGGTTAATACCAATTATTTTTCCCTCATACCTTATCATCACTCTGTCCTCCAAAATTGCCGTTTTACTGCGACAAGAATAATTACCAGAACACCAATCCCCAGCATGAAAGCCAGATTAAGGCAGGCACTTCCTACATGAATTTCCAGATATTTCGGATGCTGCCAGATGAGCTTTGCCAAATCGCCTTGCGTGAAAATATAAAAAGGGGCTGGCTCGGCTTGATCGGTAGAAAAGGCATTGACGAGAAATACAACAGAGTAAACCAGATAGACCAGTCGAATGTCTACAAGCTCCGGCAGCATAACGCTGCTTGCTACCACAAAAAAGGTTGCAGGAAGTATGATGCAGAAAGATACGCTGAAAATTGCGCTCGCATATTCTCCAATCGGCACAGCGGATGGACTAAGCAAGATAAAACTGGCTAATGATATAAGCAATAGTGCATACATTAAAGTCAGGGCATATAGAAAATTGCCCACAAATTTCCCGCTGATATAACTGCACTTTCCTATCGGAGCAGTCATAAATAAATCCCTGCGGTGTGTCTTGCGGTCATCAACCATCCGTCCAGCAGTCAAGAAAAGGATGCCGAACAGCAAAATCAAGCCGTCAAAGGAGAACACGCGACGCACATAGTAGTGGATGTCCCCCAAAAATTCTATTCTGGCAAGATTGGACGCAACCGGCAAGCAGTCCATCATAGACGATGCTAACACAAAAAGTAGAATGATCCATCCAGCGATTCTCTTAATCTGCATTTTGTATTCATATTTTGCAATAGACAGCATCTTACTCATAGGATTTTCCTCCCATGCAATACACATAGGCATCTTCTAAGGTTTCCGGCACAGCTTGCACCGAGAATCGGTTGTTTTCATCCATAATGCGGGCCTGAATTTTATTGTGTTCGTAAGTCGTAGAAAGCACCACGGTTTTCTTTTGCAGTGAAATCAAATCCGTTTCATTTTCCAGTTCAATGATTTTTACCTTTCCGCCTACATGAGAAAGCAGATCGTTAGGACTTCCACAGAAAAAGAGCGTTCCTTTCCGCAAAACCGCAAGCTGCTCACAGAGCTGGTAAACGTCCTCAACAATGTGCGTGGATAACAAAACACATTTCCCGTCTTTCGCAAACCGAGAAAGTACGCCACGAAAACGGACTCGTTCCTCTGGATCAAGTCCTGCGGTTGGTTCGTCCACAATTAAAATGCGTGGATCGCCAATCAATGCCTGGGCAATGCCAACACGCCTTTTCATTCCACCCGAAAGTTGACTAATCTTACGGTTTGCAAATTGAGCCATGTCTACCTGCTCTAATATCTGCATTACCTTCTTTTGGTTCTTTACCCCTTTGATTTCAGCCATATAGCCCACAAAGTCACGCACTGTCAAAGAGGGGTACATATTAAGTTCCTGTGGAAGATAGCCGATCAATCGCCGCACATCATCCCCTTGTTTTGCGTGTCAAAGCCGCATACGGAAATATTGCCGGAAGTTGGTCTGGAAATAGTCGCTATCAGTTTCATCAGCGTTGTCTTTCCAGCGCCGTTATGTCCCAGCAAACCGAATACGCCGCCCTCCACAGAAAATGTGATGTCGCTAAGGGCATGAACCACTCTCGGCTCTTTTCCATAGTCTTTTTGTAAATGTTGAATTTGCAATATGTTCATCGCAATACCGCCTTTCCAATGTTGTTGCAATAATTCTTCACAGCTTATATGGTATCAAATCGGGATGCCCCAAACAGAGATGTCCGCAAATGGTATAGTTTTGAACACGAAAAAACGGCAGGCCACCATGCGGTAGCCTGCCATTTGTTGAAGCAAGGATTATTCTGTTTTAATCGGCTGGAAAGACAAGGTGACAACAGATTTGAAAACACTGTCCTTGTACTCGGTATTGATGGTTCCGTCGTAGCGTTCCGCCACTGACTGTACACTTTTCAATCCCCAGCCGTGGAACGCTTTGTCCGTTTTGGAAGTAAGCCACTTTCCATCTTCTTGTACTGGAATTTCGCTGCACCCATTTTCTACCTTGATAATGAGCATAGCATTGATGCGCCGGACGGTCAGGTTAAGAAAGCGTAAGTTATCCGGGGCAATTTCTACCGCTTCTAAGGCATTGTCCAATAGGTTCCCCAGAATGGTCGTCAGGTCAACGCTACGGATATTTGTATTGTGAGGATATTCAATGTTCACCGTTGTTTTAATATGTTCTTGTTCAGCCAGAGTCATTTTGCTGCTGATAAGATAGTCTATGGCCTTATCACCCGTCCAGACAGTTTGTGAAATTTCTCGGACGGGAGTACGCAAGTCCTCACAATATCGCATGGCCTCCTGATTATCGCCTTTAGAAAGGCATTGATAAATAACCTCGATATGATTATGCAGGTCATGATACAGCTTGGCATTATCGGCATAAGTCCGTCGAAGTGCCTGATAATCCCGCTCTAATATTTCCGCCTGATCGGTTTTCAACCGGACAATTTCTTTTTCTATTTCATATTGACGATTGACCCTATATAATATCACGGCACTCAAAAGTATAATAGAGAAAATAATCCAAGTAATAAACTGATCGTCCGGCAACGGAACAACAGACTGTTCCGACAACATAAGGACGCAAAACATACCAGCCACAGCAAGAATAGAGCTAACTTGGTTGAGTATTTTACCTGAATTTTCACCCCGCAACGCAACATATAACATGAAAGCAACCATCAGAAGTCGAACAGCCCATATAGGAACCATATATTTTTGTATCATACCATCCAATGTACTATACTGGAACAGGATTTCAAATCCTACGCAGAACAGGAAGTCCCACAGGGCAACTGCAATTTCAAAGCAGACTGTGAGGAAGCCGCATATTCTGGTCTCGCATTGATATTTCCAATGTAGAATAAAGAGAATGACCAAAACTTCAAATGTCATTGTACCAATCTGCGGCAACGGCGATAACGATAAAACTGCAACAGCTAAGCCACAGATCAGAGAAAGCCATATCATACTCTTTGGAGGCTTCTCCAATTTCAGCAATATTGCCACCAAAAAAAAGCACATATAAACCCGTATCCCATTTGTAAGGGAATATGCAATCATTTGATACCATTCCATCATATATGCGCCCCCCAAAACTGATTGATTTGCCGTTTCACTTCTTGCAAGTGAGAACGACTGATCGGCAACTGTTCGCCATTTTTTAGAACCGCCATTCCATCGCTGATTTTCATAATCTGAATGATATTGACGATATATCCCCGGTCAATAAAAATAAATTCCGGTGTGTTCAATTCATCAAACATCTGCTGCAAGCTCTTCCTGACTTTTGCTGTTCCAGCACTGGACACGATACTGGCATTTTTTCCATCCCGTTGAATATAGTAAATGTCCTTATAAGGAATTTTCTCCATACGCTTTGCAGTCTGGATTGTATATTCCTGTCCAGTCTCTAATTCAATCAACTTAGCTGCGTCTGTCACAGCAGTGGTCAATTTGACTTCCAGATTACTTTTCGGTACATAACGGAATATGGACAATTCAAAAGCGTCAATCGCATATTCCGTATGAGAAGTCACAAATATAATCCTGACATTAGGGAGAAAGGATTTTATTTGTTGAGGAATTTCCATGCCGCTGATTCCCGGCATTTCAATATCCAATAAAATCAAATCATAAAAAAATCCATCATCGGTAATATCATAAAGCAAGTTGCGGCTTTGGGTATATGTCGTAATTTCATAACCGATACTGCACGCCTGCAAGCTGTCTTTGACAAATTGCTCATGCAGGGCAACAGCTTTTTCTTCATCATCACATATCGCAATTCGTATCATGTTATCATCCCACTCTCAAATTTCATATCTATCATTATACCGTAACTTTGCAATTTTCTCAACTAATCAGCAGAGGCGGGAGTAGGGGTAATCGTAAAAATGCACCCTCTGACCGCCATGGGTGCATTGTACCAATTTATGGTATGCAAGCCAGTGAGACGATACGCCAATAATCATCAATACATTTCACAAAATCAACTTTTCAAACATTGCTTTACATTATTATAAGGTGCTACTTTTCCGTTTTAACAATCCTGTCAACTCAACATACCATTTATCCATCCTGTCTCCACAACACCCCCAATATCCAACCTGTCTACTCAACTCTCTGCCAATTTATTCAGTAGACCAGTTTCCGCAGACTGTTCAAGCAAAAAAAATCCGGGAGCCGGAACCGCTATCCAAACAGCCCCAACTCCCAGAAATCCTTTGTTTTCTACACTTTTTCAGTTCGTTATTTTTCAACCCGTGACATCAATACCACGCACTCAACATGCATGGACACATTGGTTACAAGATTTTTGCCGCCAATGGCTTTTGTAAGCCTGTCTGTCTGTAAAATATATGGCATAGGCTCTTGCCTTTTCACTTGGGAGAATATCTTCCCTCTGGATATTGGTATCTACCATAATCACTGTAGCTTCATCATCATTGTAATCCCTGATAAACATACCGTATTTGTATTGCCTGCCAAAAATATGGTGCATAGGCACAGCAGAATAATTCCTCCACTGTGTACTGCCTGCACTCGTTAATCTGCTCCTCTGCGTCCGTGTAATCATCCACGCTTGGTGTGGCATTGCAATATAAATTAAATGCCATTCTGACTACTTTCACGCTTCCGCTGGTCTGCCAGCCTTCATGTAAACATTCTGTCTTTACACAGCCTGTCTTAAAATCATAAATGCGATTCGCATTCCTTCTGGTATCATCATTGATGCCCAGGCAATAGCAAAGTGCCTTGTGGTACACATCCTGATACCTTACTTCTTTTAATTTCTCGTAGTAGAATTTCTCATGTGCTTCACTGATAAAAATAATGCTCTCTTTCCTTGTATTTTCTGCTCCTAACGCTGTACTGTTCATGCTTTATTCCTCCAATTCTTTATTTTTGACCATAACCACACTCGCAGCATAGCTGCTCGTTGTCGCGGCATTCGCCAAATGCTCATGCAAGCATGGCACTTGGCTCATTGCTACACGCAAAAAGGACACTCCCAAATTCTCACTTGGAAAGTGTCCTTGAAGAACAAAATATAAAATTGAATGTCGCACAAAACGTATTATTAAGTATTATTCCGTATTATGCGTAGCAAATTTGTAGTAAATTTGTAGTAAATCACAACTTGTAATCGCTGAAACCCTTGATTTTACTGGCTTTATTTATCCAATGACTTCATCGTCGGGAACAACAACACATCCCTAATCGCCTGACTATCCGTCAACAGCATCACGAGTCTGTCAATACCATATCCGATACCACCTGTCGGAGGCATACCGATTTCCAATGCATTCAAGAAATCTTCATCGGTATGTTCTGCTTCGTCATCACCTGCTGCCGCATTGGCATCCTGCTGTGCAAAACGTTCTCTCTGGTCGATGGGATCGTTTAACTCGGAATAAGCGTTGCACATTTCCCAAGTGTTGATAAACAACTCGAAACGCTCTACCTTTTCAGGATCGGAAGGTTTCTTCTTGGTAAGAGGGGAAATTGCAAGCGGATGATCCATGATAAAAGTCGGCTGAATCAAATTCTCCTCGCAGAACTCTTCAAAGAACAAGTTGATGATATCGCCTTTTGTATGACGCTCTTCATACTCAATTCCTTTTTCTTTTGCAAGTGCTTTTGCTTCTTCATCGGAAGAAACAGTATCAAAATCAATACCGGCATATTTTTTAATCGCGTCATTCATGGTCAGACGCTCAAACGGCTTTCCGAGGTCAATCTCAATTCCGTTGTAAGTGATCTTAGTTGTACCGCAAACCTTTTCTGCAAGATAACGGAACATGCTCTCGGTCAGCTCCATCATACCTTCATAGTCTGTGTATGCCTGATATAATTCCATTAGAGTAAACTCAGGATTGTGTCTGGTATCCACACCCTCGTTACGGAATACACGACCGATTTCATACACTCTTTCTAAGCCACCGACAATCAGTCTCTTTAAATAAAGCTCTAAAGAAATACGCAATTTTACATCTTCGTCAAGCGCATTGTAATGTGTTTCAAACGGTCTTGCTGCAGCACCGCCCGCATTGGAAACGAGCATCGGTGTTTCCACTTCCATAAAGTCTCTGTCAGCAAGGAAATTACGGATTTCTTTTAAAATCTTGGAACGCTTAATAAACACTTCCTTGCTTTCCTGATTCATAATTAAGTCCACATATCTCTGACGATAGCGCATATCGGTATCGGTCAGACCATGGAATTTTTCGGGTAGAATTTGTAAACTCTTGGAAAGCATCAGAATTTCTTCTGCATGAATCGAAATTTCACCGGCCATGGTACGGAATAAAAATCCTTTCACACCATAAATATCACCGATATCTGATTTTTTAAATTCAGCATAAGCTTCTTCACCAATCGCATCACGGGCTACATATACCTGAATTCGTCCGTCTCTGTCCTGAATATTACAGAAAGACGCTTTACCCATAACACGTTTGAAAAGCATACGTCCGGCAATTGAAACATGAATCGGAGAAGCATCCAAGATGGCTCTTCGCTCATTGTAGTCTTCTTTGATAACACTTCTTGCCTCTTCTTCAGACAAGCCGGTTGTATCGGGTGCTTTACGATCACCAAGAATCTCTTTTTCATGCGCTTCATAGAGTGCCTTTGCTTCTTCTGTATGATGTGTCTGATCATATTTTGTAATGACAAAGGGGTCATTTCCTGCTTCCTGCAGATTTGCTAATTTTTCTCGACGTACTTTTAAAAGCTGATTCAGATCCTGCTCCTTAGCCTGTCCGCCCTTCTGATTGTTCTGTTCTGCCATTTCTCTTACTCCTAAAATTATGCTCTCTGGATTTCTAATACTTTGTACTGTAATTCGCCCATGGGAGCCTCTACGGTTACAACATCACCAACTTTGGAACCAAGTAAAGCTTTGCCAAGAGGTGATTCATTGGAAATCTTTCCTTTTAAACTGTTTGCTTCTGTAGAACCTACAATTTTATATGTCAATTCGGAATTATCCTCTAAGTCCACAATCTTAATCTGACAACCAACGCTGATTTTGTCCAAGTCTACTTCTTCTTCCACAACAACTTCAGCATTTTTCAATATTTTCTCTAATTCTTCAATACGGGCTTCAATGTCACGCTGTTCGTCTTTTGCTGCATCGTATTCAGCATTTTCGGATAAGTCACCCTGTTCTCTTGCTTCTTTGATCTTCTGAGCAACTTCTTTACGTTTTACCACTTTTAATTCGTGTAATTCGTCCTCGTATTTTCTTAATCCTTCATAAGTTAAAATATTCTTTTTTGCTTCCATGGAATGGCCCTTCTTTCTTGTAAATAAACTGATTGCCCTAATAAGCTACATAATTATACTTTATAATGAAAAGTTCTGTCAAGGAAGTTGGACATATTATGGGAATTTTATGAATATATCAGAGAGATTATTGAAAATTTCCCCCTTTATATCTTTTCACAAAAATTCACGCATCCTACAATTCTCAATTTCTTGTTCTGCATGCAAAGCTGTCTGCTCTTTTTTCTATGTTCTGAAAGCATCAGATAAAGACATGGTTTTCGAAATATGATTTTCTCTTTCATCAACCCTTCCGAACAATCGATAACATAATCGCAAAATGCCAGTTCTTTTTTATTATTTGTCAAGGTAATCGCAAGCCCCTGCTGCTCCCATGCATCACGATATAGTTCAACAAAACGTTCCGGTTTGTCACTGATAATCATCAGTCCGTTGATTTTATCCAGATATCTGCGAAGGAGCTTTACCCATATTTTGTAATTCAGCACCTCTCCGTCTATGATTCCCAACATAGTGTTTTTTTCATAATTAATTTGTTCCAAAAAAACTGAAACACAAAAGGAAGTGACTTCCGTTGGTTTGACCTTTTTATCAGGCAGATGATAAACTTCCGTTACTGTTCCCAATTTTTGCAGATATTTTTTCTGCTTCATCAAAAGGATGCGTCGTAAAACCCATCTCACGACTCCCAAAGAATTACCATTTGAAATATTAGAGCATACAGAATGAGAGTCTGAAATATTTAAGCATGCAGAATTAGAGTCTGAAATATCACAATTCGAGATATCGGGGCCAGAAACATACAGACAGACAATCTGCTCGTCCTCATTTTGAAATACTTCTTTTTTCTCAATATGATATTGAAAAGTTAGCAACTGCTTTAATTGTACAAAAAATGAATCCCCGCATTTTTTTCCTGCAACAAAACAAACCAATGTTTTCATGCTTTCATCATATGCGGGAATTCTGTTTTTATTCAAAAAACACCCCCCTTTTCGGATTTGTGTTCCCGAAAAGGGGTAAAACATTTATTCAATCCTTAACAGTTCATCAATCGCACAAATTAATTCTTCCATACTCTCCATGCTGTTTATGGCATTCCGGAATTTGGAAGAACCATGCAATCCGGTTGTATACCATGCAATATGTTTTCGCATCTCGCGTACGGCGAGATATTCTCCTTTGTATTCCACCATGAGGCGGGCATGTTCTAAAATCGTATCATACCTTTCTTTTGCCGTAATCGGCTCCGGTTCTTTTCCGGTCTCAAGATATTGCTCAATCTGATGAAAAATCCATGGATTTCCCTGTGCAGCTCGCCCAACCATAATACCGTCACATCCGGTCTCGTCAAGCATCCGTTTTGCGCTTTTCCCATCCACAACATCTCCGTTTCCAATCACCGGAATGGAAACCGCGCGTTTGACATCCCGGATGATCCCCCAGTCGGCCTTTCCGCTGTAATACTGCTCCCTCGTTCTGCCATGAACCGCAATTGCTGCCACACCACTGGCTTCTGCAATTTTTGCCATTTCAACCGCATTCACACAGTCTTCGTTAAAGCCCTTCCGGATTTTTACGGTAACCGGTTTTTTCGTTCCCTTAACAACTGCCTTCATAATTGCTTCTGCTTTTTTTACATCCTTCATCAAAGCCGAGCCTTCTCCATTATTTACAATCTTGGGAACCGGGCACCCCATATTGATGTCCAAAATGGAAAACGGACGCTCCTCAATCTGTCCGGCAATCTCGCCCATCAGCTCCGGCTCACTGCCAAACAACTGCAAAGAAACCGGCACTTCCTCCGGGTGAATGCGCAGGAGTTCTCCTGTATTTTTATTTTTGTAATGAATGGCTTTAGCACTGACCATCTCCATACAAATCAATCCCACACCTTTTCTTTTACAAAGCAAACGAAAAGGCAGGTCTGTCACGCCTGCCATTGGTGCAAGAATAACCGGACTGTCAATCGTCACGTTGCCGATTACAAGCTTGTTCATATATTTTTCCCTTCCAATAATCCTTCTGCATCCTCTTTTAGGATAAATACCTTGTAGAACATACGAAGTGATTCGAACATTTCCTGCCGGGTCCTCTTTATCTCTGCCACCATCAGTCCGGCAGAAATATCATCATACAAAAAATCATCCTCGGCAGATTCGGTTTCCATGGTAATATCGCCATCTTCTTCAAAAACAATTTTGAAGATTCCGCCAACCTCCTGAACAAACAAAACACTGATTATATGAAGTTCATCCTGAATGGATTTAGGGATTCGTTCAAAATTCTTATTGAAAAAATATTTCATTTCATATTTGTTGGCAGCACATAAAACCATCCTGCCGTCTTTTAATCTTCCTTCATCTGTTTGTTGTGACATTTATATCCCTCACTTTTAAACATATCCATACACACCGCGTACACTGACTTCTCCGGCAAAGATTTTCTCCAAAGAACCGTCTTCTCTTTCCACGAGAAGCTGTCCTTTTTCGTCTATACCTTTGGCAATGCCTTCAAACGCATTTTGTGGGTCTAAAACTTTAACAACCTGATTTTGGTTTACCAGAATACGGTTGTAATCTTCTAAAAGCAAAGACAAATCTCCGGTCTTTAAAAACTTTTCATAGTAGCTTTCAAAATACTCCATCGTCTTTGCAATCACCGGAGCCCTTAACACTGTTTCGCCTTTTTCAATGGCAAGAGACGTTGCCGTATCTTTGATATCATCCGGAAATTCCCGGATATTGACATTGATTCCTGTCCCGATTACCACGTACTGGATATACCCCGTTTCCGCACTCATTTCTGTTAATATTCCACAGATTTTTTTACCATGGATAACCACATCATTGGGCCATTTGATCTGTGTCGGCAGATTGCAAACATCACGAATGGCATCCGCCACAGCCATAGCCTGTATCAATGTCACCATGGGCGCTAAGTCCGGCTGATAATCCGGTCTTAATCCTAACGACATATAAATATTGGTATTTGGCGGCGACTGCCAGCTTCGGCCACGTCTTCCTCTTCCCTGTGTCTGTTCGCCTCCGATTACCAAAACCCCTTCCCCGGCTCCGTCTTCCAAAAGCTTTTTCACATCAATATTGGTGGAACCGGTTGTTTCTTTATAATAGAGTTTTTTTCCAATCCATGCGGTTTTCATGCGGCTTTCGATTTCGTTTTTGGTCAGAACATCCGTCTGTCCAATCAGATGATACCCCTTATTGGGAACTGCTTCGATTTCATAACCGCTCTCTTTTAATTGCTTGATAGCTTTCCAGACCGCCGTCCGCGAAACACCGAACCGGTCACACAACTCCTGTCCGGAAATATAACCATCCTGTTCCCGCAAAAGCGCTAATATTTCGGCTTTCATTCTCCCAGTTTAACCCCCAGTGTCGCAGCCATAACTGCTTTAATGGTATGCATACGATTTTCGGCTTCATCAAAAACAACTGACTGCGCGGATTCGAATACTTCATCGGTTACTTCCATTTCGGTAATGCCAAAACGTTCTGCAATTTGTGCACCAATTTCGGTCTTTACATCATGAAATGCCGGCAGGCAGTGCATAAAAATAGCAGTATCTTTGGCATTTTTCATAATCTGCGAAGTCACGCGATAGGGAGACAAATCCTTGATACGCTTTTCCCATACTTCGTCCGGTTCCCCCATGGAAACCCACACATCCGTATAAATGACATCGGCGTTTTTCGTTCCCTCCATAGCATCTTCTGTCAACGTTATGGTCGCACCGGTTTCCTTTGCAATTGCCTCACAGGTTGCTACTAACTCCGGATTGGGAAAATATTCTTTGGGCGCACATGCCACAAAATGCATTCCCATTTTCGCACAGGTCACCATCCAGGAATTTCCCATGTTATAACGGGCATCTCCCATATAAGCAACGGTTTTTCCTTTTAATTCTCCCAGATGTTCGCGAATCGTCAGTAAATCTGCCAGCATCTGTGTGGGATGAAATTCATTGGTCAGACCGTTCCAAACCGGTACTCCCGCATATTTTGCCAACTCCTCTACAATCTCCTGTCCATATCCGCGATACTCGATTCCTTCATACATACGTCCGAGCACCCGGGCAGTATCAGCAATACTCTCTTTTTTTCCAATCTGGGAACCTTTCGGGTCAAGATAAGTTGTTCCCATGCCTAAATCGTGGGCAGCTACTTCAAAAGAGCATCGTGTTCTGGTACTGGTTTTTTCAAAAATCAATGCAACATTTTTTCCGCGCAGACTATCCATGGGAATACCTTTTTTCTTTTTATCCTTTAATTCTGCTGCCAGATCCAGAAAATAGGTAATCTCTTCCGGTGTAAAGTCCAATAATTTCAAAAAATGTTTTCCTTTTAAATCTACCATAACATACGATGCCTCCTGTTTTATGTTCTCTCCATTTTTTCTATATTTCGCTTTGCTTCATTTGATATCAGTCTTAATAAATGACTATCACAATCTTTTTCTATCATTTCAGCGATTTTCTTTCAATATGTCTATCTTAATGGATTTATCTCTAAAATGCAAGAAAAGGGGCTTATAAAAAGCCCCTTTTGGTTCTACCTGTCGTATAAAAATAACTCTTATTTATCGCCGGCAATTACTTCTTTGATACTGGTTGCAAGTCCTGCTACACCCTGAATATCAGACGGGATGATAATCTTGGTTGCTTTTCCGTCAGCAGCTTTACCAAATGCTTCTAAGCTCTTTAACTGAAGAACAGCTTCATCAGCACCTGCTTCTTTTAACATACGAATACCGTCTGCAGTAGCCTGCTGTACTTTCATGATGGCTTCTGCCTGACCTTCTGCTTCGCGGATCATCTTTTCTTTCTGCGCTTCAGCACGAAGAATAGCAGCTTCTTTTTCAGCCTGTGCTTCCAAAATCGCAGATTCTTTCTGACCTTCTGCAACAAGGACGGTAGATTTCTTTTCACCTTCCGCACGAAGAATAGCTTCACGACGTTCACGTTCTGCCTTCATCTGTTTTTCCATGGCATCCTGAATACCTGCCGGAGGAATGATGTTTTTAAGCTCCACACGATTGATTTTGATACCCCAAGGATCTGTAGCCTCGTCAAGTGTTGTGCTCATCTTAGAGTTGATAACTTCTCTGGAATTTAAGGTCTGATCCAATTCCATATCACCAATGATGTTACGAAGTGTTGTTGCGGTTAAGTTTTCAATCGCCATAATCGGATTTTCCACACCGTAAGCATAAAGCTTGGGATCTGTAATCTGGAAGAATACAATGGTATCAATCCGCATGGTAACGTTATCTTTTGTGATAACAGGCTGGGGAGCAAAGTCTACAACCTGCTCTTTTAACAATACTTTCTTTGCAATTTTATCAAAGAAAGGCATTTTGAAATGCACACCAACGCTCCATGTTCCCTGGTAAGCACCAAGTCTTTCCACAACGTAAGCATGAGCCTGGGGAACAACTTTAATGCAGGATACCAATATCCATACAACAATAACAATTAAAATGATAAAACCTACTACTAATCCACCCATTAGTTTTCCTCTTTTCTTTCTTCTACAATTAATTTAACTCCACTGACTGCTTTGACAATAACTACTGCTCCGACCGGTAATACTATTCCGTCTACTGTGGTCCGGGCACTCCATTCCTTGCCGCCGGTCGTCACACGACCAACTCCATGTAAATTATCAATTTCACCAACAACAATTGCCTGCGTCCCAATCATACTTTCTACATTGGTACGGACGCGGTCTTTATTGAAATACTTTACGGCAACGGGTCTGGTAAAAATCAATAAAATCAGGGATACCACCAATCCTACTACGATTTGTACGACAAAAGGTACGCGTAACAAGGCTAGAAAAAAAGCCACCAAAGCTCCGCCTGCAAACCAAATAGTAGTGAGTCCCATGGTCAGGATTTCTATGACAATCATGATAACCAATACAGCCAGCCAGAAAAAGACAGTTGACAATCCGAACACTGTACTCATAGTCATTCTCCTTTCTTCCACATATATGATTTATTCTACTACATCTGATTTCAAGTTTCAACAAGATGATACAATGAGCAACGAATTCAAAAACTATATAAAATCACAAAAGTCGTACAGAAACGGAGTAATTCTCTGTATTGTTCATAAGCAAGAAAAAGCATCAAAAAAGCTGCAGTGACTCTCATCACCACAGCTTAGTGTTTCAAATTATTTTAATAAAATACATGTGAACCGATCACAATACCAACTGCTTTTCCAACTCTTCCGAAGTGCATAGCGCCTCCAACATTAGTCTCACCGTTGATAGCAGCTTCGGCAGCCTTTACACAGGATGCCTTTGCGCCTCTGGACACAATAGCGCCTACCGTTCCGTTTGTTGCCGGCGGGAACTGTCCCGGCTGTGTAATAACGCCCATAACCGTATTCGGATAGCCACCGCTTCTTACACGGTTCATAACTACCGCACCAACAGCCAACTGTCCTTCATAAGGCTGAGTTCCTGCCTCTGCCTGAATTAAAGCGGCAAGCAGTGCTGTTTCTGATACACTGGAAGGTACCGCTCCCCGGTTCTTTGTCAGTTTCTTTAGCTGTTCTGCTCTTTCTTCATCGGCGATTTCCTGATTTGTTTTTCCTTTTTCAGTTGTAAACTCAACGGTAGCATATTCAGCAGATACATAACCGACCGTTTCATCATCTACTTTAACACCAATCCAGCCGTCAAGCTCTTCTACGACTGTGAATTTCTCATCTTTTTTGGCAAGCTTATATACACCTGCATTCTCACTGGCTTCTTTTCTAACGCGCAAAGCATCTGTCGAAATAGTCGCTTTCAACGTTCCGACTTCGGCAATTTTTTGGTCTGCTTCCTCACCAAAATACAGATAGTCACTGCTAACCCAGCCAATCAGATTTCCACTGGTAATCTTGGTCCAGCCATCCGCCTGCTCCAACATGGTTCCGCTACAGTTTTTAAATAGTTTACCAACTTTTTGTGCTTCCTCATTTGGCTCTTCTCTAACATTCACACTATCTGATACTTTTGCAAAAATAGTGTTACTACTTACCGTCTCTTCCGCTTCCTCTGTTACGATGACTTCGATTTCAATTTCTTCTTCCTCTAACGAAACAACAGATTCTTTATCAAAAGCACCCGCAGCCAGACAAATATCCGTATCACCTGCCACAATCACATTGTTTCCATCATCCGAAACACTTAAAACATCGACTTCCGTAACCGGTGTCAGATCAGAAGCATGAACCATCGAACTTTTCATCATTCCCATTGCAAAACAGATTGTGAGCAAAAGAATATGACGAAAAATCACTCTGCTCTTTATTTTCATGTAATCCTCCACTACAAACAATTCTTTCAACTTATATAAACACATAAAGATATTCGGACAAACAATTATGTCACAAGCACCATTTAAATTGTTTCATTTTTATGTATAAATGTTACAAAATTGTTAAAAGCACAGATTTTGGATATAATAGCAGATTCCATAAAATTTGTCAAATTTTACATTCCTTTGGCCTTTTCCACACAGGCCTTCTGGGCCTCCATTACACTACTTCTAAGCCCTGTTTTCTCAAGCACACGAACGGCTTCTATTGTCGTTCCACCGGGTGAACATACCATATCTTTTAACTCTCCGGGATGTTTTCCGGTCTCTAAAACCATTTTGGCACTGCCTAACACGGATTGCGCAGCGAATTCATATGCAAGTTTTCTGGGCATTCCGTCAGCCACGGCCGCATCTGCCATTGCCTCAATAAACATAAATACATAAGCCGGTGAACTTCCGCTAACCCCTACCACGGTATCCATAAGATTTTCCGGTACTACCATGGCTTTTCCAAAACTATTTAATAACTGCATAACCGTTTCTTTTTCCTGCTCTAAAACCGTTTCTCCAAAACAGACACCGGTACATCCTTCCATAACCAGAGCCGGTGTATTCGGCATACAACGTACCAGTTTGATTTCGTGAACATCCTTTTTAAACAGATCTGCCAGCCACTGCAACGTCTTTCCGGGTGCAATACTGATAATGACTGTTTCTTTGCGAACTACCTGTCTGATTTCTTCGATTACGGCAGGATACATCTGCGGCTTTACCGCTAACACGAGGTAATCTGCATACGCTGCCACTTCCTTATTATCAAAAGCACCTGTAATCTGATACTGCTCCACCGCCTTTTTTACCGTAGCTTCTGTATGAGCAGAGCCCATAATATCTGCCGTATTCACAAGTCCGTTTTTCAAAATTCCTCCAATGATGGCAGTTGCCATATTTCCTAATCCGATAAATCCAATTTTCATCTCAATTCCTCCTCTGTCTGGCCGCTTCATAGACCAATAATGTTGCCGCAATTGCAGCATTTAACGACTCCACTTTACCAAGCATCGGGATTTTAATGTAAGTATCCGCTAACTCAGCAGTTTCATCCTTTAAACCGTTTCCTTCATTTCCAATCAGAAATGCTACAGACCTGCAGTAATTCTGTAAATCGTAAGCTTCTTCTCCTTTTAGATGTGCGGCATATACCTTTATGTCACACTCCTGCAAGTCTTTGATACAGCGATGCAAATCACTCACATAACAAAACGGAACGCGATAGATACTTCCCATTGTCGCACGAATCGTCTTTGGATTGTACACATCCACCGTCTTATCACTCAAGATGATGCCGCTAACTCCGGCTCCTTCTCCGGCTCTTATCATCGTTCCGAGATTTCCCGGATCCTGGATATCTTCTAAAATAAGATACAGACCTTTTGGATAATCTCTTTCTATCTGATTTTCTTTTTCCTGATTTTCTTTTCCTTGTTTTTCTCTTCTTTGGGTTTCCCTTATCAGATCTTCAAACGTTTCATCCATTCGCTTTACTACACATAAAATCCCCTGCGGGGTCTGTGTATCACTCATTTTTCGAAAGACATCATCGCGCACAATCTCAAATCCCACGGAAATACCGTTGTTTTCTGCGACACAATTCTTTCCGCCCTTCTTTTGTAGGCATCCTGTTACTTGATCCAGTTTTTTTACAAATTCTTCGTCTGCCTTACCCGCAAGAACCTCCCCAAAAAGAGTTTCTTCTATATATATTTCCAAAATTCTGTCTATCGGTGCCTCCGTAAACATCTTTACCCCTTCTACTACGAAGACACCCTGCTTTTTTCGTTCTCTGGAACGCGAAAGAAGAGCCGCTATATTCTTAACTTTTTTATTTGCTGCCGATGTAATCATATATTCCTCTGCTTACTAAAATACCTTTTGATTCTCATATTTATTTACCAACTAAAGAGTTTATCAATTAATAAAAGCCATTCTGCCGGTAAGCATATGCTTATCTATACAGATATGGCTTTCCTATTATCGATATAAGGCGTTGCTTACCGCATACTGATATTCATCAATACTTTTCTGCATAGCAAGTGCTTCATCAATATCATAATCCACGAATTTTCCGCCCGCATGCGCCACAACACGATTTGTCTTGCCCTCACAGAGAATATCTGCCGCATAAGCTCCCATCATGGATGCATAGTAGCGGTCTTTACAGCTCGGACTGCCACCACGCTGCATATAACCGATAATGGTGGCTCTTGTCTCAATACCGGTTGCAGCCTCGATACGTCTTGCCATGGAAGTGGAGTGTCCAATTCCTTCTGCATTTACAATAATATGATGTGTTTTTCCAAGCTTTCTGTTTCGAATAATGTTATTGATAATAGCCTGCTCATTGTAATCATATTTTTCCGGAAGCAGAATGTCATCTGCGCCACATGCCACACCGCACCACAGTGCAATATAACCGGCATTTCGTCCCATTACTTCTACGATACTGCATCGTTCATGAGAAGATGAGGTATCACGTATTTTGTCAATGGCTTCCATCGCTGTATTGATTGCCGTATCAAAACCAATGGTATAATCCGTACAGGAAATATCCAAATCAATAGTTCCCGGAAGACCAATGGTATTAATTCCATGCTTTGACAATGCCTGCGCACCACGATAAGAACCGTCGCCTCCGATTACCACAATGCCGTCAATGCCATGCTTTCTGCAAATCTCTGCACCTTTTGCCTGACCTTCTTCTGTCTTAAATTCCATACATCTGGCAGTTCCTAAAATCGTCCCGCCTTTTTGAATGGTATCAGAAACATCATGTCTGTCTAAATCAATGATTTCTTCGTTTAACAGACCCTGATAACCTTTTTTTATACCCTTTACTTTTACTCCGTTATTAATTGCTTTTCTGGTCACCGCACGAATTGCGGCATTCATTCCGGGAGCATCCCCGCCACTTGTTAAGACACCGATTGTTTTAATTTCTTTTGCCATTCCGTCTCCTCCGTTTCGCTTAACACGTCGTCTTATTTTAACCCTTTTTTTTCCTTATTTCAATAAAATACAGATTTTTCGTAGGTTTTCAATGTATATTTTAGTTTTATACCAGTCGGATACAATCTTCCCCAAACGCTGTTTTGAGATGGTTTAGTATTTCATCATCAGCTTTAATATTACAATTCTTAGGAAGTTTATTCATCTTTTTCTCTGCTTCACAGTAGATAATAACTTCGTCATTTCCTTCGGAAGTCTCCAGAATGGAATTTAAAATCGCCGCCTTTTTTTCATATTCGGCAATGGATGGGAACTTAATCCAAAGCTTTTTGGGAGCATCTTCAAACGTAACCATAGTTTCTAAAATCAGTTTTCCATCTTTTTCATCTTCTACGTTTGTTTTTCCGGTAATAAAAACCTTTTCCTCTTCATTCATTTTGGGGCCATAAATTTCATATTGTCTGGGAAATACAATAACCTCTACACTTCCGGCAAGATCTTCAACAGTCAAAAAAGCCATCATCTTGTTATTTCTAGTATACTTCGTTGTTTTCGCAGTAATCATACCGCCAATCGTTGCCTTGATTCCGTCTTCAATCTGGTTTTGTTCCTGTCCTTCTTCCAGTTCGTCATTATACATAAACTCTGCTGTTGTGGCAGAGATTCGCTTTTTCCAGAAATCTTCATATTCATCCAATGGGTGTCCACTGACATAAAAACCGGTGACTTCTTTTTCAAAATTGAGCAATACTTCTTTCTTATATTCCGCAACATCCGGCATCCGGATATCAAATTCCTGTTTTTGCTCCTCATCTGCAAGATCAAACAAAGAAAGCTGCCCTGCCAGATTGTTTTTTTGATCCTTTTGAATGCTGTCCATAATCGGACCAAACACACTCATCTTCTGTGCCCTGTTACCGGGAAGACTGTCAAACGCACCGGCTTTGATAAAGTTTTCCACCAGTCGTTTATTGATATCCTTATCTGCGAGCCTTGTAATAAAATCGTTGATGGTTGTATAAGGACCTCTTTCTTCACGCTCGGCAACAATCGTATTGACCACATTGTTGCCGACGCCTTTAATCGCAGTCAGAGCATAGATAATGGAGCCGTCTTTTACAGAGAAACCAACAAGTCCTTCATTGACATCCGGCGGCAAAATCGGTATTCCCATATTTTTACAAGTCATAATATAAGCAGATATTTTTTTGGATTCATCAATGACCGAAGTCAACAGTGCAGCCATATATTCTACCGGATAATGATATTTTAGCCATGCTGTCTGATAGGCAACAACCGCATAACAGGCAGCGTGGGATTTATTGAAAGCATATTTGGCAAAATCCATCATTTCACCAAAGATGTGATCTGCTACCGTTACAGGAATTCCCTTTGCCACACAACCCGGAACGCCTTCTTTTTCATTTCCATATACAAAGTTTTTTCGTTCCTCCTCCATTACAGAAGATTTTTTCTTACTCATGGCACGTCGAACCAGATCACTTCGGCCAAGAGTATAGCCACCTAAATCCCTTACAATCTGCATAACCTGTTCCTGATAGACGATACATCCGTATGTCGGCTCAAGAATGGGCTGCAACTCCGGGCAGGAATATGTAACGGTATTCCGGTTATTCTTTCCTTCAATATATTTGGGAATAAAATCCATCGGTCCCGGACGATACAAAGAAATACCCGCAATCACATCCTCCATGCTCTGGGGCTTTAACTCCTTCATAAAGCTCTTCATTCCATTGCTTTCAAGCTGGAATATACCATCTGTTTTTCCGGTCCAAAGCGATTCATACACTTCTTTTTCATTATAATCAATATTGTCAATATCTATCTTTTCACCCGTGCTCATTTCAATCAGATCACAGGCATCTTCGATTATGGTCAGATTTCGGAGGCCCAAAAAGTCCATTTTTAAAAGGCCAAGCTGTTCCACCGTATCTTTTTCAAACTGTGTCACGATGGCACCTTCTGTTCCTCGTGATAACGGCACAAAATCATCCGCCGGCCTTTGACAGATTACCACACCGGAGGCATGTGTCGATGCATTTCTGGGCAATCCCTCTAAACGCTTACACATATCAATCAGTTCATGCACCTGGTCGTCCGTATCATATAAGGCCTTTAATTCCGGATTCATTTCCAAAGATTTTTCGAGCGTAATATTTAGCTCCTTAGGGATCATTTTAGCAATGGAGTCCGCATAAGAATAAGGCAGATCCATCACGCGTGCCACATCACGAATTACACCTTTGGCAGCCATCGTACCAAAAGTAATGATCTGCACCACTTTATCCGCCCCATATTTGTCACTGACATAATCAATGACCTTCTGACGACCATCCGGGCAGAAATCCACATCAATATCGGGCATGGTTACACGTTCCGGATTTAAGAAACGCTCAAAAATCAGATTGTAACGAATAGGATCTACCTGCGAAATCTTTAAGCAATAGGCAACCATACTTCCAGCTGCCGAACCACGTCCGGGCCCAACCATAATTCCATGGCTTCTGGCATAGTTGATAAAATCCCAGACAATCAAAAAATAATCCACATAACCCATGGTTTTAATCGTATCTAACTCAAATTGCAGACGTTTTGCCAAAGAGCCGTCTTCATCTGATTCATACCGTTCTTTCAGCCCGTCAAAACACAGCTTATTGAGGTATGTCCAAGAATCGTATCCTTCCGGCACATCAAACTTTGGCAGCTTGGTTACACCAAACTCAATTTCAACATGGCATCTTTCTGCGATTTTATGTGTATTTTCAACAGCCTCAAGTGCATAGGGGAAAAGTGACCGCATTTCCTCTTCGCTCTTAATATAGTACTGACCACCTTCATAGCGCATGCGATCTTCATCTGCAAGCTTTTTACCGGTTTGCAGGCACAAAAGAATATCATGCGGCTTCACATCTTCTGCATACGTATAATGTACATCATTGGTGGCAACTAACGGTATATCCAGCTTTTTACTCATGGACAGCAAAGCCGCGTTGACCTTTTGCTGCTCTGCAAGACCATGATCCTGCAATTCTAAAAAGAAATTTCCTTTTCCAAATATTTCTTCATAACGAAGGGCAGATTTTTCCGCCTCATCCAAAAGGCCTTTCATGATATTTCTCTGTACTTCACCGGCAAGACATGCAGACAGCGCAATAATTCCCTCGTGGTACTCTCTCAATACTTCTAAATCTATACGCGGCTTATAATAAAAGCCTTCGGTATGTCCCTTGCTGACAATCTTAACCAGATTAGCATATCCGGTATTATTCTCGGCCAGTAAAACCAAATGAAAATAACGGTCATCACCCACTCCTGCTTCTTTATCAAACCGGGATCCCGGTGCAACATAGACCTCACAGCCAAGGATTGGATTAATTCCGGCTTCTTTTGCTGCACGATAAAAATTGATTACACCATACATGACACCATGGTCCGTAATCGCACAACTATCCATCCCAAGTTCTTTTACCCGTTTGACGCATTCTTTGACTTTGTTGGAACCATCTAACAAAGAATACTCTGTATGTACATGCAGATGTGTAAATGCCATACCGGATTTCCTCCTTTTTTTGTAACACGATATTGCTTCTTTGGTTTGCAGTTGCTATATTGTACCTATGATACCTTCGGATTGCTACGCACTTTGTGCTCACCCTAGTATCATTATTATAAAACATAAAAAAAAGAATGTCAGTTAGGAAATGAAATTTTACAAATCTGACATTCTTTTTATCTTAATTTTATCTCACTCTTTCAATCTTCGAAATATTTTACCAAAACATCATTTTCTCATCACGTATTATTTAATATTCCAATATATCTTTTGCATAAGAATGCTTTATATATCTCGAAAAAATCAGAAACTATTTTGCATCAATAATTCTTTCGGACTGTTTGCAACAGCCAGTGCATCCTCCCGCGAAATGCGAAAAGCGGCCATCAGTCTCTTTAAGTCTGTCTCCAATGTATGCATACCGGAAGACATATTACTTTGAATTGTACTCTGAATCTGATGAGTCTTATTATCACGAATTTGGGCAGCAATAGCATCGTTATTCAGCAATACTTCCGTTGCAAGCACCATACCTTCACCATTCATCTGAGGTACTAAGAGCTGAGTTGCAACACCCCGAAGTACATTTGCAAGCTGCGTTCTTGCCTGTCCCTGTGCATGAGGCGGATACGCATCCAGAATTCGCTCAATTGTCTGAGCAGCACTCGTTGTGTGCAACGTTGAAATAACCAGATGTCCTGTCTCTGCTGCGGAAATAGCAGCGCTGATGGTCTCATAATCACGCATTTCACCAATCATGATGATATCCGGATCTTCACGAAGAGCGGAACGAACTGCTTTTGCAAATGTATCAACGTCTTTACCAACTTCACGCTGGTGAATCATAGATTTTTTGTGATAATATACGTACTCAATCGGATCTTCGATTGTCATGACATGCAAATTCTTGGTACGGTTGATGTAATCAATCATAGAAGCCATAGTCGTTGTCTTACCGGAACCGGTAGGTCCGGTAATCAAAACCAATCCTCGGGGTTCATCAATCAACTTCTGAACTGCAACCGGAATTTCCAATTCTTCAAAAGAAGGGATTGTCTGATTTAAAATACGGTATGATGCAGCAATGTTATTTCGCTGATGATAAACATTTGCACGCAAACGGAAACCATTGCTTGCAAATAATGCAAAATCCAAATCCTGGCCATTAAGTACCTTTTCTGTCTGTTCTGCTGTCAGCGAATCTAAAATCATTCGTTTTGATTCTTCTGCTGTAGGCACATCCGGCAAAATCTCCAATTCGCCATATCGACGTATCGCACAAGCCGTTCCAACTGTAATATGAACATCGGATGCCTGGCGCGAAATCGCATAATCAATAAGTTCAGTAAACGTCATTTTTTAAGTACCCCCTTTAAAAAAATACCAATATGAAATTGTCCTACCCCTATTCTACTATAAATACTTTTTCATCGCATCAACTTTATCAGTTTTTTCCCAAGGTAAATCCAGATCATTTCTTCCAAAATGACCATATGCGGCGGTCTGCTTGTAAATCGGTCGACGTAAATCCAGCATTTTGATAATTCCGGCAGGTCTCAAATCAAAATTCTCACGAACAATTTCTACCAGCTTTTCATCGGAAAGTCTGCCTGTACCAAAAGTATCAACCATAATCGAGGTAGGCTGTGCCACACCGATTGCATATGATAACTGAATCTCACATTTTTCAGCAAGTTCTGCCGCTACTATATTTTTAGCCACATATCTTGCTGCATAAGCTGCAGAACGGTCAACCTTTGTGCAGTCTTTTCCGGAAAAGGCACCGCCACCGTGACGCGCATATCCACCATAAGTATCTACGATAATCTTACGTCCGGTAAGACCTGCATCTCCATGAGGTCCGCCGATAACAAATCGTCCGGTCGGATTAATGAAATATTTTGTATTCTCATCCAGCAATTCTTTGGGAAGAACCGGTTCAAAAACATATTTCTTGATATCCTCATGAATCTGTTCCTGAGAAACATTTGCATCATGCTGAGTAGAGAGTACAACGGCTTCCAAGCGGAAAGGCTTTCCATTTTCATCATACTCCACAGAAACCTGTGTTTTTCCATCCGGTCTTAAATAGGTCAATGTACCGTCTTTACGCACCTTGGTAAGCTGCAATGCCAGCTTGTGCGCGAGACTGATAGGATAAGGCATAAGCTCCGGTGTCTCATTTGATGCATAGCCAAACATCATTCCCTGATCACCCGCTCCAATTGCTTCAATCTCATCATCCGACATTTTATTTTCTTTTGCTTCCAATGCCTTATCAACACCCATGGCAATATCAGCTGACTGCTGATCAAGAGCAACCATTACTGCCATACTCTTATAATCAAAGCCCATCTCCGAATCGGTATAACCGATTTCCTCAACCGTATTTCTGACAATTGTAGGCACATCGAGCTGCGCTTTTGTTGTAATCTCACCGGTAACTAATGCAAAACCGGTGCAGCATGCGGTTTCACAAGCAACTCGGCTCATGGGATCCTGTTCCATACACGCGTCTAAAATCGCGTCTGAAATTGCATCGCAGACTTTGTCCGGATGTCCTTCTGTTACTGATTCAGATGTAAATAATCTTTTATCCATTTTTCTTTCCTCCTAAAAATAGATGGCGTAGCTGTCAAATTGCCACACATTTCTCTTTTAGCATAACGTTAGACAACTACTGGTTTGCATAAAAAAACCGCTTTCAACAAAAAGCGGACCGACTAGACATAAAGATCCTCTTATTGTTCGAATATCTCGCTCAGGTTGGCACCTTCCTTTGTCTTAAGGGGTTGCCGTGGCTTCACTGATCCTCTGTATCTCCACCACTCTGAATAAGAGCCTTACCAATATTGAATTTTCATATCTAAGACAAACTATATATAATTTCGAGCTTTCCGTCAAGCCCATTCCTACTCTAAAATCACATTTTTTGACATTTTCCAGACATTTCCAAATCTGCATTTTTAATTTGCCTTGAAAATTTGTACATTCCACTCATCTTTGCGAATCTGTATGTGTAATTTGTCTTTTCAATGAGTTTTCAATTCCCCGGCTTTCATTGACTTTTTGCAGTAAAAAAAGGTATAATATTACATTAATAGTAAACTGTTTGTTTGAAAGAGGAACATCGTGAAAAGACTGCTCATATCAAACCTTACCCCCGGCATGATTGTCGGAGAAGACGTTTTCAGCTATGCCAATCAGCTTATCATCCCAAAGGGTATGGTTCTAACCGATAAGATGATTACAAGATTGGAATTTTATTCTATTCCATATGTAAAAGTCAAAGATGATCCGGACGAACCATTTGATTCGCCTGTTACATACTGTGACAACGAGGCAGGAACAAAACCGGCACCCGTTCCGGATGTTCCCCAAAAAGCTTCTCCTTATTCGGAGCTTATTAAGTCCAGCCCGGAATTTATCCAATATAAAGCGGATTTTGATCAGACCATCAGTGAGTTCAAAGACAGTATGAATGACATCGTTCAAAAAGGTGCAAAAATCGATACTGATGTTTTATTAAGTCAGGCAACTCATCTCATTGACGGTGCGTCCAATACATCGGCATTTTTTAATATGTTGCATAATATGCGTCAGTATGATGATCTGACTTTTGCACATTGTATGAATGTTGCTTTGATCAGCAATATTTTAGCCACCTGGCTCAATCTTTCCCAGCAAGAGATTGAGACTGCTACTTTATGTGGTCTTCTTCATGATATCGGAAAACTAGCCATTCCGGACCAAATCATCAAAAAACCAGGCAAACTAACAGATGAAGAATACAAAACCGTAAAAACGCATACGATTGAAGGTTATAATATCCTTAAAAATCAGAACATCAGTGACCATGTCAAAAATGCAGCCTTGATGCATCATGAAAAATGTGACGGTTCCGGCTATCCATTTGGATTAAAGGGAGACAAAATCGATGCTTTTGCCAAAATTGTAGCCATCGCCGATGTTTACGATGCCATGACCGCAGCAAGGGTTTATCGCGGTCCGCTCTGCCCCTTTCAGGTTATCGAGATTTTCGAAAAAGAGGGCCTGCAAAAATATGAAGCGGCTTTTATTTTGAAATTTTTGGAAAATGTTGTGAATACCTATATGAATAACCGGGTTATGCTCTCTGACGGAACCGAAGGCGATATTGTATATATTAATCATGCAACCTTGTCCAAACCCATGATCAAAACCGAAAACGGGTTTGTTGATTTGTCACAGCATCCGGAGTTATCCATTGAAAAAATACTATGATTTGTGTTCCCGAAAAGAATATGCAGAATGCGCAAATATATGGAGCCTGCAGGCAATTATGCGAAGAACACAAATCCGAAAAGAGAGTTAAAAAAAGCTGTACACGCTCGTGGTGTACAGCTTTTGCTTTTACATTTTTTCTATTAAGATACTCTCAATTTAAATTTCTGTATCTCTTTTTCATCGGAAACCTTTTCAATCAAACCACCCAGACTGCGGATCTTCTCATCAAAATCCTCATATCCGCGTTCAATATAAAATATGTCATCCACGATAGTAAATCCCTCTGCCGCAAGTCCGGCGATTACCAAAGCCGCTCCGGCCCTCAAGTCCGGTGCGCTGATATGTGCTCCTGTGTACTTGGAAACGCCGGTAATGATAGCGGAATTACCTTCTACTTTAATTGAAGCGCCCATTCTGGCAAGTTCATCTACATATTTAAATCGATTTTCAAAGATACTCTCTGTAACAATACTATTACCGTTTGACAAACCAAGTGTCATGGTAATCTGTGGCTGCATATCCGTCGGGAAACCGGGATACGGCAGGGTCTTAACTTGGGTATAGGATAAGGGTTTCGATGAAACCACCCTCACTGCATCATCACTTTCTTCGATCTCACAGCCGATTTCCTGTAATTTTGCACTGATCGATTCCAAGTGCTTGGGAATTACATTTTTTACTGTTACATCACCTTTAGTCGCTGCTGCCGCAATCATAAATGTACCGGCCTCAATCTGATCCGGAATAACGGAATATTCAGTCTTGTGTAGTTTTTCTACACCTTTGATACGAATAACATCTGTACCGGCACCTTTAATCCTTGCGCCCATACTGTTTAAAAAGTTGGCAAGATCAACCACATGAGGCTCTTTTGCAGCATTTTCAATAATGGTCTGACCTTCTGCAAGTGTAGCAGCCATCATAATATTAATGGTGGCTCCAACAGAAACAACGTCTAAATAAATGTGATTTCCGACTAATTTATCAGCCTGTGCCACAATTAAACCATGTGAAATTTTAACTTCCGCACCCAAAGCCTTAAAACCTTTAATGTGCTGATCAATCGGTCTGCTTCCGATATTGCATCCACCGGGAAGCGCGACCTCTGCTCTTTTATATTTTCCAAGCAAAGCACCTAAAAGATAATAAGATGCTCTGATCTTTTTGATAAAATCATCTTCTATTACAACATCATGGATGGTCGAGCCGTTGACTTTAATGCTATGACGGTCGATTTTCTGAATCGTTGCACCGACACTTTCCATTGCCTGCATCAATACATTGGTATCTCGAACATCGGGTAAATTCTCTATGATAACTGTTTCATCTGTCATAATGGAAGCAGCAAGTATTGCCAATGCTGCATTTTTGGCTCCGCCGATTTCGACCTCACCTACCAGAGGATTTCCCCCTTTGATTGCATATTGCTCCATAATGCACCTCAGATACTATTTTCTATTCATTAACATATACGATAGAGTCAAAATAGAAACTGTTCCTGTTTTTGGACACAAAATCACTTTTGACACTCATATCATTATATACTACAACCATGGAAATTGTAAATGTTCAAATTGAAAATCAGTCAATTTGTAGGCATGACCGACTGATTTTCAATTTTTTTTGGATATTTTTATGGCTAATTCAAATAATTCAAAGGATTTACCTGCGTTCCGTTGATTAAAAGTTCAAAATGAATATGCGGTCCGGTACTAACACCGGTATTACCACTAAGTGCAATTTTCTGTCCTTGTTTTACCTTTTGTCCGACAGAAACAAGCACTTTACTCAAATGACCATAACGTGTCTGACGTCCATCCTCATGATTGATATACACAACATATCCATAACCGCTTCCCCAACCGGCTCTTGTAACCGTACCTGCCGAAGATGCCATAACCGCCGTACCGGTAGGCGTAGCCCAGTCAATACCTTTGTGATATGTTGAAGCTCCTCGCTTGGGTGCACTTCTTCGTCCAAAATTACTTGACAGACGACCACCAGAAATGGGTTTGATATAAGTAGGCGGTGTCTTGGTTCCTACTTCAATAACCTTTGCAACAGGCGCAATGGTTACCTGTTCTTTTAAAATCTGGGTATCCTTCACATTATTGTTATGGTATGTAACAATTGCTGCAACATTACGATGTCCGGCGGAAGGCTGACGACGCACCACGGATTCTGTTGTATACCAGTCATCATTATAAATATATTCAATCGGAGCATCGTAATCTTCTTCATAATAGATTTCTTCCTGCCTACCAACAGAAAGAACCGGCTCCGGAATTGTTATAATCAATTCATCTCCAACGCGAATTGTGGAATTCTCATCTTCCAGCATTTCGTTCATATCAATAATCCGGTCCAAAGGAATATCAACCTTTAGGGCAATTTCCGACAAGGTATCTCCGGACTGAACCTCATAAATAGAATTTTTCTCCTGATCCTGTGTTAAAATCGCAGTTGCTGTGGTAACATCCGTCAATTCACTTTCCGGCAGATAAGTCTCAATCACTTCAATCTCATTGTCATAATACAGATCTACCATACCATAATCAAAATCCTCAAATGACGTCTTAATACTTTCTTCGGATTGTTGATCAATTTCATAAAACGCCTTGTCCAGTCCTGCAAGCGGCATTTCGGTAGCTTCTTTATAGCGATCCAGGGAATTGGTTATTTTTGTCGTCAATACATTCAACTCCCGGTCGGGATCGGTAATCAGTTCTACCTGGAATTCACCTTTGTCATCATATTTGTTGAGAGCTGCCTGTAAAACAGCCTTAACTTCATCAACATTTCTAATATTAATGGTAAACTGATTGATTTTAATCATATAAGACAGACTGCGGTCTGCCAGTTTGGAATCACGCAGAACATTGCACATGTTTTCTACAACCTCGCTCTGCGAATTCACTTTTCCAATCCACAATTCCTTTCCTTCCATGGACAGCTTCGCATCCACGAATACCAGATCATCTGCCTCCCGAATCAATTGTGTCCGAGCTTTGCGCAAATAGTTTCTGGCATCTTCCTCACAATCCACCAGTCCGACTTCCTGCCCGTTTAAATAAACGGTATACATATTATCCCCGGTGTGTTCAATTTTATGAAAATTAGGAAAAAAAAGCAGTGCAAGAAAAAGGATCAGATATGCGGTTTTGATTTTCACTGCTTTTATCTCTCGATAAAATTTTGTAATCCGTTTCATTACAATTAAGACTTCTTCTTTCCGGTATTCTTATTTAAATTTTTTCTGACACTAAAACCAAATGTTCCTAAAACATGATTCAGTGAATAATATTCTCCGTGAGAATAGACAATCGGCTTTGCTTTCGAAAGATGAAACGTATTGTTTTCATCCATATAAGCATCATTTACGGATACTGCCTCAACAACAGCCAAAAACATCACATGGCTACCAAGAGGAATTTCCTGTGTCACACGGCACTCAATATGAACCGGACTTTCCGCAATCAAAGGCGCTTTCACTTTTTCTGCCGGAAGTCTGGTCAGATTCATTTCTTTAAATTTATCAACATCCCGCCCGCTTCGGACACCACAGAAATCCGTTGCAAACGCAAGTTCTTCCGTGGTCAGATTAATCACGAACTCTTTGGTATCCTTTATCATCTGATAGGAATATCGGGACGGTCTGACCGAAATCGAAACCATCGGCGGATCCGAACATATAGTACCGGTCCATGCAACCGTGAAAACATTATCATTTCCCTGACCGTCTGTTACAGAAACTAAAACAGCTGGCAACGGATACAACATATTTCCCGGCTTAAATGATACATTTCCCATAGAACATTCCTTTACTATATTACAGACTTTTACTTTAATAACATCACTTTTCTTTATAACATTTCTTTACTTTATGATATTTTTTTATAACATTCCCAGCATCATAAGAACTTGTAATGTAGCAGAGACAAGGGCAGCAAGCATCGTTATCACAACCATTGCCTTCACTCCTCCGTTCTTTTTCAGCGTACCTTCCATCTGATCCAGACGGGTATTCATTTCTCGTGCCTTTTTCCCGGTTTCGTCCACTAAAGCTGCCTGAACATTACGATACACACGAACATTTTCTCTATGTACATGCTCTTCCAATTTTTTATTGGCCTGCTCCGCACTTGCACCTGCACCGGCTATCATTTCACGCATTTCACGAATACTGTCCATAATTGGTGCCAATGCATCCGCGTCAATACCTTTATTCATACCTTCCTGCACAGTCTGCTCTAACATACGCATGCTATTATCAAATCCGGCAAACTGATATTGGAGAGTATTTACAGAGCCACCCATGGCCGATAAATCACTGTGCATTCCGGATAAATCTGTACGAACACTTCCAATCTCCTGATTCACTCCGGATAAGTCCGTCCGAATATTTCCCATTTCCTGGTTCATTCCGGATAAATCCGTCCGAATATTTCCCATTTCCTGGTTCACTCCGGATAAATCCGTCCGAATATTTCCAATTCCCTGATTCATATCAGAAAGTTCACGATGTAAATCTTCTAACAGACGTTCCATTGCAGATTCATTATCCAGAAGTTCCTCTTTCGTGGCAGCTAAGTCGCCTTGAAGTTCTTCCATTTTCTTTCCGATTGCATTTTCAGAAGTTCCATATCCTTCAAATTGCTCAATTCCACACTGAATCAGTTGCTGAACCTGCTCCGTCACTTCCACATTTTTTAAATTCAGACGTCGCATCTCACGCATCATATTTTCATATTCCGCAGTACGTTCCTGCAGACGCTTCATATCTCGTGCTTCTGCCTGCGCATTAGCTCTAATCATCTCTCCTGCATTAAATCTTTTTGCAAGTTTATCCATAAAATTATCCACAAAAACTTCCTCCGTTAATATGGTTTTTACTTTTGACATTATTTCAAATTATTTTATCATGTATCAGATTCTTTGACAACCTTTCCATTTTTGCTCATCATCGACATACTTTTGTAAATTATGCACAAATTTTTTTGTGAAAAATTTACGTGCTTGTTAAAATTTACTATTTTTTCATGCTATGTTCATATTTTGTTCATATTTATAATGTATTATAAATATATCTTAAATCGAACAACGTAGTGCAAGCGGTAAGCAAGCACTACAGACATAGATAAATTTTTTCATAATAGCCCAGGTATCCGCAAGATGCCTGGGCACTCCTCATTTTAGGACAGAAACAATATATATCTTTGCCTGCCGGCTTTTACGTGGTTTCGTGTCTTTTTTAGCAGCATGAACAAGCAACATAAAAAACCGACAGTTACTGTCGGTTTTTCTTATCTAAAATATGTATTATGCTTCACTTTCCGCAAGACTTTGCACTTCTTCATTTAGAGATAACATCTTTGCATCCAGATCCGCTACAATCTCTGCACATTCTACTAAAGAATCACGGATATGATCCGGAACATTTCCTTCAAATTTGTAATGAATCTTGTGCTCCAGACTTGCCCAGAAATCCATTGCTACCGTTCGGATCTGAATCTCTACCTTGGTATCTACAATTCGATCCGATAAGAAAATCGGGACACTGATAATCAGATGATAACTCTTATATCCACTGGGTTTCGGATTTAAAATATAGTCTTTGACTGAAATCACTTTGATATCATTCTGATTAATAATCATTTCCGCAATCCGGTAGATGTCGGAAGTAAAAGAACATATCACACGGATACCTGCAATGTCGTTGACATATTTTACCATATTATCAATCGTCGATTCATATCCATGTTTTTTTAATTTTTTAACAATACTCTGCGGCGTTTTGATACGCGACTTAATATGTTCAATCGGATTGTACTGATGTACATGCTGGAATTCATCATTTAGTATTTCCAGTTTCGTTCCGATTTCTTTCAGGGCCGAATTGTAAATTAATACAACCTCTTCCCAGCTTTTTACATCATTCGTCCTGTCCGGTTTAAAATCCATAGGCTACACTCCTGCTGTGAATAATCATTTACTCTGCCTCATTCGTATATTCCCCTCCCCAACACAAATGAGCGGATATTGTATCCGTTTTCCATGTTTTATTATAACATATCTCCCCACACTTGTGGTCAGGATTACGAATATTTCATAATAATTTCATTTTTGTGATACCATGGGGCAAAAGGTCATTTTTTCATCCTCACACTAAAAAATATGACTTGGGGGCCCGTAAAACATGAGAAAGCAGCCCGATTGGGGCATTGCCCACATGGATACTCTCTGTTATAATAGCTCTGAAAGTTTCATCCATTACATTTAACAAGCAAAACAAAATGATCTAACGAATAGGCGAGGTTATCGGAAATGTTTCGACTTTGGGGAAAAATCTGGAAAGACAATCATCTCCTACAGGATATGGTATTCGAAGATGACAGCAATGATACCAGAACACATAAAATTTTTCGCGGACTGGAAAAAATCTGTTATGATTTTGATTTAAGCAATCCTATTTGGCTGGAAAAAACAATTGCAGAATTTAAAAGACATGACAAAACCCGGTTTTATCAGGATAATTTTATCGAAGAAATCCCCTTCGACTATCTGGAAATTCAGGTCATCGAAGAGGATTAAACAGAATCGATTCATAACGAAATCTATTGGTGCATCTTTATTTTGTATATCAACATTTTATATATTTCTTTTTTGTATATCTTTTTGTATATCTTTATAATGATACCCCATTTTTTTGTAAAAGTTCTCTGGCAGAATCTACGCTGTCAACACCGGTCTTATTTTTAATCGGTGCAAACTCATGCTCTCTTACTACCTCAAAAGAAAGGCAGCTATCCAACTCATGAATCATGTCTAATACCAGTTGTTCATACTTATATCCATTGGGTTCCTCCGGCTTAACCGGATTTCCAGCCATATCCAAATAAGGAATTTTCTTTTCTACAACATGGAGTGCCAGTTTGCGGGACATAATGCGTTCTAAGGCACTGACAGAGAACAAATAATTTAAAATCACTCCGAAGTTATATGCATAATCGCCGTTCTCATCGCGTTCATCACGCATTTCTTCCGTCAACTCATAATATTCCACAATCGACGGTCTGCCATCCTCTAAACAAACAACGCCCAGTTTTTCATCCGGATTAACTTTACGGACTACTTTTTCTCCGACTTCTACATTCTTTTCGATAACAGCACCAACAAAAAGAGGATCTGCAATTTTCTGCAGAACGTTATCCACCGCAAAAACATTCAACCACTCAATTCCGCTTTTATGCACAACATCTAATAATCCGTTTCGCGCCATGGAAATAAACCATCCGCCGTTTCCGTTTGGAGACGTTGACATTTTGTTCTTAGCTTCCATATATATTTTGCCGTTATAATCACTTGCCGGAGCCATTTCCTGCTTGAAAAACCAGACTTTTTCGCTGTTATATCCAAAATAATCATGCTCAGCAAAAAAGTTTACCGTTGCATCATGATTTTTGTCACTGGTCATAACAAAAAGAGGAATCCATGCATCCGCCCTTTTTACAACATCCATCATATTGTTAATCAGGCATTCAAAAATATACAAATCTCTTGTCAGACCAATGTTGTAAACACCTTTGGGTGCATCACTTCCAAGGCGGGTACCCATGCCGCCCGCAAGTAAAACCGCGCCGACCTTTCCCTGCCGGATGGCTTCTAAACCAACTGTTTCATAATGCTCTTTCATCGGCTCAATTTCACTAAGCTGCATAGATGGAAGTGGAGAAACAACACCCTTCTTTGCAATATTTTCCAAGTTCTTTAAACTATTTAGAACAGAAAAATCCGTTTCCTCAATCTGAGTTAAAAGCTCCTGTTTTTCTTTTTCATTCAGTTCCTCGTAATACTGCAATACATGTTCCTGATTCCACTCTTTACACTTGTTCAACGCTTCCTGATAATTCATATTACACTTTCCTTTCCCTTATAGATTTAAATCCAGTCCGGCAAAAAAATCCGATCCACCCAGTGTTTCTTCTTTATAACGCATCAGATACGTCTTAAGCTGCGGATATTCTGATGACAAATCCAAAAGTAAGTCATCAAAATTTGCCAGACTGACACAGCCGGTTTCCAAAAACAAAGCGATATAATCCGTATCATATGCATGTTCTTCTTTTAAGACCAGCCAGGTTTCCGCACTCTCACATCCCATAGTGTGATCAAGCAAATACTGCTTCAACTCCTGCTCATCAGAAGATTTGAGACCGTTCGGAAACAAAAGCCGCAAATATGCCAGTCGGACTTTCCGTTTTCTTTTTTCCGACAAAAAGAAATCCAGACTGTTTTCCTTACTGCCATAATCCTCTTCGCCGCATAAAAGGACCTGTGTATATCCTTCCATATCATCTTCCCGAAGTATCGAAAACATTTTTGCATCCCATAAAGATAACCACTCGGCATCATCTTTGATATCCGTATAAAATAGATAGGGCGCATCCAGAATGCCGCAGGTTGCAGCTAATAAGGCCCCGAATCCCAGCACAAAGCTTTCTTTTTCTTTCGGCACCTCATCCTCGCCAAGCTCAAGAACACAAATTCTTTTTAAACTGTCACACTCCAAAAAAACGGAACGTCCAAACTCATATGCTTTTCTTTTCAAAAAAACTTCTTCCAGATCTCTGCAGTGGGAAAATGCCCAGTCGCCAATGGCACAGACCGTATCCGGAATAAATACCCGGTATAATCCGTCAACATTGAAAAAGGTCTTTTTCTGAATAGCTGTCACCGGACAATCATCAATCTTAGCAGGAATATGCAACTCACTGCGCATTCCCTGATATCCTGTAATGGTCGCCTCTCCTGCCAAAACCTGATATTCAAAAATCACACCGTCTTTTTCATAGGTAAGAACTTCGAATGACATATCTGTTTTCCTTACAATTTTAACTCTTTAATTTCCGCTATCAGCTTATCACTTCTCTCGGATAACAGCAACTGTTCGTTATGTCTCTGATAAGCGTCACAGCCAAAGGTTGCAATGAAAGCAGCCGAATCGTTGTTGACGGTCAACTCCGTAACCAAAATCAACATTTCATTTCCATTCGAAAAAGCTTCATCTACAAAACCGAATAGAGCATCCAGTTGTTTCTGACAAACCGCTGTCGTCTGTTTCATTTTAGAAACTTCCCCGTCAAAATCAGCTTTTATCACAGCAAAAATTTCTTCATTGCCGGTTGCATTTTCTTTGACTGCATGGCTCTTGGCTTCTTCCATAAAACGAATTATCCGTTTATGCTTACGCTTATCCGTTGCGGATAAAGCTCCGCTTCTCATCTGATTTTGCAACAGTTTTTCTCTTGCGTCAATCTGAGTATTCAACATTTCCATGGTATTGTCAGCAGCTTTGACTGCTTTTAACGGAATCATGATTTCCTGCAGATATGCTGCCGTTTCCATGTTTTCACGGATATCTGCCATAATACGGTCAATTAACATACCAAGCAGGGAGAGACGTTCGTCAAAAGGAGCCTGCTCCGCTTTTTTCACAACGTTTTCATCTGCGTTGCCATCCAGTATTTCATCCACATGATAATCCTTTTTGTATTTTTGATATAAATCATAATATGCCAAAAATTCTTTTACAATTTTATCATTGCGAATATACTGCCCAATCAGATTTTCGGTTACCGGCAGCTTATCCTCTTCATATAAATACAGAATCTGAGACAAATCCTCCCAACCTCTGGCTGTTACATATAATCTGCCTTTAACGGTTGTTTCTATATGATAAAAATATTCTTTTTTGATTTCCAGAAAACTTAAAATCGCACCATGAATGGAAACTTCTCTTGCATAACGTTTCCAGGTCTCGTAATCAGCTTCTACCTCCAAGACCTTCAACCGGTCCATGGTAACCACATCAAATTCACGGACAGATTTATTGTATTCCGGCGGATTACCTGCCGTCACAATGACCCATCCCTCCGGGACGCGATGCCTGCCAAACACTTTGTACTGCAGAAACTGTAACATGGACGGTGCCAGCGTTTCCGAAACACAGTTAATCTCATCTAAAAATAAAATCCCCTCTTTGATGCCACTTGCTTCCATGGTGTCATAAACGGAGGCTATAATTTCACTCATGGTATATTCGGAAACCGAAAATTCTTCTCCGTCATACTCTTTTTTTACAATATAAGGAAGTCCCAAAGCCGATTGTCTGGTATGATGCGTCATGGAATAAGATACCAATGCTACTCCCAGCTCGGATGCAATCTGTTCCATAATGGCCGTTTTTCCGATACCCGGTGCTCCCAAAAGGAAAATGGGACGCTGCCTTATAATCGGAATCCGATATTCTCCAAATTCATCTTTTTTTAAATATAAACTGACCGAATCTTTAATATAATCCTTTGCTTCTTTTATGTTCATACCATGCTGTCCTTTCTGTATTTCGCTTCTTTTCGTATTTCTAATTTCTTTTCTGGTTTTCTTCTCGATTTTCTTAGTATTGATTTTCTTATTTTCGATTTCTTTTTCCGATTTTCTTGTTTCGGTTTTCTTGTTATCAATTTTTCTTTTTTTGCATTATTTTTTATTTCTTACTTCTATCTGTCTGCATTTTATATCATTTGCTTCGCTTATTCGATCCTTGCCATCTACTGTTCAACAGTATTTTCCGTCTCAAACCCTTCAATATCCGGTTCGCTTAAGACAACTTCAATTGCCCATACCGGTACCTTCGGCTTTTGGTCATCTTCATTTAGAAATGCAAAAATCGTTTCAAACGGAGGCATAAACTCCGGATAAATCCCATATCCATCCGTAAAATAAATCAGTCCTTTCAGGTTTTCAAACTCATGCTTTTCGATCTGTTCCATGACGTAATCGAATACCGGTCTGAAGTCCGTAGAACCAAATCCCCAGAGCTTCCCCGTTTTCATAAACGCTTCAAAATCTTCATCGCAGGTAATTCGGGTATCGGACTGAACTTGCGAATCACACTGAATGATGTGAACATTTACCTGCGTAAAAAAGCTTTCACTCTGCTTTAAAATCGAATACGTTTTTTTCAAAAAAGCCCTTACCAGATCTCCACGGCAGGAAGCCGATGTATCAATGGCAATCACAAACTCTTTCACCTTCCGAACCTCTTTATATTCCAACGGTTCAATCAAAGGCATATTCTTATATGTTTCCATCCCATAGTGATAATAAATATAGTCAAATTCGTCATCGTTGACACCCATATCTTCTGCCAATGACGTAAAACGTTTTAGAATTTCTCCATAATCATAGCGGTCTTTGGTTGCCTCGCTCAGATTGTCCGTCAGGCTTTCTGAATTGTTTTTGTCTTTGGAAAAGCTCTTTAAATCAGCCTTGATGCGTTCGCTGATACGACGAAACTGTTCCTGCCCAAGCGTCATCTCAGTTTTGACATTCCAGCTTACATGCTCGTCCATATGACTTAATGCCACCATCTTATGAATCTGTTCCGGCAATGGACGGTTTTTCAAAAGATAACGGTAAATGTGTTCTGCCGTAAAGGGAACATGCGCTTTCTTTTCGCGCTTTGGTCTTCCCGTCTGATTCCAACTCACACTGTCCTGATACTTTTCTTCTTTGTCTTTATCATTCATCGCTGTATGGAGCGATTTTATCAATTCTTTCAGTTCGTCATCCTTTTTGAGAGAAGAACCGTAAATATTCAACTCCAGAACGGTATTTTCAACAGCTAAATCCACCGCAAGATCCCAGATAGCGGTATCCAGTTTCCCGTATTGGTAACTATGATAGAAAATGCAATGCAGCAATATATGCAGATAAAGTCGTACGGCAAATCCCTGTTCTTTCTCATAATGCTTCAACAACCAGACCGGATCGTAATATAGGTGTACCCCATCCGTAGACGCACCGTTTAAACCATACCTTGCCTCTTTTTTTAAAGCTGCAATGGCAACATCCAGAAAACGCATGTTTACAACGATACTGTCACATGCCAACTGCATAATATGAGATGCCAGTTTCTCTACTTTCTGCATCCGTTCTTTTTCAGTGTCTTTCATAGACGCATCCACCATGACAATTCTGCTCCTCTTTTCATCACATTCTTACCATTTTATTATGTTCCCGGTGTTTTGGATGTCAATAAGCATTATTTGCAATTCATGCAATCACTATTACAAATAATACATGATACTTACATCATACTATATTTTCAACAATTGCGAAACCATGCATCTTCTTATATAATGATATAAGTGTCAAAAGTATAATTTGCGATTGTGCTTGCACAAATGAGCAAATTATATTTATTGACACGCCGAACACCGAATACGGAATAAAATGTCGTAAATACGGCATTTTATGGTAGTATGAGGTGTTCGTGGATTGCGAGAATTGCGTAGCAATGTAGCAATCCATTAGTATCATGGTGTCCAAAAGTATGACCTTGGAACCCACAGTTTCATTCCGAAAGGAAATAAAAATCAAATGAATTCTTATTTATTTGACGTAAGTATCGTCATTCCCGTATATAACATGGAACAATATCTGGACCGCTGTATGGAAAGCGTTCTGGCACAAACCCTTACCAACATCGAAATCATCTTAGTCGATGACGGAAGCAGTGACCGTTCTGCTGACATGTGCGATTCCTATGCAAAAAAATATCCGGAAAAAATCGTTGTCCTTCACAAAGAAAACGGTGGTCTGACTTCTGCATGGAAGGCCGGCAGCAAACTTGCCAGAGGCCGGTATACCGGCTATGTTGACAGCGACGATTATATCAATCCGGATATGTATGAAAAATTGTTTGCACGTATTACACAGGAAAATGCAGACATTGCCTGCTGCGGTCTTCATCATGTCTATGAAAACAACAGTCACAAGGAATGGGATGACCAGATGGAATTCCCCATGGATGTTTTTTCTCCTGACGAACTGAAGAATTCCATGTTTCCGGTGCTTATTAATGACGGAAGCTTTATGGGACGTCATCTGCATCCAAACCGGGTCACCAAACTGGTACGCACCGATCTGGTATTAAAAAATCTGGATTTGTGTAGTGATTCCGTTTCCATCGGGGAAGATTTCCAATTTTCTCTCTGCATGTTTTTAGATGCCGGAAAAGTAGTGATATTAAAAGACTTTTTCCCCTATAACTATTATATGAATGATTCTTCCATGACCATGCGGTATGACAGCAGTTATATGAATAAAATCAAAATCATGAAAGAAAATCTGTTACGCATCAGCCGCCAGAAAAACAATTTCGATTTTGAAACCCAGATTTGGAACGACTTTCTATGCCTTACAGTCTTACATGTCAAAGGCGGTATTTATAAAAAGAAAACAGCTCGGTATTCGGAACATCGCGCCGATATGAAAAGTGTATGTACCGATCCGGACGTCATACATGCGCTTAGCGTCTACGACATGCCTAAGCTGACTGCGGCAGAAAAACTGTTTTTATTTTTCATGAAACATCATTTATATTTTCTGATTTTCTGTGCTGTCAGAATCTATTTCCGATAACACAGGATACCAAGATTCATCGATAACTACAGAGGACTCTGCTATGGATACCAAAGATATAAAAAATCAACTGCACAATAACAGCCGAAAGTCTTCGTTTTTCTTTCTTTCCGCTCCGGCAATCTTTTTGGTTGGATGTATTATAACAGCCATTCTCTATCTTGTGCTAAAAGACTCTGCCTTTGAGGGTTACCCTATACTTACCGATCTGATCATTGATAATATTGTGCTTGGCGGCAGCAACAAAACCGGTGAATGGAACCTCTTCTGGAATTTGACCTGGATTGGATGTTTTCTCTGTCTGGGGCTATCCGTTCTTTCTCATTTTTTGCAAACGAAAAAAGAAGTATCTGCAAAAGCCACAAAATGTACTGAGAAATATGATGAAAAAAATGATGAAAAGTGTAATGGGAAGTGTAATGAAAAGTATGTCATTTATGGTCTGCTTTTATTTTTGCCGGCTTTTCTGCAAACCATCCTATATGCAAAAGAGGTAACTTATCTCTGGTTGTTTTCTGCTCTGTTCTATATCTTGCTTCTTCTTTTTAAAGAAACTGCATACAAGTATATTGCTTTGTATCTGTTTTTGTATTTTGATTTACAGGCTTTTGTTACCATACTGAGTTTAACCGGGCTAACCACCATTTTGAGCTCAAATGCTTTTGCATTCCTTCAAAATGATTTATTCTTATTTTTTATTCCTGCAACAATTTTGTGCTTTATCATCTTTATGAAAAAACACTTTCGGATTAGGACATCTGTCTCCTATCCGTTACTTTTGGTGCTTCAGCTTCCTTTACCTTTGCTTTTGTGTATTTTTCTCAAAAACACCTATCAGTATCAGGGTTCATTACAGAAGTTTTCTCTGCCTAATGCTTATATTATCTGTATTGTAGCGTTAATGATTGCTCTATACATTATTTTCGCCATAGGTTTTTCTCAGAATAAAGAAAAATGGGAAGATTTTCCGATATCGCTTTCTTCCATTCTTTCCATTTTTTTATATGGTTCCTTTATTCCTGCCACTATGATGGTCCCTACGGATCTGCATCATTATGGCGAACAGATGCTGCCTTTTTCCCAGATTGTCAATCATTCCATGCAGGCTTATGGAGACTATGCTCCGGTATCTGGTTTCTTTCCCATGATTCCGGGCTTTATTAATGCGGTTTTATTTGACAATCAGGCAGCCACATTTTATGCCTCCTTTGCACTGACTATGATTTTATTTGCTATTCTTATGATTGTGCTCATCCGTAAACACATCCCGGCATTCTATACCTTGATGTTTGCTTTTCTGTTTCATATGCCGGTTTATTGCCGTACCTGGATGATACTTCCGGTTTTGCTATTTCTCATGTTGCCAAAAACCCGTACAAATAAACGCTGTTTTCTCTATTCCTATGTTTTTTGTGGCTTTCTTTCCGGTCTTTACTATCCGCTTTTCGGTCTGGCCTTAATCTGTGCCGGTATGCCTTACGCATTGGCAGTTTTCTATTCTTTTTGCAAAGAAAAGATGCTTGTTCATGAAATTCGAAAAAAATCTTTTTATATTGAAACCATACTCCTATTAATTCCGATTGTTGTTAGCATCCCCTTACTAATTCGTATGGCGAGGCACGTACTTTCTTATTCCCATCAGACATTGCTTGCAGACGGTCTGTCTTTATCCGGCATTTCCGTTCCGGATTGGTTTATACCCTATTTTTCCGGTCACGAAGTCACAGAGTATCTTCGCACTTGTTTTTATTATGCGGTTCGCTTTTTGACTCCCATGGCTCTAATCTGGATTTGTCTCCTGCTCTTGTCCATCTATATCCGTAAAAACTATGTCCAAAACGGCTATTCTTTTCAGGCTTTTCTGTCACCGGCATTTTACGGTCTTAGTGCATGCCTGATACTATTACCGGTCTGTTATACCTACACATTGGTTATTATGGATGAAAGCTGGGTCTGCAGACTGTTTTCCAGAAGCGGACATATCTTTCTCTGGATTTTTGGTGCTTTTCTTCCCATACTTTTCATTCGCTACGGAAAAGAAATTTTTCAATCGCATCAGACCTCTTATGCCATGCTTGCACTTTCTGTCGGAATCGGAATGGCTGGTTTTCATACCATGCAGGACTATCAGTTTCCCACTCCTGACGGTGTCACAAACAGTGCAGCTTCTGTGATTGGGGAATATAGCGCTAATTTCTCACCTTTACCCATACCGGATAATGCCGTTCTTATTTCAGAAGAAAACCGACAGGCTTTTCCCCGCCTCGGAAATGGTTTTATTGCCAAAGATACACTTTCTAAGCTGTATCAATATCAAAACCAACTTGCAATCTTAAAATTTGCTGATCCTTCCGTACAAGTACTTGGTTTAGACAGCGGACAGTTGTATTACTTCCTCTTAGATGAAAAGGTTCCTTATTCCGGAAAAGTATCGCTTGCCAAAAGCTTTGAAGCTGCCTGTGGTGTTGTCCCCTTTATCAATGAACATACCGCAATCGGCAGTGATATTAGGCCCTTAAACAATTATTATCTATATCGTTTGATTATGGACCGTGGCTATGTATTTGATCCACTGACCGAATTTTATCTTCCAAAAGAAATCTACAGCAGTCTCTATGGCGAAAATGCTTATAATGAATTTTTGCAGGAGGAAGATTCACATGATGTAACACCTTTTTCCAAATCTGTTTATCTGGTGAAAGTCCCATCCGTACTCGCCGCCAATCTGGATCATTTATCCAATACTTTGACAGACTGCGACACCCGGGATGATTTCTTATATGTTACATTAAACAGAGAAAAACTAATGCAGGAATTTGACATCCCGCTTTCGCAGGATACCGTATTCTGTATCGGTTTTGAACAGGGACAGGATTGTACATCCGATTATCGTTGCATGTATGTTGATTATGAACAAGGAAAATGGATTCTTCCGCTTGGCATAAACGAATACTATTTAGCACATGCTAACTGTGAAATCTATCTGTCCGTTTATGATCCGTCACATCCTTTGGGCAAAACGGTGTTACTAAAAGATGTCTGTGATAATTATCAATACTATACATTAACCAAGAGCAGGAGGTTATTATGAAAACAGAACCCATAATACAAAAAGAACTTTCGGAATTAATCCATGCGGCACATTCACCCTTTCATTGCTGTTCATACATCATGGAACAACTGACACAAAACGGGTTTTCACCCCTTACATTAAAAGAACCTTTTTTTCTGGAAAAGGGTGGAAAATATGTTATCCGGATATTTGACACAACGATTTTAGCCGTTACCATCGGTCGAAATGTATCCAATCAAAATCTTCCGAAGTTACGTATGATTACGGCACATACAGACTGGCCCGGTTTTGTAATCAAACCCAACCCAGTCATTACCAATGAGAAATATGTCCGGTTAAATACCGAACCCTATGGTGGTGCGGTATACCATACCTGGATTGACCGACCTCTAGGTATTGCCGGCAAAGTCTGCATGAAATCTGCTGATCCGTTTTCACCGCACATCCAACTCTTTGACAGTCAGAAACCGGTTGCCATTATCCCCGGACTTGCCATCCACATGGATAAGGACATCAACTCCGAACTAAAGCTAAATCCACAGACGCATATGTTACCACTTTGGATGTTGGAAGAGAAAAAGGAATGCACGGATTTTGCCGCTTATCTGGCCAAAAATCTTGACTGTGAAAAAGAAGATATTCTCGACTATGAACTGTTTTTATACAACTGTGATCCTTGTGAAACGGTCGGAATAGACGATGCTTTATTCTCAGCCCCCAGAATCGATAACAGTTCCGGAATTCTTTCTGCGCTGGATGCAATTTGTTCTGCCGATACTGACAATGACTTAATCTGTATTTCTGCATTTTACAATAATGAAGAAATCGGCAATATGAGTAAACAAGGTGCCGATTCCCGTATTACAGAACAGATTTTGGAACGTATTTTTACCTGTCTGTCCTTGGAAAAAGAAGCACTGTATTGCAGCCTTAATAACGGTCTTTGCTTATCCCTGGACGTGGCACACGCACTGCATCCTGCTTATACGGACAAAAATGATCCGACCAATCGTCTCTGTCTGGGTGATGGTGTCTGTATCAAGCTTTCTGCAAGGCAGTCCTATGCAACCGATTCAAGCTATACCAGCATCATTCAGGCAATTTGTGAAAGGCATGGGATTCCTTATGCAAAATTTGTAAACCGCTCCGATCAGCGTGGTGGCTCAACTTTGGGAACCGTAATCAGCTCGTCCTTATGTATCCCCTGTGTAGATGCGGGAGTATTTCTTTTATCCATGCATTCTGCGAGAGAGTTGATTGCAATCCGCGATCAGGTTGCGCTTTGCGAACTATCTGAGAAATTTTTTGCCGGATGATTTGCAGAAAAAAAGAAAGGGCCTAGTCGACCCTTTCTTTTTTATCCATTTTGCACATATTTATAAAAATTTTTTTAAATCACACATAAAATCTTCTTCCGTTTTAATCAAACTTTTTGCTATCGAAATACTTTCCTTCGATGCCGCTTTATATTTATTGATATATTCGGATACCGACTGTATTCCCATATTACATCCGTCCATCAGGATTTTTGCAGCCTGATGATTATCTTCTCTCATCATCATCTTAAATTGTGTTGTTGTCTTGGACATCATGGCAGCCATCGTATTAGGAGCCTTACCGGTTTCCCCATGATCATGAAGCATTTTTGTCACTTCCTGTTGCAGTGCCTGATGCTTCTGTTTATAGCACTCCGTCATATGTGCCATATCCGGTCCCATATGAAATCCTTCCATACGGTCTATACTGTCAATGGCCATCTTACATCCGGCATCCACTTCCTTTAATAATTTAATCGTATCGTCCTGCATAATAAAACCTCCCATCTATCCTTAGTATGATATATATGAGGTTTATTATTCATTTTCTTTTTTATAATATCGCAACTTTGACGAGCAGCAAGTCGTCCTTCTAGGAAATAATATATCTTTGCCGCCGCTTTTTACGAGGTTTTGTGTCTTTCTTAGCGGCATAAGCGAACAAAATAATGCCCGGTTTCAACTGTTCGAAGACAAAGTCTGAGTTTTGAAACCGGGCATTAAACAACATTTTGTGAGCATGCCGCTTAGAAAGACCAAAAACCGAAGTACGAGGCGGCAAAGATATATTATTTCCTAGAAGGACGACTTGCATCCCACCAAAAACCGAAAAGAATTAAATCAATAAGTATAGCGCGGATGAAAACGATAGTACTCATGCTTATCCATATACATGGAAGATTCTGCATCCCGGATAATCTCATTAAGTGTCTCCGGTTTCTGTGCGAATCCATAACCGACTGCCGCAATCCAATTATATTCTTTACGAAAAATACTTCGCATTTTTTTGGTTTTAAACGAAATTTCCCTTCTTGACATCTCAGGTATCACAACCAGAAATTCATCACCATTGATCCGATAGCAATATTCTTTATCAAAAAAGGTACATAACAATTCAGCGAAATATTGTATGTGTTTATCGCCTGCATCATTTCCTTCCGTTTCATTTAAGATCTTTAATCCGTTTATATCGGCAAATAATACGGCGACTGTTTTTCTCGGCGGAGCTGCCTCATACTCTTTACACATTTCTTTAAAACGGTTGCGATTGTAAAATCCGGTCAGCATATCCCGCTCCCGGAAAAAATCGGCTTCATTTTTTCTTTGTAATTCCAATGAATACATATCATTGACATCACGAATATAAAGAATTACAACCTGATTATGCGGACTGTACTCTACACTGGGTATCAGTTCCATGGAAACCCAGCGGAATTCTCCGTCATCTTCCCTTCGACGATACACCAGTTCCAGACTTTCTTTGCTATGCCTAAAATGCATACGGATTTTGTGAATAGAAGTAAATTCACAAAAAGCTTCCAGATCATCCGCATGTACATATCCGGCTTCAGCAAATTTGCGGAACCACTCGGACATCTTGACAGACATACCATGATCTGTTTCATTCCTATTATAATTGACCTTAATCTCCTGATGGGTATCTTCAGAAAGATTGATTCGGATAATCTTGCGATATACATTGGATAACATTCGCATAGCATCCTCTAACCCTCTGGAATCATTATCTGCCAGTTTCCAGATATACAACACATAGGGATTACTTTCCGAATAAGAAGACGGAATAATAATCTCAAACGTTACCCATACGTAATGGTCTCCCATTTTCCGCCGAAACGTATGAACCTTGTGACGTTCGCCATGTCGGATGGTTCTGCGAATATAGACAGGATTGAAATGAAAATAAAAGTCTGAAATATCAGCCGGATAAATCAGTCCGGAATTCGTAATCATTTTTGCATAAGCTTCAATATTTCCCATTTTAGGAATATTCAAATAAAACTCATCCTGAGGACGCTTGATAATATTGTATTCACCGGTCAATGCATTTACCTGTATTGCTTTAAAAACAGTTTCAAAACAAGTGGCATAGACCCAATTCAGATCGTTCATATAAATCTCCATTCCGCGAGCAGGCACACAAATAGTAATAAAAGTTCTATTTACTTTCATAGTAACCTCTCAGCAACATTCGCGGATTTTATCAAATTAAGACTAATAATCAACCTGCATCATACAAAGTCCCTTTGCCGGAGCAGTAAACCCGGCTAATTTACGGTCTTTTGCATCAATCAGATCCGAAATGCTTTCCGGTGCCCGTTTTCCGAAACCGACTTCTAATAACGTTCCTGTCAGAATTCGAACCATATGCTGTAAAAAACCGCTTCCGTGAAACGTAAATGTCAGTAAATCTCCTTTTTTTTGGATGTCGATCCGGTCAACTTTGCGGACTGTTGATTTTTTCATACGGGGATTACTGCAAAAGCTGGCAAAATCATGCGTGCCGATTAAATATTCAGCCGCTTTTTTCATTTCCTGAACATCCGGTTTATGATCCAATACGTATACATATTTCCGATTAAAAACCGGCTTCACATCTCCGATATAACAGGTGTAACAATAAGTTTTCCCTATTGCATTATAGCGACTGTGAAAGCGATCAGAAGCAATGCGTACCTCTTTGACACAGATATCATCCGGCAGATACCGATTTAGGTAATCACGAATTTCATCCGTATTCATCTGTGTATCAAAATGTGCATTGCAGACCATGTTCTGTGCGTGCACACCTGCATCCGTACGCCCGCATCCGATAACTTCTACCTCTGTTTGAACCATAAGCGACAATACACTCTCCATTTTGCCCTGAATCGTCATATCTGTCGTCGGCTGATGTTCCCAACCGTAAAACCGGGTTCCGTCATAAGACAGTATCATTTTATAATTTTGTTTCATTTTGTTTCACTTTTTTCTCTCTTTTTTGCTTCCCTGCAACATTTTTAACATAGCTTTCCGATGAGGATTCTCTTTTTTCATGTATTTTTCCCGATACGCATCCGCTCTTTTTTTTGCCTCTTCCATGGAAATCATTTTGTCGGCATTTTTGTAAAAACGGTTTTCCAGTGTATCCGGATAAATCTCTTCCAGCGTTTCCAAACAAATGGCACAAAGCATACAGGGATAATCAAATCGTTTGGAAAAACAACATCCACCGTCAAGATTTATGGAATTTTTGCGGTACGCAATCATTCCGGGCCTGTCCGGTTTTTCATCCTGGGAAATATATTCCTGGTCTACGGTACAAGTGTGTCCGTGTATAATAATCTCATCAGAATTTGGATTGATATAGTCACATCTTTTTTCCAGATTGATGTAAAACTGCTTTCCTTCATTGGTTTCTTCATAATCATACCATGCATGAACCAGGCGATAGGTCACCTCTTTGCCCCATTCGGTCGTCACGGTTATTTTTTTGGAAGAAGGAAGTTTTTCAAATAGCTGCATAATCGGCTCGATTTTATCTTTTTCACGAATTCCTTTTTTCTCTAGTACCTCTGCGAAATCATAATATGTTTCCGGCACCGGCTCCTTTGGAAAATAAAAGCCCTGCTCTTCATACCAGGGCAAATAATCTGCCACATACCAAGTAAGTGCCAGTTGCTCATGATTCCCCCTGATGCATTGATATTTTCCATTCAGTGAAATATGCTTTTGAGCCCAATATAAAACTTCCCATACCTTGGGGCCTCTGTCAATCAGATCCCCCAGCAGAATAAATCTGGCTTCCTTATCTTTTCTCTCAATAATCGTTAAAAGTGCTGCCAATTCGTCATAGCAGCCATGCACATCTCCAATTACATAGTGCATTTTTGTCACCTCGTAAACATTACATTCCTTCTCATATTTTGCAAATCCCAAGTCATACTTTTTCATGCGGGCATGAAAAGTATGCCCTTTTGACCCTGGTATCATATTATTATATCACACTACTTACCTTCTTGTATCGTGACAGGTAAAATAAATCACCTGATAATTCTTCGACAATTCCTGCAAAAGTTTTTTTCCTCCGGCAATTTTTTTTGCATCCAGATTGGCCAAAGGGTCATCGAGTATTAGCATTGGTTTTTCATCTGGATACATGGCATCTGCAAAAGCAAAGCGAAGACATAATCCGATTAAGTCCTGATATCCTGCACTTAAAAATCTTGTTTCATGTTGCATTCCGCATTCCAACACCGTAATATCAGCATTGGCATCCATATAATACTCTTTATCCCGTTTAGGAACAACCATTTCATAATACTGCAGAAAGCTATTTTTGAGCGGTGCCACATATTTCTGTGTCATCGCCTCTTTCGCCTGTTTCAAAAAATCCTGCGTATATTTCAACCTATCATAAAGCAGTTTTTGATCTGAAATTGTCTGATTAAGGTTTGCTAACTGTTTTTCCAATTCGTTCAACGAATCATTTTGTTCTCTGAGTCCTTCCAGACGCTGTTCATAATCCCTTGCAGTCTGATAAAGATTTTCCAGTGTTTCCGCATTTTGATTAAATCTACGGTTTAATTCTTCCAAACTTTCTAATTCATCTTTTGTTTCTGATATAAGCATCGCAGCCGGATATTCTTTTTCAAACTGCTCTTTTTTATGCAGGCACTCTGTATAATTCTTTTTTGCAGCATCCACAACCCCTTTTTTAGCAGAAACCTTTTCCTTTAAATCAACAATGCTTTTTGCATAATCTGCAGGTGCGACATCCATCCCATATTGATGAAGAAATGCGCCGATTTCTTCCTGCATCCGGTCATAGTCTTCCAATTCATCCCCATGTATAGAAGACTTTTGTTCTTTATCCAAAAGCTGTTCATATTCCACAACATGCGACAACAATTTCTGCAATTCACTTTGAACACCACTTTCTAAAAAAGCAAGCTCCTTATCAGTAAAATATGTTTTGATAATCGTATCCGTATTTTGAATCTGTTCTTCATCGTCCCGGATTTCTTTTTCCAGATTCTCTAATTCCTCCGGCATGGATACACCCTGGTTGTTCCTGTTCTTTTGTAAAAAGGCAAATAGGATACTAATAATACCGGCAACTGCCATAATAGCACCGGCGATTAATAAGCCGGCTTTTCCGAATGATGTATCCGTTGTTGATGATAACGTACCAAAAGATGAAAAAGAAGCTCTCATTGCCATATAAAAACCGACAATGCCTATGCCTGCAAATAAGAGTATTACTCCAACAATCAGACGTTGCCAAAAACGCTTTCTTGTCATTTCTGTCTGTCTCTTTTCATCCGCTTCTCTGGAAGATATTAACGTTGCAAGCGTACTTTTCTTCATAAGAAGTGTACTTTTTTTGGTGTTGCGTTCATTCCAGCGGACAGACATTTCAGATAAGACCGCTTTCGGATCCTGCTCATCTTGAAACAGTTTTTTCAGTTCATTTAATCTGAGGATCTCTTTTTCCTGTAGTTGATTAAGCTGTATTTTTGCATACAGTTCTTCCGATTGTTTCTGTTTGATACTCATCTCATCCAGAACATTTTTATCCGGAAGGCTGTCATGAAGCTTTTTCTCACAGTCCGTCACTTCTTTTTCTTTTATCAGAAGTTCCTGACACAGATGTTCGTAGATTTCTTTTTTTGCCTGTATATCCTTTTTTTTGCTGGCATCTTCCTGTTTTTTTGAAATAGCAATCTGCTCTTCTTTCAGATGCGCAATTTCATCCCGCTTTTGTTCCATCAAATCCATCTGTTGTTTTATGGAATCTTCAATCCCCTGCAAAGCCCGAATCTGTGTATGCAGTGCAGATGCCTCTTCCTTTAATTTATAGATAGAGCCGGTTTTTCTTTTCGGTGATAGCGCATTGATATAGTCTGTGAGCTTTTTATCAGCCTCTTCAAAACGGTTCAAGTCATTGGTATCATCTGTCAGATTACCGATTTTGGCATTGATATCATCCGTAGAGGATGTCACCATATCGTTTTGTCCGATATAAACCGTTCTTACAAACGATTCCTGATTGACACCGAATAATTCTTCTCCAATACGCTCCGAATAATCTGTCGAAATCAAATTGGTCTTTTGATCGCGCAATTCAAATTCGTCATTTTGCACTTTATCATGAAAAACACGTCTCAGGCAGTATTGTCGCTCTCCCACTTCAAAACTCAGGCTTCCTCCATAGATGCCGCCCTGCCATGGCTGATAACGTTTTCGCTCATTTTCCAGATTATTACGTTTACTCTCTCCCAAGAAGCCGTAAAACATTACCCGGATAAAAGAGGCCAGAGTACTCTTTCCAAAACCATTTTCCTGACAGATCGTGTTACATCCTGCAGAAAAATCCATGGTGAAATCATGAAGCTTACCAAAGTTTTCAATATGACAATTCAGAAGTCTCATAACGACACCTCCTCGTTATTCAGAATCTGCAGTCCCAATCGAATCACAGCTGCTTTTTCTTCCTGCGGCATTTCATCGGCAGAAAGGACCGTACGTACAAATTCGCCTTTTAAGGATTCATCATATTGAAAATCTTCCACATCAACCCGAAGCGTTGTTTCATCATACAATTTTACAAAATAATAATCCCCGGAGAACATACTAAGAAGATAATTCGTATTTTTCTCACACGCAACATCTAAGGCCCCGGTTAAAACGATTTTCAGCAAATCCTCATGGCGATACTGTCCTTTTGCCAGATCTTGGCGTATTTTTTCTGCCATCTCCACAGAACTGTTACAACCGGTCACGTCCGTATAAACCGTATACAGATTTCTCTTTGCAAAAGGCACAAAGGTATCGGTAACGGTTCTTTTCTCCTCGTTCACATCCAGCACAACAAAGCCATGTTCTCCGCATTCATCGAAACCACGGCCTTCCAGACATCCGGAATAACAATATAGCCCCCTGCCATCCAGTTTTTCACGCTTATAGGCATGAATGTGTCCCAATGCCAGATAATCAATCCCTTTATTATGAAGCTCTCTTAAATGAATCACTTCTGCTTTATCCTTCGCACCGGTTTCCGATTCCTGTCCATGGAGCATAACAATATTCATTTTATCGGAATCCAAAACCAGCGTATGATAAGCACTCTTTGCGTTATCTTCTGCTAACTCCATACCGGAAATGACAATATTTGTGCACTCCACAACATAGCTCGTCCAGCTATGGGAAAATAGTTTTAAATTATCCGGCACAACATCCAGCCCCGACAAAAAATTATCAGTATCATGATTTCCACGAAGATAATAAAAGGTGATATCAGGATGTTTTTCAATCTCAGAAGAAACCAGATTTCTGGCTGACGCAGAAATATTTTTGGTATCAAATAGATCTCCACAAATCAGAATGTGACAGATATCGTGACTTGCAGCATAAGAAATCATGTCCTGAAACGTACGCAGAAGCTCTGCTTTACGCTCTTTGGCACGTTCTTTATCCAGCGTGGATGTCATTTTGGCATCCAGATGTAAATCAGCACAATGCAATAATTTCATAAAAATCTCCATTCCGCCATCTTGGGTTGGCGGTACAATCCTACTCTTCCTTCCAGAAATTGACCGGCTCGTAATCCAAAAGCTGGGCTAAAAAACCGTTTTGGCTCAATTTCTCCTGTATCTGATCCAAAATTGCTTCATTTTTTGCCAAAATGGTATGATAATGATACCCGGACGTCAAATTGCTTAACAACGTCGATTTTCCACTCTTTATCTCTTCCATATACGACGCAACATCGGCCCTGGATGCAATATGAAGCTCTGCCTTTACCACTCCATAAACCTTATGATATACAAAAACATCTTTTACAAATCCACCCTGATCCACATATAGCTGAAGTTCTTTTTCTTCTTCTTCCGGACGATTATAAATCTTAAAAATCCGCTCGCACTGATTCTGATTGCGTAAAACATATCCCTTGTTTGTAGAATCAATATCATAATTTTTCGCCCGAAGAAGCGCAATATCCTGTACGATTACCTGCCTGCTGACTCCCAATATTTTTGCAAGTCCGGAACCGGAAACAGGGGTTTCACTGTTTTTCAGTGTACTTATGATTTTCTCTCTTCTTTCTTCACCACTCATACACAAACCTCCGACTTAAACAGCATGCAGATTTTTTAAAGAAATATCCAAAATCGGTGCGGAATGTGTCAATGCACCACTTGAAATAATATCTACTCCGAGGTCGGTAAGTCTTGAAATGTTTTCCTTTGTCACATTTCCGGATACCTCAACCTCCGCTCTTCCATCAATGATTTCCATTGCTTTCTTTAAAGTGTCGTGATCCATATTGTCTAACATAATGATATCCGCACCGGCTTCAACCGCTTCTTTTACCATATCCAGTGTTTCAACTTCTACTTCAATTTTTCTGACAAAAGGAGCGTATGCTTTTGCCGATTCAATAGCCTTTGTCACACTTCCTGCCGCACCGATATGATTATCCTTTAACAAAACTCCATCGGTCAGATTATATCGATGATTGGAAGCTCCTCCGACTCTTACCGCATATTTTTCAAAAATACGGTTGTTGGGCGTTGTCTTTCTGGTATCAACCAGCTTTGTTTTGGTTCCCTTTAATAATGCATTAACCTGCGAAGTATAGGTGGCAATTCCGCTCATTCTCTGCAAATAATTTAATGCCGTTCTTTCTCCGCAGAGCAAAACCCGGATATCACCATATACTTTGGCCATTAACTGTCCGCATTTTACTTCGTCTCCATCCTGTACATAGAGCTCCACTTTTGTTTTTTCGTCCAGTAATTCAAATACTCTTGAAAAAACCTGCAATCCACAGATAATTCCGTCCTGCTTGCAGATTAAATCTACTTCTCCCTGTTGTGCAACCGGCATAACACTGTTGGTGGATACATCTTCACTCGTGATATCCTCTTTTAAAGCTCCTAAAATAAGTGGATCAACATTTAATTTTAAAGTTACCTGATCAAACATGTTTTTCTTCTCCTTTTTCTTGCTCGATGGGGGGGTGGGGTGTAGAGAGATTATTTTGCATTCAGATAAAAAAATCAGTTTTTTCTAAGTAAATGCAGAAGGTTATTTCACATTTACGGGGCGGTGTCAACGGACATCCGTGTCCGATGACACCTAAATCGTGCGTCCTGCACGATTTCCCCTGATGTATCAGCATTTACTAAGAAAAATCATGATTTTTTTATATTCATTTAAAATAATCTCTCTACATTCCTCCCGGTCATTTTTTTATTAGCCAATGAGCTTTTCATTGGCTGGTCTAAACCATTTCTGATTATGTTATAATTGATATCTCTATCTTTTTTATTGAATCAAATTGGTTTTCGCATATTGTTACGATTTCTGATCCGCTTCGCGCATAGCATCCCGTACCATTTGTTTATACTTAAGCTCCAAGGCTTTTTCATCCCGGTATTCTTCTAAGGATACTTCCCCGGCATCTTGCAGCTTCCAGTTATCAATCGCTAATTCATTGATTTGCTTTGCTGCCCGTTTGGCAAAAACCAGACTTTCCAAAAGGGAATTGCTGGCAAGGCGGTTTTTTCCATGCACCCCATTGCAGGCTGTCTCGCCCACGGCATAAAGGCAATCCATACTGGTCTTACTCTCGTGGTCAACCCGGATGCCTCCCATATAGTAATGCTGTGCCGGAACGACCGGAATACATTCCTTGGTGACATCATACCCTTCTTCCATGCAACGTTTTACGATGTTGGGGAAATGAGCCTGTAATTCTTCGATGGGTATAGGCCGTAAATCCTCCCATACATATTCCGTCTGGTCTTTCTCCATCTGTTTTTTAATTTCATTGGTCAGTAAATCCCTGGGCAATAATTCATCTACGAAACGATTGCCGTTTTTATCATATAACTTTGCGCCTTCGCCTCTGACGGATTCGGAAATCAAAAAGCTCCGTTTCCGGTCATTTTCCGACCAGAGTGTTGTCGGATGAATTTGTATGTAGTTGATATCCTTTATTGAAATATTGTGCTTTAGTGCTATTGCCAAGGCATCCCCCGTCAATTGGCGGAAATTGGTTGAGTGTCTGTACAATCCTCCGACTCCACCGGTTGCCAACACGAGAATTTTACTTTCAACTACCTTTAGTTCCCCGTTTTCTCTTATGATACCCCCAATGCATCTGCCATCTTTTTCCAAAATGTCTAAAAGCATCGCATGTTCAATGATTTCGATATTCTTTTTTTGCTTAGCCTGTGCTAACAGCTTACTGGTGATTTCTTTTCCCGTGATATCTTTATGATACAGGATACGCTTGTCCGAATGAGCCCCTTCTCTGGTAAAACAAAAGCTCCCATCTGCTTCTCTTTCAAAATCAACACCTATGCTTACAAGATCCTTTACCACATCCTGTGACGATCTTATCATAATGTCAACGGAAGTCTTATCATTCTCATAATGGCCGGCTCTCATCGTATCCTCAAAATAACTGTCATAATCCTCATCATTTTTCAGCATACACATTCCGCCCTGCGCCAGAAAAGAATCACTTTCCTCTATCGTAGCCTTGGTTATAATGGTTATTTTTGTATCGTCGGAAAGATTGAGTGCACAATATAGTCCCGCACATCCGCTTCCTGCAATAAGTACATCTGTCTGTTTTTTCATTGTGCTAACTCCAACATTTTTTCTAAGGGCTTTATGGCCGCTTTTGCAATCGTCTCATCCAAAAAGACTTCATTGGTTTCATTTTCCAGTACATCGATTATTTTTTCCAATGTTACTTTTTTCATATTGGTACATTCCTGAACGGCTCTGACGCGATACAGTTTTTTATCCGGTGCCTGCTCGTGGATTTTATAAAATACACCGTCAACCGTTCCGATAATAAACTCTTGTGCATCCGTATTTACAACATAATCGATAATTGCAGAAGTACTTCCCACATAATCGGCTAACTCTGTCACATCCTTGGTACATTCCGGATGAACCGCAACCTTTGCCTCAGGGTGTGCTTCTTTTGCTGCCAGCACATCAGCTTTGGAAATAATGGTATGTCTTGGACAATGCCCCTGATTTAAGATGATATTTTTCTCAGGTACCTGGTCCTGCACAAAGGTTCCCAGATTGCGATCCGGTATAAAAAAGATATTTTTATTGGGGAGATTTTTAACAATCTTTACTGCATTGGCACTGGTGACGCAGACATCTGCAAGTGCCTTTAATTCAACGGTAGAATTGATATAACAGACTACTGCAACATCCTCATATTTTTCTTTTATCAATTGTATCTCTTCTGCGCTCGCCATGTGCGCCATCGGACAGTCCGCAGTTGCATCCGGCATAAATACACGTTTTTCTTTATTTAAAAGCTTTGCACTTTCACCCATAAATTCTACGCCTGCAAAAACAATTCGATCTGCCGAAACTTTCGTGGCAACCTTACTTAAATAGTACGAGTCACCTATGTAATCAGCCACTTGCTGCACATCCTCATCAACATAGTAATGAGCCAGAATAACAGCATTTTTCTCTTTTTTTAACTGCTCAATTCTTTCTTTCATCATAATCTCCGTTCTTCCATCTTTGGTTACAGACGCAACTGTTTTTGCGTCACGCACAGTATAGCACCATTCTTTACACCTGACAAGACAGTTGTAAATTTTATATGTAAATGGTGTAAAATTAAAAAACTGCCGGTTTTAAAATCTCTTGCGAAAAGACTTTAAAACGGCAGCATCTTATAACGGAAATGATTCGGTAATACTCCGTTGTGGTAAAAGAAATTACTTTATTATTTCCCCAGTCGCTTTTGATACTCTGCATAGGTTAGCGGCGAATTATGGCTAAGCACTTTGTCTTCCACAACTTCTCCGATAAAAAGGGTATGACTTCCGAGATTCTTTTTATCCACAATATGACAGCTTAGCATGCCACATGTTTCATGCGTCAGATACGGTACACCTTTCGCATCTGTTTCATATGCTATCTTCCCGAATTTATTGGTCTCTCTTCCCGTTTGATAACCAAACAGGGCAATGGTCTCCAAGGAACAGGTTTCATCCATAATACTAATGCAAAACTCTTTTGCGTGATTCAGCAATTCGCAGGTGTAATGTCGGTTTTCAATCGCAACAGCTACTCTTTCCGGCTCTTTTGCAATCTGAATACAGGTATCAACAACGCAGCCATCCATTTCATGTCCAAGTTTTGTTGATAATAAAAATACTCCGTAAGTTAGTTTCTTTATTGCTTTTTCTTCCATCTGCTTTCCCCTTCTACTTTTATGAAATGCTATTTATCGAATTATTTACTTAGTTGAAGATTTGCTTTCCGTTTTCTTTAATCTTATTTTTCTCGATTCTGCTTTTCTGCAATCTCGTATTCTCAATTCGATGTTTCATATAAGCTCATTTATTTCATTAAGTAGTATGGGCAAGCAACGCCTTTTTATTCCATATAAAATGCATTGAAATTATAGTAAATGCAAGTATCATCACGGAAATTTACATTCATTTGATAGATTACTATCATCGAGCCATCCTCCATTTGTATTTTTCCATTCTGATATAACCACTCCTGAAACTCTTTACCATCATGTCCTTCCTCATCATATTGGCGTGCTTTTTCTGAAAAATCAGACAGATCGATTGTTTTTTCTTCTCCATGAACTTCAAAAACAATATCGGATATGTTCACAGACTCCTCGCCGTAATTATTTTCATGTAACGTAACGACATATATCGTCTTGTAATTACCCACATCTAATCCAAATTCTTCTGTATCCCAGCCGCAGTTTACGTACGAATAATCATGATAATCATAGCTTAAATCTGTGCAGCTTGCTTCAAAGTCATCAATCATTTTATGATAAGAAGATGGTAATTGTTTCACATACGCATCTCCTTTTTCTGAATATTTTATTTCACGATAAGCCCCTAAAACCTTCCGAATCTCCTGATCCGTTAATTCGTTTCCGCTCTCGGCTTTTTCCATCAAAGTTTCAAAGCGGGATTTTTGCGATAAGTATACCATAGTGTCACAGTTTATAATCGGTGCAAGACAAAACATACTAACAAGAACCGCGGCTACAAGAAAAATCGTTGGAAGAAATTTTCTCTTTTTGATTGAAAACAAAATCAAATAAATAACTTCCGCAACAATTAAATAACAGCAAACATAACGTTCTTGCGTCAAGCCATACTCTTGTATTCTTAATCCGATACAAATCATCTGTAATATGATGAAAGGAATGAAAATATAAGGTAGAATTGAAGCTATTTTCCCAAGCTTATCCTCTTTAAAATACATTGCCACTGTCCAAATCGGCAATCCGCAGACAAATAGCCAACTCAAGATCGGAAACACTTCATTCGAAGGTAAATCCCATGAAATCACCAATTTTGCTATGTATATATAGATAATAAGAAAAGCTGTCATTTCTAAAACGAGCAGAACATACTTTACAACAACTCGTAAAAATTTTCCTATTTCATCCTGCATCTTAGAAAAAGCCAAAATGATACCGGGAATATAAAGTCCGCAGGCAAGCAGCGTTTCAATTCTTAAAATGAAATCATCCGTATCAAAAATTAGGACATTGAAAATCAGAATTATTATGGCAAGACCCAAAGCGAATATTCCATATACAATCGTCGTTCGCATGGTGGAACCAAAAACACTTAAACAATATTTTTCAAAGCTCACTTCACTTTTTTGGTACATTTTGAATACGCAAAACATTGCAATCCACGCCAGATAGCAAACCAATAATTTTGCAATAAAAGTCATTACAATATCTTTTTCTATTCCAAATATGTACTCTTGCTCGATGGATGACATAATGATGAAAAATCCGGAAATTGCGGCAGACAATATGAAACCAATCAGTCTGACCGTTTTTTTGTACTTATCAAACAATTCTTCTACCAACAAATTTCCGGCAGCAAAAATCCAAAAGAAAGCCGTGATTTTCACAAACGTATCGTAGTAATCATAGTCAAATGGAAAGTCCACCACAACCGCAGTAAACAGTGATGCAATCCAAATATTGCAAATCGTGACTGGATATTTCAGAAAAACATTTTCCTTGAGTGTCTCATATAGTTTTTTAATTTTTTTCAGCATACATTTCCCCCTCTTACCTATCTTTTGTATCTTATATATTTGTATCTTATTAATTTGTATCTTTCTTAATCCGTTTTATATTCACATATTCCGTTCTATATTTTCACATTACATGCTATATGCTCATATTATGTTCTGTATTTTCATAGTTGATATTCTGTTTAAAACAAAAGAAAGCTTATTTTTCTAAAATTGATTTATCCAAAACAACTCATCATCTGTGCCACAAAAAGTCCTCCTCCTGTTCCAACCACATAACCTAATAAAGCCATAATAATTCCCACAGGAACGAGCGCACTACTATACGTACCTGCCAATACCGGAGCCGTTGCGGTTCCGCCAATATTTGCAAGCGATGCAACACAACAGGTGAAAATATCCATTTTAAATACCTTCGCCAGTAATAGCATAATAATCACGTGTATGATTAAAATCACAAATCCACTCAACAGCCAGACGGGCGCATTTCCAATAGCAGAAAGATCTGCACGTGATGCAATCAATGCAATGACAATATAAAGCATGACATTGGATACTTCTTCGGTTCCCTTTAATTTTCCCAAAGGCGTCAACGCAAACAAAACACCGAGTAATGTGACTGCCAGAACCGTCCATGTCGCCTTATCAAAGAAAGGGAAATAACCGTTTAAATATACCCCTGCTTTTTGACATAGAGCTGAAACAATCAGTCCTGCACCGATAATCACTGCAAGATTCTGCCATGTCAATATTTTGGTGTTGGCCCGTGCTTCTTTTTCCAAACTCTTTCCAACAGCATCAATGATTGATGTATCCGACTTCGTCCATGCATTGAATTTATCAGCCCTGTCGATTGCCCAAAGCAGAAACATTACATATATTGTAGCACAAATAGAATCCATAACCAAGGCATATGCCATACTGGCTTCATCGACATCAAGTGCCGCCTGAATAGCCATCATATTTCCTCCGCCTCCCATCCAGCTACCACACAGAGCACCGAGAGATTTCCATGCACCGGCGCCAAGAAGATTATGAAAAACGGCATAGGAAACTATAAAACCAAGTCCAATCGAAAACGTTGCTGCAAAAAATCCAATCAACATTTTAGGTCCCAATTTTAAAATAATTCTCATATCACAACGAAGCAGCATAATAAACAACATCGCATAGAGCAGTGGATTTTTCAAATTACCATAGGCATCTGCGGTTGCCTCCAAGTCCCACAGTCTCACAGTACAAAACAGCATCATTCCCAAATAAATTAATACAATCGGCGGAGCAAAACTGAATATTTTTTTCGCCGTCCTGCCTTTAAAGATTTGAGGGAGACACACCAGAATTGCCGTAATAAAAACCAATGTTGCCAAGTACATAAATCCATCCCGAATCATAGGTAATCCTCCGGTTTTTTTCTGTATTATCATAGTCTTTGCAAATCTTTATTCTTTATTCATGGCACTTTTTTATAAATAGAGTCAATTGATTCCTAATTATACATTTTAAAGCAATGCTTTAATTTTCTTTTCTATGACTTTCATATTCAATGGAGAAGCAACTGTTTCATATGTAATAATTAATCGTTCTCCTAGCATATATCCATTCTGCTCGTAATAATTCAATTTCCTAATTGCCTTATCCAAATATTCCGCATCATCCAACATTCCGAAATGCTCCCAATATATCTCTTTTCTTGTATGTATTTCTAAAATGGTAAAATCCGGATATATCTTACCACCCCCTTTGATAAGTAAAGGCTTTTCATAATGATATGGCAAACCATACTTTTCAAGCATATTTGCAATTAAAACTTCTGATTTTGAGCGCATCTGCTCTCCTTTGTTTGAATAATATTCCGGCATATTTTCTTGAAATCCATTTTTTTCAAACGATATATCAAGCCATTCCTTTATATATTTATCAATTGGTTTTTCAAGTGGATTTATTAAATCCTGACGTTGGGGTGGCAGATTCGAATACAGACTATCCAAAGAATTGTTTTTATAGAATTTCTCAAGTTGATCAATTAATTCTTTCTCTTTCCTTGCCAGCAAAAGAACTTTTTGATCATATTTTTGTTGCGCCAGTTTTTCTGCTAATGTTCTATTTTCTTTACATATGTAATGATACTTTTCATCATTCTCTTTTTCTTTATAATAGTATTGCCATCCATTTTTATGCCTGACAATTTTCAAATATCCTTCTATTTCATTTTCTGTTGAATGCTCCTTTGAAGAAATTAATTTCTCTAAATACTCTCTTCTTTCACTGATCTTTTCTTCTAAATTCATATTCTTTCATCCTTTCTTTTTGATTTCATACTTTTGTCCTTTGCTTGCTTCTCCGGTATGCCCCACGGCAGAAATTTCCCGGGAAAATCGCTTCCTTGGGCATACCTATTCCCCTCGCTTGCTTCTCCGGTATGCCCCACGGCAGAAATTTCCCGGGAAAATCGCTTCCTT
>CAMEJJ010000019.1 GCA_945919795.1 uncultured Lachnospiraceae bacterium
ATCCTTGTTTTTCATCAAGATTGCGAACGAGCTTAGCGAGTTTCGCAATTACCTATCATCAATTATTACACAAAGACAGGTAAATTATACCACATTCCACAAATTGTATAAAGTATGGATTTTAATTCTGTCCTACCGGAGAAATCGTGATGTTTTCCGCCGGTATTCCTGTTTTTCTTTTCACAATATCTTCAATCTGAGCAATCTGAACCTGACTTAATTCATTCATTCCGATGCAGACATCCACATATTCTCCATTAATACTTACCACATTTTCCGAAAATCCCTTTGCCTGTAACATCACCATTGCATCACATTCTTTCTGTGCCACATCTGTCAAGGCAATCATGCTGTTGATGGCATCCTGCTTGGCTGCTTCCGAAACATTTTCATTATTGATAATATCAAGTAGTACTGCTTTGTTTTGTGCTCTGGTCTGTTCTTTTATCAAGTTAGCTTCCGCTAACGAAGTTACGGACATGGTATTTGTAAACACTGCTTCTCCGGGAATATCAACCGTTTGAGAACTGTTATCTGCCTGTTCTGTTTCCGGCATTTCTTCTATGACAGCCGAAGCTGATTCCGCATTTGTTTCCATCGTTGCATCTGTCATATCCAAATCTGCATCAGCAAACAGCTCAGCTTCCTCTTCATCCATTCCTTCCATGGAAGCAACATCAAAATCCTCATCCAGACTTTCTATTTCCGTATAATATGTACTATCCTCATCGGAAATATCATATAAAGACGTCTCATCATAGGTCACGGTTGCATCCTCTAACAGATTGTTGTTCATGGTTTCTTCTACCGTTTCTGCATCAGCTTCTTCAAACTGAGCCGAAGTTGTAAATAATACATCTTCATCGATTTGTTTTCCTGTAAAATTCAGATATCCGGCAATGGCAATCATGAGCGCCAGAGCTGTAATCATAATCTGATTTCTCTTCCATAATTTTTTTACTGAAAATTCTTTTTTCATAGTTATGCCCCTTTACCCGGTTTTGCTTTTCATTTTTACTATTGTTATTTTATGCTCATCCAATTCAAATAATGACAACACAGCCTCCTTCATTTGATTTTTCACTTTTGCATTGTCTCCGCCTTGTGCAACAATCAAAATTCCCTCTATGGACGGTAAAATCTGTTTTGCTACAAACGGAACATCATTTCCGTTTTCATCCACAGTGTATACGGTCTCCTGCGTATCCTCATATTCTGCAGAAGAGGTCGTAGTTCCCCCTTCATTTTTGCTGTCATTATTGCGTCGATAAGAAATATCTTTTTCCACAATGGTACCCCCGGCATCATGCAATGTGATAAAGACTTCCACCTTCCCTGCCCCATTCATATTCTGCAGAATTGAACACAACTTATTTTCCAGATATCCAGAATATAGATCATAAGTTTCCAATGCATTTCCCGACATCTTAAAACCGCTCTTATACGTATTACTGCTTCCGGTCTTGCTTTGGCTGTTTTGACTCTGATTCTGTTTTGTTGCATATAATACAGATTGTTCATCCTCCTTTTTTGTAGGGATCGTAACAACAAGTAATAAAAGCCCTCCGATTAATAAAATGGCAAGTCTGTCTTTTCCCAATTTTTCGATGAATTTTTTTAATTGTTTCATTCTTCTACCTCAAAACTATCTGTCTCAAAACTATCTGTCTCAAAACTATCTTTCTCAAATTTATCTGTCTTAGTTTCATCTTTCTCATATTCGTCTACTGCATCCTGAATATACTGCTCCAACAATTTCTGTGATTCTTCACTGATTTCGTTCATATTTTTATTTTCTGACGAGATATCCCAGATTTGACCGCTTTTTTGCAAATTCTCTTCAAATTGTATCATTAATTCCTGGTCCGAAAATTCTGTGATATCGATAAATTTCCTGCCAAACGGATAAAGTAGAAATAATATCACAAAAACACCGGAAATATTCCGATATAATCCCATAAACTTTTCCGACAAAAACAACTGGGAAATAAAATCACACAAACAGACAAAGATACAGATGTTCCTGATATATTCATCCATGAAATGACCTCTCTTATTAACCGACAAATGAATTCATCCCTAAGGTTGCAACAGCGATGGCAATAAAAAACATACCACTTGAAAACAACTGGATACGTGATAGTAAAAAAAAGCAGTCTGCCATTTTCCAAACATGTGCAGTAAACTTTTTTTCTCCTGATATCTGCAATATGGCTGATGCAAGACGGACAACAAATCCATACATTAGTGTTGTGACTGCCGGCTTAAAGCACATAATAAACAAGATAAAAATACCGATGAAACCGATGCTGTTTTTTACCAGAATTGCTCCCCTTAAAACAGTTTCCGTTATTGTCGTTGCATAATCTCCCAATCCGGGAATCAAAGAAACCGTTTTAATAATCAGTTTACTTTGTACCCCATCTATAGCCGGCATCAATCCTGCCTGTAGCATACTTCCTCCAATGACTGCAAATATAGCGGAACGGGTCAGAAATATGATGATTTTTTTTAAAAGTGCGATAACTCCACCAAAACGGTTACCCTCAGGTAACTGATTTAAAACATACAGGACGCAAACCAGCCTTGCCATCGGCATCACAAATATGGTCATGACATTTTCAATTACGAATAGCAAAAGTAATTGAAATTCGTAATACGCGGCAGCTGTAACAGGACCACCTGAAATCCCCAGCACCATACATAAAGATGGCATCAGGATTGCACAGAAACTTTTCATTTCCTCAAGAAATGTCAGACATTGCTCATAAGAACGCAAAAAGCATTTCATTAAAATCAAAGAAACAAATAAAAATATAAAATAGCTCGAAAAAATCGAAATTTTTTTATCAGAAAACAAATCAGACAGTCCATGTAACAACAATGCAAAAATTCCAAGCAAAAAAATTCCAAGGAACAAGCTTTTACATTGTTCTAAATTTCCGAAAAAAACATCTTTAAAATACTGCAAAGTAATTTCTTTGATTGAATCCAGATCACCATGCATCAACTCTTCCAGTAAATCTTCAAAGGAAATAAACTGATGTCCAAAAATCTGATCCAGAAAATGATCTATATTTGTAAAATCCATTCCTTCCACAAAAGTATCCGTCATCAGTAAAACTCCTTTATTACATCAACCAAATTCAGAAAAATGGGCATACCTATCAGTAGCACACTGAATTTGCCGGCCGTTTCCACACCTTTCCCTATCGAAGCATATCCTGCATCTTTACAGATTTCTCCACAAAATTCACTGATATAAGAAATTCCGACAATCCGCAAAAGTGTATAAATATACGCATCTGCATTTTCGATTTGTGAAGAAACCAGTCGAATCATATCTGCAATATTCATAAAGGAATCCATACAGAGCATAAACAGAAAAACACCGACACATAACGAAAAAATATAAGCATATTCCGGTTTTGTCTGCTTAATGAACATTGTAATAGCAACCGCAATAATCGCTAATAAACCTATTTTAATCATGCATTCGTCTCCTAAAATGAAAACAACTCTTCCATTGTGCGAAATAAATCGACCAGATAAGGAAGAACCCATGTAAGCACCAGGATAAATCCACACAAGCTTACCAGATAGGCATGCTCCTCTTTTCCGCTATGCTTTAAAACCTGATTTAACAACGTAACCAGAATCCCCACCGCTGCAATTTTAAATAATATTCCGACACTCATGGAACACTCCTTTACCAAAGTAAAATAATCACAAATAAACTGATTAAAAACCCCATTGACTGATACAATCTGCATTTTTCTTTTTTTTGCTTATCCATTTGTTCATATTCATCCTTCATCATCTCGTATACATATTGCAATTGCTTCAGCTGTGCATCTCTGTCATAAAAACCGGTCTGGTCAAACAGATGTATCCATTCTTTTTCGATTTTTGACGGCAGAACCATTGGCATATGATTCATTTGTTCTTTCCAAATCAAATTTAATTCTTTTCCTTCATTTATTTTGATGGATGTTGCAGCATCCTGTAAAACTTTTCCGATTTCTCCATCCTGCCTGAAAGAAACCTTGCAAATTGCTTCTGGAAGTGTGGCTCCTTCCGTCTTGATTTGGGCAATCATAAGTTCAATAATTTTCATGAAATGTTGTAGATTTACATGCATTTCTTCATATGTAAAAGCCTGCTCAAATCCCAAAAAAACACCGGAAAACAAGACCAATATTCCTCCGATCACCCGCATTTTTATCATCCTCTCTTCGCCAAAAGCTTTTGTGCGTTATCGTAAATACTCCATACCTGCTTTTTCGTTCCGTCATTTTCTTTTTCCCAGCGAAGTAAAATCAGTCTGTGAAATACCTTCTTTATGATTGAGAAAAATGCATTCTTTTCCGAATATATCTCATCAAGACTATCACCATGTACCGATGCCAGAATTTTAATTCCACATACCGATGCTTTCTCCACTGCTTCATAATCCCTTTGTAGTCCCAGTTCGTCCACGACAATTATTTCAGGTCCCATAGACCTTATTGCCATCATCATCCCTTCTGCCTTTGGACAGGCATCTAAGACATCGGTTCTTTTTCCCACATGATTTTGTGGAACCCCCATATAACAACCTGCCAGTTCCGATCGTTCATCTACAATGCAAATCTGCTTTCCGTCTGCATATCGGTTACCATCCGAAAGACTTTTTGCTAAATCCCGCAGCATCGTGGTCTTGCCAACTCCCGGAGATGAAATGATCAAAGTGTTCAGAAACTTTCCATGATCAAACAAATATGGCAGTATCGCATTCCCCACTCCCGGAATTTCATGCACAATCCTGACATGCAGAAACTGTACCTGTTTCATCAATGAAATCTTTCCATCCTGTAATACAACCTGTCCACATACACCGACTCTATGACCTCCCGCAACAGTTAAAAATCCCTGCTTAAGCTGACTTTCGTATGCATAGGGAGAATAGTTACAGATGTGATTGAATAAAACATCAACATCTTCTTTGGAAAAGACAAACCCTTTTTCCATCTCTTTATGCAATCTTCCGTTTTTATCCGGAAAAAATTCCATTCTTCCAATCACAAAGATACAGGGACAATTGACTCTTATCCGGATTTCCTGCAGCTCATTTTCAATCTGATTTAAAGCTGAAAGCATACTGTGAAACTGTGTGGGAAACATATTTCTGATTTGATCTGATTTATTCATATATCCTCCGTGTACAAACTATGTTTGTCCTTTAAATATATGAAAAAGAAATGATAATAGAACCTGTTAATAAAAACTTACTTTTCGGATTTGTATTCCCCAAAAAAAGATAAAAAGGATTGTCACCCTCCGGTAACAATCCTTGCAATATCATTATATAAAACAACAACCATCAATAACATCAGCAGTGCAAAACCAACAAAATTAATAATTCCTTCCTTTTCAAGCGGCAACGGTTTCCGCCTAATCAGTTCAATGAGATATATGAAAAGCCTTCCACCATCCAGAGCGGGGAACGGAATCAGATTTAAAACACCCAGATTGGCACTTAACAGAATGGCAAAATTAAGCATATTCAGCCAAACGTAAAATGCTCCGTCTGATTTAGATTCGTTATATATGTCACCTACCGTATCTGCCATCCCGACCGGTCCGGATAAATCTTTTACGCCGGCCTTTCCGCTTAACAGCATACCAAGACTCTTAATAGTCGTATCAATCCAGTATTTTACCTCATATCCGCTATATAAAATAACCTTGGGCGGTGAAAGCTTTGTATAACCGCCGGTCATGGAAATGCCGTAATAGTATCTGCCTGCTTCATCTGAATATACAGGGGTCAGGACAGTATCATACAATTCTCCATCTCTTTCATATGTGACATGTACCGGACTGCCATCCGATAACATGGCCTCTATTGAAATCTCACGGAATAGGTGAATGTTATGACGATTCAGCTTTACAATCACGTCACCGGGCATCATACCTGCCGCCTCAGCACCCCCACCTTCCAAAACATTTCCTACAACCGGAAGATCCGTTCCGATACTGCCGACAATAAAAAGTGATAAAAAGAAAGCAAGAATAAAGTTAAAAATCGGACCTGCAAGTACCGTTGCAATTCTGGCAAACACCGGTGCATCCGGAAAAGCTTTTCCGTATTTGCCTATATTGGCAAAATCAGCAGTTTCCGATCCCTGTTCTCCAGACTGTGCGGCATCATCCTGATTTAATCCGTCCTCACCCTCAAACATACATGCTCCACCGATTGGCAGTAATTTTAATGAATAGCATGTGCCGTTTCTATCAAAGTGTAATAGCGTCGGTCCCATTCCGATGGAAAACTCCACTACATGTATTCCGTTTGCTTTTGCAATAATAAAATGTCCAAATTCATGTGCTACAACTACAACACAAAAAATTAAAATAAAAAAAATAATTCCCAAATCAGCAACACCTTTCTGCTATTTGTTCATAACACCATTGTTCTGTCATCAAAATCTGTTCAACATCCGGATGTGCAATTACCTGATGTCTCGACATTGTTTCTGCAATTATGTCCGCAATATCAAGGAACCTGATTTTTTCATGCAAAAACAGACTAACCGCTTTTTCATTAGCGGCATTAAATACAGTAGGCATACTTCCGCCTTTTTCAAATGCCTCATAGGCCAGTTTTAATCCCTGAAAGGTTTCCAAATCAGGTCTCTCAAAGCTAATCTGCCCAAGTTGAAAGAAATCAATTCCCTCTGTATTCATCGGTAAGCGGTCCGGATAAAACAATGCATATTGAATGGGTAATTTCATATCCGGAAGTCCCAACTGTGCAATAACGGCACCATCCGCATACTCTACCATAGAATGTATGATACTTTGAGGATGTACTACAACCTGAATCTGATCATAATTTACATCAAAAAGCCAGCCTGCTTCCATAACCTCTAATCCTTTATTTACCATCGTTGCAGAATCTATGGTAATCTTAGGTCCCATCGACCAGTTGGGGTGCTTTAGTGCATCCTTTACAGTCTTATCTGCCAATTGCGCTTTTGACATTCCTCTGAATGGGCCTCCGGATGCCGTTAATAAAATCTTCTTTAATCTGTTTTTCGGTTCCCCATTTAACGATTGAAAAATAGCGCTATGCTCACTGTCAACCGGCAAAATGGATACTCCCATTTGTTTTGCCAATGGCATAATAATATGTCCTGCCGTGACCAGAGTTTCTTTATTGGCTAACGCAATATCTTTTCCGGCTTTTATTGCTTCAATTGTAGGCGTAATACCAATCATTCCTACAACTGCCGTTAAAACAACATCCGCCTCTTCCATGATGCAAATTTCAATTAAGCCGGACATTCCGGCAAGAACCGTCACATCGAGATCTGCCACTTTTGTTTTTAAAGCTTTCGCAGCCGCCTCATCAAACATAACCACTTTTTTCGGATGATACTTGCGTATCTGTGGTTCTATTTTTTCCACATTGCTTCCGGCCGCAAGCGCAACAACCTGCAGTCTGTCCGGATATGCATCAACGATTTCCAAAGTCTGTGTTCCAATGGAACCGGTAGAACCTAAAACAACAATATTTTTCATCTTTTTATCCTTATCTGACAGAATATCATACTTCTATCACAGTATAATGTTATTTTATCTTTCTTTGTTTATTTCATACCAACATCCTGGTATCATTTTAATAATAAAACAGCCATGTAATAGATCATCGGCGAAGTAAAAATCACACTGTCGAAACGATCCATAATACCACCATGTCCGGGAATGAGCTTCCCATAATCCTTGATGTTAAAATTTCTTTTGATCGCAGATGCGGCAAGATCACCAACCTGACTGATCATGGCTCCAACTGCCGAGATAACCGGGAATACCCAAAGCATATTTTCATTGCTGGCTCCGGCGCGAATAAGGACAAAAGCATATAACAAACCTACAACAGCACTTCCGATTACACCACCAACAGCACCTTCTATTGATTTTTTCGGACTTAAAATCGGTGCTAACTTATGCTTGCCAATAGTCATTCCAACCAGATAAGCACAGGTATCACAAATCCAGGAACTGATAAAAATCAGCCATACGATATAAAATCCATTTTCCAAGCATCTGGTCATATATAAATAAGACAGCATGATTGGTGCATAGATAAAAGAAAATACAGCAGCCATAATCTGTTTTGCTTCATATTTCGGAAAAGTAAATACATAAACAAATAAAATGGAAACAATCGTCAAAGTTATGGTTAACATAACAAATGTTTCTGTGTTTGCAAAATAGATAATCAGATAATATCCAATAATACCAAACAAACCAAACCACTCAATCAGACAAGGCTTTTTCATTTCTCCTCTGACTTTCATTGCCTTTGTCATTTCAAAATAAGCAATGGCAGAAATTGCCAGAGTAAAAAGATATAACCAAGGTCCTCCTAAAATCAAAACCGTTCCGATTACAAGTACCAAAACAACGGCACTCCAAAATCTGGCCTTAAACATTTCTACTCCTCCTTAACATTTCCATAACGACGATCTCTTGCATTATAGACTGCAATCGCTTTTTCCAATTCTTCTTTTGAAAAAGCAGGCCACGGTACATCCGTAAAATAGAATTCCGTATATGCAAGCTGCCATAGCAGGAAATTGGATATACGTTCTTCGCCACTGGTTCGAATCATAAGATCCGGTTCCGGAATGTCTTTGGTATCCAAATAAGTTGAAAACAATTCTTCCGTCATATCCTGCGGATTAATCACACCGTTTTTTGTATCCAGCATAATTTTTTTAACTGCACGGATTATTTCGTCACGGCTTCCATAATTAAGCGCAATTTGAAAATGTAGACCATCATTGTTTACGGTTGCTTTTTCTAATTCATCAATCCGATTGCGGATGTCCTCATCCAATCCACTCTTGTCGCCGATGACACGCACACACATCCGATTCTTTTCAGCCGTTTTCAGACAGGTCTTCATATAATTACGCAAAAGTTTCATCAATGCATCGACTTCTTCTTTGGGACGATTCCAGTTTTCGGTAGAAAAAGCATAGACAGTCAAATACTGTATTCCCATTTTATATGCTTCTTCGCATATAATCTCTACATTTTTACTGCCCTGTGCATGCCCATAATTTCTGGGCATTCCTTTGCTTTTCGCCCATCTTCCGTTTCCGTCTAATATAATTGCAACATGATTCGGTACATTCATATTCTGATTCCTCTTCTAATATTCCAATTTTGCCAATTCTCCACTATATCAAAAAGATAGGTCACCTAAACCGTCAAAAACATCGCTCATGGGTTTCATCGGATTAGTGCCATAACACAAAAGAAGGGGCAGAATGCCCCCTTTTTTATGATCTGATTATACTGTCAGAATTTCTTTTGACTTTTCTTCCACCATTTGGTCAATGGTTTTAATATATTTGTCTGTTAATTTCTGCAGTTCATCGGCAAGCTGTTTTGCTTCATCTTCAGATATTTCGCCTTTTCCAAGCTTTTTAAAGGCATCATTACCGTCACGACGGGCATTTCTTACCACAACTTTATTCTCTTCACCTTTTTTCTTAATATCTTTCACTAAATCTTTACGACGCTCTTCTGTCAATTCCGGAAAAACGATACGAACAACATTTCCGTCATTGGAAGGGGTAATGCCTACATCAGACATCATAATGGCTTTTTCGATTTCTTTAATTAAACTCTTTTCCCAAGGCGCAATCTGAATCATTCTCGGTTCAGGAACGCTGATATTACCTACGCTCTGAATCGGTGTAGGCGTTCCGTAATAATCTACTTTTATTTTGTCAAGTACATGAGGATTGGCTCTTCCGGCACGAATTGAAGCAAAATCCGAAGCCAGAAAATCAATCGCTTTCTGCATTTTTTCATCATAAACTTTTAATCTTTCATCCATTTTTATTATCCTCCTAAACCGTCACTTTCGTGCCGTTAAATTTTCCTTTCACGGTATTCACAATACTGTTTTCCTCATTCAGACTAAAAACCCACATAGGCATTTTATTATCTCTTGCCATAATGGAAGCGGTCATATCGACAACCTGAAGATTTTTCTCAACTACCTCGTCAATAGATAGTTCATCATATTTTTTAGCCTGTGGATTAACCTTGGGATCCGAATCATATACACCGTCAATTGCCTTTGCTAACAAGACAACTTCAGCCTCTACTTCAATAGCCCGCAATAAAACTCCTGTGTCTGTCGAAAAATAAGGATGTCCTGTTCCTCCTGCAAAGAACACTACTTTTCCCTGCTTAAAATATTTATTTGCCCGGTCTTTGGAAAACAGCTTTGTAAACGATCCACACGAAAAAGGGGTCAATATTTCTGTTTCCATTCCAACAGATCGGAATATTTCGGATACATAAATACAATTCATAACCGTCGCGAGCATACCAATCTGATCTGCCTTTGTGCGGTCAATATTTTCACTCGTACGGCCTCTCCAGAAGTTTCCTCCGCCGATAACAATTCCGACTTCAATGTTATCATCCACCAGTTGCTTTACCTGTTTTGCAACTCCTCTTACCGTTTCTTCATCAAAACCGGTCTTTTTCTCACCTGCCAGTGCTTCCCCACTGAGCTTTAACATAATTCTTTTCATATGTCTTACCTTCTTCTAACTGAAAATATATTACAAAAAATCAAAATGATGTAAGTATCAAAAGTATCATTTATTTCATATCCTTAAAGAATGATGCAGGACTGACATCCGCATAGCATTGTGAGCACAAACCTTCAATCACCGCACCGTTATTCATCTGTACGGATTTTGATTTGATATTACCCATAACAATCGCACTGGAATCAAGAACGACCGGTCCATGAACATCGATATCACCTTTTACGGCTCCGGCAATAACAGCGCTTGTTGCAAAGATATTACCGATAATAACCGAATTAATTCCAACCTTTACTGTGCCTGTTGCATGAATTTCACCTGTAATGTGGGCTGCATCTGCAAATACTTCTGCCGCATTGGAATTTCCTTCAATTTCTCCCGATACATTTAATTTTCCTAAAACTTCAATATTACCTTTGATACTGCCAAGAACATCAAGGGAACCCTGACTGGAAATATCACCATTCACTTTCATTCCCTTTGTTACAATTGCCGTCTCGTCCAAAACATCCTGACTCATAACTGATTCTACCCTTTCACTTACCACTTCGTCTACGGCTTTTTCCAATTCATTCTTCATTGCTTTATCTTTTCCGGTATCTTCTTTCATAATTTCCTCATATACTTCTTTTTCAAAGGAATTATCATTACGAATCAACATTTCCTTTACCTCCGGTTCTTCTTCTGGTACTGTTTCTACTGCTTCTTGTATATCTTCCGGTTTTACAGGCCCTTCAGGTTCTTCCATGGTCACTGCTGTCTCCGGCTCTGTGATTTCTTCCGCAACAAATACTTCCTCCTGCATTACCGGCTCTTCGGTTTCTTCCGTAACCACTTCTTCTGGCTCTGCGGCTTCTTCCACAACTACTTCTTCTTCTGGCTCTGCGGCTTCTTCCACAACTACTTCTTCTTCTGGCTCTGCGGCTTCTTCCAAAACTACTTCTTCCTCTGGCTCTGCGACTTCTTCCGCAACAAATTCTTCCTCCGGCATTACCGGCTCTTCGGTTTCTTCCACAACCACTTCTGTCGGTTCTTCGAGTTCCTGCATAATGTCATCATTTGAAGGTATCTCGTCTTCTATCATATCAGATACTTCTTTCGATACAGATTGTTCAACTGCAGCCACCAGTTGTTCGACTGTTAACGTTTCTGTCTCTTTAGGCTCTTGGGGGTGAAGCGCTGCATCAATCAGTTCTCTTGCAAATGCATCTGCATCCGAAACATTTTCTTCCACTGTATCAAGTATCGCTTTATCGCCTTTATCTGAATCTTTCTTTTTTAAATTTGTCTTTTTTTCTTCCGGATCTGCAATTTCTTCATCCATGTCATCATTTGGGAGCAATTCATTCATTGCCAACGATAAATCTTCTTTTAAATCCTGAAAAAAACCCATCGCTCTTCCTCCTTAGTCTTTACAATGAAATATGCAAAATTACAGGAGTATTCTCTGTAATTTTATCTATGATAATTTCATCATTTTCTGTCAGTTCTTTTAAAATCATATCCAGCGCCTCTACGGTACTATCCTTATCCGCACCATCGTGTAACAATACCACTGCCGTCTGAAAACGATCAATCCCTTTTAATACATTATCCGTAATTGCACTGGCAGAAAGCTTTTGTCCGCTTGCATCACCACCGGATATATTCCAATCAAAGCACTCAATATTTTTCTCATTCAAAGAACGAACAAGTTCTACCATGCTAATTTTGCTTACTGTATTACTGCTTCCTCCCGGCAGACGACAAATTTGCGGCCTTACTCCTGTTGTATCATAAATATAGTCGGATAATTTATTGAAATCTTCAAAAAATGCTTCCTCCGAATCATAAATGCTTGAATACTTATGACTATAAGAATGAATACCAATACTGTGACCATCTTCTACAATCCGTTTTAATAATTCCTGTCCATGTTCGGAAGTATTACCAACAACAAAGAACGTTGCTTGTACATCATATTTTTTTAAAATGTCCAGTATTTCCTCAGTATTATCACTTGGACCGTCGTCAAAAGTCAAATACACCCGTTTCTTTCCGTCCGCAGTCTCTGCGTCCTGACTGGAATTTGCATTTTCATTTCCGGTACTGGTTAGTGTTGTACTACTATTTATAATCGAACCTTCTCCATCAAAAGTCTGCGTTGCAGGCTGCATATTGTTTTGATTTTCCACTAACACAGAATCTTCCACTTCAGATGAATATCGTTCAAGTTCCATCTGCATTTCTTCCACCTGCGCTTTGGAATTGTTTAAATCCTTTTTTACAATATGCAAACGAATTCCTAAAAAGATACAAAGCATAACCGGAATAACAATTGCAGCAATTACGGTTCCTACAATGATCTTTTTTAACCGTTTTATTCTTTTACGCCGATTTTCGGGCAAGCGTTCTATTTCCTGCTTTGCCATTCATTCTCCCCGCTTCCATACGCACTACGGTTTATTTTATCACATCTTTTCTTTTATGACAAATTAGAATTGCCTTACTTTTAAAGAAAAAAAGCCAAAAATAATAAAAAAAAGACATCCGGATAATAAACTCCAAATGTCTTTTTTATTAAAATCACCAAAAATCAGTTTTATGACTGAGGAACATCCTTCATTGAGAAACTGATTCGACCCATTTTGTCTTTACCTAAGCATACAACGGTAACGGTATCACCCAATGTCAAAACGTCTTCCACATGGTTGATACGCTCTTTTGCAATCTTAGAAATGTGAACCATACCTTCCTTGCCGGGTGCAAACTCAATAAATGCTCCAAACTCTTTGATACTTACAACTTTTCCTTTAAAGATCTGACCTTCTTCAAAATCAGTTGTGATAATCTGAATCATCTCAATTGCTTTGTCCATCATAGCCTGATCCGTGCCGCATACACTTACCGCACCGTCATCTGTGATATCAATCTTAACACCGGTCTGATCAATAATAGCATTGATTGTCTTACCGCGCTGGCCGACAACATCACCAATCTTTTCAGGATCAATCTTTGTCTGAACAATCTTGGGTGCATATTTGCCCACGGTTTCACGAGGAGCTGCAATAGCAGGTTTCATACAAGTATCCATGATAAATTCTCTTGCTTCACGGCATCTTGCAATTGCGCCTTCTACGATTGGTCTGGTTAATCCATGGATTTTGATATCCATCTGAATGGCTGTAATACCTTCGGTTGTACCGGTAACCTTAAAGTCCATATCACCAAAGAAATCTTCCAATCCCTGAATATCTGTCAACAATACAAAATCATCATCTGTATCACCGGTTACAAGACCACAGGAAATACCTGCAACCATCTTTTTAATCGGAACACCGGCAGCCATCAAAGACATACAAGATGCGCAAGTAGATGCCATGGATGTGGAACCGTTTGATTCGAATGTTTCAGATACCGTACGGATTGCATAAGGAAATTCTTCTTCACTGGGCAAAACAGGAAGTAAAGCTCTTTCTGCCAAAGCACCATGTCCGATTTCACGACGTCCGGGACCACGACTTACTTTTGTTTCTCCAACAGAATATGCCGGAAAATTGTAATGATGTAAATATCGTTTTGTAGTAATATTATCATCCAGTCCGTCTACTTTTTGTGCTTCAGACAAAGGGGCAAGAGTTGTCACATTACAGATCTGTGTCTGACCACGTGTAAACATGGCAGAACCATGAACACGGGGAATAATATCAACTTCTGCAGCTAAAGGACGAATCTGATTTAACTGTCTGCCATCCGGACGTTTGTGATCTTTTAAAATCATCTTACGAACAGTCTTTTTCTGGTACTGGTAAATTGCCTCTCCCAAAATAGCAAGCCATTCTTCTTTATCTGCAAATGCCTCTTCCAATTTGGCCGTAATATTGCGGATATTTTCTTCGCGCACCTGCTTTTCATCTGTAAATACAGCTTCTTCCATCTCTGCAGGAGGAACGATTTCTTTGATTGCTGTAAACAATTCTTCCGGAATTGCACAACTTTCATAGCTGTGTTTCGGTTTTCCAACCTCTGCAACAATTTTATTGATGAACTCAATAATTGTCTGGTTCACTTCATGCGCTTTGTAAATCGCATCAATCATTTTTGCTTCAGGAATTTCATTACATCCTGCTTCGATCATAATTACTTTTTCTGCTGTAGATGCAACTGTCAGTCTCATCTGACCTTTGTCCCATACTTCCTGGCTCGGGTTAATGATGAATTCATCATCCACCATACCAACCTGTGTCATAGCACAAGGACCGTCAAACGGGATGTCTGAAATGCAGGTTGCAATGGATGTACCAAGCATAGCAACAAGTTCCGGTCTGCACTCAGGATCAACGCTCATTACCATGTTATTTAATGTAACATCATTTCTGTAATCCTTGGGGAATAACGGACGCATAGGTCTGTCGATCACACGGCTTGTTAAAACTGCATTTTCACTTGCCTTTCCTTCACGTTTGTTAAATCCACCGGGGATTTTTCCTACGGAGTAAAATTTCTCTTCATACTCAACAGAGCAGGGGAAGAAATCAATTCCATCACGTGGTTTCTCACTTGCTGTTGCGGTAGACAACACTGTTGTCTCTCCATAGTGCATAAATGCACATCCGTTTGCCTGCTTACCAACTCTTCCGATATCAACGGACAAAGTACGTCCTGCAAGCTCCATACTGAATGTTTTGTAACTCATTCTGTTTTCTCCTTTTCTGATTTTTATAATCAGGCAGAAGATGCCGAAACTACTGACCGAAAGATTATACATCTTATTTGTGTTTCGTATCGATCTTTCTTTTAATCATATTTTTTAATCTTCCCGTCAGTGGTCTCGGAATGAACCTTCCGCCTGTTAATAAACATACAAAGGACGGATACTGAAAATATCCGTCCCCGATATGATTATTATTTGAATTACTGAATCGAATCTCTTAATCCGAGTTTTTCAATCAATGCACGATATCTGTTGATATCTGTTTTCTTTAAGTAAGATAAAAGACCACGTCTCTGACCTACCATTTTTAACATACCGCGTCTTGAATGATGATCCTTCGGATGTGTTTTTAAGTGATCGGTTAATTCTTTGATACGAGCTGATAATACAGCTACCTGAACTTCCGGTGAACCTGTATCGCCGGGTGTTCTTGCATATTCGTTGATAATTGCCTGTTTCTTTTCTTTAGAAATCATTTCTAAATCCTCCTGTTCTTTTCATATGGCCAATCTAAGTATCGGGTCTAGGCATTCCCGAAACCGGGTATCGGCTAAAATTCATACAAAACGTATTTTACCATGGTTTACAGAACTTGTAAAGTCTATATTTGTCATTTCGTAACTGTCCACATTTACCATGTTGCAACTGTTGCATTTACAACCATCATACATTTTATAACATCAAATATAATTTCATCATATCCATTGACTATTTTGGTTAATTGTTTATTGTTTTGTATATGAAGTATTTCCGGCAGCATAAATGTTATATGCCGCAACATGATCATAGATTGCTCTCCAGCTACTATGCGCATCCGCCGTCACACAAATAAACTCGGTCCCATCATTTCTTTCATAACAGCTGGCCGCACAATTACCTGACTGAACCACATATCCTGTCTTGGCACCAAGAATTGTGCCGCCCATTTCCTTATCTTCAATTCTACGCATGAACCAATTGGAAACGGTAATCCCTTCCGGATGTTGCTCTGTCATGGAAGTGGTATAGGAACGTGTATTTAAAACCTGTCTGCATAAATCATTTTCCATAGCCGCTTCTAGCATAACTGCCATATCATAAATGGAACAATAATGATTTTCATCATACAATCCGACACAATTGGTAAAATGTGCACTGTCAGCGAGTCCAAGTTCCTCTATTTTCTGATTCATCATATCAACAAAAACTTCCTGAGATCCTGCAACATAGGTAGCCAATCCCACTGCCGCATCTCCACCTGAAGGCAGAATGGTTCCATATAAAAGATCCTTTACCGTAACAACTTCTCCATCCAGAAATCCGACGCTACTACAATCATTCACATAGGCATAATCCGTAATATCCAAGGTCATGGTAAAGGTATCATCCAGATTGGTCACATGTTCGCTGGCAACCAACAATGTTAAAATCTTTGTCATGGATGCCGGATTAATCCGCTCATATGCATTTTTTTGTGCAACAACCTCTTTCTTGGATAAATCTACCATCAACGCATACGTACTGGTCACCTCCGGACTGTTTAATCCGGTTGCCGCATCCGTCTTGAACTGATATGCCTCGCTGTTTACCGTACTATTTGAATCAACTGCTATCGGTTCTACACCATCTGCCATCTGATTCAATTGGGAAACATCCGATAATTCTCCGGTTTCATCTACGTTTCTTGTATTTCCGATATTCGCATCCACCATCGTTGCCGCATCCGCACGTCCGCCATCCTCTGCTTTGTCATCCGGTTTGTGCAATGCCGATATTCCGCCAATGCAAAGCAATACAAAAATCAGAATTCCGATTGCAAAGAGTATTCGTTTCTGCCGTTCTTTCTTTCTACGCATGGCCACTCTCTTTTTTCTCATTTCCATACGCTTAAGCTGTTCGGGTGTATAATGATAATCTCTGTTTTCTCTACTCACTCTCATTTCCTTCTTTACAACAATTGTTTCCTATATCACATCATTCATACAAATAAAAATGCCAACGCATCCTGTATTTCATTCAAAATCATGTTATCAGTATAACAACATAACCGATTAATGGGAATAGTTTTTCATCATCCATTTCCCGAATTATACCATAAAAAACGCTTAGGAATCGTTCTCCTAAGCGTTTTATCTTGTAATCGTTTAAATCATCAATCCTGAATAATACGACGCACCGTTGTAGGTGTACGGTAATAAACACTGGTAATACGAATACCATATTTCGGGCTGCTCGCATGAATAACCTGTCCACCACCGATGTAAATCGCAACATGGTTAATCCGACCGCCTTTTGAATAAAATACCAAATCACCGGGTTTTGCCTCGGCAAGTGAAACCTTCGTTCCCATATTAGCCTGCGCTCTGGACGAATGAGGCAATGAATATCCATATTTTCCAAAGATACTGAGAACATATCCGGAACAGTCAGCACCTTTTGTCAGACTTGTTCCACCCCATACATAAGGGTTACCAAGGAACTGTTTTGCATATTCACAAAGTGAAACACGGACATCGGATACTCCTTCACCGAATAAGAATTCACTCATATTTAATGCCGTCTTTAAATCTTCACCGACGGTAACATATTCTGCATTTACATAGGTTTCCTGACCATCATATAAAACCTTTACCCAGCCGTCAAGCTCTTCAACAACTTCAAGCTCTTCACCGTATGCAACCATATTCACAACTTCTGCTTCCAAATCAGGAGCAGTTCTGACCTTTAATCCATCAGCAGAAACGGTTGCCAGTTTTTTAACAATCTGATTTGCATAAGCAGCAGCTAAATCTCCTGTTAAAATGTAATCGGTGGAAACATATCCCTCAACGGAACCGGAAACAATATGTGCTTTATTTCCAACGACTTCCAATATCTCACAGCCGGAATCGTTTGACATCTTACCGACAATTTTGCTATTGTCATCTGCAGTCTCACGAACATTTAAATGATCATCAACAATGGCAATACCCAAATTTGTATATCCGTAAAGAGTATCTACATCATCCTCTTCTTCGCCTTCCTCCGGAAGTGAAATTTCTAAACCGGTATCCGTTGCACCTGTGGAAATCATAATGGAATCCGCTACCGCCTGCGCCTGTGCCTCTGCTTCTAATTCAGCCGTTAATGTTTCTTCCAAAGCTGCAATTTTAGATCCTTCAGGAGCTGATCCGGTCTGAATCGTCATCTCGGGCTGTTCTTCTACCACATCTGTTGATACATCTGCTGTGACATCACCGGATATCGTGATGGAACTGTCACTTACACTTACAATGTTTTGTTCTTCGAAAGAATTCTGTGCCACATCATTCTGATTATCAGACGTATTCACTGTAATCGATGCATCCATTGCAACAGACAATCCCGCTGCCCCAATACTGTTATTGTCTGATGAAACAGTAGTGGAAGCAGTGGAAGCTTTTGTACTGTCATTTTCCTGAGCCGTGGATGAGGTACAAACAATACCACCTTCAATTAAGGTAGCACCTCCGACTGATAAGCCGGGAATATAATTCTGTGCCGCCACAGTGGTACCTGCAACTGTAGAAATCGCCACAACTCCAATTAACAATTTTATAATATTATTTTTCATATCATATCCTTTTTTAAATCTAACATAATTTGTTACAAAAATGTTACAAGATTATTATAGCACAGAATAATATTACGTCAACCACAAAATACAAGCCAATTCTTTCCTATAAACCACCAAATATATGAAAAAACTGCTTGAAAACCCCTTTTATTGACAAAATGGACCGGCAAAACCGCTCCGCTTGTTTTACTGCTGATTAGCGGTCGGCAAATGCAATCGTACAAGCACATTGCACTTGCCTCGTCGCCATAACAAAAAGACGAGAGTGTATCTCTCGTCTTTATTATTAGGTTGTTTCAACATTATTCAGATATAAAACAATATTTGTTGCATGATCAGCCACACGCTCTAATCCGGATACAACATCCGAATACAACATACCGGCCTCAGGTGTACATTCGTTTCTTGTTAAACGATTGACATGTGCCTGTTGGAGTTCTCTCTCCTTTTCATCTACCGCCTGCTCTAACCGCATTATATCTTCCATATGTTCATCACTAGAATCATGAATCGTATCAATAGAAAACTGTACAATGGTATTGACCATATTTAAGATATCTCCAAGTTCTTTGATGGCTTCTTTACTAAAGCTCAACTTTCCTTCTTTTCTTCTTTGAGCCGCTTCTGCAAAATTTTCTGCATGGTCACCAATTCGTTCAATGTCATTGACAACATGGAATAGGGCACCCAGACTCTTTAAGTCTTCTATCGGAAGTGTCGTCTGATTGATCTTTACCAGATAATCTGTGATGGACTTATTTAAGAAATTGATATTCTTTTCAACCTCATAAACTTCCTTCATATCCTCTTCATCCAGTGTAATCAGTGCATTCATGGCTCGATTTAGATTTTCACTTGCCAGGCACGCCATACGTTCTACTTCTTTTAACACATCCACTACGGCAGTTGCAGGATTGAATACCGCTTTTTCTCCGATATATTTCAATTGCATATTTTCTCGGTAATTTACTGATTTTTCTTCTCCGGGGACAAACAAATACGTCAATTTTACAATCCAGGTTGAGAAAGGCAGTAAAATAATAACCTGAAAAATCTTAACAGCTGTATGTGCATTTGCAACACAACGTCCCGGATTATCCCCTGAAATCCGATGTAACAATTCCAAAACAAAATCCATACCGAATAGGAAAATAAAAAATACGATGATGGTTCCGATAATATTAAACAGCAAATGAATCATAGCGGCCCGTTTTGCATCTTTTTTACCGGTCATGGATGTTAAAACAGCCGGCGTACAGGCACCGATATTACATCCGAGAATAATGAACAAACAGATATTCAGACTGAGCAGCCCCTGATTACACATTAATAAGGCAATGCTGACCGTTACCGAAGAACTCTGGATAATGGAAGTCAATAAGGTTCCCACCAAAACCGCAAGCAACGGGCTCTTCAATGTACTTAACATATTTACAACAACCGGAACATCCCTCAATGCACTCATAGCACTACTCAGACTGCTGAGGCCGGTAAATAAAACACCAAATCCTAAAACCACTTCTGCCATTTTTACGATTTTGGGGTTTTTACAAAACATAACAAAAACGGCACCGACCAACAAAAAGATGGGAGCATATTCCGATAAGTTAAAAGAAACCAGTTGCGACGTAATGGTTGTACCGATATTGGCACCAAAGATAACACCTGCCGCCTGATACAAATTCATCAATCCTGAGTTTACAAAGCTGACAACCATTACCGTACAGGCTGAAGAAGACTGAATGATGGCGGTAAAAAGCATACCAACCAACATACCCGTAAAACGGTTTGTTGTAAAAAACTCTAAAATACTTCTTAATCTGGCACCGGCTGCTTTTTCAATGGATTCACTCATTGTATGCATTCCGAACAAAAAAAGACCAAGACCACCGGCCATAGATAATAAGATTGAGCTACTCATATTTTTTACCTTTTCCTTACAAAAGTTTTACAAGTAAATAATAAAGTATGTAAAAACAAGATACAACATTTATTTTTCATTTCCGATAAATTTTCTATTAATTTTTATGATACCAACGGATTGCTACCCACTTTGTGCTCTGGCAATCCTGGTATCTTTATATTAATCAACGGCAAAATATTCTCGTGCCTGACGAATATCATTTTTAACACAAAGACTTAAATCGCTTACGGATTCAAACCGCTCTTCTTTGCGGGAAAAATGTAACAGTTCGACCACAAGCTCCCTGCCATATAAATCCCCATCAAAATCAAGCAGATAGGTTTCCACACTCATTCGGTCACCATCTTGTACGGTTGGCCTACATCCGATATTGGTAACTCCTTGATATGTTATGCCTTCGCAAAAAACATTACAAAAATAAACCCCGTTTGGAGGCAAGAGTTTTTCTTTGGATGGGTAAATATTTGCAGTCGGGATGCCCAGAGTCCGTCCCAGCTTTTTGCCATCTTCCACAATTCCACTTATAAAATAAGGAGTCCCTAACAATTCTTCTACTAACTCCATATTGCCGTTTGTGACTTCCTCACGCACATAGGAAGAACTGATTTCTTTCTGACCCCTAAGTATTTTATCAATAATCACAAGGCGGAAATGATACTCCTTAGCCATACTTTTTAATAATGCTTCATTCCCTTTTCCGCCTTTTCCAAAAGAGACATCCGTTCCGGCAACAATCAGTTTCCCATTCATTTTATGCAACAAAAAATCGGTCACATAATCTCTTGGTAAAACATCCGCAGTAGCCTGTGCAAAAGGATATTCCACCAGATAATCAATCTGCATCTTTTCAAACAATTTTCTTTTTTCTTCGCGTGTTGTCAGTTCCGGTATCTGCTTTTTACTAAAAAAGGTTTCCGGCGAAGGATCAAATGTAAAAACTGCTGTCTTTAATCCCTCTTTTTTTGCCTGAAAAAGATTGGAAAAGATTTCCTTGTGACCGCGATGGATACCATCAAATTTACCTATTGCAATAGCAGTCGGTTCTTCAATATGAAATTCTGTAGTCTGCTCAATGATCTGCAAAACACTTCTCCTCTATCCGGGTATAAACATTTTATATGGTTTCAGTATATTTTCCCCTTCAAAATATTCATATATTCCGTAAAATTCACCATTGCTGTGATATGCGAGAATCCGCTGCCCATTTTCTAACAGATTCAGATTCCATTCCGATAAAAGCATCTCTTTGGTGCAGGTATTTCCGTTTTCCAAAATTCTGTTGTATTCAGGTTTTATTGTTGCCTTGTAAAGATCTTTGAAAACCCGATCCACCGGAATAATAATTTCACATAATCTGTCTTCTATTTTATACTGTTCCAGTTCCTGTAGCAAACAGGCATCCTTCAGATAGAAATTTTCCACTCTGGTACGCTGTAAATTCTCCATACAGGCACCACAGCCGAGTTTTTTCCCAATATCATCACAAAGAGAACGAATATAGGTCCCCTTTGAACACAAAATCCGAATCTCAACTCTTGGAAGATTTATATTTAAGATTTCTATTTCAAATATCTCTATCGGTCTGGGTTGGCGTTCGACTTCAATTCCTGCTCTGGCCAACTCGTACAATTTTTTCCCGTTTTGCTTTAAAGCCGAATACATAGGCGGAATCTGCATAGATTTCCCCAAAAAAGACAGAACAGCCGCTCTTACTTCTTCCTCTGATACCAAAACCGGATTTTGAGAAAGAACGACTCCTCCGATATCCAGCGTATCCGTTACCGTCCCTAACAGAAGCGTTGCAATATATTCCTTCGTCTTATCCGTCAAAACATCGCAAAGCTTGGTTGCATTGCCCAGACAAACCGGCAAAACACCTGTAGCATCCGGGTCCAGTGTGCCGGTATGTCCAACTTTTTTCTGGCGTAGAATCCCACGGACCTTTGCACATACATCATGACTGGTGTAACCTTTTTCTTTATTGATAATTACAATTCCATTGATCATCGTTTATCTCTGTCCGCCTATGATTTTGAAGCTTCATATTCTGAAATTGTCTGTTCTAAAATCTCACATGCCGTTTCTACAGTATTTAAGCAACGAGTTTCTTTACTAAATGACTGCGGTTTAATATCTTTACACAAATGGGAACCATATTTTTCTTGAAATTTCTTCATAAGCAGAACCGTAACCGGTCTGATATCCTCACTTTCATGTGCATTCTTCTCAATATATTTCATAGACAAAATGGAAGCAGCACTCAAAATGGCACCACAGGTATTACCGCACTGAATACCGGCTCCGAAAACGCCCAACATTTTCATATCTTCATCATGCAGACCAAGATTATAGTAATCATTTCCCGCACGGATGATAGTTTCCGCACAATTATAATTTCCGTCAAAATAGTATTTACCGATTTCGTCTTTTAACATCTTTTCTCTCCCATTTTATAAAGAAAGGGCCGGTTTTAAGCGACCCTTTGTTAAATTATTAGTTGTATCTTAAATTTGCTTTTTTATTTCCGTCAGCAGCTTATGAATCATAGTATTTTTATCTCCTGACATCGTACATCCGGCAGCTCTCACATGTCCACCACCGCCAAAAACAGAACAAACTGCCGAAACATCAACATATTCCTTACTGCGTAAACTTCCTTTAAAAGTGCCATCTTCATTTTCTCTTAACAAAATAGCAACATCAACACCTTTGACATATCGCATCTGACTGACAACACCTTCAAAATCCTTAGCATCTACTTGTAAACGGTTCATATCTTCCATCGTTACAACCATGAAACAAGCCAAACCATCTAAAGAAAGCTCACAATTTTGAAGTACATATCCCAACAGCTTTGACTGTGCATATGTTTTTTCATAAAACGTCTTTTCAATCAGCTTTGGAAAATCAAAGCCATAACCAATCAGCCATGCAGCGATCTCCAAGGTTTTCGGTGATGTATTGGAATACTGAAAAACGCCGCTATCCTGAATGATGCCAAAATACAATGTCTCTGCAAGATCTATGTCCATGAAAGAATTATCCGGATCTGCATATCGGATTAAATCCGCCACAAGTTCACTTGCTGAACTCGCTTTCGCGTCAATATAACAAGCATCACCAATTCCTTCATTAGTAATATGATGATCAATATTAATTTTTATATCTGCATCCACAAAATAAGGATAGGCATCACCAATTCGGTCTTTTTCGGGAACAGAATCCGCAACAATAAAGACATCGTAATGTTGTCCGTCATTTTTTCTCACAATCTCAGAGACACCCTTTATAAAAGCATAAGCTTCGGGAACCTCTTCAATACGGACATGAATCTGCTTATCGGGATAGGCATTTTTCAAGAATTGCCAGAGCGCCATGGTAGAACCGACACAATCTCCATCCGGACGAATGTGCCCGCTGATACCGATAGCATCTGCATTTTTGCATAATTCCAACAAATTGATCATAAATTCTTATTTACCTCATCAATTTTCTTTGTCATATCCACACCATAGGCAATGGACTGATCCATGACAAAATGTAGCTGTGGTGTATTTCTTAAATTGATTTCTTTTGCAAGGCAGTTTTTAATATAACCTTCGGCACTTTTTAAACCTGCCAGCGTATCTGCCTGCGCCTTCTCGTCTCCCAATGTGGAAATCCAGACCTTTGCCGTCTTCAAATCCGGTGCAACATTAACCGCAACAACACTTGTCAGGGGTGAAATACGCGGATCTTTGATTTCACCTCTGATAATGTTTGCAAGTACTCTCTGAACTTCATTATTGATACGAGTATTTTTAATACTGTTTTTTTTCATACTATCTGGGAACCTCTACCATAATATATGCTTCTACAATGTCACCTTCCTGCATCTGATCAAAGCCTTCAAATACAAGACCACACTCAAAGCCTGCTTTAACTTCTTTTACGTCATCTTTGAAACGTTTTAAGCTGGCCAGTTCTCCTTCGTAAATCTGTTCCTCTCCACGGGAGATACGAACCTTACATCCTCTGTCAAATCTGCCGTCCAATACATAAGAACCGGCAATGTTACCAACTGCAGATGCCTTGAAGAGCTGACGCACTTCAGCATGACCGATAACCTGTTCTTCATAAACAGGATCTAACATTCCCTTCATGGCAGCTTCCACATCTTCGATTGCCTGATAAATAACCTTATACAGACGAACATCGACACCTTCGCGTTCTGCGGTTGCCTTTGCCATTACATCCGGTCGCACATTAAAACCAATAATAATCGCACTGGATGCAGCAGCAAGAGAAACGTCCGATTCATTAATGGCACCTACACCACCATGAATACATTTTACGACTACCTCTTCATTGGAAAGTTTAACCAAACTCTGTTTTACAGCTTCCACACTACCCTGAACATCAGCTTTGATAATCAGATTCAATTCTTTCAGATTACCTTCCTGAATCTTGGAGAATAAATCATCCAATGACATCTTAGCCTTTGTTTCTTCCAGTTTTTTCTCTTTATTTTGTGCAATAAAGGTTTCTGCGAAGTTTCTCGCTTCCTTATCGCTATTGTGTGCAATGAAAATCTCACCTGCATTGGGAACATCGGATAAACCTAAAATCTCTACCGGAGTAGAAGGTGTGGCTTCTTTAACACGACGACCCTTATCATCAATCATGGCACGAACTTTGCCGTGAGCTGCTCCTGCAGAGATAAAATCTCCCACCTTCAAAGTACCTTTCTGTACCAGAACGGTTGCAACCGGTCCTCTTCCTTTATCAAGCTCAGCTTCAATAACAAGACCTCTTGCTTTTCGATTGGGATTTGCCTTTAACTCTAAAATTTCTGCGGTCAAAATAATGGTCTCCAGCAAATCGGCAATTCCTTCTCCACTCTTTGCAGAAACGGGAACAAATTCGGTGCTTCCGCCCCAATCAACCGGAATCAGTTCATATTCGGTCAGCTCCTGTTTAACCCTGTCAATATTGGCATTCGGCTTATCAATCTTATTGACTGCAACAATAATTTCAATACCTGCAGCCTTAGCGTGATTAATCGCCTCTATTGTCTGTGGCATAACACCGTCATCAGCAGCTACAACCAATACGGCAATATCCGTTGAATTGGCACCACGCATACGCATGGCTGTAAATGCTTCATGTCCGGGTGTATCCAAAAATGTAATTTTTTCGCCGTTTGCAGTTACAGTATACGCACCAATATGCTGTGTAATACCACCGGCCTCTCTGTCGGTAACATTGGTCTTACGAATCGCATCCAAAAGAGACGTTTTACCGTGGTCAACGTGTCCCATAACACAGATAACCGGAGGTCTCTGCTTCAAAGTTGCTTCATCTTCCTCTTCTTCTTTTAAGAGCTCTTCGATAATATCAACTTTTACTTCCTTTTCACAAAGAATTTCATATTCCATTGCAATTTCTTCTGCAGTTTCATAAGCGATTTCCTGATTTACCGTAACAATCTGTCCCTGCATGAAAAGCTTTTTGACAATGGCAGAAGGCTGAATTTTCATTTTATCGGCAAGATCCTTAATGGTCAGGGTTTCGGGAATAACGATTACTTTAATCTGTTCTTCCTCTTTTTCCTCCACTTTCTTTTCCGGTTTGATAAATCTGCCGGGTTTGTTCATCTTGCCCTTTTGGCCCATCATTTCATCATCTTCGTAAAGATGGTCTTTTTTGGAACGTTTATCTCTTTCCTGGCTTTGACGGCGTTTTTCCTCATCACGGTGTTTTTCCTGTTCTTTGATCGGAGCGTCCGGAACGAAGCCTTTATTTGCGGAAGAAGGCTTTCTGAAATTGTTGTTCCCCGCTTTGCCATCTCCTCTGTTAGGGCGTTCATTATTGCCAAAAGTCCTCTTATTATCGCGGTTAGCTTCGCGAGAACCATCCCCGCCTCGATTATCCTGGCGATTTTCATGATAACCACCCTGACGTCTTTCTCCGTTTCCGGATTTGGCATAATTTTGACCATTTCCTCTTCTGTCATCGTTTCGGTTGTTTTTGAAATCGCCTCTGTTTTCGTTTCGTCCATCATTTCTGTTACCGCCTCGATTATCATTACGATTGAAACCGTCTTTTTTCGTTTCCTGCTGTTTTGTAACAGGTGCTTTTTCCGGTACCCCGAATTCTTCTTCGTAACTCGGCAAGACTGCGGGTTTGATAACCGGTTTCGGTAAAGGTCTGTACTGCTGTTGCTGTTGAATAACCGGTCTTCCATTTCCGGGGCGCTGTCCATTATTGCCGTTGCCGCCATTAGGACGATTTCCTCCATTCTGTGGCCGGTTTCCATTCCGTTGTTGCATGGAACTATTCTGCATATTGGAAACAAAAATAATATTTTTCTTTTTCTTTGGAGCCTCACCGGTCTTTGCAGCTTCCGGTTTTGCATCTGTCTTAGTTGCTCCTGCTTTTGAAGCTTCGGCTTTCGGAGCTTCTGCTTTTGTTTCTTCTGTCTTTGGAGTTTCTGCTTTTACTTCCGGCTTTTCTTCTTTTTTCTCTGCCGGTTTTTCAGTCTGCTTTCCAAATTGTTTTTTCACCAATGCAATCGCATCATCTTCGATGCTGCTCATGTGGCTCTTTATTTCCATACCTTTATCATTTAAAAATGCTATTACTTCTTTGCTGGATACATCCAGTTCTTTTGCAAGCTCATGTATTTTTATTTTCGCCATATTCTACCTCCGAAATTCATTTGCCGTTATTTACCGATTTTAAGATGCTTTTTGCAATTCCGGCATCCGTTATTGCAACATTCGCTCTCATCTGCGTTCCGATGAAATGGCCTAAAACATCTTTATTTCCGTAAACGACCATTGGAACCTCATAAAATTCACACATATTTCTAAATTGTTTTTTCGTATTATCCGATGCATCCTCTGCAACAATGACCAGATGGGCCATTCCCGTCTTTACCGCTTTTTCAACAGCAAACTCTCCGCTTACCAAATTACGTCCTTTTGCTGCAATGGACATCATGGATAAAACTCTGTCGGGTTTACTCATTCAGCTTATCAAACTCCTTTAACAGGTTGTCATATACATCTTTGGAAATGGCATGCTTTAAGGAACGCTCTAATCCTTTGGACTTTTGAGCAGCCTTGAGACAATCTGCATTTTTACACAGATATGCGCCGCGTCCGTTCTGCTTTCCGGTAACATCCAGTAAGATTTCATCTTCCGGTGTTTTTATCACACGCATCATTTCTTTTTTACTTTTCATTTCACCGCATCCGACACACTGCCGTAACGGAATTTTTTTTGCCATAAAACCACTTATTCCTCTGTTTCTGAATTTTCTGCTACTTCTGATTCCTCTGAATATTCGGCATTTTCATCATATTCACTGCTCTCATATTCACCATCTTCATACTCAGCGCCTTCATACTCAGCGCCCTCATACTCACCATCTTCGTAATATTCTTCATCATCCATATAATCTTCGTAATGGAAACCGGGAGCATCCTTCGCCTGAGTTTCACTCTTGATATCAATCTTATATCCGGTAAGTCTGGCTGCAAGACGGGCATTCTGTCCTTCTTTACCGATTGCTAATGATAACTGATGGTCCGGAACAACGACTTTAGCTGTTTTTTCATCCGGATCTGCAAATACTGCAACAATTTTTGCAGGAGACAGTGCATTCTGAATTAACACACCGGGGTTTTCATCCCAGTTGATAATATCAATTTTTTCACCGCGAAGTTCATTGACAATGGCGTTTACTCTGCCACCGTTCATACCAACACAGGCGCCAACCGGATCCACATTGGGATTTTCAGAATAAACTGCCATTTTGGTTCTGCTTCCGGCTTCTCTTGCAATACTTTTAATTTCAACCGTACCATCTGCAATTTCTGCAACTTCTTCTTCGAACAGTCTTTTCACCAATTCGGGATGTGTACGACTGACAAGTACACGTGGTCCTCTGGAAGTATTGCGAACTTCCAACACATAAACCTTAACTCTTTCGCCCTGCTTAAAAGTTTCACCGGGAACCATTTCTTTCTCATCCAAAACTGCATCACATTTACCAAGGTTGATGCTGACATTTCTTCCGAGATATCTCTGGAATGTACCGGTTACCACATCTTTTTCTTTTTCAAAATACTGATTGTAAAGAATGTTTCTCTCTTCCTCACGGATTTTCTGAACAATGACACCTTTTGCATTCTGTGCAGCAATTCGGCTGAATTCTTTACTTCTTACTTCGATTTTAACAGTGTCTCCGACTTTTGCCTTTTTATCATATTCCAGCGCTTTTTCTAAAGAAATCTGTAATACATCATCTTCTACATCTTCTTCACTTTCAACGACCTCTTTGTTGGCCCATACCATGAAATCACCGGTTTCACGATCCATTTCTACGGTAATATTGTCAGATTTACCAAAATGATTTTTGCAAGCAGTAATCAATGAATTTTCAATTGCATCAAACAAAACATCTTTACTGATTTCTTTCTCCTTCTCCAACATATCCAGTGCCAATAATAATTCTTTGTTCATTTTTCCTTTTTCCTCCTGAAAATAAATGTTAATCAAATTCTATATAAGGTCTGATCAGCGCTGCTTCTTTTCGGTTCAGCCTGATTTCTTTTTCCTCTGTCTGAATGGTCAGCGTATCTGCATCAAACGCTGTCAGAGTACCGATTAGTTCTTTTTTCTTATCCATCATTTTAAATAAGTGAACTTCAATCTCTTTTCCAACATTTCTCTGAAAGTCCTTATCCTTCTTAATCGGTCTTAACAAACCGGGAGAACTGACTTCCAGAATATAAGCTTCTTCAATAAAATCTTCCTGATCCAAAAGATCGGATAAGGCTCTGCTGACCAGTTCACAGTCATCAATGGAAATACCGCCTTCTTTGTCAATATAAGCACGTAAGTACCAGTTGCTTCCTTCCTTAACGTATTCCACATCCACCAACTCAAATTGATTGGCTTCCATAATCGGTAAAAGCAATGCTTCTGTACGGCTTTCATATGTATCGCGTTTTGACATAGATTCACCTCTGTTTTTATTTAACAATAGAAAAAAGTGGACTTGCAAGCCCACTTTTTATCATCGTTTTTACTATCCTAGATTAGTTTACACCTAATGTTTCAGGAATGTCAATATAAAATATTAAAAAAATCCACAAAATCCGCAAACTCTTGATTTTACTAAGCTTACGGATTATTTATTAGCAGCTTGTAGGGGAATCGAACCCCTGATTCCGCCGTGAGAGGGCGGCGTCTTAACCTCTTGACCAACAAGCCATTTACAAAGGACACTCACACGTCCTTTGCTATCTTACTAAATTATGAAAAAGAATGCAAGAACTTTTTGCTATTTTTTCAAAATATCCACAACATGAGCTCCTGCTCCAAGTAAATCTGCTCTTTCACAAACAGTCTTCTGATACTGTACAAAAGCCTCAAATTCCTCTTCACTTAACGCATTAAGAAACGGCCTGATATAATTTGCTGCACCATCGGGAGAAATGATTTTTATCCGGGTCAGATCTGCCGTCTCATTTAATTTTACGATATCTTCCGTCCGTACATAATCATAAAGAGAATGTCCTTCCATAAAACGGGTATGAAAATCTGCATCAATCATCCCGTTTTCCAGACATTCCAACACATGTTTCTCTTTAAAGGCATAGGTAATAATACTGTATTCATTCATACAATAGGCAACCAAAATCATGCCACCTTTTTTCGTAACCCGCTTAGCTTCCAAAAGAGCCTGTAATTTTTCCTCAAAACTACCCAAATGATACATCGGACCGAATAAAAGCGTCAGATCAAATGTTTCATCCTGAAATCTTTTCAACTTCAGGGCATTTCCCTTGTATGCTTTGATTTCCGGTTTCTTCTGTTTCAAAATTCCCAGATTATGCTGTACCAGTTCTACAGCCGTCACATCATATCCTTCTTCAAAAAGCGGAATGGAATATCTGCCGGTTCCGGCTCCGATATCCAGAATTTTGATTTCTTCCGGTCTTATGTCTTTGGGCAGATATTGATGAATATACTGCATGGAAATACGATATTCGACCTGTCCATGTCTGGAATTCAGTCTCTTCTCTTCATTAAATTTATTATAGTATTCTTCTAACTGATTCATATTTTATTCCTATTACATAGAATGATGTATGTGGATTGCTACATTGCTACGCAATTCTCGCAATCCACGAACACCTCATACTACCATAAAATGCCGTATTAACGCCATTTTATTCCGTATTCGGTGTTCAGGATGTCATAAAATCAAACAAACTAAACTGGTTGGAAATCGGAATATCTCCGAGTAGATTCATCTCTGCCATTTTTTCCGCAGTCGTCTTGGAAATTTTACCACGCTCGCATAAATCGTCTCGGGATAAAAAGGGTCCGTTTTTGGCGGCTTCCATCAGAGATTCTGCTGCCGAATCACCCATTCCGTCAATGCTGTTAAAGGATGGCATGATTTTTCCATCCACAATCTGGAACAATCTGGAATGTGCTTTATAGATATCAATCGGTACAAATTCAAAGCCACGGGCATACATTTCCTTAACAATACGCAAGTCTCTTAACGAATCCTCTTCTTTTTTCGATAAATCATCTTTTCTGGAATTGTAGTCTTCGAGTGTTGCATCAATTTTTCCAATTCCCTGGCACATGATTTCATAAGAAAAACCGCTCGCACGGATACTGAAATATGCCGTATAATAAGCCAACGGATAATTTACCTTAAAATAAGCAACTCGCCATGCCATCATAACATAGGCAGCCGCATGCGCTTTCGGGAACATGTATTTGATTTGCTCACAGGACCAGATATACCAGTCCGGAACATCATGCTCCTTCATCAACGCTTTCCACTCAGCCCAGTTTGCACACTTTCCTTTTGCCACGGTTCCCTTACGAACTGCTTCCATAATCTTAAAAGCGGTACTTTCATCCAATCCCTTGTCAATCAGATAAATCATAATATCGTCACGGGTACAGATTGCTGTGGAAATGGTAGCTTTCCCTTCCTGAATCAATGTCTGGGCATTGTTTAACCATACATCGGTTCCGTGTGCCAGTCCCGCAATACGCTCTAAATCGGTAAAGGAAGTCGGCTTGGTATCCAAAAGCATTTGCATAGCAAACTCCGTACCAAATTCCGGTATTCCCAAAGAGCCCAGTAAAATTCCGCCGATATCATCCGGTGTAATCTTTAATGCCTCCGTATTTTGGAACAGGGACATGACGTCTTTATCGTCCAACGGAATCTTAACCGGATCAACACCGGTCAGATCCTGAAGCATACGAATCATCGTTGGGTCCAGATGTCCTAAAATATCCAGTTTCAAAAGATTGTGATCAATTTTATGATAATCAAAATGGGTAGTAACGATATCTGTTGTCATATCGTTTGCCGGACGCTGAACCGGTGTAAAAGAATTGATATCCTCACCTACCGGCAAAACAACAATTCCACCAGGATGCTGACCGGTAGAACGCTTTACTCCCGTACAACCAACGGAAATACGGTCAATTTCACATCCACGTTTTGAAATACCACGCTCTTCAAAATATTTACGCACAAAACCATATGCCGTCTTATCGGCAACCGAACCAATGGTTCCGGCACGATAAGTCTGTCCGTATCCAAAAATAACTTCCGTATATTTATGCGCTTTACTCTGGTATTCATTGGAGAAGTTCAAGTCAATATCCGGCTCTTTATCCCCCTTAAATCCTAGGAAGGTTTCAAACGGAATGTCAAATCCGTCTTTTACCAGTAATTCTCCGCACTGCGGACACATTTTATCCGGCATATCACACCCGGATTTACCGGAGTATGCTCTGACTTCATCAGAAGTAAAATCATAATAATGACATTTTTTACAATAATAATGCGGACTGAGAGAATTTACCTCTGTAATTCCGGAAAGATAGGCAACAAAAGAAGATCCAACCGATCCTCTCGAACCAACCAGATAACCGTCTTCCACAGACTTCCACACTAACTTCTGGGCAATAATATACATAACGGCAAATCCGTTTTTGATAATAGCATTCAATTCCTTTTCCATACGTTTTTCAACAATTTCAGGAAGAACCTCGCCATATATCTCATGTGCCTTGTTGTGACAGATTGTGGTCAGTATCTCATCCGAATTTGGAATAATGGGCGGACTCTTATCAGGTCTGACCGGATCAATCGATTCAATGCAATCCGCAATCAGATTGGTATTCGTAATAACTACCTCTCTTGCTTTATCACTTCCAAGATATTGGAATTCCTCTAACATCTCTTCCGTAGTACGAAGATACAAAGGAGCCTGCTCTTCGTCCTTATACCCCTGGCCCGCCTGGATAATTCTTCTGTATATTTCATCTTCCGGATTCAGGAAATGGACATCACAGGTTGCACAGACCGGTTTATGGAGTGCTTCTCCGATTTCTACAACCTTGCGGTTTAATTCCATCAAATCCTCCATGGATTCAATATTCTCATGTCGATCCGATTCAATCATAAACTTGTTGTTACCAAGCGGCTGAATTTCCAGATAATCATAAAAGCCGGCGATCTTATACAATTCGGCATCGCTTTTTCCATCCAACATGGCGCGGAACAATTCGCCCGCCTCACAGGCGCTGCCCAAGATCAGGCCTTCCCGGTATTTTTGCAAAAGGCTTCTGGGAATCCTTGGTTTTTTATAAAAATAATCGATATGGGATTGGGAAATCAATCGATAAAGATTAATGCGTCCCACTTCATTTTTAGCCAGAATAATAATGTGATAATATGGAAGCTTTTTGACCGTATCCTTGTTATCCTCAGCTAACTGATTAATATCCATCAGTTTCGTTACGCCCTTTGCTTCCAGCATAGGTAAAAACTTCACAAAAATCTCTGCTGTCGCTTCCGCATCATCCACTGCGCGGTGATGATTTTCCAAAGACACACCCATAGACTTGGCACAGGCATCCAACGTATGCTTTGCCTGATTTGGCAAAAGGATTCTGGCGATTCCTACGGTATCAACAATGGTAAACTCTCTCAAAAGATTTTGCCTTGCAGCATTTTCCTTGATGAAACTCATATCAAACGATGCATTGTGGGCAACCATGACACAGTCCTTGGAAAATTCCAAAAACTCAGGAAGTACTTCTTCAATGCCCGGTGCATCCATCACATCATGATCGGTAATGGATGTCAGTTGAGTAATCCGGTACGGAATCGGTTCTCTCGGATTTACAAAAGTGGAATACCGCTCTGTAATCTGTCCGTTTTGAACTTTTACGGCACCAATTTCGATAATGTTATTCTTAACAGGCGAAAAACCGGTAGTCTCAATATCAAAGACAACATAATCCTGGTGAATATCCAGATTTTTAGGGTTATCCACGATTTGTTTGGAATCATCAACCAGATATCCTTCCACACCCAGAATGATTTTAAAGAAGTTCTGCCTATCAGGAACGATGCCGGCTTCTTTACAACGTTTCTTTTCCGCATCCCATAAATCACACCAGGTATGAAACACATCCGCAAGCGCATGCACCACACCGTGGTCGGTTATGGCAATCGCAGGATGTCCCCATTTATAGGCACACTTGACAATATCAATAACATCAGAAACTCCATCCATATCACTCATTTTGGTATGGCAATGCAGTTCCACTCTTTTATTAGCAGAGTAATCCATCCGCTTGGTCGTAAAATCGTCGATTTCTTTGATAATCAATCCACGACCGCCAATCGTCAGCTCATGATCAAACTTGTCAACAGAAACATCACCCTTTATCTTTACAAAGGTTCCTTTTTTGGCATCAAAGCGCCCCAGTACTTCGTCAATGCGCTCATCTTCCACAAACTGTTTAACAATGATTGTATCCGTAAAATCGGTGACGGTTAAAATCAAAATCGTCTTTTTCAAAGAAGCAATTGGTTTTGTATCTACGCCGATAACCTTTCCCCTTATGACAACATTTCCGATTTCGCCAACAATATCCTCAATCGGAATCGGTTCTCCTTCAATATCATGCATTCCCCAAATAATACTGGGATCATCTGATTTTTTCGGATAAAAATCTTTTTTCCTAGGATAATCTTTATTATATTTTCTTCCTTCCGAATTCGAAAAATTACCATTTTGTGCTTTCGTCTGACGGGCACTTCGAGCATTTTGGATTTCCCGGCCACCTTTTTCTGCAGATGCAACCTTTGCCTTTTCAGGCTGTTTCTCTTTTGCATCTATCATTTGTCCCGTTTGATCACCTTCATCCGGCTCCGCCAAAGATGAATTTTCATCCATAGAATCATTTTGTGCAGATGATGTTAATCGCATCTCGATTTCTTCAATCTGTCTTTTTAGCTTAATTTCATCATCTTTTTTGGTAGCACTTTCTTCTGCCGGCTTAAAAGCAATCTTGATATCCACATAAACACCGCAACGCTCTGTAAAAATCTTGTTTAAAATATCCGTAAGCTCTGTGGCACGGTCATGATAGACATGAATATCCTCTGCCGTTAACAACAAATGTTCCTCTGAAAATTCCGCATCTGCTTTTTTGAGCATACTAAATAAAACCGGACTGTAATTTCTAAGCTCCAGCAAAATACTGTCCCGATATTCTTTGTATAAATTCTGTGGCGTATACTGCTTCGAAAGCGTAAAGTGCTCGTAAATCTTGATCACGATATTGGTCTGTTCAAACAGTTGTTTCTTAATCTGCTGTTCTACCGCGATAATTGTTTTTTTGGCAATGAGTCTATCTGCTGCAATATAGATACGCAGAATATCCTTATTTCTTGTTGTTGTGATATGCGTAACCTTAATTCCTGCCAATTCATTCTTTAATTCTTCTTTTAACTGCAAGGTTGGAAAGGCCGCAAAAAAATCTTTTGGTTCCATATATCCTTCATCCGTTATGATATCAGTTATCCATATATTAACCCATTATGCATTCCAGTGCTCAAGTTCATAACGCAAAACATGAAGCAATTCTTCTTCCGGAACTTTTTTTATAATCTCACCTTTTTTGATTAACAAACCGACACCGTCTCCACCGGCAATTCCGATATCCGCTTCTTTCGCTTCTCCCGGTCCGTTTACCACACATCCCATAACGGCTACCTTTAAATTAAGTGGCATACCGGCAACCATTTCTTCTACTTTATTGGCAAGTCCAATCAAATCAATTTTGGTACGACCGCAGGTTGGACATGCAATAACCTCAATTCCTTTATGATACAGTCCTAAAGAACGCAAAATTGTCTGAGCTGAACGGATTTCTTCTACCGGATCTCCGGACAAAGAAACTCGCATGGTATCGCCTATTCCTTCATGCAGCAGAATGCCAAGACCGACTGCCGACTTGATATTGCCGCCATACAGGGTACCTGCCTCCGTAATGCCGATATGCAACGGATAATTGGTCTTTTTCACCAATTCTTCATGAGCTTTTACACAGATCGGAATATTGGATGATTTGATACTGATTACCATATTGTCATATCCGGCATCTTCTATCATATGTACTTTATCCAAAGCACTTTCTACAATTCCCTCCGGTGTGACACCATGATACTTTTCCACCAGTTCTTTTTCTAACGAACCGCCGTTTACACCAACACGAATCGGGATATTTCTTTCTTTTGCACAGGCAACCACTTCACAAAGCTTTTCTTTTCCGCCGATGTTGCCCGGATTGATTCGAATCTTATCCGCTCCGTTTTCCATGGCTGCAATGGCCATTTGATAATCAAAATGAATATCTGCGACTAACGGAATGGATATTTCTTTTTTGATTTCCCGAAATGCTTTTGCGGCTTCCATAGTCGGGACCGTACTACGCACAATATCACATCCGGCCTCTTCTAACCGCCTGATTTGCGCAATCGTTTCTTTGACATTTTCCGTTCTGGTGTTAGTCATGGACTGAATCAGGATTGGATTTCCGCCACCAATAATTTTATTTCCGATTTTTATAACTTTGGTTTCATCTCTATACATGTTAATTACCCCTTCAATTTTATCTGTTTTCTCAGAATGAACATCAAATTATTGAAAATAAAATGAATACAGTCTCATTCCATTTGCAATATTTAGTATATTCCATTTTTGAACCTACATCATATTATAGTCATCCTTTGATTTTACAGTCAATACTTGAATCTTTCTTCCGAGTATGCTACAACCATTTAATCCTAATTCTCCGCTCCGTTCCTCCGCATTATGCTTCTCCCATAGATATCTTTTTCCACCATATCTTCTGTATTCTGTTCTTCTATTTCTGTCCGGATCCTGTCAGAATCCGGATTGTAATGATTCCCGATTTGTTTATTATAAACCGTAACGGTTTCAATCTTCTCTACATATCCTGCCTCTTTTGTGAAATTCCTGTATACCTCAAATTTCATAAACAGAAGTCCCACAATCATTAATATAATCAACACCCCCTGCGATAGCGGTTTAGAAAATCCATGAATAAGAAAGCGACAGGTATCACCAATCACATCATTACTCTTTTTTCTTTGATACGAAATACGCCCCTCCATCATAGAATTTTCCCATAAATCAAAATCCTGTAACATACGCATCGCATCCGCATAACCCTCCCGTGGATTTAAACGAACTGCCTTTTTCATGATTGCCTGGCATTCCTCTGACAACTGTCGCACGTCCGCCTTCCCATTTAACATGCCCTGCTGATAAGAACAGCCGGTTAGCATTTCATACATAATCAATCCCAGTGCATAAGTATCCCGAAAAGGTAACAACGCTCCCGCCGTTTCGCAATGATATGCCTTTGTTCCATGAACATCCATATGTTTTTCACCTTCAATGATCACCGAGCCAAAATCAATCAAATACACTTCTCCTTTTTCTGTAATCATAATATTTTCCGGCTTTAAATCCCCATAAATCCATTTTGGAGCATGACAATGAAACAACTGTAGAATATGCAAAATTTTCCTACCGATTGATAAAACTTCTTTTTCTGTAAAAACGTGTTTTGTCTTAAGTAATTGACGCAAATTCTGTCCCGGAATATATTCCATAAAAATATTCATCTTTTCATCATTTTTTATGCAATCAATTAAAAAAGGGATTCCGGGGGCTTTTAGTTCTTTTAACACCTGTAACTCTCTCTGACTTTCCTGTCCAACGTAAGGATAGGATTTCATGGCAAGCATTTCATCTGTATTTGGGTTGCGCACCAGATAAACTTTTGCCCTGCTACCATGACCAATTTCCCGAACCAATTCATATTTTTCTGTCATACAACTCCTCCTTATTCTGAAAAATTCTATATTTTCATCCATACCGCTGAAATATTATCCGTTTCACCTCTTCGCAAGTTATCCGCTGCTAACTCTTTCAACCTGCGACTTATTCTTCCACTATCAGTCATACTTTTGGTAGTAAGACACATCGACCAGATATTAGAATCAAACAAATTGGAAAAACCATCTGTACAAAGCACAAAGTTTTTGCAAGCTGTGATGCCGTAATAAAAATCTGGTCTGTATTCTTTATTCAAGCCAAGACATCTTTGTAACCTATGTTCCACTGCATGATCGGTTGTCTTTTGTATGAACTGTGTCTTACCAAAAACAGAGCGTACAAAATAGATTCTGCTGTCACCCAGATGAAACAGAAAATAACATGCTCCATACAAAATAAGCATGGATACGGTGGTCCCCATCCGTCCCATATGTTTCCGCATCATATGAAATAATTTCTGATTGATTTGATAAAAAGCAGAATTACCTTTTGTTCGAATGATGTTTCTCTTTTCATGAAACTTATAATTATCATTCAAAAAAACAGGCAGCAATTCACGGTCAAACCAACAGTCTAAATATTGTACACATTCATATGAAGCCTGCTCACCGCATTCTTCACCTCCCATTCCGTCACATACTACAGCCATCACAAGTTCTCCCTGCGCAAGCTTTGTACTACGCACTAAGAGTGCATCCTGATTATTTGGACGCAGACCGGACTCATAGACATAACCAAATACCATATTCAGTTTCCTTTCTGTGAAAAAACACATCCGAAACGGATGGTTGCGGTACAGAACGTACCGTTTATCAGATAATGCTATTATAGTCGTCTTTTTGTAAAAAAGCAATCCCCTAAAATACACATTTAAAAAAGCCGATTCCTATTGAGAACCGGCTTTTACTTTTAACATATGTCTGAATTCATCAGCTTACTGACACTTCTTACTGGCATCTCTGCCATTTTCTTTCATTAGCCAAGCTGAGCTGCAACTTCTGCAGCAAAGTCTTCGTTCTTTTTCTCCATACCTTCGCCAACTTCGAAACGAACGAATTTTGTTACAACTAAGTCTTTGTTAACAGATTCCAGATATTTTGCAACAGACTGTTTTCCGTCTTCTGCTTTTACATATACCTGATCCATTAATACAACTTCTTTTAACTGTTTGTTGATACGACCCATAACCATGCCGTCTTTTACCTTATCAGGTTTTGCAGCTTCTTTGGGATCGTTTTCAATCTGAGCTTTGATGATTTCTTTTTCATGATCGATATAAGACTGATCAACATCTTTGTCAGAAATGAACTGAGGATTTAAAGCAGCGATCTGCATTGCAATATTTGCCAAAGCTTCTTTTGCTGCATCATCAGATGCACCGTCAGCTGCAACTAAAACACCAATTCTTCCGCCACCGTGTAAGTAAGAAACAACCAAATCACCGGATACTTTTTCAAATCTTCTGATAGATAATTTTTCTCCGATAGTAGCAGTTTTTTCTACTAATACATCTTTTACGGTCTTGCTTGCATCTTCATTCCATGCTTCTGCAGCAAAAGCTTCAATATCCTGACCGTCTTTTCCTCCATTTAAGGAAGAAGCCAAAGCCTGTTTTGCAACAGCTTCAACATAAGTCTGGAATACTTCATTTTTTGCAACGAAGTCTGTTTCTGAGTTAACTTCTACAACAGCTGCTGTATTGCCTTCAATTGCTGCACGGCAAATACCTTCTGCTGCAATTCTGCTTGCTTTTTTCTCAGCCTTAGCTGCACCGCTTTTTCTTAATACTTCAACAGCGGCATCCATATCACCATCGGTCTCGGTAAGGGCTTTTTTACATTCCATCATACCTGCACCGGTCATTTCTCTTAATTCTTTAACCATAGAAGCACTGATTGCCATGATTATATCCTCCTAATATAAAATCGTAATCTGAAACACTATTAGCTATTAAGCTTCTTCTGTTTCTACTGTTTCTTCTTCTGCTGCTTCAGCCATTTCTGCTAACTCTTCTGTTACATCTGTAGCATCACCCTGTTTTGCTTCAATAACAGCATCAGCCATGGTAGAAACGATTAATTTTACGGCACGGATAGCATCATCGTTACCGGGAATAACAAAGTCAAGTTCTTCCGGATCACAGTTTGTATCAGCCATACCAACTAATGTAATTCCTAAAGCATGCGCTTCCTGAACACAAATTCTTTCTTTTTTCGGATCTACAACAAAAATACAATCGGGAATCTGAGTCATGTTCTTGATACCACCGATGTTTTTCTCTAATTTATCCCATTCTTTCTGTAACTGAGCAACTTCTTTTTTCGGTAATGCTTCAAAAGTACCGTCTGTTGCCATCTGTTCAATTGCACGTAATCTTTCGATACGAGACTGAATTGTCTTGAAGTTGGTTAACATACCGCCTAACCATCTTTCATTTACATAGAACATACCACAACGCTCTGCTTCTGTTTTAACAGCATCCTGAGCCTGTTTCTTTGTACCAACAAAAAGTACGGTACCGCCAGCTGAAACGATCTGGCTAATTGCCTGGTATGCTTCATCAACTTTACCTACAGATGTCTGTAAGTCGATGATATGGATTCCATTACGCTCTGTATAGATGTAAGGAGCCATCTTAGGATTCCATCTTCTTGTCTGATGTCCGAAATGAACACCTGCTTCGAGTAACTGTTTCATTGAAATAACGCCCATTTTTATTCCCTCCATTTGGTTATTTTCTTCCGCATGCATCAACTCTCCTGCCACTTTGGCGTTAACAAAGCACCGGCATTTAATCCGCATACGTGTTTTTTGGGCAGAATTATCCCGCCCGTTTTTTCACAACAGATTGATGATAACATAAAAAAAAGGCCGTTTCAAGCCTTTTTTTACTTTTTGATAGCTTAGTTCACTCTTTTTACTAATGCTTCTGCTATTTCTTTCTCGTCAGCACCGGCATTGATTTCATGATTTCCGGTCGTCAGACGTTTATCATAACCATTTTGGCATAAATACCGGTCAAACTCTGCAGAATCTTCAATCACTCCCATTTCTTCCAAACGGTTTGCTACAGTTCTGGATCCGTCTCCACTGTAAATGGTTACAACATATCTTTTTTCTGCCGAATCTGCTTGATCCGATTTTACGGTTTCTGCATCTGATTTTGTTTTCTCCGGATTGTCGGTTTCTATTTCTTTTTCCGAATCTATTTGTGTAGAACTGTTGGTTTCCGTTTCCTTTTCAGAATCTGTCTGCGTCGGATTATCTGTTTCTGCTTCCGGTTCTGTTTGCTGAGTTTCTTCTTGTTGAGCCACCTCGGAAATATCATTCACGGAAATTTCCTCTTCATTTCCCAAATCGGCCGATAAAACACTGCTTTCGAGCATTCCGAGTGATTTTGCTCGTTCCACAATTTCTGCATCGGTCAGTGTTTCTTTCTGACCACCCTTTGTAAAACCCATCAAAAGAGCTGTAACTACGATCCCGATGCCAAGTCCGCGTAAGTAATATCTCATTCTCATAATTACATCACCTCAAACAAATCAATCACCAGATTGACTTCTCCGACACCTAATCCCAGTTCTTTTGCGATTGCAATATTGGATTTTCCTTTTTTATGAAGTTCCAGAATGCGGTCATTATTATTGATACTCTCTGTTTCAGCATCTCCGATAACAGGCATGGATACTGGCTCAATAATTTTACCTGTCTTGGCACTCGTAGATTTTGATGTTTTTCTGGTTTTTTTAGGAGTTTGGGGTTCAATTACTTCCTTGACCAGATTAATGGTTTCAAACTGATTATCCACATCTTCATCCATCGTTTGTTCCATCGTCTCTTCAGCCTTTGTCTCTTCCTGCAGCTGTTTTGTTACCAATTCAAGCTCTGTTTTGGTCTCTTTTGCCATAGCATTGGTTTTATCTGCCTGTATCACAGTTTCTCTTAAGTTTTTCTGTTTATCATGAAGCATATCATACATAAACATGACTTCCTGATGATTTTTATTGATATCAGAAAGGACAGTCTCGGAAAATTCAGAAACGGCAGTAATCTTTTCATTGGAAACCCGCTCTAAGGATCTCTCGGCTTTTTCCATCGCATATGTTATTGTCTCATCAATGGTATCCTGAATCTGGTCTTTAGCATCTCTGATTTTCCCATCAACCATTTCATTAATTTTATCTTCAGAAAGCTTTACCGTTTCTTCGTCCGGTGTATACATTGTTTCCGGTACAATAAAACTTGCAATAAAAACTATGATACCCAATATCAGAAGCGCTATTTCCATTCCTGTCATTTTCTTATCTCCGTTTCCTGTAACTAAACAGACATATCAAAGTGGGAAGTACCTTTTAATATCACTTTCCCATCGCTTTGAGGCTGTTGTTTTTTTCGATGACTTCCCCCGTCACCGGCATATGTATTGCTGCCTTTTTCTCTGGCATCCGCACGATTTTCACTTTTATTTGAATCATCGCCCTTTTGAATCTGATTGGCTTTCTGATCCTCTTTTTTTACAGACTGAAGCTGATAATTCGCCTGATCCACATTGGCCTTCATATCCTCATTGTGTTTCATAGCGGAATAATCCTGCGTTCGCTGTATCGTTCCCTGAAATTCAATCATTCCAATTGCCATACAATGGCCTCCTAATAAGCAGTAACTTTAATATCTCCCCGGTCTTTGATAAAGCGGCAGAATTTAACCGGATTTTTTAATACTAAAGAAGCATCTCCGATTGCAACTTTTGTACCGGCATATGCATCCTCAGATACGCAGACACAAGCCTGACCTTCGCTACTCATGGCGCTTTCCAACACTTCAAGTTCACTACGGTCTTTTTCAACCGTTTCACTCAACTGTTGATTTGCAGCCGCTAACGATTTAACATACTTCATTTGATCAGGTGTGAATTTTTCTCCCTGTTTCAACTTAGTAGTCAGATTAACCAGTATCGGCTGTATCTGTCCAAGCTTTTTCTGCGATTCCATCAGTTCTTTCTGGAGTTGCTGATAACGAAGCTTGCTTTCGGGATCGACACCAACTTCAACTATGGTATCTGCACCCATCGGAGAACCTAATGTCTTACAACTGATTTTCTCTGTTGCACGTACAATTCCGCCGGCAATGAATCCTTTTTTTCCATCTACCAAAACATAGTTTCTGGCACTTACCGTAGAATGTATGATGGATTCCGACTCAATATACGCACCGGAAATAATCGTGGCGTTTTCTGCAAATTTTAAAATAACACGTCCTCCGGCTTTTAAAATACCCTTTCCCATTCCATTCATGCCACGTGCAATAATGATATCACCATCCGCTTCAATCGTAGCACCTTCAACGACACCTTTCACTTCCACATTGCCTTTTGCCTTAATGGCAAAACCGGCCTGAACATTGCCGTTTACCATGACACTGCCTTCCGACTCAATATTACCGGTCGCCGTACCGACATTTTCTACTTCATATACATCCGACACAAAAACCTTATCTTCAGTCAGACACACATGCCCATTGATTAAGGAACGGATTTCACATCCGTCTTCAGATATTTCAATGTTATTTCCATATTTTAACGTCAGTTTCTTAATGGTGCGGGGCTTGATTATTTCCCCATATACCGTGGTGCCATTCTCACCGGGAACTTCTCTGGTCAGGCGGGCCAGAAGATCGCCTGTTTTACAATGATTTATCGTATTTAAATGGAAAAAATCGACTGATCCATCCTCATTTCTGGTTGGTCTGGTACTTAAATCCGTATTAAAAAAATATTCAATGGAAGCATCCGTTCCATGAATCGGAGCCGTACCTCTTGCAAGTACAATATCTGCACAGTAATTTCTCTTTTGCATATATTGTTCCATTGCAGCTTCATCATATCCATATACAACTTTCTGAAATTTCAAATCACTGATGATATCATCTTTTCTACCATAAGCTGCACCATTTGAGCTTGGCGGATAAAACCTTCCAACGACCTCCATACGGTCTTCCGAAACACGAACAGAAAGCATTTCCTGCTGCGGAAAACATGGTTTTGCGCACAATGGTACAATTACCTCTTTATCATAATTGGATGCAACCTGATATAACATTTTTAAATCTGCAATTTCAATCTTTTTTAAATGCAGATACTCCGTCAATTCGGCAATATTCAATTTTTCACCGCCATCCGTAGGTGGTACTAAACGGACAGCTGTACTGTTGCCATCGGCAACCAACTGAAAATATGCATTCATCTACTCTCTCTCCACAATAAACCCCAAATTTGATGTAAGACATTTTATCTGTCTGATAAAATCCCCATATACTCTCCCATTTTCGTTCTCATTTTAACCAAAGCCTTGGTATGTAACTGTGAAACTCTTGATTCGGAGACTTCCAAAACCTGGCTGATTTCTTTTAACGTCAAATCCTCATAATAATACAAAACAACAACTTTTCGTTCCTTTTCTGTAAGAACTTCCAGAGATTCCTTTAATTTTTCTTTTAATTCGACCTGTTCAACCACTTCTTCCGGCATTTCAAATCCGGCATTCCGACTTTTATCAGCAGCCAACTCCGGTCCACCCTGCTCAATATATTCATTCAGACTGACAACGCCGGTTATTTTCATCTGCGACTGCCAATCTGTATACTCATCATCCGAAATACCGAGTGCAGATGCAATTTCTTCATCCGTAGCAGCGCGGCCTTTTGTTGCTTCAATTTCCTTCATGACCGTTTCAATCTTTTTTTGCCGCTGTCGTATGGTTCTTGGAATCCAATCCATTTTCCGGATTTGATCTAAGATAGCACCACGTATACGTAAGCTTGCATATGTCTCAAATTTCACATCTTTCATCATATCAAACTTATCGATTGCATCAATCAGACCAAAAACACCGTATCCTACCAAATCATCATACTCAACATTATATCCAAGATACATGCTCAGACGTCCGGCCACCAGTTTTACCAATGGCGCATATTCAATTATCAGTTTTTCTCTTAAATCAGGACTTTTCAAACGATGATAGTCCTGCCAAAGTCTCTTCTTTCCTGCTTCGTCCATGAAAACCCTCCACGGATATAACAATTAAGAAACCAAACAATACTCCGTTTCAATTGTCACATATCCTGTTCCTCTGGCACAGTTTCCTTCTCAATAACCGCACCATCTTCATCCTCGGCATTTGCCTCTTCATTTGCTTCTTCATTTTCACGGTCAAACCGGTCAATGACACTCACAACAATCCTTCCAATGGCATAAAACACAACCAGTGAAGCCAAAAGAATCCATAAAAATTTAATCAATTCATAATTCTTAATATACAAAATAATGCTTACAACCGCACCGGCTATCAGCATAAGAATCAAAGGGAACCTTTTTTTATTATTCATATTAGATCACCTTTTCCGGTTTTCCGACAGCACGAATCACAAAATCTCCTGTTTCCGGATAAAAAATAACTGTTCGTCCATAATTTTCTCCGGTGTCCTCTGCCAGTATCGGAATATTCAATTCTTCTAACTTTTTCTTTACCGCCATTACATTTTTTTCACCGACCTTGATTAAGGACGATTTATTCTGAAATGCAAACATCTGAGCCCCACCGGCAATTTTTGCAACCAGCCGGTTTTTTGAACCGCCAGCACATACAATCCGGTTTACCAGTTCGACAATACCGGTATCTGCAAATTTCGGAATATTTGTATTATCTTTAATGGCTGTACTGTCCGGCAGCATAATATGAGCCAAGCCACCGACTTTCGTAATGGGATCTCTTAATGCAATACCCACACATGAACCTAATCCTAAAGTCGTAAGGCCATCCGGACTTTTGCAGATATTTAAATCTGCCATTCCCACCTTAATAATTTCACCCATTTTACAAACCTAATGCCGATAATATTTTATCATAGGATTCCAAATCCGGAACCAGAATAAAATATCCGTTTAAACTCTTTTCATCTGAAAACTCCGTCTGAATCATCAGAATTTTATCTCCGATTTCTCCAAACTCAATTGCAGGAACACTTAATATGGCTCCTGCCATATCAATACATAAATCAGGAACTGAAGGCATAATCGAAAGTCCCGTCAAAGTAGACAGGGAATTGAGATATGATGCAACGATTATATTTCCAATTTCCTTCATTGCCGAAAGCTCCATCTCCGTGAAATCACCTTCCGTTTCCTCTGACTGCATCAGTTTTGCCACGAGAGAATGAGCTGCTTTTTCTTCCAGCAAAAACATCATGCTTCCGGTAATATCGCCTTCTACAATCAGATAAACACCTGCCATCAACTGTTCTTCTCCACCGATGGCAGCTCCTACCTCTGAGAAATCCAAAAGTCGAATTTGGGGAACTTTCATATCTACTTTACATTGCAATAACTGCGCCAACGCTGTTGTTGCATTTCCTGCTCCAATATTGCCGATTTCTTTTAAAACATCAAAATACTGATCGGAATTATTCAAACTAAAATCATGCATATATTTCAACCATCTCTCTTTGTTTTGCAACGTTTACATTGCTTTGTTTCGTTTTCTGTCGTTAGCCGGACATGAAAACACGGAACTAGTTTGTTTTTTCTTTCTCGGCAAATACAAGATTTAAATCAAACAAGGAGATCAACTCGCCTTTGTCTTTTCCAATTCCCGAAATAAAATTTGTTTTCTCTTCACCGGAATCATAAGAGACTTTTTCAATTTCTCTTGCATCGAGAGTAACAACCTCTTTTACCGCATCAACCAAAACACCGATTACCTCGCCGTTTTCTAATTTGATGATAATAATTCTTGTTAATTTTGTAATTTCATCTTCTGCCAGTCCCATTTTCAATCGAAGTGAAACAACCGGTACCACTTCACCTCGAAGATTAATGACACCTTTGATATATGCAGGTACATTGGGCACTCTGGTAATCCTCTGCATACGGACAATATTGTCAATATACTTAATATCGATACCAAACTGCTCATCACCGAATTTTACAACAATATACTGAATAGGATTATATGATTCGAGTTCCTTTAATTCGTCCATTTGCTACCTCCCTCTTACAGTAATGCATTTGCGTCGATGATCAATGCAATCTCACCATCGCCCAGAATTGTTGCACCACTGATAACTTTACTCTTATTAATATACTTTCCAAGTGACTTAATAACGATTTCCTGCTGTCCCATCAATTCATCCACAACCAGGCCGGCAAGCTTGTCACCTTTTTTCACAATGGCAACAATCAGATTATCATCCGGTCCCTTTGTAGATTCGTTATCCAATACTTTATTCAAACGGATCAACGGGATAACATCTCCACGCAGATTAATAACTTCTTCATTCTGAACAAACTTAATTTCGTTTGGAGCAATATCCTCAATCGTCTGAATAGAACCTAACGAAATCGCATATTTTTCTCCACCAACTTCTACCATCAATGCCTGAATAATAGCTAATGTCAGCGGAAGACGAATAATGAAAGTACTACCTTCTCCAAGCTTGGTCTTTACTTCAACATCACCACTAAGTGATTCTATTTTAGATTTTACGACATCCAGACCAACACCTCGTCCGGATACATCCGTAACCTGCTTTGCAGTCGAAAAACTGGGCTGGAATAACAAATCAATCGCATCTTTGTCTGTCATTGCATCAGCCTGCTCCTGTGTGATTTTTCCCTTTTCCACAGCTTTTGTTTTTACAGCTTCAACATCAATTCCGTTACCGTCATCCCTTACCTCAATGACAACGTTATTTCCATCCTGGTATGCATCTAAGAAAATAGAACCAACTTCCGGTTTGCCGCGTTTTTTTCGAATTTCAGCTGATTCCAAACCATGGTCGGCTGAATTACGCAACAGATGCATTAACGGATCCCCGATTTCATCAACCACAGTACGGTCTAATTCTGTTTCTTCACCTGACATAAACAACTGCATTTTCTTATCCAGCTTTTTGGAAAGATCCCTGATCATCTTGGGGAATTTCTGTACTACTGATTCAATCGGAACCATTCGTACTTTCATAACTGATTCATGTAAGTTGGTTGTAACACTTTCCAAGTATTCAATCGGTTCATTTACACTGCTGTTAGAAGTGATACCTTCGGTCTGTGCAGCAGAAACAAGCGAGTTTTTCGCAATAATCAACTCACTTACCAAATTCATTAATACATCCAGTTTTTCAATATCCACACGTACCGTTCTGTTAACAATCGGTTTTGCAGCCGCTTTCTTTTCCGCTTTAGCCGGTGTCTGACCTGTTGCATGCTGTGCTGCTGATACTTCATCCACTTTCTCTTCTACAGCGGGAACTTCGTCCTGTTTTACTTCTTCTAACTCAATCGGTGCTATGTAACAATTCTCGATTTCAGATACATTCATAACGGCAGCCTTTACCTTATCCATATCCGCTTCCGTAATAAAGATTACACTGAAATCAAAATCAAATTTTTCATCTTCAATATCCTGTGCACTTGGAACGGAAATCATGGTTTCTCCAAGTTCTTCCAATGCTTTATATACCAAAAACGCACGAGCAGCTTTCAATATACAGGTTTCCTGAACATATACTGTCAGTCCGAATACATTTTTTCCCTGTTTTTTAGCTTCACCCAGGACCTTTTTGTCTGTGTCTGTAAAAGAAATAGCTCTCCATTTTTCTTTTGCTTCATCTGCCTGTGTGGCAACAGGTGCCGGTTCTGCAGCAGGTGCAACACTTTCTGCCGGAGCTTTAACAGGTTCTGCTGCTACAGGAGCAGAGCCTTTTCCGGCCAAAATATCATTGAGAGCTTTGATTAAATGCTCATTATCATTGGTTCCTTCATCAGAGGTGTTCTGAATATTTTCTGTATACTCCTCCAATGAATCCAGGCACTGGAACAAAATATCAATCATGCTTCCATCCGCTTTTATGGTCCCATTACGAACCTCAGAAAACACATTTTCCATGTCATGTGTTAAATTCTGCATTCTCTTATAGCCCATAGTTCCTGCCATACCTTTTAACGTATGCGCAGCACGGAAAATTTCATTGATTGTATCCATATTTTCCGGATCCTGCTCTAAATTCATAAGCTGATCACTTAAATTTTGCAGATGTTCCTTGGTCTCATCAAGGAAAATTTCAAGATACTGGCTAACATCCATCTTTCATTACCCCCACGTTCTTTATTATTGCTTCAGCCACTTTATCAAGCGGCACACTTTCATTGGTTAACTCTGCCATATCGACTGCCCTGGGCATGCCATATACAGCGCAGGTCTCTTTACTTTGTGTGATAACATAAACTGTTTTACTGCATTTTAAATTCTCGATTCCTTCGGTTCCGTCAGCTCCCATTCCGGTAAGCACAACACAAACAACTTCTTGAAACTTGGAATTGGCTAATGACTCAAACATATAGTTGGCACAGGGCTTTACGCCCTCTCTTGTACATCCGTCAAATAAACAAATCCTGTCAGCACGATTTTTATGTCGGATTTCCATGTGAAAGCCACCTTTAGCAATATAGACATTTCCTTTTTCAAGGGTCATGCCGTCAGATGCTTCCTGAACTTTCAGCTTTGAAACCGAATCAATTCTCTTTGCCAAAGAGTCGGTAAATCCGGCCGGCATATGCTGTACAACCAACACCGGTGCATCTAAATCGGCCGGCAGATAAGGAAGTACTTCCATCAAAGCTTTCGGTCCTCCGGTCGAACTGGCAATTGCAACAACCTTTTTTGCCGGTTGACCATGACTTTTTTTATCCTTCTTTTTCATGAGTCCCGCAATCACATTTCCATTATGCTTATGAAGATTCGCATCGCTTTCATGCATCTTACTTTCAGGCCGCTCACTCTCATGCAGATTAGTAATATCCGTCTCATCCTCAAAAACAACCGATGAAATAATCTTAAAAAAAAGAGTTTTAAACTTTTCACTTTGTATTTCTTCAATGCTCTGAGGCTTTGTAATGAAATCAGCTGCTCCCTGCGAAAGAGCTTCAATTGTGATATGTGTTCCTTCTCCGGCAACCATGCTGAAAATGACAACTTTAGCAGGATACTGCATCTGGTTCATCTTTTTTAAAAAGGTAATGCCATCCATCTTTGGCATCATCAAATCCAGAAGAATTAAATCATAGCTTTTTTCTTTTACCAGTTTTAGTCCTTCCAAACCATCTGCCGCTGTATCTTCAACCACAAATCGATGATCTGAATTAATTATATCACAAAAAATTCTTCTCATGAGTGCAGAATCATCTATAAACAAAATTTTTTTCATTTTTATTCCTTTTTTTAATTATACTCTGCTACGTTTTTTCCGCTCTTCCTCAAAAATAAACCGAATAATGGCTTCTCTTTGATTGCTCAATATGCTTGTAAATTTCAGACGATGTTCGAATTCACCTTTTTGATTATCATTTTCCCTACAACTTAAGACTTCTCCGGCAAGTTCATACACGGTTTCCTTGCCATGTGAATGAAGACTAAATAACAATGCAATCTGTTCTCCTACCGTAAAGGCAGTCTGAGAAACAAATTTCAGGCCCCCACCGCTGATATCGCGAATTTCACATTTCTTCATCATCAATCCCTGCTGCATATGGAAATTGTTCTTTTCTAAATCTTTCATTTCTTCTTCCATCAGTGTTCTGGCCTTTAACGGCAGGCTGATAGAATAACGATAATATTCCCTGCGCTGGAATTTCTCCAGTTCCGAAGTCACTTCAGCCAGCAAAATATAAACATTATTACTTTTATAACGATCTGCAATCCGAACAAAACACTGATATAACCCCTTCTGGGTATAAAAACAAAACTGATACTGACCATCTTTAGGGAGCAATATCAATTTGGAACCTTCCATCGGCATTAAAATCTCAAGCTGGTCATCATCAAGGATGTCATACACCTTGGAAGAATATACTTTTTTATTGGATGCCGATCCTAAAATAGCTCTTTCCACAGCCATGATATCAATTTTTTCACCGGGCCTTACTAATTCTGTCAAAGTCATAGTTTTTCTCCTCTGTTCTGGGGGGATATGAATCATTTTTTTGGTTAGGTGTCTGAGAAATTTATATATTCTATCACAGACGCGTTCTCACTTGGATGACAACGTAGCAGTACTAAATTCGCAATAAATTGCTCATTAAGTGCTGACGTTGTCATACAGTCTGTGAGTAGAATATATGAATTTCTCAGACACCTTCGTAAAATATTTATTTCTTGGTTATAATATGGGAAAAGAATGCTGCCATTCCTCGTTTCTGTGGTAATAAAGACTGTTCGCCATACATCAGTACCTGTGCAATTTCCTGATATGCCTTTGCTGACTTTGCATTCGGATTAGCTAAAGATACCGGTGTCTGCTGCATAACCGCCTGACTAAGATGCGAATCCTGCGGTACACTTCCCAAATAAGAAATGGGCAGTTTCAAATATCTCGCAACCACTGCATTCAGCTTTGTAAACAGGGCTTTTCCCTCTTCCTTGCTATCCACTTTATTTGCCATCACCTTAATCTGCGAAGTCTCAGATGAAAACCTGTCATGGCGGTTTAACGCCTTTAACAGAGAATAGGAATCTGTAATGGAAGTGGGTTCCGGTGTTGTTACCAGAATAATTTCTCCACTTGCAACCAAAAATTCCAAAACGGCATCAGAGATTCCGGCTCCGGTATCCACAATCACGATATCCGCAATCGCATCAAGTTCTGCCAAATTCTGTATAATATAAATCAAATATTCTCTGCTTAAATTGGAAAGACCTGCAATTCCGGAACCTCCGGAAATAAAGCCGACTCCTCCCGGTCCCCAGGTAATGATATCCTTTATATTTTTCCCCTGGTAAATCAAATCACACAAATTGTGACGGGGAACCGTGCCAAACATGATTTCAATATTGGCAAGTCCAAAATCGGCATCCAAAATAATGACACGCTGTCCCATCTGCCGAAATTGAATTGCAAGATTAATGGCTGTATTGGATTTGCCCACACCACCTTTTCCGCTTGTTACCGTAATAACTCTGGCAACCGGCCGTTGGGGTTGCTGATTCATTTTAATGATATTTCTTAAGTTTTCTGCCTGATCCATATCTGCCTCCTTAAGAAATTTTATTTCCGCCAAGCAACATTTTGACTGTTTTTTGCGGGTTGAAATCTTCCATATCATCAGGAACGTTTTGACCACATGTCACATAGGAAAGCTTTGCTCCTGTATGGAGTTTCAAATTTAACAGATTACCCAAGCAGGTGGTCTCGTCAAGCTTGGTGAAAATCAATTTATACTGGGTTATGGTTGCATAAGCATCCGCAATACTCAGTAAATCTTTATATTTTGTGGTTGCACTGACAACCAGATAAACTTCTTTTTCAATGGACGGATCAACAGCCATGATAAATTCATTCATAGCATCCCGTTGTTTTTCATTGTGATGTGAATGACCTGCCGTATCCATAAAAATATAGTCATAATCCTTATATTTCTCGATTTCCTTCTGCATTTCATCCGTTGTATAGATGATACAAAACGGAACATTCAAAATATTGGCATAAGTACGAAGCTGTTCAGCGGCTGCAATACGATAGGTATCCATGGTAAACAATGCTACTTTTTTATTTTGTTCCACAGAATAACGGGATGCGATTTTTGCAATCGTTGTTGTCTTTCCAACTCCTGTGGGACCCACGAAAAATACGACCTTGGGACCTTTTTTAGCCGGTGTTATTCCCTCCGGCTGTTCAAATTTTAATATCATTTTTTGATACACATTGGACAGCATAAAATCAATCGGCATATTGGGCTTAATTACCGAATCCAGTTCATCAATAATCTGATTTGCATAGGTCTCCGCAATTTCGTTTTCAAGCATGGTATTGTATAACAGTTTTAAAAAACGGACATTGCTGTTTTCATCTTCATCTCTGTCTTCTTTTTTGACCGTTTTATTTTCCACAACATTTTTTTGCGGTTCGTCCTTTTGTAATTGTTTTTCAATCAAATTCTGCAGACTATCCAGTTTCTTCTCAAGGACTTTATCATTGCTACTATCATCCGACACCGACATTGAGGACGGTACAACCTGTTCCTGCTTTTCGGAAGAAACCGTTCTTTTTTCAGGAATCGGCTTAACCACATCTTTTTTTACGGGTAAAATACGGTCCGGTTCTTCCTCCAAGGCAACGGTTACCTCAATGGATTTCGATTTTAAGAAAGAAAAGAAGCCTTTTTTCTTCACCTCTTTTACATTCATGACAACGACACCGTTTCCAAGCTCCTTTTTTGCGGCTTCGATTGCATCGTTTTCTGTTTTTCCCTGGAATTTTTTAATAATCATTTATATCTTCACCGTCCCCACTGACTGTAATTCCACATTTGGCTCAATTTCATTATAGGATATAACAATCAAATCGTTTAAATACTGCTCTGTCATCTTTTTAAAATAAATCCGGACTATGGGAGAAGTGATTACAATCGGCGGTTTTCCCAGACTTTCAAGTTTTTCAATCTCCTCTTTGGTACTGTCGATAATCGCTCTCGTTTTTTCCGGATCCAGTGTCAGATAAGCACCCTGTTCTGTCTGTTTGACACTGCCCATGATCTCCTGTTCCACTTTGGCATCAACCGTAACAACACTGGTTGTTTCATTTGGTGCAAAGAATTTGGCACAGATTGCTCTTTTTAATGCCTGCCTTACATACTCTGTCAGGATATCCGTATCCCTTGTAGACGTCGCAAAATCTGCGAGTGTCTCGAAAATGGTCAACAAATCGCGGATGGATACCCCCTCCATCAACAGATTTTGCAATACTTTTTGAACCTCGCCAAGTCCAAGCAGTTTCGGAACCAGTTCTTCCACAATGGAAGGATTGGTTTCTTTGAGATTGTTAACCAGATTTTGAACATCCTGTCTTGTAAGCAATTCAGCAATATGCTGACGGATGACTTCTGTCAGATGAGTTGCAATAATGCTTGGCGGATCAACTACGGTATATCCAAGGCTTTCTGCACGCTCTCTCTGCCCCTCGGTAATCCAGATGGCCGGCAGGTGGAAAGAAGGCTCAAAGGTTGGAATACCGGTGATTTCTTCCTCAACATATCCCGGATTCATCGCCATATAATGGTCAAAGAGAATTTCTCCTTCCGAAACCTGAATTCCCTTGATTTTGATAATATACTGGTTGGGATTCAACTGAATATTATCACGTAATCGGATAATGGGAACCACAGTACCTAACTCTAAAGCAACCTGACGACGTATCATAACAACACGGTCCAACAAGTCTCCGCCCTGATTGACATCGGCAAGCGGAATAATACCATAACCAAATTCCAGCTCGATCGGATCGACCTGTAAAAGCGAATTGACATTCTCCGGCTGCCTTATTTCTTCGGCTTCTGCTTCCTCCATATCCACAGCCCCTTCAATGGTTGCAGTTTCAATCTGTGCCTGCATATTTCTGCCGCATAAAATAAAGCAAAAGCCAAGTGTCAGAAACAATAGCGGATTTAACGGTGTAACAACCCCTAAAAAGCAAAGAATACATCCAACCAGATAGCATGCCTTCGGCATACCGAAAACCTGCTTAATTAAGACGGAACCAAAATCCGAATCCTTACTTCCTTTGGTAACCAGAATACCGGTGGAAAGAGAAATTAAAAGAGAGGGAATCTGGCTGACCAGTCCGTCACCGATTGTCAGAATGGAATAGCGGCTTAAAGCGGTGGAAATATCCATGCCGTTTCGAAGCATTCCCATGGCAATACCACCAACTAAGTTGACAACCGTGATAATCAGACCGGCTACCGCATCACCCTTTACGTATTTTACCGCACCATCCATGCTACCAAAAAAGCTGGATTCTAACTGTATTTTTTCTCTTCTGACTTTGGCTTCTGCATCCGTGATAGCGCCGGTATTCAAATCAGCATCAATTGCCATCTGCTTACCGGGCATAGCATCCAGTGTGAAACGTGCTGTTACTTCAGCAACACGTTCAGAACCTTTATTGATAACCATAAACTGAATAATGATCAGGATAATAAATACAATGGCACCCATAATCAGGTCACCGCCACCAACGAAACCACCGAAGGTTTCTACCACATTACCGGGACTTCCGGTTGTAAGGATCAATCTTGTGGATGATACGTTCAGTGCAATCCTGAAAATGGTGGTAAATAACAAAACAGTAGGGAAATAGGACATTTCCAGTACTTCTTTTGCAAACATACAACGAAACATAATCGTGAATGCCAAAGCAATATTACATGCCAGCAAAATATCTAAAAGTACGGAAGGAATCGGTACAATCAACATCACAAATGCAGCAACAATATACAAAGCTACGCCAACATCTGCTTTTTTCATTCTGTACCTCTCCTTTCTCTGAAAATAATTCCCTGTTTCATTTTCTCTGTAAACAATTCTCTGTTTATTATTATATTTCTCTGCTTATTCTTCTCTGTTCGTGTTTCTTATTCGTATTTTTCTTTTATTTCTCTATGTTTTGCTATTGTTCACCAAACATAACATCTGTTCATATTTTCAAATTTAACATCTGCTGTTTTAGCGATTATCAAATTTTACCCTGCATGTGATAAACCATGGCAAGTACTTCCGCAACCGCCTGATACAACTCCTGCGGCACCTGCTCTCCCAATTCCACATTGTGATAAAGCATCCGCGCCAAAGGCTTGTTTTCCACAATTTCGATATGATATTCTTTGGCCTTTTCTTTGATTTTCTGTGCCAGATAATCCTCACCCTTGGCAACCACAATTGGCGCCGGAGCAATTTCCGTATCATATTTGATGGCAACGGCAAAATGCGTCGGGTTTGTAATAACTACATCCGCTTCCGGCAATTGCTGCATCATACGCCTGCGGGACGCTTCCTGCATCTTTGCCCGGATTTTTCCTTTTACCTGCGGATCTCCTTCTGCCTGTTTGTACTCATCTTTTACTTCCTGTTTGGTCATCTTCTGATCTTCATGGAATTTATGCTTCTGATATGCAAAATCCAAAGCAGCAATGATGATATAAATAAGGGAAACTTTCAATCCGAAATCAATAGCAAGCTTTCCTGCTGCGGCAATCCCCTGCCATAAAGGCATATTAAACAACAAATAAATGATATCCGCATTATCCTTGAAGGTTGAATAAGCCACCCATGCAATCAATCCGATTTTTAAAAAGGATTTCAACAGTTCCATCAGGGACTGTGCCGAAAACATACGTTTAAATCCATTAACCGGATTCATTTTACTGAATTTGGGTTGCATCGGTTTTGCAGTCGGTTTCCATTTTACCTGAACCAGATCGGAAACAAATGCAACAATAAATCCCAATACAAGAAACGGTGCAATAATCAATAGGATTTTTAACATTACACTTCGGATTAGTGTATAAAAAACTTCTGCCGATATAAAACCGTTGGGCATTTTTATCAATTCACCCATGCGATTATAGGTAAATGAAAAAACAGACAAAAAGTTTTCGCCTAAATAACCCAGTCCGAATTTCAAAATAAGAAACAATACAATGAGCCCGGTCGCATTGGCAATTTCTTTGCTTTTTGCAACCTGGCCTTCTTTTCTGGCGTCACTTAATTTTTTGGCGGTAGGTTCTTCTGTCTTTTCTCCGCCCGGTCCTTCCTTTGCGAAGAACTGCAGGTTGTATTGAATCAAGCCATCATCGCCTCCACAAACGTTACCATCATGGTCTTCATTTCAGTAAATATAAAATCAGAAATATAAGGCAGCATTCCGATTGTCAAAAACATTACCCCAAGACCAAACAACAATTTAATCTGCATACCGACCGCAAACATATTCATCTGCGGAGCAACTTTTGCCATAATTCCCAAAATGACATTGGTAATCAACAAAACACAAAATACCGGCAGACAGATTCGAAAACCAATATTAATATAATCAGACATAAACGAAATGATGGCAGATAGCATCCTGTCACTGTGAAAAACAGCACCGTTAACCGGTATCAAAGTATAAGTTTCCACAAAAGCCTTGATTAAATATTGATGCATGTTTGATACAACCAAAATCAAAAGCACCATATACTGATAAAGCATTCCGGAGATACTGACGCTTTCCTTGGTCAAAGGATCATATTCGCTTGCCATCGCAAGACCAATTTCCATATCAATCATACGTCCGGCAAACGTAACAATATGCGTACAGATATTAACCGCCAATCCGATTATTAACCCTGTGAAAACCTCATGTGCCACAATTAACGCATACTCAAGTACCGTACGATATTCGATTACTTCATGTGGCATGGTTGTCTCATAAACCAAAATGGCAAAGAAAAAGGAAAATGCTGTTTTTACACGCCGTGGCGTATTGTTCATGCTAAAAAAGGGAGCAACGAACACAAAACTCGCTACCCTTGCCAAAATCAGCAGAAAATATTCAAATTCATACATGGAAAAGGAATAATTAATCATCCCATCACCTTATATATACAGAAAAATTGGACCACAACTCAATCATATAACCACTGATACTGTCAAGAATCCAGCTACCTAACAGCATAAGCGTCAAAAAAACAGCCAGAATTTTCGGAACAAAGGTTAATGTCTGTTCCTGAATCGATGTAACTGTCTGAAAAATACTGACAATCAGACCAACAGCCAATGACACAAGTAAAATCGGAGCCGCTGTTTTAATAATGAGGAAAAGCGCTTCGCTTCCCATGTCTACGACCCAATCTGTTGACATATAACCCTTCCTTTCTGTTTGTTTCTAGTAAAATGTCCTTACAAGATTTACAATGACCAAATTCCATCCATCAGCTAAAACAAACAATAAAATCTTAAACGGCATGGAAATTGTGGTTGGCGGCAACATCATCATACCCATACTCATCAGGGCGGAAGCCACAACCATATCAATCACAATAAACGGTATATAAATTACAAAACCGATAATAAAAGCCGTACGTAACTCACTGACCAAGAAAGCCGGAATGAGCGCACTGGTAGGGATATCATCCAATTCCCCGGTCCATTCATATCCACCGATATCACAAAATGTCTTGGCATCCTTTGTCTGAGTTTGTGCATACATAAACTCCCGCAGTGGTGCAACACCTCTTTCCAATGCAACCTCCTGCGTAATTTCTCCTGCTTCAAACGGTTTAATTGCATCTTCATTAATCTGGGTAATGACCGGATTCATAATGAAAAATGTTAAAAATAGAGATAACGCGATTAAAACCTGATTCGGCGGAGCGGTCTGCGTATTTAATGCTGCTCTTGTAAAATGAAGCACAATCAGAATACGTGTAAAAGAGGTTAAACAAATAATGAGAATAGGTGCCAAAGTGATGCCGGTCAAGATCAGCATGATCCTTAGTGCACCCGCAATAGATCCATTCCCATCATTGTATGTAACGGTTAAGTCGTTCGCAATATTCAGTTCTTTTAAATCGTCAGGCGTTTCGGCAGCTCCGGGCTCTCTGATATTGGTCCGGTCCTCAGTTTCTCCGGCATCGGATGTTGAATCCAATGCTCCCATGGTTGATGCCTGCACACTTGTCGGATTTATGAAAAAAATACAAACAAGAAATGCTAAAAGCAACAAACCCTTTTTGAGGCAACTGCCAAAATGAGCACTATGAATCTTAGGTAATATCATCCTCATCGCTTTCTTCAATCGCCTTCTTTGGTTTATTTACCGCAAAATCTTTTGCTTTATTAAAAAAATCTTCAAACGAAACTGCACTCTTTGACAAATCATTGTCATACAATACAATCTCACTCTCATCCAGTTCACGCAGTACGGTAACGGTATCTTTACAGATAGCAACCGCCATATACCTTTTTCCAATGCGCAAAATCTGGACATATTTGTTTTGCGTTAATCGAAAGGTATCAACAACTTCAAAATTACTGCCCTTCATCTTGCCTTTTTGCACACCTGCGACATATCGGGTTGTCAGCCAGGTGGCTCCTAAAACTACGATAAAAAGCAATATCACGGTAAGCAACTGTGCTACCGAATCAATCTTTGACGTTGAAACAAGAAGCATATTAACCGACAACCTTCTTTACCGCTTCCAAAACACGATCTGCCTGGAAAGGTTTTACAATAAAGTCTTTTGCACCTGCCTGAATGGATTCAATTACCATAGCCTGCTGTCCCATAGCAGAACACATGATTACCATAGCTCCCGCATCTGAAGCTTTGATATTCTTTAAAGCCTGAATTCCATCCATCTCAGGCATTGTGATATCCATCAATACCAAATCCGGTTTTAATTCATTGTACTTTTCTACAGCTTTTAATCCGTTTTCAGCCTCTCCAACTACATTGTAACCATTTTTGGTTAAAATGTCTTTGATCATCATTCTCATAAATGCTGCATCATCACAAATCAAAATATTTTTCGCCATTTTTTCTCTCCTAAATTCCCTGATTATTTACTATTTCGGTTACTCTGATACCAAAACTTTCTTCAATTACAACAACTTCACCTTTTGCAACAAACTTTCCGTTGACTAATACATCTATAGGTTCACCCGCAATCCTGTTTAACTCAATGATTGTGCCGGGTGCGAAGTCCAAAATTTCTGCAATGGATTTTTTTGTTCTTCCAAGTTCGACAGTTACCTCCAACGGTACATCCATAATCAATCCAATATTTTCCTGACTTGGCATTGCCGAAAAATCCTGATTGAATGACTGGAATTGCGCCGGCTGAATGTTCAGATTTTGCTGCGGTGGCATTGCCATCTGCGGCATTCCCATCTGTGGCATCCCCATTTGAGGCATTCCCATCTGCGGCATTCCGTATCCCATCGGTTGCTGCATTGACATGTCATATCCCGCCTGCGGCATTCCCATCTGTGGCATCGGTGCCGGTGTCGGTTCGACGGTCGGCGGAACATATGGTGCCGGTTCCGGTGCTGACACCTCCGGTTCCTGATTGCCGATAAACATCTGATAAAGAGATTTTGCAAAATCAATCGGATACAATTGCATGATTGTCGAATCAACTAAATCATCAATCTGCATACGAAATGCAATCTTTACAAACGCACCTTCTAAGAAAGGAGCAATATCCGACGGCTTTCTCTGCTCTAACAAATTCAAAAGACTGGCTTCCGGAGGACTAATATCAATCATACGTCCCAACATGGAAGAGAGGCTCGTAGCACTTGAACCCATCATCTGGTTCATCGCTTCGGAAATAGCACTTAAATGAAGCTCTGAAAGTTCACCTTCCGTATTTGTTCCGTCTCCACCCATCATAAGGTCGGTAATGACTTTTACATCCTGTTCCCGAAGAATTAAAATATTTGCTCCATCCAATCCCGCCGTATACTTTATCTGAATAAATACACACGGTTTTTCGTAATCCTCCATGAGATTAGACCATCTTGCCATGGATACAACAGGAGTTGTTATATTAACTTTTTTGTTTACTAGCGAATACAGTGTCGTTGCTGACGTTCCCATACTGATGTTGGCGATCTCACCAATGGCATCTTTTTCTATATCCGTCAATTCAACGTCTTCCATTATCGGAGCAGACTGTGGAACGTCTGCAACTGGAGCCGAATTCTCATTTGATGTTTCCTGAGGAACCTCTCCCATAGCCATTCCGGCTAACAACGCATTAATCTCGTCCTGAGATAATGATGCTCCGTCCATTCGTCTAATCCTCCTCTCTGATAACCGATGTTACCCTTACGGCGTATTTATCTTTATTCACACCGGGTAATGCGGTAAATTTCTTTATGTTTCCAACATATATTTCCATCTCATCCTCAACTCCCCGATCCAGTCTGATAATATCCCCGACCTGTAAAGAAGCAAAGTCCATAACGGAAATAACACTCTGTCCAAGCACTGCTTTAATCGGTACATCCACTCTTTTAATTAAAGCTTCAATATTGTCATGATATGCATCATCATTGATTTCCTGCATAGTCGAAAACCAGTACTTGGTATTCAATTTATCCATAATGCTTTCCAACGTCAAAAACGGAAGACAAGCATTCATAAATCCCTCTACTGAACCAATTCGGACGTTTAATGTTACGATTGCTATCATTTCATTGGGTGAAATAATCTGGGCAAACTGCGGATTGGTCTCTATCCTTTCCAAAAAAGGATCCAGCGACACAACATTTCGCCACGGCTCACGGAATAATCCCATACAGATTACCAAAACCTTATCTAAAATAGATAACTCAATCTCTGAAAAATCACGGTTTTTTTCTAACGGCAAACCCGCACCGCCTAACATTCGGTCTATAATCGCATATCCCAGACTGGATTGAATCTCCATAATGATATTGCCGGGTAAAGGATTAAAGTTAATGATTCCCAAAATAACCGGATTACTTAATGCATTGGTAAATTCGGAAAAAGTAACCGCTTCAGAACTGGCTACACTGACCTGAACATTTTTTCTCAAATAAACCGGAAGATTGGTTGATAACAATCGACCATAATGCTCAAAAATAATTTCTAACGTTCGAAGATGCTCTTTTGAAAACTTGGCGGGACGCTTAAAGTCATAGTTTTTGACCTGCGGTCCCTGGTTTTCTTTCAAATCATCTACTTCGAGTTCACCACTGTCCAGTGCCGCCAGCAAACTATCTATCTCATTTTGAGATAAAACTTCACTCACCAAGTTCACCTCCTGTTCATGTTAATATGACACACTTCCGTACATCAAATTCATTGAACTTCCGTGCAATAAATTTGATGAACTACTGTACAATTAATTTACTGAAAGTCACTTTATAAATAAAATCGGAGTCAAACATTTCTTTTGACTGTAATCTTTCCAAAATTTCCTTTTGGATATCCGCACTGCGGGGCTGAAGTTCATCTGCTGTATACTTACTGATTACTTCTGTAATGATACCTTCAATCAAACTTTGCCTTGTGCCGATATCAGCACCATACGTCTTGTAACCATCATTCTTGGTATTGAGAGACAAGGATACTTTGACCATCGCATAATGTTGAATGCCATCTTCTCCCTTCAAAAGGGGAATTGTCATCTCCTCAGGCAGATCGTATACCTGGGTATCTTCTAAAGATACCACTTCAGCCGGTGTTTCAGATTCGCCTTCCGGATTCAATTCCAGTTTTAAAATGGATGCAATATCCGTAACAATTGCTGCCGTTTTTTTATTGGTGCCTGTCACACTGATCATCATAATCGATGTCATAACCAGGTTAACAATCAGCAATGCCAATATCACAATAGACAATAAATTCTTCTTCATTTATGTGCCTCCTATTCACCAGTACTGAGTGAATGATAAATCTTGATTTCCACCCTACGATTCTGTGCCCGTCCCTGATCAGTAGAATTATCAGCCACCGGAACATATTCTCCCCTGCCGGAATGTTTTATTTTGGCAGGATCCAAAAACGTAGTCTCCATAAAGTAATTGAATACCGACAATGCACGGAAGCTGGACAATTCGTTATTATCCGCAAAGCGTGAATTGTGTATCGGAACGTTATCCGTATGTCCTTCTATTTCAATCGTACTTTCTGCATATCGTGATAAAATCTGTCCAATCTTATCAAGAACCGGCTTTGCTTCTTCTTTTATGTCGGCACTTCCCGAATCAAACAACAACGCACCGTTCAATGTCAAAGATACATACTGGGATGTAAAATCAACATCTATTTCATTGGCAAACTGGCTTTCATCGATAGCCTCTTCCACCTTCTCAGCAAGCTGTTCACTTTCCTCTAATTGTTTTTCAGCCATCTGCTTTTCATATTCTTCTAAATCATTGACCATCTGGTCACTTTCGGCCGTCTTGCCGGTACTATTGATATAATCATCCAGCTCGTTTAGCTGACTGACGCCGTTACTGATTAAAATACCGTCACCGATTGCTGATGCTCCACCTGAAAAAATACTGAAATTCTGGTTAAATGAAGCAGCCACCTGTTGTAACTTCTGTGCATCCATAGTCGACATGGAGAAAAGAAGTACAAAGAAACACAAAAGCAAATTCATCAAATCGCTGAAGGTTGCCATCCACGCCGGAGAACCGCCACCGCCGCCTTCTTCTTTCTTCTTTCTTGCCATTTACTGCTCACCGCCCTCCTCTGAGCCTGCTGAGGCTCTGTCTTTGGGAGCTAAGAAAGATTTCAATTTTTCTTCGATAACTCTGGGATTTTCTCCTGCCTGAATGGATAAAAGACCTTCAATCATAATCTCTTTTACCATGGACTCGTTTTCACTGTTGGCCTTTAATTTGGTTGCAACCGGAGTTCCAATCCAGTTTGCCAACATAGAACCATACAAAGTCGTAATCAGGGCCGTTGCCATATTCGGACCAATGGTACTGGCATCGGATAGGTTTTGTAACATCAAAATAAGGCCGATCAAGGTACCGATCATACCCCAGGCTGGGCCCATGGCTGCAATATTCATCCAAAAATCGATCCTCTTCTTGTGTCGGTCTTCTATACAGGTTAATTCAGTTTCCAAAATACCACGCACCAATTCCGGATCTGTACCATCGACAATTAATAAAATACCCTTTTTTAAAAAAGCATCATCCAAATCGGCCGCTGCTTCTTCCAGCGAAAGAAGTCCCTCTTTACGTGCAATATTTGATAAATCTATAATCTTTTTGATAATCTGCGGGGTATCCAGTGAAGGGGTCTTAAAAACTAACGTAAAACTCTTTAATCCACTGATGAAATCCTGAATCGGATTCATTGCCAAAATACAGGCAAACGTACCACCAACCGTAATAATGAAAGATTGTCCATGCAAAAAATGCTTGATAGCTGCAAAGCCTTCATCACCGGTTACGATACCGAAAATAATCATACCCAGACAGACTACTAATCCAATAATTGACGCTAAATCCATTGAAAAAATTCCTGTCCTTTTTACCTCTTAAGTAAAAATATCCTTTCTGTACAATTTTACTAGATTTTTTATCTCTTGTCTACTTTCTTTTACGATTATTTTGCGTCCGGTAGTAAAGCTGATGACTGTATCCGGCGTTTCTTCAACAAACTCAATCAAATCCGGATTAATCAAAATTTTCGTCCCATTCAATCTCGTAACTTCTATCATACGAATTCTCCTTTTTCGGTTCACGTTTTTCCGTTTTCTCGGGGCCCGTTTTTGTAAATATTATTTTTTCAAGTTTAGGTTTCGATGCATAAGTTTATCTAAATGTTTCATCGCGGAAATGATTATAACGGACGCACCGGTGCACTCGGACATCCATGTCCGTGGTGCACCTTTCGCAGCATCCATGCTGCGAATTGCTGTTTTTGAATGAAACATTAAGATAAACTAATGCATCTGCACAATAAACTTTCAAAAACAATATTTACAAAAACTATATTCTTGCGCTCGGGCTACAGATTCTATCTATCTGTCATACCAAACCGATTATTTTTCTTATTTTGGGTCTACAAACTCTATACATCTATCAACCCAAGCCAACTATTTTTCTTGTTTTGGGCCTACAGTCTCTATACGCCTGTCAGGCCAAACTGACTATTATTCTTGCTTGGGACCTACAACTTCTATGAACCTGTCAGCCCAAACCGACTATTTTTCTTGTTTTGGGC
>CAMEJJ010000020.1 GCA_945919795.1 uncultured Lachnospiraceae bacterium
AAAATGGGGCAAAAGTCAGTAAAATCAAGTGTTTTGGCTTAATCAGCAGACACTACTTAAGCGCGGAATATTTTATAATAAGTCTTCCACTCTTTTCGCCCAAAACGCAACACCGTTTTCATTCATCCCACACAATCCAATGGTTGGACGATCCAATTCATGATCCCATACCACAGTCACAAATACCTCTTCCCTATGTGGTCCATAAGTTATAACAAGTCTACCATTATCATAAGTCCATCGTCCCTGAATGGAACAGTTCTCATAATATCCTTCTAATCCAATCTTCATAGGTGTCGCATGCTGAATCCCCTGTGGCAATGTTGGCGAAATATTAATTCTTTCATAGAAACCGTTCAGCATATCCTCCGGAATCGACTGATCCACTTCTCCCGCATAAGGCTGCGGGCTCACCACCGGCCATCCATCCGAAGTCCAAAAAATCTTACGAATCTGTTGAATAGACGGTTCGTGAGCTTGTTTAAAATTCATCTCACGAACATGACATACAATATACCAGCTTCCATCTTCATCACGTAACACCGAATTGTGCCCCGGTCCCATATAAGGTTTTCCAGACACCCAACGATAACCAGCCATCACAAGCATCCCCACATCATTATCGCTGTCTTCCATATCCGTCATATTCCGACCGTTAAAGTCCACATACGGTCCTTTTATACTCTTACTCCTTCCGACACGGATATTATAATCTGTCTTAAGGGAACCATAAGACACAAACAGATAATAATATCCTGTATCCGGATTATAAATGATATATGGTCCTTCTATTGCTGTAGACATCCAGCCCGGTCGTCGTGCCACACAGGTTCCGATACCTTTTTCTGCTGCAAGCCCCGTCTCCTGATCCAACAACAAAACATGACATCCACCCCAAAAAGAGCCATATACCATATATAACTCTCCTGTTTCTATGTCTTCAATAACATTGGCATCAATTGCATTAACAGGCAATTGATCACTCGTTTTCAACACTACGCCTCGCGGTTCAAATGGTCCCTCCGGATTATCAGCCACTGCCAGAAAAATGCAAGACTGGCGAACCCCCCATGTAGAATTTGAGCAGTACAAACGGTATTCATCTCCAACCTTTACAATATCAGGAGCCCAAATATCGGTACTTCCAACCCACTCGGAAGACTCCACAGGTGGTACGTCTACCACCTTTCCAACCATTTCCCATTCCACTAAATCTTTTGATTTTTGACATATTGCCCCGGTAGAATAAGTGTAATAGCATCCCTTTTCTCTATCCCTATAAATCGCCGGATCATGTGTCAACCAGAGCCCGATCCTCGGATCCAAACGATCCACTCCCTTTTCTAAAATAGGTTTCTCCGGCTGCGCCATCGGCTTTTTCGGGTAAATTACCTTCTCCATCCTTTCACCCCTTCCATACCCACTTTTTATATGGGCACTTCTGTCGCGCTACCGCTGCCCGCAATTCCACATAACAACCACAGGCATTACAAGTAGCCCCCGATAAATAATCACAAGAGCGGCATACATTAATTCGCTTTCTAAATTCTTCATCTTTTGTACGCAACTCCTTAGGAATATTGCTAATCCCTCGTTCCAAATAATCAACAATATCTGCCGGCAGTTCCGACTCTAACAAGCATTTTTTACAGATACGTCGCTCCACAAAGAACACCTTTCTATTTTTGCAATCGCAATTCCAGTACACTGCACGCCGGGATCTGAACCTTAATACCACCCATACACTCTTCGTATGCAGTAAACACTTCCTCTTTCACCCGTTCAGGCTCATCAAAATCATTGTATGCCTTCATATCACCTGTCACAATATTTGCCTCGATCACCTTATACGCACTCTCATCACCTGCAAATACAATTTCCAGATTCCGAACCGCATCTACAGATAAGTTATTCAGCGTGATTGTAACTATCCCTTCATCATCCATAGATACTGACTCTGTAAGTTCCGGGACTATCCACTCACCAATACCGGTTTCACCCGCCCCAATCAAAGTACTATCTAACAGCTTAGCCCCCTGATGATGACGATACATATGAAACACATGATAAGTCGGGGTCTTCACCATCCTGGGTCCCTCTGTCAAAATAACAGCCTGCAATACGTTTACCATCTGTGCAAGATTCGCCATCTTAACGCGGTCACAATGCTTATTAAAAATATTCAGTGTAATTCCCGCTACCAAAGCATCCCTTACTGTATTTTGCTGATACAGAAATCCGGGATTGGTTCCCGGTTCACAAGTAAACCAGCATCCCCATTCATCAACTATCATGCCAATTTTCTTCTCCGGATCATACTCATCCATAATGGTTCCATGCCGCCGAATCAACTCATCCATAAACAAAGCTTTGTATAGTGTTTTGTACCACACCTCTTCGTCAAAATCGGTGGCACTGCCCTTTACTTCCCATCCTTCCGGATGAACATAGTAATGCAATGATAATCCATCCATAAATCCGTGGAGCTGCGGCATCGTATGATCATGTGTAGCTTCCAATACCCCTCTTGTCCACTCATAATCATCTACATTAGCTCCACAGCAAATCTTAGAGATTGGCTTATCGGAATTATAATTACGGACATAAGTCTGGTATCTGCGATATTCATCCCCATAATGCTGCGGTCTCATATTACCGCCACATCCCCAGTTTTCATTTCCTACACCAAAGTAATCTATCTTCCATGGCTCTTCATGGCCATTCGCCTTACGAAGGTCTGCCATTGGAGAAAGACCGTCAAATGTCATATATTCAACCCACTCAGACATTTCCTGAACAGTACCACTCCCCAAATTACCATTTATATATGTCTTACATCCCAGCTGTCGACACAATTCAAAGAATTCATGTGTTCCAAAGCTATTGTCTTCTACAACACCACCCCAATGTGTATTGACCATTTTCTTTCTATTCTCTTTCGGTCCTATACCATCCTTCCAATGGTATTCATCCGCAAAACATCCCCCCGGCCAACGCAACACCGGAATCCGAATCTCTTTTAATGCTTCCACTACATCCTTGCGCATTCCGTTCTCATGAGGAATTTCCGTATTATCTTCCCCCACATATATTCCTTCATATATACATCTTCCTAAATGTTCTGAAAAATGACCATATATTTCCGGTGCAATTGTACCATTCACCTTTTCCTTATTAATTACTAACCTGACCATAGCAACCGCCTTTCTACCTTCTGTATTGCACTGCCCAAATTGTTTCATTGGACGCACCCACTGCCATAATACATCGTACATTGTTTCCGGCTTCATCCTGCGAATCCACAATTATGCCGAAAAAAGACTTTTCACCCAATGTAATAACTAACTCATTCGTTCCTTCCGAAACCTTATAGGTGCCATTCTCTTCTTCGCCTATAATCGTTCCATCACCTTCAAATGTATATACAACAGCATCTCGAATCTTTGAACTAATATCAATGGAATGGTTTACAACATAAAAGTCTCCCCTGATATCGTCTGCTGTATATCCTCCTTCTTGCACTGTTACTTCGCTCGTTTCAAACGGAACTATCATAAACCAGTCCTCACTATTTAGCATCATGCGATGCACACGTGGTTCATGATATTCCGATCCGCCATCAAATCTTTGATGATAGGTAATATAATAATTACCGTCTACATCCTTAAATACTGACTGTCCACCGGGAGCCATATATGCCTTATCCAAACTCGGGAACATATAATTTCCCATCATTTTCAATCCATAACTGAAATAGTCATCTTGATTTCCCAAGGTGTTACCTGCCATATCTACATACGGCCCCTCCACATTTTTACTCCTGAACTGACGTATTTGATATCCACCTTCTCGTGTCAATTGTCCATAAGACAAAAACATGTAATAGTATCCATTTTCCTCATTGTATTGAATAAATGGGCCCTCTACAGCATGATGACCGCCACCTGCTAACTTAATACCATAGTATGGATCCACTCCTTTTTCCTCATTTGCCTCCGGAAAAATCGGATATCCAGTAGCCTTGTCAAGTTCAAGCAGAAAGATTCCTCCTGACCACGAACCATACACCATCCACAGTTTTCCATCTTCATCTGTAAAAGAAGAAGGGTCAATACAGTTAGGCCAATCATCATTATTATATCCACCATATTTCAAATACCGGCTAATATCTGCATCCCTTCCCAAAACCTCATACAAGTTTGTTTGGTCAGCATCCGATTCTCCATATCCGGAATACAATAATGTATCCACATAACTGTATGGACCTTGCGGCTCATCTGCTACTGCCATACATATATTAGACCTGATATAAGAAGACGTAGTACAAAAATACATTACATACTTCCCCATCGTCTCATTATAAGAAATATCCGGTGCCCAAACAGAATACCCACCTTCTTCATTCTTTCCTACATAAGAAAATGCAGGCATATCCCCGTCAAATAAATTAGAAAACAGATTATTACCATTTGCAAAATATTCCCATTCGCGCAGGTCGTCTGATTTAGCGCCAACCATATGACTCCCTACCATGTAATAAACACTATCCTGGCCAACCAATATTTGCGGATCATGACAGGAAATACCATTCGAAAAAGATTCTACCTTTATCTCCGCTGCCGGTAACTCCACAGATTCCGTAATTTCTGCAGATGACTGCTGCTGTTTTTCTGAACGGCATCCCGTAGTGCCCCCTGCCAAAACAATCACCAGAAAAAATCCTGTAACAAGCCACAAACATTCCTTTTTCATGTCACATCCTCCAGTCGGTCTGTGTTCCTATTTTTAATTTCCAACCACGATGCTCTGTTTAAGATCAGAGAACAATCACTCTCTCTATTCGTAGGAGAATAACGGTCTGTCTGCCTCATCCCAATTCACCTGCATCAAATGAGCATGACGATTCGGATTGTACAACGGGTTCCCCTCAATGTTCGCTTCAGTTCTTGCATGATATACCATGATATCATTACCATCTTCATCTTTTGTAAAAGAATTGTGCCCCGGACCGTAGATACCATGCTTCTCTGAGGTTTTAAGAACCGGCTGGCGTTCTTTTTTCCAAGATAACGGATCCAGCAAGTCCGTTCCGCTTTCCGCTGTTAACATACCGATGCAATAATCCACACCTGTTTCACTGGCGGAATATGTCAAAAAAATCTTGTTTCCTTTCTTAATCACACCAGGACCTTCGTTAACCCAAAAACCGACACGTTCCCAATCATAATCAGGAGTCGTCAAAAGAACCTGAACTGTTTTTAGTTTGCACGGAGACTCAAGTTCGGCAATGTAAAGATTTGAAATCTGCTTACCAACCCCTGTCTTTTCTGCCCATACAAAGTAATTTTTTCCGGCATCCTCAAATACAGTTGCATCCAAAGAAAATGCCTCAAACGAAAATTCGTCATCATCTGCGCGTTGCATCTTTCCCTTCTCGATCCAAGAGTCCTCTAAAGGATCCTGTCCCTGACACTCTAATACATATGGACGAATTTTCCAGACATCATCCTTTTCACCACCGGCAAAATAAATATACCATTTGCCTTGAATGTAATGTAATTCCGGTGCCCAAATGTGTTCGCTCATCGGTCCGCTTTCATGTTTTTCCCAAACTGTCACTTCCTCCGCATCCTTAAGCATTGCCAAATTCTTTGAGCGCCGCAGGACAATACGGTCATATGCGGGAACAGAAGCTGTAAAATAATACCAGCCCTCATGCTGATAAACATACGGATCTGCTCTTTGCAAAATCCAGGGTTCATTAAATCTTAGTTTCTCTTCCATAAAATGTATACCTCTATTCTTTTATTTTTTCTTATATTATTTTAGACTATTCTAAATATAGTATATTCCTTTTGGCAATGTTTTTCAAGCAATTTGCCTTCTTATTCTTTATATTTGTCATTATGCACAAAAGCATGAAATATTGTTATATGATATTTTAATAAAATGCGAAAACTCTATTGATTTTTTTAATAAAAGATATAATATTTAAACATAAACCAAAAAGGAGATTCTTATGAACAAAAACAAATTTGCAAAAACACCACCAATGGGCTGGAATAGCTATGACTACTATGACACGACCGTTAATGAAGACCGAATTAAAGCCAACGCTGATTATATGGCAAAAAATTTAAAAAAATATGGTTGGGAATACATCGTAGTCGACATTGAATGGTATGCTCACAATCCAGGAACACAACGTAATTTATACCAATACATTCCCTTCTCACAGTTTGAGATGGATGATTATTCCCGTCTTTTTCCAGATCCCGTTCGTTTTCCTTCTTCCGTAAACGGATCAGGATTCAAACCATTAGCGGACTATATTCACAGTCTGGGATTGAAATTTGGAATTCATATCATGCGTGGTATTCCTCGCATTGCGGCGCATAATCATTGTGCCATCAAAAATACTGCCGCTACTGCAGACAACATTGCAGATCCCAGTTCCATCTGCAATTGGAATCCTGATATGTATGGTGTAAAAGACAGCATTGACGGTCAGGCATATTATGATTCCGTCATTGAATTATATGCCCAGTGGGGCGTTGATTTCATCAAATGTGATGATATTTGTAATACAAGTATGTACCCGCACAAACCATATTCCGGAAAACACGAAATCGAGATGCTTCACTCTGCAATCCAAAAATGCAATAGACCAATTGTACTTTCACTCTCCCCTGGTCCAGCTCTTATTGAGCAGGCTTGGCATTACAAGACTTATGCAAATATGTGGCGTATTACAGACGACTTCTGGGATGACTGGGATTTACTTGCCAACATGTTTTATCGCTGTGAATTGTGGCAGGACCATGTAGCTGAAGGATGTTATCCGGATTGCGACATGCTTCCAGTCGGGAAATTAGGAAAAGGCTTTAACAGTGAACGCTCTACACGTTTTACCAAAGAGGAGCAATATACCATGATGACCCTATGGTGTCTCTTCGGTTCTCCAATGATGATAGGTGCAGAGCTTACTCTTTTAGACGACTGGACCTTATCATTATTAACCAACCAAGAAGTATTAAATTTATTAACACCGAAATGCAAACCACATCAGATTTGTAGGAACGAGAGCGAAGCGATTTGGATTGCAGAGAACGAAGAGACCAATCAAACTTTTGTAGCCTTATTCAATTTAAGTGACTCTACCGATATCAAATCCGTGAAACTTACAGACTTGAACATAGAACCCGGCAAACAGTATACGCTATATGAATTATGGACAAAAGAAAGCCGTTTACTCGCTACCGACACTATTGAAGCAAGCATTCCCGCACACGGTTGTACTCTATATGAGATTCAGTGGTAAACTCATTTTGTCTATTTTGTTATTTAACCCCAATGAGTTTATAAAATTGTTTTTTATTGAATCAATATCAGATTGTCCAATAACTAAAAAGCTGCCATACATATAGAACAAATGCGGCCGATCACGCATCTATTCTATATATGGCAGCTTTTTCATACGCTTCTTACTATTATCAAGGATAGGTTAAATCTCCATTACAATTCCACTGTCCTTAGAAACAACCTTTGCGTTTAACTTCACAGTCTTCGAGCTATCATCCAATGCAAAAATGTGATCATATCCATTTGCATAAATATAGCCTTAAAATATGGAAAATGTTTTATTGTCCATAGTATGCATTCTCACCATGTTTTCTAAAGAAATGTTTATCGCGAATACGATCAGGCGCCGGCGCTACCTTCGGATTAATTACTTCCGTACGAAATGCCATTTTGGCAACCTCCTCAAGAACAACCGCATTATGAACTGCTTCTGCAGCATCCTTACCCCAGGTAAAAGGACCATGATTTGTACAAAGTACCCCCGGAGTATACATCGGATTCAACCCTTTCTCTTCAAAAGTTTCAATAATCACAAGACCCGTATTCCTTTCATACCCCTCATCAATTTCTTCTTGAGTCAAAAGTCTTGCACAAGGAATCTCTCCAAAGAAATAGTCAGCATGTGTAGTTCCATAAAGAGGAATACTTCTTCCCGCCTGTGCCCAAGATGTAGCTTCCGGAGAATGCGTATGAACAACTCCACCAATCTCCGGATATTTCTTATAAAGTTCTAAATGTGTTGCTGTATCTGAAGATGGTTTATATTTTCCTTCAATTTTGTTACCTTCAAGATCCATAACTACCATATCTTCCGGTTTCAACTCATCATAATCCACTCCACTTGGTTTAATTACAAAATAACCTGTCTGGCGGTCAATTCCACTTACATTTCCCCATGTATATGTAATCAAACCTCGCTTTGGGAGTTCCATATTTGCAAGATATACCTCTTCTTTTAATTTTTCTAACATATGATTACCTCACTATTCATATATAAAATGTGTCACTGCAGCACGTTCTACTGGTAATGCCTTGATATAATTATCCATGAACTTAGCAAATCCATCTACGTCCTCTTGGTCCGGATCGAGGGTAACTCCCTCTTGAGCAGAAAAAATCTTATTATTCAAATAAGCCTCTAAACTCTCATCTTTTTCCCTATGAGCAGCAAACAGCGCTAACACAGCAATACCCCACGCACCACCTTCACCTGCTGTCTCCATCACGGTCACAGGTGCGTTCATAGCAGCCGCCATAATCTTTTGGCCAACTTCTTTTGTCTTAAAGAAACCTCCATGACCAAACATTTTATCTACAACGACCTTCTCTTCCTTAAATAAAATATCAAGACCGTATTTCAAAGCGCCAAGCGCTGAATAAAGCTGCATTCGCATGAAATTCGAAAAATTGAAACTTGATTTGGCCGTACGAATCATCATCGGACGTCCATCTTCAAAACCAGTCACAGGTTCACCGGAAAAATAGTTGTACCCAACCAAACCACCACAATCGGCATCACCCTTCATCGCCTGTTCAAACATAGTCGTATACAATTTATTTTTATCAATTTCCATTCCCATGCTCTTTCCGAACTCGCTAAACACATTCGCCCATGCATTGATATCCGAAGTACAATTGTTACAATGTACCATACCAACCAACTCGCCTGTCGGAGTAGTAACCAAATCAATCTCTTCATGAACTTTTTCTAATTGTTTTTCAAGAACAATCATGGCAAATACCGATGTTCCGGCAGATACATTACCTGTTTTCTTTGCCACGGAATTAGTAGCTGTCATACCGGTTCCTGCATCACCTTCCGGAGGACACACCAAAGCACCGGCTTCAAGTCTACCACTAATATCCAGCTTCTTAGCACCTTCTGCCGTTAGCGTTCCAGCTGTTTCACCTGCCACTAACACTTTAGGTAAAATATCATTTAATTTCCAATCAAATCCATACGGTTCAACAAGCGTATCAAACTTAGACACCATCGTTGCATCATAATTTTTAGTCTGATTATCTATTGGAAACATACCGGAGGCATCACCTACACCAAGCACCTTCTCTCCTGTCAACTGCCAGTGGATATAGCCTGCCAAGGTTGTAAGAAATGAAATATCTTTTACATGATCCTCTTTATTAAGGATTGCCTGATATAAATGAGATATACTCCAACGTTGCGGAATGTTGTAGTTAAACTCACCCGTCAATTTCTTTGAAGCCTCTTCTGTGATGGTATTTCTCCATGTGCGGAAAGGAACCAACAAATTATCATTTTTATCAAACGGCATATATCCATGCATCATGGCGCTAAATCCAATTGCCTCAATTTTCGTCAGCCCCACACCAAACTCTTTTTCTACATTACCAGCCATATCTGCATAGCTCTTTTGTAATCCATTCCAAATTGCATCCAGGCTATATGTCCAAATCCCATTTATATACTGATTTTCCCACTCATAACTGCCAGATGCGATAGGTGTTGAATCCTGACCAACTAAAACCGTTTTAATCCTGGTTGATCCAAGTTCTATTCCAACCACCGTTTTGCCGCTTTCAATCATTTCCCTAATATTCATAAGCTAAAAAGCCTCCTTAATCTGCTCATAGATGCCTTCTGCGTCTAATTTATACTTATGTAACAATTCTGTTGCCGGACCCGACTCACCAAACACATCATTGACCCCGATACATTTAACCGGCACCGGAGCCTTTTTACTGAGAACCTCACATACAGCACTACCAAGACCGCCAATAACAGAATGTTCTTCCACAGTAACAACTTTACCCGTCTCCTTGGCAGCAGCAACCACAAGGTCAGCATCTAACGGCTTAATTGTATGAATATTGATTACTTTAGCTTCGATTCCATCCTTTGCCAACATCTCTGCTGCATCCAGTGATTCTGCAACCTCTAATCCCGTGGCCACAATTGTCAAATCTTTTCCTTCTCGTAAAACGATACCTTTTCCGATTTCAAACCTATAATCATCACGATTGTTGATTACCGGTGTTGCCAAACGTCCAAAACGAATATAAACCGGTCCATTATGAAGAATCGCAGCCTCCACCGCAGCCTTTGCTTCCACATCATCAGACGGATTCATTACTACCATCCCCGGAATCATTCGCATCAATCCCAAATCTTCTAAGCACTGATGTGTCGCACCGTCTTCGCCAACCGAGATTCCTGCATGGGTTGCACCAATCTTAACATTCAGCTGCGGATATGCTACTGAATTACGAACCTGCTCATACGCACGCCCAGCCGCAAACATCGCAAAAGAACTAACAAACGGAATCTTTCCGGTTGCTGCCAGTCCTGCTGCAATACCAACCATGTTGCACTCTGCAATACCACAATCAATATGTCTTTCCGGAAATGCCTTCTTAAATGTTCCCGTCTTCGTTGCCGCTGCTAAATCAGCATCCAAAACATATAAATTATCATATTTTGCTCCAAGCTCAGCCAAAGCATTACCATAGCTTTCTCTCGTCGCAATTTTCTTTACATCTGACATAATGCCTCACCCGCTTTCTCTAATTCTTCCATTGCCTGTTTGTACTGCTCTTCATTCGGCGCAGTCCCATGCCAGCCTGCTTGATTTTCCATAAAGGAGACACCTTTACCCTTAATGCTCTTTGCAATTATGGCAACCGGCTTACCTTTGATTTCGCGCGCTTTTTTAAAAGCATCCGCAAGAGCATCAAAATCATGTGCATCTGTATTAATCACCTCGAAGTTAAACGCCTCAAATTTCTTATCAATCGGATATGGGGAACATACATCTGCAATATTACCATCAATTTGTAATCCGTTATTGTCAACTATTACAACCAGATTATCCAACTTTCTGTGACCGGCAAACATTGCAGCCTCCCAAACCTGACCTTCCTGAATTTCACCATCACCGAGCAAGGTATACACGCGATATGCATCATCGGATAACTTTGCGGACAAGGCCATACCAACAGCTGCCGAAATCCCCTGTCCAAGAGAACCGCTTGACATATCCACACCCGGAATGTGCTTCTTATCAGGATGCCCTTGTAAATAAGAACCCACTTGGCGAAGCGTCTTCAAATCTTCAACCGGAAAGTACCCTCTATGTGCCAATGTTGAATATAACCCCGGCGCAACATGTCCTTTTGAAAGGACAAAGCGATCACGCTCCTTTTTATAAGGAGTACTCGGATCAATATTCATCTCTTCGAAATATAAATATGTGAAAATATCTGCTGCTGATAAAGAACCGCCCGGATGACCGGACTTTGCACTGTAGACAGCAGTCACAATCCCTTTGCGGATCTCATTCGCAATCTTTTGAAGTTCTAATGTATTCATATAATCAAACCCTTTCCATTACTCACTTAATAGAGCTTTGCCATCTGTTCAAACATAGCATACGGAAGCCCGTCAAATCCTATCGAAAAAATACTTCGCCTAACATTAAATCACGTTTAAACTCACGAATCTTTGTATCCTTATCAATATAAACTGCTTCGATGCCCATTGCTGCCGCCCAATCACCCATTTGCTCTGCGGTAAGGTCATACGAAAATGCTGTGTGATGCGCACCACCTGCTAATATCCAAGCTTCAGCACCCGTGTACATATCCGGCTGTGGCGTCCAGAAATTAGTGGCAACCGGAAGATTCGGCATAGCTTTTTCATTCTTCTTACAATCCACATCATTGATAATAAGTCGAAAACGATTGCCTAAATCAATAAGTGATGTAGCAATACCGGAACCTTCTTTTGAAGTAAATACTAATCTGGCCGGATCTTCTCTATTGCCCATTGAAAGCGGCTGACATTTAATACTAATCGGACCCTCTGCAATACTAGGACATACCTCCAACATATGAGCCTGTAAGATTCCTTCTTTACCCTTTACAAGATTGTATGTATAATCTTCCAGCATTGAAGTACCTTTTGCATTCTTCATGCCAGCCGTCATCACCTTCATCAAGCGAACCATTGCCGCAACCTTCCAATCTCCTTCTGCGCCAAATCCATATCCTTTCTCCATCAATCTCTGGATAGCCAAACCCGGCAATTGCTGCAATCCACCCAAATCTCCAAAATGTGTCACTATCGCATGATAATTCTTCTCTCGTAAGAAGCGTTCAAACCCCAACTCAATCTGTGCCTGCACGGCAACATGTTTCTTAAATTCTTCCGGATCTCTTCCCTCTAACAGAATGTTATACTTTTCATAGTATTCATCAACCAACGCATTAGTATCAGATATTGAAACACTCCGAACAGACTCATTAATCTCATTAACCGGATACGCATCAACCTCCCAGCCAAATTTAATCTGCGCCTCTACTTTATCACCTTCTGTAACTGCCACATTCCTCATATTATCCGCGACACGCATCACTCTGATATGGCTGCTTTCCATAATACCAATTGCTGTGCGCATCCATGAAGCAATCTTCTTCTGAACAACTTCATCCTGCCAATGGCCAACAACAACCTTGCGTTCAATACGCATACGGCTCACAATATGTCCATATTCCCTATCACCATGAGCAGACTGATTCTCATTCATAAAATCCATGTCAATCGAATCATAAGGAATCTCCTCATTAAACTGGGTATGTAAATGCATCAATGGTTTTCTATACTCCTGCAAGCCCAAAATCCATGACTTTGCCGGCGAAAAAGTATGCATCCATGTAATTATTCCTGCGCACTCCTCATCTGCATTTGCTTCATTAAATGTCTTGCGAATCAATTCATTCGTAATTAGAGTTGGTTTCCAAACAACCTCATAAGGCAATAACCCCGAAGCATTCAGCTCTGCAACAATCTTTTTGGAATGTTCTGCAACATGTGCCAAACATTCATCGCCATACAAATCCTGTGAACCTGTACAAAACCAAAACTTATAATCCTTCTGTAATAACATAAATATAACCCTCCTATAAATTTATTTCACGTTATTTGATGTTACCCATCTTTACTGTTATCAAAAATTATACAACTTGTACGGTTGTGCTTACAAGTTGTTTTTCAATTTGAATATCTGACAAAAAGCAGTTATTTTATCACATCAATTGATTCGAAATAAATCTCAAACACATATTTAACACTGTTCGAATTTTGTTTTAACACTTGTAATACGGTTGTTTCAGAAATACAATTAACAAAAAAGAAGCAACTTGTACTCTTGTCTCTACAAGATGCTTCTCTAAAAAATATTCTTTTCTTTATTGCCTATACTATTTGTTTTTTGCTTTGCAGGTATCTCCAATTACAATTTCTGGTCGTATTTTGATATTTCTTTCGCACTCCTCCCGCTTAATCATGCTCAAAAGCATTCTTGCGGCAATCATGCCCAATTCTTCTTGAGGGTGCACCACTGTTGTAAGTTTCATTCCAAGTAAACTTGTTATCTGAGAATTATCATAACCTGTTACCGATACATCATCAGGAACCTTGACACAGCATTCATTCAATGCCTTGATCACATCTCCCGCAACCTGATCATTATAGCACACAACTGCATCTATCTTTTTTCCCTGCTGCACCATCTGCTTAATTCTTTCATATGGATGAATTTTTCGATCCTCGGTATAAAACCATATGACATTATCCGGATTATACATAATGCCAGCTTCCTGCAACGCTTTAACATAACCTCTGTGGCGGTATTGACCCTGACTATCATCCGATTTAAATACCCCAATTATTTCTTTGTGTCCTAAAGAAATTAAATAATTGGTAATCATATATCCGCCTTCAACGTCATCCATACTCACATTTGGCTTGTCTTTCATCTGTTCAAAACACCCTTGAATAAACACGTAAGGGATCTGAAATTCATCTAGCTTATGATACAAATTCATATGGTGACAAAATACATGGCTCTTGCTGGGTTCAATAATCATACCGTCAATATCCTTTTGCAACAATTCTTCAAGACATCTTGCCTCTCCACTTCTTGAATTTTTAGTATTCTTTAGGATAATACTATATCCTTCCGCAGTAAGCACAGAATCAATACCTTTGATAACCTTTGGAAAAATGTAATCTGAAATATAAGTTGTCACAACCGCAATATTATTTGACGTGCGACTATGTTTCACGAGTTCCGAACAAAAGGTTCCTCTCCCATGCTCCGCATACACATATCCCGCACTTTCAAGTATTGCAATCGCTTTCCGAACAGTTTGTCTGCTAACGCGGTACTTTTGAGACAACTCATTCTCTGAAGGTAACTTGTCTCCCGCTTGTATCTGATCCGAAAATATCAATTCTTTTAAGTCTTCAGCAATCTGAGTATATTTTAATTGTTTTATCTTCGTCGTTTCCATAAACAGCACCTTACCTTTAACAGAATTCAACTTGTACGCAATTAGTATGCCATTCATTGCATTCCAAAATCAAGTCTGTATATTCAGACAAGATCTTTTCATTTTCAGCCTGCGTTTCCTGCTCCTGTGTGAGCGCACTCTGTACTTCTGCCAGTTCGTTATTCAGATTTACATTTTCGCTATACAAAAAACCGCTGACACCTACAGATGCTACAGCTGATATTCCAAGGACTGCATTTACAACTTTATTCTTCATCGTCTGTATCTCTCTATACTTTCTTATTTAGTGTCTGCTGATTAAGCAGATATCTGTAGTTTCCAACTCTTACATCTGCTCCGGTCATGCCAGAATCGGAACAGATGAAAAAGAGCACAAAGTATTCGCCTCTGAATCCTGAACAGATTCGTCACGAATACAGATAATGCGATGCTCCACAGAATGGACTCTGTTATCATACATATACTGTTGCTGTTCATGCAGTTTGATAATGGTAAGATACAAGTCGATATCCTTACCTGTCATGGCGTATCCATCGCTCATGAACTGTTCCAGATAGCCGAGGTCTCTTTTTACGTAGCCAAGCTGTCTGCGGATTGCGCTGCGGATTTTCTTTGCCGTGTGCTTTCTGCTCTTGGCAAATGCAAGATACTCTTTTCTGGCACGTTTGCGGTATCTTCTGGGCAGCTTAAGACCATAACATTTACAAAAACGGTAAATGATGTTTTCCAGCTTTTCTCTTGCTTCGTTCAAAAGTGAGATGTCCTGCGGATAACGGATGTTTGCAGGTGCGCAGGTTGCATCAAGGGTCAGTGTTCCTTTGTTTGTATCTTCTTTTGCAGTACCATCATCACCGGTTTTTCCTCCGGATGGAGGAGTATGGTCATCTTTGTCATCATCCTTATGAGCAAGAAGATACTCATTTACTTCCATCAGCATCTCTGATGAAATGCGTTTGCGGAAAAGAACCAGTGTACTTGCATCAAACGGAGCTTCTTCCCGAAAACCTGGAAGCCCGATAAAGTATTGCAGATACGGATTCTCTGCGATCTGTTCTACAAGCTCACGGTCGGAATACTGGAACTTGGTCTGGATGATCAGAGCTCCTAATGCCATACGAAGAGGCTTGGCAACATTCCCCGTATCACTTGGAAACAGCTTGGCATATTTTACTTCAAACTCATCCCATGGGATCCGGTCAGCCAATTTGATCCAACGGTTATCCGGATTCATGTGGAGTCCCATAGGCTGGTTGAAATCGAGGAATGAATGCTGTAACTTGTCAATCGGTTTGTACATTGTTTTAGCCCCTTTATACTCAAAATCTGTAAAAAAACTGCAAGAAAAACGATTTGATTTCGTCAAAATCTTTGCAATTATTATACCAGAAAATGGGGCAAAAGTCAGTAAAATCAAGTGTTTTGGCTTAATCAGCATATACTATTTATTTCTTCCTTAAAATACCAGTAAATACCATATCTACAGTTTGTAATTGTGTTATACGGAACAAACATCAATTCCTCTCCAAATATAGATTCAGCATTTGTTCCCCTCAGACGGAATTTGATATCTTCTCCTTCCTCTTTCACAAAGAAACGGGATGTATCAGATAAAAATTCATCTATACTCATACCATTCATCAAAGTGAGTTCCTCTGTTTCCAACACCTTCCTTGATGTCTGTGCATATTTGATTTGTAACTTTGCCCGGTTCTTACCGACTATTTTCCAAGCCGGAGCTATAACATCAATCCCAGCCCAAACAGATTCATCCATATCCGTTGTATCTAATTTCGCAGCTAAAACAGTAGGACCATATTTGAATCCGAACACGCTCGGACAGTCTTCCAAACCATAGGCCTCCACCTTCATTGGATAATGAACCACTATCTTGTCCTGATGATGAAATACTGTATCCAGCACATAGAACCCAGACTCTTCCATTAATTGCAGGCTTTTATCATTCATAGAAAACGTGAGCTTATCACATACCCAATCCGGAATACGAAACTTTATTTTAAGATATTTTCTATCATGTACATCATCAAAAGAGAACGTAAATTCTGCCTTTTCACTTCTTGTTACGTCGCTATTTTGATGAAGTGTAACACCCTTTTCTTTCCATTTCAATATCGAATCAATATACAGATTCACATACAAAGTATCCTCTTCTTGAAAGTAGATACTATCGCCAAGCTTTGTAAAATCTTCTGTTCCGGTTCCTGTACAACACCATAGCATATTTTCTTCCACTTTTTCTTTACCGAACAGCTTATAATATCCTGTAGCCATAGGCGAAAAATAAGTAGTAGTCCCATTCTCCGGGTTAATTGCTCCTAAAATAGCATTTCGCAATGTATTCTCATAATAATCCATGTATTTTTTCTCACCGGTAAACAAGAACAAACATCTTGCCAGTTTTAACATATTATAAGAGCAACAACTTTCACAGTTACATTGTGTTCGTGCAGCATCCATTTTCCCGTCCTCGCGAAAATGCTCCATATCACTAATTCCACCCGTAATATAGGATTGTTTTTCCACTACAATATCAAAGAATTTTTTAGCATAATCAAAGTATTTCTCATATTCATCACACGTTATCCCTTCAACCTTTCTATGCGCGTCAACACAATTGAGAGCTCCCAGAAACTTCGGAATAGTAGTGTTCGCATGAATACAATTTAGTGCATTTGGTGTAGTAGTCAAACGCTCGTATAACACAGGATCATCAAACTGACTCGCAGCATCACGATATATCGTTTCACCTGTAATTTTATACAGTTCATACAGGCTATCATTCATTCCGCCATACTCTGTCTGTAGCAAACGTTCTTTCGTCTTTTTATCCCATTTGATAACGCGATTATATATCCACACTCCAAAGTCCTTTGCGACCTCCAATGCCATTTCATTATCTGTCAGCACAAAGATATCAATAATTCCTTGGAATACTTTATGCAACGCATACCATGGTACCCATGTTTGACCCTCTGCCTTCCCTTCTTCAATATCAAACTGTTTTTCCACGTTGTCCGGATCAAGTATATATGCTGCAGATAAGAATCCACTGTTCAATGCTTTCTGACATTTACGTAATTCTTCCACAATATATGTAAGATGTTCCGCGACCTCTTTATCACCTGTCATTTTTACGAGTTGGGCACAGGCTGTAAAATAGTGACCAATAAAATGGCCACCAATTAAACTATCCTCCCATCCAATATACGGTTTGGCACCCTTTGTATCCAACCCGGCTGTTTCACGAAATCTTGACAAAATACGCTCCACATCAAATTTTTTAATAAATTCAATTTGTGCATTTTGGGCATTGACCAAAAGAGGCTCCGTAACTTCCACATAATCTAATGAAAATGGTACTATTTTTCTCTCCATAATATGTTGCTCCAAACCAAAATATTTTGCTTTTTACTCATTTCTCGCTCCATATAATGGATCATCCTCTCCTACCGGCTCTTCATCAATCAACTTAGCAAAAACTTTGTAGAAGAAAAAAGACATAACATAGGTTTCCAGCGAAAACCCAATTAGGATCATAACAAATACAGCTGCTATGTTCCGATAAATCAGATATGCCACTCCAAATGTTATCCCTGCGCAAATAATTGTATACGGGAAAAAGAATCCAAGTGCCATAAGTGCTGCATTCTTAACCTGCCTGCAAAATTTATCATCCATCTTTGCAATAACCGGAAATAGCCAAATCTCTATAATACCAATTAAAAATGCAAAAAAGACGCTGACCACTATCATACATGTAGACATCACACCAAAATCATGTTTCTGCCAAAATGTAATATCAATGTAAATCAAAACATCTAATATAAGTGTAAGTATCCATGCAACAGTTCCCTGTTTAAGGTTACGACAAAATGACTTAAAGAACTCTTTTACAACATAGCCATCCCCATATCGTATAGAACGCAAATTAACATGATACATTGCAGTAAGCGAAGCTCCTATCGTCACAAATGGTATGCTACAGATAAGAAACAAAAGATTAAGAAGAAGCAAATCTGTCATTTTATTCAAAAAAATAATTACCGGATTATTCGTTGACATCTTCAGATCCCTCCAATATTTTTTTCTATTATAACAGAATCCAATAACGGATTCCTTTTATAATATAAAAAACAGAATTAATTTTTTATATTATAAAAATAATCCGTTAAAATATTTTATGTCCACTTGACAATATCACACTATGTCAGAAATCTTTGCCGGTCAATTTCAAAGTTTCGCCATAATAAAGAATCGGGATATGGAATCCATATCCCGAAGATCTTTATTTGATACCACTGATAGCAATACTTTCGATAATAACATTCTGCAAAAGGAAAAATAGCAGTAATGTCGGCATCATTGCAATAGTAGATGCTGCCATAATCAGAGCATAATCACTTTGAATCGCATAATAAGAGTTAAATGAACGAATTACAACTTGTAATGTCCAATTATCCTCACTTCTCAAAAATATAGTCGGTGCGAGATAATCATTCCAAATGAGCATAAACCATAACACCAGCTGGGTTCCCAGAGCACCTTTTATCAATGGAAGGAAAATCTTGTAAAAAATTTGGAAATAGTTACACCCATCCAATTTCGCAGCGTCCATCAGGTCAGTAGGAAGCCCGATTATATTCTGTCTTAAAAAGAAAATCATACTTACATTTCCAAAACATCCCGGAATAATTAATGGCAACAGTGAATTCGTCCACCCAAGTTTTGTAAATAATACATACTGCGGAATCATAATAACCGCAAAAGGAATCATGATGGTTGCAAGCAATGCGAGAAACAATGCGTTTTTTCCTCTAAAATTCATCTTTGCAAAACCAAAGGCCGCTATAGTCGATGTGAATCCACCAATTAACAATACAGGAATTTCGACCTTCAATGTATTCAAAATACCATTAATAAACTGTCCTTTTCCTAACACTTCTGAATATTTTCCAATCAACAACGGATCGGGAATAAGTGTTAATGTTCCAGAAAGAATCTGATTTTTGGTCATAAATGATGTTGCAACCATATAAATTAGTGGAAAGACCATGGTAACAGCACCCAGGCATAGCAGAATAAATACGATAATATCAAATGTTGTGTTCTTTTTTGCATAACCTCCGTTCATGTCAATCCCTCCTAATCCATCGTTTTAACCCATTTATCTTGGCCAACAAAGTTTATTGCTGTAATAATAAAGATGATAATTGCCAAAAGAACGGCAATTGCACATCCATAGCCAAGCTGCCCGTTGGAGAACGCTTTATCATACAGGTAATATACAATTGTAGCCGCACTGTAATTGGTTCCACCTGATGTAGTCATTACCTGAACCTCTACAAACACTTGAAAGCCTCCAATTAAGCTTGTTATTAAAATGTAAAACGATACCGGAGAAACCAAAGGCAAGGTAATATTCTTAAATTTTTCCCATCCATTTGCGCCATCAATTGCAGCTGCTTCATAATAATCTCTTGGAATATTCTGCAATCCTGCCAAATACAAGATGATTGAGGTTCCAAGACCTTTCCATGTCATAAATATAATCATAGCAACCTTAACAAGTATTTCATCGCCGAGCCAGTTAGGACCATGAAGACCGGTTACTGCTTTAATTATCGAATTAAACAAACCATAATCATAATTGTAAACCCACATCCATAATATGGAGACCGCAACCAATGAAGATACTACCGGTACATAATACATAGTACGAAGAACTCTCACCCCTGGAATTTTTCGATTCATTCCCATGGCCAAAAGCAGACCCAATATCATACCAATCGGTATGCCGATCATATAAATAATCGTTGTTCCTAACGATTTCCAAAACTTTTCATCTGTAAAGATAGCAATGTAGTTTTCAAAACCGCAGAAATTATCTGCCAAAGCATTCATACCTGTCCACTTAGTCATACTTGCAAATAATGCAAAACAAATTGGATAGGCCATAAAAATCAAAAAACCAATAAACGGTGCCGCAATGAAAAGCCAAGCCCATCTTTCTTCTCTTTTTGCCATTGCAGACATCTTTTCTTTCACTCTTTTTTTTCTGCCCATAACACGTCACTCCCTTCTAAAAGGGGAGAGCTCCGTGATGGAGCCCTCATCATTTTCTTTATAATTGGTTAATTATTAGTTAGTTGCAGCATTCTGTAACTCAATCGCATTATCTAATGCTTTCTGCATCTTAGGCTGAACCTCGTTGCAGTAGTCATCAACAGAAATCTTTCCTGTTAACACATTAGGCATTCCCTCAAGGAAGATATCCCACCACTCAGAATTATATGTATAAGTTGTTTCACCAAAAATACCATTATACTTATCATTACCTTCAACATAACCGAAGATAACATCTACATTGCTGGCATAAGGGATTGTTCCGTCAGCAACTTTCTCTTTGAATGTTGACTGAGCATAGTCCATGATATTAGGCAGCTGTAAAGACTTACCAGTTGTTTCACCGCAAAGTGCTTTCTGTCCATCTAAATCAGTAGAAAGAGACTTGATCAGTTCTGCACAAAGCTCAGGATTTTCACTTGTTGAAGAAACCGCAAAACCTACAGTACCCAGCCAGGTTGTTGATCTGCCGTCACCGGAAGGACCTACAGGCCATCCGCATAAATCCCACTCATAAGGGAATGTTGCGTCATCCATAAATGCAGCTACATCCCATGTACCGCAAGCATAGAAACCAATCTGTCCGTCCAGCCATCTCTGATATCCGCCCAATGCTGTATCCTGCTCAACAGTTGGTGTAACCTTCTCTTTTACAGTAAGATCTGCATAGAACTGGAACGCTTCTTTGAACTTCTCATTCTCAGCGACCTGAACCTTTGTGTAATCCTCATTCAGCAGACGTCCGCCATTACTATAAACATAAGGAGTGAAACCAAATGCATTTGCGTTTGCAACGCCCCACTGATCTATTTCACCATCGCCGTCTGTATCCTTTGTCAAAGCTTTACAAACTTCAATAAACTCATCGTATGTATATGGATTCTCCGGATCCGGATACTCTAAGCCCGCCTCATCGAACAAATCTTTGTTATAAGCAAACGCAAAGCATGATAAATCTTTTGGCAGACAATACAAAGAGCCTTGACCGATCGTGCTTCCATCATACTTGTATGCACTGGAAATCGCCGGCCATAAATTATCGACAGCCTCTGCGTCCACCAAATCATCCAGCGGAAGGACATATCCATTGTCTACATAGCTTCGAACTGCTTCCGGTCCTACATAAAAAATATCCGGAAGATCGTTGGCTGTAATAGCAGCCATCATCTTTGTGGCGTATTCTTCCTGAGTAGTTACCTCAAAATTCACTTCCTTGATTGTATCCTTATGCTCTTCCGTAAACTTGGCAACCAAATCTTCATATACTACCTTTTCATGTTCCTGTGCATAAATCAGAACATCTATCGTTTCTGTTCCTTCTCCAGCGATCTCTGCCGGTTCGGTCGTCTCTTCAACAGCAGTTGTTTCTTCTGTTTCGCCTGCTTCTTCGGTTGTTTGAACCCCACATCCTGTAAGAACCGATGTCACCATTGCGGCACTTAAGAATAATGCCAAAATTTTCTTTTTTTTCATAGCTTACCTCCCTACGGTACGATAATAAATGATAATTAACAGTCTTAGCGCACAGTAATAATTGCATTACTTCACTTATCACTAAATTAATCGACGCGCCTTAGAAAACCTTTAGTGATTTTTGTTTGTTATTGAGTCTTCATGCAAATTTTACTGTACATATTATACAATTCATCTCATATGTATGTCAATGGTTTTTTATAATTTTTTAGATGTTTTTAAAATAATTTAGCATTTTGTTTTTATTCTCTTGACTATTTATGCTGAATTGCATATTATAGACTCGAGAAGCGAGTTTTGTTACTGAGTAAGGTCTTCGGACTGGAAATGGGTACTCGTTTCTTTTTTTATTTTCATAATATCGTATAAATAAAGTCTTTTATCTTCTGCGTGTCTTACAAGTAAAATTGCGCGGAAAACATTATATCTTTCAATATCTCCATACACTGGCAACGCAAATCTTGTTACATATGAATACCATCCATATTTTGCATCTTTAATATGCTTATTGCATTTGACATTGGAATTCCTAACTACTGCACAAAAGCATCCTACCACCATCTTCTCTCCTCCCCGCAGGAACTTCTTTCACCACAAATCATATTCATTTTTATCGAGGGCAGTCCTGGTTAATACATCAGCGAAATATCAAAATGGGGGTACAATGGGGGGTACAAATCCCATTCTCATCCCCCAAAAGCCTTGATTTTAAGCCATTTCAGACAAAAGTACGGGTTCTGCCGTGGCAGATGAAGAGTATTTTAATCATAATTGTTTTCCTCCCAGAAAAGCCCATGTTTTCAAGGTTTTTAGGCTTTTTTCTAATTTTGACCGAACATTTTTCCACCAATAAATTTGGCATAAAATACCGCCGAATATCAACATAAAAAGTACAAAAAAGAACCTGACGCATCAGGTTCTCCTAGGTGTTGTCCGAAGACGTCCACCGCAATTCCCATAATATAATTAACCCAACATGATCCGCATCGTTGAGAGACGTGTTGGGTTCTGTTGCTATTATTATAAACAATCTGGACATTTGCAAAAAAATGGCGGGGTCGGAATCTATCCGCCTCGCCTCAGCGCAGTCCGCAAACATACGCCTCAATCCTTATTTATAATCATCACGGATCACTCTTTCATTTATTGTCATTACCAAATCCTGAACCTTTTTCACATCCGGTTCCTCTGGTAAATCAGTATTCTCAGATGCATAATTCAGGCGCTTTTCAAAATCTGTAATCATATCATAAAAACTATCCAGGAATGTCCCATCTTCCTTCTGATATTTTCCAAAGCGAATATCCATCAGAAGATCATGCTCTTTTGCCCTGTATGTATTAATCTCGCCTTTTTCCAATATATCAAGCGCCATCATAAACAACCTTATAAGGTGCATAGCATGCTTATTCAGATGAATAGCATCTTTCTTTTTGTTCCTCTTACCAATTTTCTCATAATCTCTGACAACATTGGCCATAGTATTCCACATGCTTGCATAATCTCTTAAAGGATAATGAGTCATATTAGCATTCACAAAAATCTCTGTTTCAAGTTCCGGATTTACTGCCTTATCAATAAAAATTTCAAAACTTCCATATTCAAAATTCTTATAGCTCGAATTAAATCCATGTATAGCATTCTTCACAGAATTAAAGATATGCTGTTCCTTTTCACTCTGCGGAAATGTATCTCTTGCCAAAGCATTCTGCAATCTCCGAAGTTGTGCATCAGCATATCCACCAAATGACTGTATTGCTCTTCTTGATAAGAACAGCTTCTTATTGTCAAGGAGCATCTGACCGATATCATTGAGATATAAGTAGTGCTCCGGATTAAGTCCAAGTAATTCTATTGTGTTAGGATTACAGCTAAGAAGCAATGTAATTATCTTATTAAAAGCATAAATAACGGTATCGGTATTATCATCCACATGCTGTTCAAACTGTGTTAACCCGATAAGGTCGGATTTCTGATTAAGCGTAATTCCTCTTACATCAATATCGCTGCCATCTATATTTGTTCCATAAGAATAACTTCCGGCAAGTCCAAGAAGGATTACATGCTTTCCTAAATGCTCATTTTCTTTAATAAACCCATACTCAGTACCATTTAGTATCTCTTTATAATCTACCAAGGCAATTCCTCTTTTCAAAAAATATTTAACGTCATTTCCGGCGCCTCATTTAATTCGCGCTCTTTCCCAAAACGCAATCCTCTTTCGTTGTCATAAACTTTTCCATAGAACACATCCGAACAATCTTCTGGCTATATTATAACTATTGTTCCGAATAAAACCAATGTATTGTTCGGAACAATTAACTCGAATATATTTTGTATTCTACCAACTTTCCTTCTTGTGTCTGTTTATATAATGTATCGTAATTTTGCTCAATTACTGACATTGCTTCCGGAAGTAATGCCAAAGTCTTTAATTCAGCAAGTAAAACGTCATTGCAAATTATAGACAAATCTTCATCAGATAGTTCTTCTTGCGTAGGACAATGCCCATATTTTGACCTTACAGTTATAGAGAATGGTTGATCACGCAAAATATCATATTGACAATATTTATCTACTAAATCATCGTCTAAATTTACAGTTCTATTTAATCGTTTTATTGTATATAGCATAAGTCTTATTAAATCTTTCTATAAATCTCTGCACTCGATAATTTCTTATTATCTCTCAAAAAGTTTTCCCAAATATATTGATACAAGCGTTCACTTGGCCATATATGTTTTTCGTCATATAAATAATCCATCGGCAACTCAATCTTGGGTATGTAAGAATCCGTTATTCCTCTAAACCACATTGTGACTTCATCCCTATATCCTCTATAACCCGGATCATCCATTGACATTTCTCGGTTACGAAATGGTTCAAAATCCAAAGCATTACAATATGGTAATAACCCCTTCATCTGTTCATTTGTCAATTTTATTCCTTTTGAAAAAATAACCTTAGAACTTGCATCCTCGGCTTGAGCTTGCACATGCTGTATACCATTTTTTCCAACACGCATCTCAATCAAGTGTTTCACTTCTTCGTTTGAATATCCTAATCTCCATCCGGCTTCCGTGGAATACACTCTATTACTTAAATCTTGTCCTGTTCTGATAACTTGTACAGACAGTTCTTGATTTGCTAAATCCAAAAATATTATTTTTTCATCTCCCCATACAGGCATACCATTTTGAAACATCCAGTAACTATCATGAAATTCTATTTTAGAAAAATAAACCGGTACATCATTGCTTGCAGTATATTTTTTCATGCATTTTCCCCTTCTACCAAATATTTATCATGAAATTTTTTGCAAAAATCTTCATAATCCGTGTGCCCCAATATTAGCATTTTCTTTTTTAATTCCTCTAAGGATTCCATAAAACGATTGATATCACTTTTTTTAATCTTGCAGAAAATAAATACAAAATTAGTATCCGGTTTACGAGCTTCCATTTGAAACCATACTCTAACTTTATTCTTTATAAATACGTTGTCTGCAAGATGTTTATTTGTATCAATAAAACCTCAGACTTTTTTAGCGGCGACCATCAAAGATATTCAATATGATAATGCACTTCGTTTCTGCATTGAACAGTCACAATATCTAACTCTGTTAAAACCGGAAAATCTTGTGGCTGATGTAAAGGATACCCTTCATCAAATTGTAAATAGGTATGAATCTGTAACATTCTAATACATCAAAAAACCGTTTTCGTAGAATGATTCTTGGCAAAACATGATATCGATTCATCCAAGCGTCTATCCGAGCCTTACTTCACCAGGCTCGGATAACGCAGGAAGAAATGCGTTATAAACATAGCAATACATATATCCATCTTCATCAATACGTTTCATTTCCCATTCGTCCTCATTCGGTCCGACATAAAGTACCGCAAGCCGGATGCGATCAAGCTCTAAGCAATGAAATACCTCATATCCCGGATAATTACTTTGAAATTCATTAATAATATCAATAAACGTATTACCAAATTCAGGATCATCAATATTGCAAACTTCCCCGTTGAGAAGCGTCACCGTCAAAATACCTTTCTCATATTTTTCCAGTGCTGACGCGTCGTGTCCATATTCTTTTCTTAACGTCTGAAATCTCAAAACAGCTTCTGCATTCATCTTCATATCCTCCTAATCATAAATAAGGTTCCTATTTTTCTCTACCATTTTCTCTAGCATGACAAACATGAAAACAAAGTAATCATTTAACATAGATACATAAACTCAAGAAACATATTTATTTTTGATAATGCTACAGCAAGCACAATGCCTATAACCATAAATGTAATGCCTGTGAGAATCTGTACTACGACCATGACGATCAAAATCCAGTTCAAAGCTTTTTCCTCTTTTGTTGTATCCAATTCATTTTCATTATTCATAAAAAAATCTCCTTTCATCTGTATGTGTCGCTTGAAGTATCCTCACTATACAGCATGAAAGAAGATATTATGTGCCATTTTTGGCAGTTTGTGTTTTTATTTCCAATTTTTCACAATCCTCTGATACCGGAAAAAATTGATTGCCGCTCTTACTGCTTCATCCACCAATACGGCCAGAAATACACCAATGATTCCAAATCCGCAGATATTGACAAATAATATACTGACTAAGATAATTCCCACCGTTCCAAATAACTGGGTATATAACATCCAGCGGGTGTCTCCGCTTCCACGAATGGTATTTCCGACAATAATATTGGCTGATTTGGAAAATAGGTTGATACTCATAAGAAACAGATAAATGCCGCTTGACGCAATGATGGACGCATCCTTGGTAAACAATGCAACAATTTGCTCCGGAAATGCAATTCCCAGTATTACCATGAATACCGATATGATAGAGCACAATCCATAAGCGCAGATACAGACACCCTTATATTGTGCCACATTTTTTTTTCCGACTGCTTCCGAAGTCAGAGTCATCGTACCGTTTCCGATAGCACCAACCAGCACAACCGCAAGAATTTCCACACCGAAAATAATGGAATAGATTCCGGCTGCCAGCTCATTGATGTTATTCAACAACCGTATCAAAAACAAATTACCAAAATTCCATGCAAAATCCTCCAAAGCCGTATTCAGACCCAGCTTTGCAGAAGACAGATAGCTAAAAAGCTTTGCTTCTTTGATACTCCGGAAGGTAGGGCGCGTAATCAGCTTTTTATTGGTAAAAAAGACAAATAAAACATAAATTCCGCCCACGTACTCCGCAATGGTGGTTCCGATTGCCGCACCGGAAATACCAAGTGCCGGAAATCCCAATTTTCCATAAATCAAAATATAATCCAGTATGATATTTAACCCCGCCCGAATCATTCCGTAAATAATCATCGGTTTAGTATAATTCGAGGTCTGAAGAATGACACTAAGCGACGCCGCCAACCCCGTTAAAAGAAATACCGGTGCATAATACTTGGCATAGCTTATGCAAAGCGGCATCAGATTTTCTGACACGTGCATGATCCGGAAAACATATTCCGATAAGAAAAACCAGAAGAAAAACAGACATACCGGAACAATGTTATTAAATTTAATCAACGCTCCCGCATATTCTTCTACACGATCTTTTTTATTGGCTCCGACATTCTGACTGATTAAGATAGAGGCACCTATGGACAAAGAAAAGCAAAAGGAAACGGTTGTCCATATTGATGATGTCACATTGGAAAGTGCACTCATATATAAATTATCTGCATGACCGAGAAAAATTCTGTCGATCAGCATCTGTACCTGACTGATCAGATTGCTTAACATGATGGGTACGGCAATGATCAGCAGCCTTTTTAAATATTCTTTTTTCACTATATGATTCATTTTCTTTTCCCTTCCTTTTTTACAAAGCTAAGGGTAAAAGACTATTTATCCTTAGCCTTGGGCTGCTTTATATGCAAGCACTTTAATTCTCTCTACCAGGTTTTCAATTTCTGCCACACCGGCAGTATTCTCCTGGGTTGCGGCAGCAACATGCTCTACTGCATTATAATTTCCCTGTGTATTGGAATGAACCTGTTCCATTCCTTTGGCCACTTCATCACTCTGGGTCTTAATATTTTCCACTGTCTTGTCCATTTCCAAAATCTGGTCAGACATCTGGCTGTTGGAGGCAGTAATCAAAGCGGTCGAATTTCCAACTTCTTCAATTCGCTCCATTCCGGCCTTGGTCAGCTGAACGCTCTGCTCCATAACGGAAACGGCATTATCTGTATATTGAACAACTTCTGTTACAATTTTTCCGATATTATCAACGGCTGCCTTCGTCTGCTCTGACAATTTCTGAATCTGTCCGGCAACGACCGCAAATCCCTTACCATGTTCTCCGGCTCTGGCTGCTTCTATGGATGCATTTAATGCCAGAATATTGGTCTGATTGGAAATACCGGTAATCACGCGGATAATATCCAAAATTTCTTTTGATTTCTCACCTAATTCCAGAATAACATCCTTACACTGACCCGCGCTTGTATGTATCTTTTCCATACTCTCCGTTGCGTCATCCATTTTTTCCTGATTTTCTTTAGTTGTCAAATTAACCTGTTTTGCTAACTCAGCAACCTGTTCATTCATAGTACCAAGTGCAAGCAACCGGGCATGAATGTCCTGTGTCCGCTCATTCATACCGGTAATTTCTTTCGTATTTTCACTAAAGGACTGCAGCACACTGCCTGTCTCATCCGTGATCTGCTCATTTGCTTTCATGGAGGACTCGGTAATAACAGACAATTCCTTTACCATTTGCAGCAATTCGTCCGAAGTCTGTCGGGACTGCTCCTGCATCTGCTTCATTTGATTCATCATTCTCTCCTGCTCTTCAGCATTCAGAAGATTCGATAACATCCCGGCTGTTCTTTCGCATAACATGGTAAAAATAGCAGCAATAGCAATTAAAACCAATGCCCTTGGTAAAATTCCATATACAAATAATTTGTATGTATTTGTAAAATTATGATCCGTCAGGGTATCCAAAGTAAAAGCCAGCCACTGTCCAAGCGATACACCCACAACCGATAATATGGTAGTTAAGATATTCAGTTTTTTGGAAAAATACAGGCTTGCAATGGCAATCGCATAAATATACAGTAAAACTGCATGATAGCCCAAAGTAGTTGCAACCACGGTTACAAATATTACAGCACACAAAATCAATATATATTTTACATATGACTGCTGATTTTTGCCGACAATTACAATCAAGGTCGGTACCCATAATAAAACAGAACCGACAATGTAGGCAAATGTCATGATTCCCATATCAACAACAAAAATACCAAATACATTAAGCAGATAAACCACCGTAAAAATCAAGAATGTAATCTGCATGACTTTTGCTACGGCCCTATTTGCCTGTTTTTCGTTTTGAATCAAAACTCCACTTTTCTCTTGCATGTCTTTCCCTCCAGTTTTCTTACACAATTCTATGCTTTATCAATTTTTCGTTTTTCTATTTCATCACATAATACTCTATTTCTTTACCGGCTTCTCTAATACCTTATTTCATCTCGTACTCTTTACTTTTTAACCAATTCCCCAAATATCTTATCCTTATCATAACTATCATCTACAAATCCCGGAATTTCCTTAATCGCCATGCAATGACTGATACTAAATCCGGTCAGAATCCTACCGATTTCCTGATCCGTATAGGGACATGCACCTGTCACAATGAGTGTAGCCAGACTGTGAACAACCAGCCACATATCCCGAAAATAACGCTCTGCTGTTTTTCCATCGATATGATATGTCTGTTGCATCGAATCTGTGACCAGTTCTAAGGATGCATTCATCTCTTCAAAGGCATTGTTTCCTTCATTTTGATCTGTTGATAAAAACAACACCCGGTACAATTCCGGTTCTTCTTTTGCAAACCGGATGTACTGCATACCAAAACCCCAAAACGGTATATCGCTGCAAAGTCCTTCTTTCACATAATCATCATATATTTTTTGTGCAGCATTTACCACTTCCCGCCGGACCTCTTCAATCGTATGAAAGCAGGTAAAAACCGGTTGCGTAGATACTCCGAGTTCATTTGCTAAAGATTTTGCAGTAAGAGATGCTATTCCCTTTTTTCGAACCACCTGTACCGCTCTTTCTATCATTTCATCTCTGGAAAACTTATTTCTTGGTGCCATAGTTCTGCCCCTTTTTATTTACTCTCTTATTACAATTTTGTTCCCTCAAAATTTGCATATTCTATTGCAGATAAATTATTATACAATCTCTGAGTAAATATAGTAAACTTTCTCAACCACAAAATTGTAATATGAAAGTTACATTTTAAAAATATTCTTTAATATATATCGCCCAATATATATTAAAGAATATTATAAAGTTCATATGTTTTAATGTCAATTATATATATTTGTGTTTTGTACCGCCCTTTCCCAATTTTTGTATTCTCAACTATAAAGACATATTAAGTCGTCCGTCAGAATAATGATATCTTTACCGCCGACTTTTACAAGGTTTCGTGCCTTTCTTAGCGGCATATGTGAACAAAATATAATGCCTGGTTTCAACTGTTTGAAGACGAAGTCTGAGTTTTGAAACCAGGCATTTAATAAATATTTTGTGAACATGCCACTTAGAAAGGCTAGAAACCGAAGTATGAGGCGGCAAAGATATCATTATTCTGACGGACGACTTACATCCCACAAAGACTTGCCAGTGAATAAACCAAAAATGCACAAATCCAGGCAATGACACATTGCATCAGCATAATCACCGCTGCCCATTTTGCACCAAGCTCACGCTTTATGGATGCGATTGCTGCCACGCAGGGTGTATACAACAGACAGAATACCAATAAAGCGGCAGCGGCAGCAGGTGAAAGAATTTCAAATAAGGCCTCCGTCGATTTAAACAAAACAGATAACGTCGATACCACACTTTCCTTTGCAATAAATCCGGTCATCAATGCCGTGGAAATTCTCCAGTCGCCAAAGCCTAAAGGCTTAAATATCGGCGCAATCATTCCTGCAATAACAGCTAAAATACTGTCTTTAGAATCGGTTACGACACTCAGATGCAGGCTGAAGGTCTGTAAAAACCATATGATAATCGTTGCCAGAAAAATAACAGTAAATGCCTTCTCCAAAAAATCCTTTGCCTTTTCCCAAAGCAACTGCATGACATTTTTCAGTCCCGGCATTCGATAATTTGGTAACTCCATGACAAAAGGAACCGCTTCTCCTTTGAATTTTGTCTGCTTTAAAATCATTGCCGTAATAATTCCGACAAAAATACCGGTAAAATACAAAATAATCATGACGATCGCTTCTTTACCCGGGAAAAATGCATTGGCAAAAAAACCATAAATCGGAAGCTTTGCCGTACAGCTCATAAAAGGCACCATCATAATGGTCATTTTACGGTCTCTTTGTGAAGGCAGTGTACGGCTTGCCATAACACCGGGAACCGAGCATCCAAACCCAATCAACATCGGAACAATGCTGCGTCCGGACAATCCGATACGTCGCAACAGTTTATCCATGACAAATGCAACACGTGCCATATATCCGGTATCTTCCAACAAAGACAAAAATAAAAACAACGTCACAATAATCGGTAGAAAGCTCACAACACTTCCCACACCTTGAAAAATTCCATCCAAAACCAAAGATTGTATTACATCATTGACATGAATGGCAGTCATACCCTGTTCCACAAGCACAGAAAGTTTTTCAATCAGGCTTTCCAACAGTTCCTGTAACCCGCCGCCAATGACATGAAAGGTCAGATAAAAGATCAGCGCCATGATCCCAACAAAAGCGGGAATGGCAGTATATTTTCCGGTCAGCACTTGATCAATCCTGCGGCTTCTTTCCCGTTCTTTACTCTCATGCGGTTTTACCACACAGGCACGGACCAGTTTTTTGATAAAAGAAAAACGCATATCAGCAATTGCTGCTGCCCGGTCCATGTTTCTTTCTTCCTCCATCTGACAGATGATATGCTCTAACATTTCTTTTTCATTTTGTGTCAATTCCAGTTTATTCAGAATCCGTTCATCGCCCTCAACTAATTTGGTTGCGGCAAAACGAACCGGTATGTTTGCGGTTTTGGCATGATCCTCAATCAGATGCATAATTCCGTGCAGGCAACGGTGAACGGCTCCGTTATGATCATTTTCCTCACAAAAATCCATCCTTCCGGGATGCTCCTGATACATGGCAACATGAAGTGCATGATTCACCAATTCATCAATTCCTTCATTTTTGGCAGCCGAAATCGGAATGACCGGAATGCCTAACATTGATTCCATCTCATTAATATAGACGGTTCCTCCGTTACCGCGTACCTCATCCATCATATTTAGAGCAAGTACCATCGGAACATTTAATTCCATTAACTGCATGGTCAGATAGAGATTTCTCTCAATATTTGTAGCATCGATGATATTGATAATTCCTTCCGGGTGCTCATTCAATATGTATTGTCTGGATACAATTTCCTCACTGGTATAAGGCGAAAGCGAATAAATACCCGGTAAATCAACAACTTCAGTCAATTCATTCCCTTTGATACAACCGCTCTTTCTGTCGACCGTCACTCCCGGAAAATTACCCACATGCTGGTTAGAACCGGTTAACTGATTAAATAAGGTTGTCTTTCCACAGTTCTGATTTCCGGCAAGCGCAAAGTGAATCTTGGTTCCTTCCTTCAACGGATGTTCATCGGCTTTCACATGATACTTACCATCTTCACCCAAACCCGGATGCTCTTTGACAGATTTGGACTTTGCCCGTTTTTTCTCCTGTTCATCCGATAATTCCTCAATCTCATGTACCTCAATCTGTCCTGCTTCATCCAGTCTCAAAGTCAGCTCATATCCATGTATTCTTACTTCCATGGGATCACCCATCGGCGCATACTTTTCAATTTTCAGTTCCGCTCCGGGTAAAACCCCCATATCCAGAAAATGTTGTCTTAATGCTCCTTCTCCGCCAACTTGATCGATTACGGCAGGCTGCCCGATTTTTAATTCTTTTAGTGTCATGATTTTCTATCTCCTGTTTTTCTTTTTTCTAAACTTTTTCTTGCTACTGCTATTTTTTAATCCCTTTTGATTCTATAGCTTTGTTTCTACTATTCCAATTACTATACCATTCTCGAAGCATACTTTTCTGAGAGTGCATGAGAAAAAACGTAGGCGTAGCGGGGTTCACTTCTCAGATTTTTCGTCTATATCATATCACAACACCTTTTAAAAAACACGTAAAAAAAAGAAAAACCCATGTTTTAACACAGGTTTTTCAACTTAATAAATAATCATATTTTGTAGTGCTTTTTAGTAATTCTCGCTTCTTACTTCAAAATAGCTCTGGGGATGTGCACATACCGGGCAGATTTCGGGAGCCTTTGTTCCAACTACAATATGACCACAGTTGCGGCATTCCCATACTTTCACTTCACTCTTTTCAAATACCTGAGCAGTTTCAACATTTTTCAATAAAGCACGATATCTCTCTTCATGTGCTTTCTCAATAGCAGCTACGCCACGGAATTTTTCAGCCAGTTCGCTAAATCCCTCTGCTTCAGCGGTTTTTGCAAACTCTTCATACATATCTGTCCATTCATAGTTTTCACCATCTGCGGCTGCAGCCAGATTTTCTGCTGTTGATCCAATTCCTTCTAATTCTTTAAACCACATTTTTGCATGCTCTTTTTCATTATCTGCGGTTTTTAAGAAAAGAGCGGAAATCTGCTCAAATCCTTCTTTTTTGGCCTTAGAAGCAAAATAGGTATATTTGTTTCTTGCCTGTGATTCACCTGCGAAAGCTGCCTGTAAATTCTTTTCTGTCTGTGTTCCTGCATACTTGTTTGCCATTTTTTATTCTCCTTTATAATTAATTTTTTTCTTATTTCACAATTTCTTTTACCAATCACTGTCCCAATCGGTTCCACCGGAATCCCAGTCACTTCCGGAATCCCAATCACTATCAGAATCCCAATCGGAATCATCATTTTCACTTTCGAGCCAATTTTCATAGTAAGTAGTTTCTGAAAAATCCGATGCTTCTATATCGGAACTATAAGAAGAGGATTCGAAATAATCTTCATGATTCTTTTGAAGTTCCTTCTCTACCCTGGCAGGTTCCCAATTAGAATAATACTCATCATACTCATACCAGCTATCATCCAAATGGTAATACTGCTTATTCTGATATTGATAATATCCGTTTGGTACTCTTATAACACTTAAAATAAAGGAAATAATCAGAATAAAGAAAACAATCAAAAAACCAAAAACATTCTGTAAATCCAAATTTAACAGCCTATTTACAAGCCCCTCTTTTTTAGGATTCTTTTGTGCTACAGAACGATTGGATCTTTTTTGTCTGCTAATCTCTTCCTTTAGTTTTTGGTACAACTCATTTACTGCATATGCTTCATCTGCACCATCATAACGGATTGCCCTGCTGCCATCTGCTTTGTTTTTGTATACAATGAAACGACCATTCTCTTCATAGATACCAAAAGCTTTCGGTTTTTTATAATTCTTACCAACAAAAAAGCGTGTTACCTCTTCCGGTGGAAGATGGTGATCCTTATACCATTGTTTTAATTCTTCAATCGTTTGTGGTATCTCATGACTAGCCCTCTTATAATTCGGATTTTTGGCACCACAGTGAGGACAATTTTCATCGGTATCCGATAAATATTCATTACAGAATTCGCATGTTGTTTTCATTCTTTCCCCTTTAAAAACCTTAAAAATATGAAACGTCTGCTAAAACAATCAAATGGAATAATGGAAAAGTACTTTGTGCATCCTATTAATATTATGATACCAAAGCCGAGATGTCTCAGTTTTCATACTCGCAATCCGCTGGTAAAACTATTATAATAAAAATATGCTTTTAAAATCAACCAAAAAAGGAATTTGCTACTATGATAATTGATTTTCACACACATACATTTCCGGAAAAAATTGTACAGTCAACGATTGCAAAGCTTTCCGCCTCTGCCGACATCAAAAACTACATCGCCGGCACATTGGCCGACCTTTGTTCTTCCATGCAAAATCACGGCATTGATTATTCTGTTCTGTTACCGGTCGTAACCAATCCGGCTCACGAAAAAAAAATTAACCGCCTGACAATCGAAACGAATGAACATTTTTCGGAATCAGGTATCATTTCATTTGGGGGTATTCATCCCGATAATGAGGATTATAAAAATATTTTAAAAGACCTTTCTAAAAATGGAATTAAAGGCATTAAACTTCATCCGGTCTTTCAGAAAACCTATTTCAACGACATCCGCTATAAAAAAATCATAGACTATGCTATGGAATTGGATCTCATTGTTGTAACACATGCCGGTTATGATATCAGCTATCCCGGTGCCGATTTTGTAACACCGTCCCACATCCTGCCCATAATAAAAGAATTACATCCTAAAAAACTGGTGCTTGCTCATATGGGAGGCTGGAATTGCTGGGATGAAGTTCTTGATCAGATTGCCGGATGTGACGTCTACTTAGATACTTCTTTTTCAATGACGCCGCTTCGTTCTCCCAAATCGAAAGCAGCTACTCTTTCAAAAAGTGATTCGGCAGATATAAAAACATCCCGACTCCAGCTTGGAATCGGGGAGTTTCAAAAAATTGTCAAAAAACATGGAATTGACCGTATTTTATTCGGAAGTGACAGTCCCTGGGCTGACCAGGGAGAATGCATCCGGATTTTAAAAAATACCGGACTTTCCGATTTGGAGCTTTCCAAAATATTGGGAGAAAATGCCGGACAACTTTTAAATTTATAAAACCCTTTTCAGATTTGTATTCCCGAAAAGGGTGTAAAAATTATTAAAAGTTATGCATTTCTGCCCAGTTCAAACGCTTTTTTATTTAATTCCAAAAACTTGGGTGGCACATTGGCAACAATTGCATCCTGCCACTCTTCTTTGCTGATTTCCGGGAAATAAATGGATAATCTTCCCATCAATGCGATATTGACAGCTTTGGCAGAACCGGCTTCAATGGCAAGGGCAAGAAAATCCTTTGCATCCACCTTGGCACCTGCTGCCTGCATTTTTTCCACTAAGTTTTCCGGATAAATCTTAGCTCCGGTAATGACCGGCATAGGTTCCATTTCCTGTGTATTGATAATCATACTTCCGCCGGGCTTTAAATATTCCAGCCATCTGGCTGCTTCCAATTTTTCAAAGGATAAAATAATATCCGCTTCTCCTTTATCAATAACCGGAGAATAAACCTTTTCACCATATCTGACATAAGTCACTACGCTTCCTCCGCGCTGACTCATACCATGTACTTCAGATACTTTTACATCATAACCCTGCTTTAAGAGTACATATCCTAACATCTTACTTGCAAGCAAAGTTCCTTGTCCGCCAACGCCGACGATCATAATATTTTTTGTACTCATTATGCTTCCTCCTCGTCATTTTGCGGCAATGCCTTAAATTTACACATCTGAGAGCAGACTTTACATCCAATGCAAAGTGTCTCGTCAATTTCAACCTTTCCGTTTCGTACGGAAATAGCAGGACAACCAATCTTCATGCAGGCCTTACATCCCACACACTTGTCTTTGTCAACCTTGATCGGAGGTTTATGTACCGTTCCCTTGATCATGACGCAGGGACGGCGGCTGATGATAATAGAAGGTTCTTCTGCTTCCAACTCTTCCAGTAAAACCGTCTCAACTTCTGCCATATCATATGGATCTACAACTCTGACGCGACGATAGCCGAGTGCTTTGCAAAGTGCTTCCAAATCGACTTTTCCGGCAGGTTCACCACGCAAATTCTTTCCGGTCGTCGGATTCTGCTGATGACCGGTCATACCGGTAATGGAATTATCCAGAATTATCACGGTGGAATTGGTCATGTTGTAGGAAATATCGGTAATACCGGTTATTCCGGAATGGACAAAGGTAGAATCACCAATGACACCAACGCTGTGTTTCTCACCTTCCGTGCCCATTGCTTTGTTAAAACCATGCAAACCGGAGCAGGAAGCTCCCATACAGACATTTAAGTCCATGGAATTTAACGGAGCAATTGCGCCAAGCGTGTAGCATCCGATGTCTCCGTATACCATAACATTGTGTTTCTTTAAAACATAGAAAATACCTCTGTGCGGACAACCGGCACACATTACCGGAGGTCTGCCGGGAATTTCATCGTCAATATGCATGGTCTTAGGCACTTCCATACCCAGACAGTTTTTTAACAAATTTTGTGAAAATTCTCCGCAGATAGGGAAAGTCTCTTTCCCAACCACATCCAGACCGAGCTTTCTGCAGTGATTTTCAATAAACGGATCCAATTCTTCCAAAACAATGACTTTATCTACTTTGGAAGCAAAATCTTTGATAAGTTTTTCCGGCATGGGATAAATCATGCCCAACTTTAAGATACTTGCTTTTTCACCAAATATTTCTTTTGCATACTGGTAGGATGTGGAAGAAGTAATAATTCCAACAGAAGTATCTCCCATTTCCACGCGGTTGAATTCACAATTCTCAGCCAAGGCAATCAGATCTTTGGTGCGTTGCTCCACACGAATGTGCGCGTTTCGCGAATTGGCCGTCATCATAACCTTGGTCGGGTCCTTCACATAAGGAACCTGATTTGGCACAACTCTTTCTCCCGGTTCTACGACACTCTGGGAATGCGCAACACGGGTACAGGTTTTGATAAACACCGGCGTGTTGTATTTTTCGGAAAGTTCAAATGCCTTTTTGGTAAATAAAATGCATTCTGCCGAATCAGACGGCTCTAACATCGGCACCTTTGCTGCCTCTGCATAATGTCTCGAATCCTGTTCATTCTGCGAAGAATGCATGCCCGGATCATCTGCCACACAAATAACCAGTCCGGCATTTAATCCCTGATAAGAAATCGTAAACAGCGGATCTGCTGCCACATTTAATCCAACATGTTTCATCGCAGTCGCACTTCTGACTCCACCTAAGGTTGCCCCATGTGCAACCTCTAAGGCAACCTTTTCGTTGGGAGCCCATTCGCAATATATTTCGTCATATTTTGCCGCCTCTTCGGTGATCTCCGTACTCGGCGTTCCGGGATAACTGGAAATAACTTTGCAGCCCGCTTCATACAATCCGCGTGCAATCGCTTTATTTCCCAGCATTAGTTCTTTCATCTAAAGTTCCTCCAAATATGTATTCAAATGATCCAATTTTTGTTTGCTATCCACATATCGCATTTATGCATAGCAAAAGCATTTCCTGAATCATATCTAACCCTACCGAATTCGGTGGGATTAAAATCAGAATGAATCTTTTTCTTATCTTTAACCCATATTTTCCTGTGCAACCAGTTTGTCCGCACCATATCTTTTACGAAGTGCCGGTTTCTCAATCTTACCGGTCGCATTTCTCGGAATATCCGCAAAAATAACTTCCTTCGGACGTTTATAACGGGGAAGTGCCAGACAAAATTCATCAATTTCCTCTTTCATTGCCGTCATGCCTTCTTTGATTTCGATAATGGCAGCAGTTTTTTCTCCAAGACGGGGATCTGCCAGACCAATTACGGCAACATCCTTGATTTTATCATACTTACGTAAAAAGTCCTCAATCTGTACCGGATAAATATTTTCTCCGCCACTGACAATGACATCCTTTTTACGGTCTACTAAGAAATAGAAACCATCTTCATCCTGCATTGCCATATCTCCGGTAAGAAGCCATCCGTCTTTGATACATTCTTCCGTTGCCTCGGGGTTGTTGTAATAACAGGTCATGACACCGGGACCCTTTACGCAAAGTTCTCCGACATCACCTTTTTTGACTTCATTTCCGTCTTCATCAATGATTTTACATTCCCAACGATAGCCGGGAACACCGATGGCACCGACTTTATGAATGTTCTCCATTCCCAGATGAACACAGCCGGGACCGGTAGATTCTGATAAACCATAATTGGTATCGTAATCATGATTCGGGAAGTATTCTTTCCAACGTTTAATTAAGGACGGTGGAACGGGTTGCGCTCCGATATGCATCAGTCTCCACTGATCAAGTTCATAATCTTCTTTCTTTAAATCACCGCGATCCAGAGCATCCAGGATATCCTGCGCCCACGGAACCAGCAGCCATACAATGGTACATTTTTCCGAAGAAACAGCAGAAAGAATGGTTTCCGGTTTTGCACCTTTTAATAATACGGCTTTACTGCCGGCCACCAGACTTCCCATCCAGTGGAATTTTGCACCGGTGTGATAAAGCGGAGGAATACAAAGAAATGTATCATCCCTGCCGGTTGCATGGTGTTTTTGTTCCATCTCTGCCGCCTGCGTCAAACTAAGGTGTTTATGTAAAATAGCTTTCGGAAATCCGGTCGTTCCGGAAGAAAAATAGATTGCACCAAAATCGTCATCGGTAATTGCAATACGGGGTGGCTGGGATGAACAATCCGCTACCAGCTCATGATAACTTTCTGCGAAACTTGGGCAGTTATCTCCAACATAGATTAACAATCTACCTTTTGAAAGTCTTTCTGCATTGACTTCAATACGTCCGATAAACTGTGGTCCGAATACAATCATATCTACTTCTGCAAGCTCAGCACAATATAAAATTTCATCGGCATCATAACGGAAATTAAACGGCACGGCAATCGCACCTGTTTTTAAAATACCAAAATAAATCGGCAGCCATTCCAGACAGTTATACATAATAATGGCAACCTTATCACCTTTCTTGATTCCGCGTCCCAGTAACATATTGGCAAAGCGGTTTGCTTTCTCGTCAAACACGCACCATGTGATTTCCCTGCGGTAAGGCTCAAACCGGGTAGGTTCGATTAATTCAGATTCCTTCCAGGTTGTCCTTCTTGTATCTTTCTCTTCCGGATTTAATTCAACAAGTGCGACCTCATCCGGATACAATTTCGCATTTCTTTCCAAATAATCAATTACTGGCATAATTATTCCCCAATCATTTTATCAATTTTGTAATTTCTATAATTTAAACATTAAAACTTTAACGCGTTAAACTACATAATATAAGGTATCACATGCCCTATAAAAAAGCAATCATGTGATATATGGCATAACCAGATTATTTCATGACTTTGCAATTCCAATTGTCAAAAAGAGCAATAAAAATTCTTTATAAATTTTTTAAAATAATTTTTATGTATGAATAGTATTTTTCATTTGAATCATTTATACTGATATACAAAGTAATGGGATTTTGTGTAAAAACTTTTTTGGATATACGCAAAAAATGTTCCATTACAAAAGGAGAATTTATATGGCCAAACAAAAAATTGCAATCATTACTGATTCAAACAGTGGTATTTCTCAGACAAAAGCAGAAAAATATGGAGTTTTCGTCCTTCCCATGAAATTTAATATTGACGGGGAAGAGTATACCGAAGGCATTTCCATCAGCCATAACGATTTTTATGAAAAACAGCAAAGCGGATCGCAGATCTTTACATCACAACCATCACCTGCAGATGTTATGGATATCTGGGATCGGGCATTAAAAGACTATGATGCTGTTATTCACATTCCCATGTCTTCCGGCTTAAGCTGTTCTTACTCTACTGCAGCAATGTTGGCAGGTGACTATGACGGAAAAGTTGTTGTCATTGACAATCAGAGAATTTCCGTTTCTTTAAAACAGGCTGTTTTGGATGCCAAGGCTTTGGCCGATGCCGGAAAAGACCTAATTGAAATCAGAAATACTCTGACCTTAACCAAAAATGAAGCCTCCATATATATGATGGTAGATGATTTAAAATATTTAAAAGCAGGCGGTCGAATCAGTCCGGCAACTGCAGCAGTCGGCTCCATGCTCAACATCAAACCAATTTTATCCGTCAATGGCGGTTCCATTGAATCCTATGAAAAAGCGCGCGGAACAAAGGCTGCAAAAAGAGCTATTTTAAAGGCTTTGGAAAAGGATATGATACATAAATTCCACAGTGAGGATATTAATGATTATCATCTTTATACGGCAGCAGCCTTAAGAAGAGATGAGGCTCTTGCCTGGAATGAAGAAGTACAGGAGTATTTCGGCAGAAGAAGTCATATCGAAGCAATTCCCTTAAGCATTGCAACACACGTTGGCGTTGGTACATTCGGTGCCTGCCTGTGCAAAAGAATTAAAATATAAATGATAAAGGTAATCGGATGTGACTCCGATTTGCCCTCAGTTGATAAGTGGAAAGAACTAGCACCTAAAAACTTTGGTTGGTTTGGGGGTGCTAGTTCTTTTTGTCAATGCGTGGTTTTGTAACTGTCTCTAACTATATCATAGACCTCTTGATACGGCAGTTGATACTCTTTGCAAATCTTCACAACACTTTCATATTCCGGATAAATTTTTGTTACATCTCCCAAATGGCATATCTTAACCAAAGCAGCTCCATAAGGAGTCTGTACTTTTTCGATATTCCGTCCCAATACAGAACGCTCAACTCTAATACGGCGAATACCAATGGTTGTTGTTTCTTCAAAAATAATCTGTTCCAGTTGTGCTATTTTTTCTTCCTCACATATGACATTCAACTGCCAGCCCGGACGATTCTTTTTCATATAAACGGGCTGATAATGCACATCCCTTGCACCCGCTTCAAAAAGTCTTTCCATGGTATAACCCAGCACTTCACCACTACAGTCATCGATATTGGTTTCCAGTTTATAAACAATATCCTTTCCGATTTTTTCTTCAATTAACATAGCCCTTAGAATGCTCGGTCTTTCATAGGCTCTTTTTCCGGCTCCGAGCCCGGTTTTTTTTATGACAAACTGCTTTGGCAATTGATCCGATGTCCTAAGTGCAGCAACAATTGCTGCTCCGGTAGGTGTCACAAATTCTCCCTGTACATCCATAATCTCAACGGCTAAATGATATGTTTCCATAATATTTGCGGTGGCAGGAACCGGAATAGGTAAAATACCATGTTGACAACGAACCGTTCCTTTTCCTTCACAAAGCTTTGGTATGATTACATTTTTGATTCCCAGATTGTCAATACAAACGGCAACTGCAATGATATCTACAATGGAATCAATCGCTCCGACTTCATGAAAATGAACCTGATTAATATCCGTAGCATGTGCTTTTGCTTCTGCCTTTGCCAGAATCTGAAAAATCTTTAATGCCAGAGAGCGGGCATTTTCCGTCATTTGTGTCTGCTCTATTATTTTTGCTATTTCTGCCATACCACGATGTTCATGGTGATGCATATGATGATGTGCCTCTTCTTGATGTGAATGAGTATGCTCAGTATTATGTCCATGCTCAACATTCTCACTGTGCGAATGGGTATGACCATGCCCAGCATCTTCACTGCACACATGGACAAAGTCCTGTCCATGCAAATATTCCATATCATGATCATGATTTTCGTGTGCGGAATCCAATACAACACAAAAATCGCAGCAATCGATACCGGCCTTTTTTACTCTGGATATTTCAACGAAAAAACCTTCTGCCGGAATACTATTTAAAACATTTCGTAAAAGTTTTTCATCTGCACCCAAATCTAAGAGTGCGGCAACCGTCATATCTCCGCTGATACCTGCATTGCATTCCAAATATAATGAAGTCATTTGTATATTTTCCTTTCATTCATGTATGTGGATTGTTTCATTCATACTCCCGGTCCGATATCCGGTTAAATCCAAAGATACATAGGTAAAACCATATTCCTTGAATGCATCTATGATTTTTTGACGAACCGTTTCCTCTATTAGTTTTTCAAATTCCTGTGGTACTATCTCAATTCGAGCCATCATACCGTGAACACGGACACGAAATTGCCGAAAACCAAATTCATATAAAAGCTGCTCTGCTTTTTCCACCATTAAAAGTTTTTCTTTTGTAATTTCCTCACCATAAACAAAGCGGGAAGCAAGGCAGGCATAAGACTGTTTATCCCACGTTGGCAAACCCAATTCTTTGGACAAAAAGCGAATTTCTTCTTTTAATAGTCCCACCTTCTTTAGCGGACTGAGGATACCTAGCTCCTTAACAGCTTTCATTCCGGGCCGGTAATCCTTATCATCGTCCATATTGGAACCTTCCGCGATATAAGAGATCCCTTTTTCGAAAGCAAGTGCCTGAATTTCTGAAAAAAGTTTCTTTTTACAAAAATAACATCGGTTCGAAGGATTGGTTTTAAAAGCCTCCGTTTCTAATACATCAGTCGGACAAAAATATTGTCGAATCCCTTCTTTGTTACAAAATTCTACCGACTCATCATATTCTCTTTTCGGAAAAAAAACTGCAGTTACAGTTACGGCAACTGCCCTTTCTCCCAGCACATCATGTGCAACTTTTAAAAGAAAAGCAGAATCCACCCCTCCGGAAAAGGCAACAGCAATACTCTGCAACTCCATCAGATATTTCTTCAATTCTTCTAATTTAGCATAAGCTAACTCTTTATCTGTCATGAAAACTCCCCATGTAATCTGGTATCTTTCTTGCCCGTCTGGCGGAATTTTATATATTCTGCGCACAGACTGTATACGAACGTCAGCACTTAATGAGCAATTTATTGCGAATTTAGTACTGTTACGTTCGTATCCAAGTGAGAACGCGTCTGTAAGTAGAATATATAAAATTCCGCCAGACGGGCAAACAAAAAACGTCTACTTTTCTGCCAGACGGTTAATCTGCGTTGCCATATAACCGGCACCATATCCATTATCAATATTTACAACCGCAACTCCATTGGCACAGGAATTGATCATGGTAAGTAAAGCAGATAACCCGTTCATACTTGCACCGTATCCAACCGATGTCGGAACAGCAATGACCGGATTGCTGACAAGCCCTCCGATGACACTGGCAAGTGCTCCTTCCATTCCGGCTACCGCGACAACACAGTTGGCAGACTGAATATCTTCCACTTTGGATAACAATCTATGGATACCGCTGACTCCAACATCATAGAATCGCTCAACCTTTGCACCAAAGAATTCTGCGGTCTGGGCAGCTTCTTCTGCTACAGGAATGTCTGCAGTTCCTGCCGTGCATACTGCAATTTTTCCAATATGCTTTTTGTCCGGCTTTTCGTATTTTAATATTTGAGAAACTTCATCATACGTTATTTCCGGTATCACTGCTTTTACAATTTCATATTGATGCTTTGTTGCCCGGGTACCAAAAACTTCGCCATGTAACTCAAACATTTTCTGATAGATATTTACCAGAAAATCATCAGGCTTTTTACTGCAAAATATTACTTCAGGAAATCCGGAGCGAATTTCCCTGTGTGAATCCAGCTTTGCAAACCCTAACTCTTCAAAAGGCTGCTTTTTAAAAAAACGCTCTGCTTCTTCAATAGTTATTTCTCCACTTTTTACTTTATTTAAAATTTCTATCGTTTCCATCGATTCACCCATTCATATGTTACCTTTACCTTTTTTATCTTATAACAAGTTTTGCAGAAACTCAACTTCGTCCGGCTCATCATGTATAACAAAACAGGCCATTGCATATTGCAACAGCCTGTCAAAAGGTATCTAATTTATTCTGTTTCCAGTATCAAGTCCTCATCCTTGATTACTTTCATATCTTTACGGTTAAACAAATCATACAAACAAGGTACTACAAACAACGTCATCAATGTCGCATATAAAAGTCCGCCGATACAAACAACAGCTACCGGCTGCATCATTTCACTACCCATTTCTCTTGCCAAAGCCATATCAAACAAACCGAGAATGGTTGTTAATGTTGTCATTAAAATCGGTCTCATACGGGTAACGCCGGCTTCAATGACTGCCTCCCGTTTTTCCATGCCTTCCGCACGCAACTGATTGATAAAATCTACCAACACAATACCGTTATTTACAATAATACCGGTCAGCATGACAAAGCCCATCATCGAAATGACACTGACATCCATTCCACATATCAGCAATGATAAAAATCCACCCGTAAAAGCAAGCGGAATCGTAAACAAGATGATAAAAGGCGATTTCAAGGACTGGAACTGTGCTACCATTACCAGATATACCAATACAATTCCCAATAAAATCATAAGAACAAACTGTTTCATTGCTTCCATGATTTCCTCATTTTGTCCATTGTATTCAATCGACATACCTGCCGGCAATTCAAATTGGTCAAGTGCTTCTTTCACATCGGCAGTTACCAATGTTACATTATATCCTTCTTCAATGCCGCAACTTAATGACAGATATCGTTTCTGGTTATGACGATTAATCGTCTGCAAGGATTCGCTTTCCTTGATCTCGGCAATATCCTTTAACTTCACGGTCTTCTTTTCGCCTTCCTGATCGGTGGTTTCAAATTCATATTTTTTCAATTCCGAAAGTGAAAGCTTCTTTTCATCATCTTTTTGAACCAAGACGTCATAGCTGTCTGCATCCATGGTAATGGATGTTGCCGTTGCTTCAGATTTGATTGCACCGGCTAGCTCCTGATAAATCTGGGCAACTGTAAGGCCTTCTTTCATTGCCTTTTCTTTATCCACGGTAATCTTAATGGCAGGAGACGTATCTTCCAGACCGTCGGAAACATCGGTTGTTCCTTTTACGCCTTCCATTATTTTGGCAACCTCTTTTGCACTTTCCTGTAAGGTATCCATATCATCACCATACAAATAAAGTGTTACACCTTCTCCGCCGAGCATGGACATCATACTTCCCATTCCACCATCGGCCTGCGCATCAACGGTACATGCGTATTTTTCTCCCAAGGCATTAATCTGATCTGCCAACGCATAGGTATCGATATTTCCATCCTCTTTTAACATAACATACAAGGTTGTACTCGGACCGTCAGAAGATCCTCCACCCATCATAGATAAGGTACTTCCTTCACTCTGTGCCATGGCACCTACACTTTCAACGCCATCCATTTTCAAAACTTCTTCTACAATGTGATCGGATGCTTCCACCAAATCGGCAAAGCTCTCTTCTTCTGATACCGTAATCGTTGCAGACATCTGATTAGAAGACATATTCGGCATAAAGATAAATCCTTTTGCAATCGCTGCAACAAAACTAAATATCAAAAGACCAAGCGCAATTCCAAGGGTAATCAACTTATGGTTTAATGCAAGTGTAATCAGTTTCCGATAGCCTCCAAGTAATCTGCCCATAATCGGCTGTGATTTTTCTTTTGTATTCTTTAATACCCGGGATGCCATAGCCGGAACAAGTGTCAGGGAAATAATCAGGCTGGCAATCAAGGCATAACCCATGGTAAGAGCCAGATCCGTAAACAACTCTCTGGTCAGTCCATCCACAAATACAATCGGTAAAAATACACAGATGGTTGTTAATGTTGACGCAATTACCGCTCCGGCAACCTGTGATGCTCCGGCAACTGCTGCCTTTAAAGCACTTTCTCCTTTTGCAATCAAACGATAGGTATTTTCGATTACGACAACCGAGTTATCCACTAACATACCTACTGCAATCGCCAGACCGGACATCGAGATCATATTCAAAGTAATTCCGGAAAAATACATCAGTACAAAAGCAAAGATGACACTGATCGGAATCGAACAAAGTGTAATAAACGTCGGTCTGATATCCTTTAAGAATAAAAACAGAATAATAATTGCAAATAAAGCACCCAGTAACAAACTCTTTAAAATGGCATTGATGATCATATAAATATAATCACCCTGATCCATCATGGTTGAGTAATGGAAACCTTCATACTCCTCTGTCAGCTTATCAAGACGTTTGGTAATATTATCAGCGACCTCTGCTGTTGCATAAGTAGACTGTTTGGTAAACGAAAGCATAATTCCGTTAGTTCCGTCAATATTGGCATACACATCACCGCTGTTATCGGACAAAAATACATCTGCCACATCAGATAAATAGATGGGATCCAATCCATCCATATGCATATCCATCAGTAAGAGATTGTTGATTTCGTCTTCATCGACAATCTCATCTCCGACACTGACCATATACTGAATACCGTCTTCTTCGATATAGCCGGCCGGCATTGCAAAATTCTGTGCAAACAGAATCTGCGAAATCATATCCATTGTAATAATATTGTCTAAGTCAGCCTGCTCATAAGCCTTCTCTTTTGCTTCCTCAAACTGATCAAGACCGGCATCCAACTGTGCCTGGGCACTTGTTAACTGGAATTCTCCCACCAGTAACTGCGCCGTTGCCTCACTAAGCTGAAGAATGCCCAGAGTCTTTTGTTGTTCCAAAAGCTTCTGACCTTCCAAAAGCTGCATACTTCCGTTTTCAATCTGCGCTAATCCATTATTGATTTGTTCCAGCCCTGCATTAATCTGTGCAAGACCATTGTCAAGTTCCGTCAGTGCATTCTGCACATCACTGCGCTGCATACCCTGTGCACTAAGTGCCTGGTCAATCTGATCTAATCCACTATTTACCTGTACTAAAGATGCCTCAACCTGTGAAAGCTGACCTTCCAAAGTTGCAATGGTTGCATCCAGTCCGTCCCGGTTCGTTCCCGCTGCGGCAAGCTGTGCATCAATCTGCACATAAGCTGTTTCCATAGCCTGATCGTAAGCTGTCTGATATGTAGCAGCATATGCTGCCTGATATTCAGCTGATGCCTGAATGGTTGCAAGCAGTTCCGGCGGAATTTCTGCATCTTCTGCAATTCCATAAGCCGCTTTCATTTGATTTAAGATAGCCGCTTCTACCTGTGGACGCACCTGCGACTCCACTAATGCAGGCATATTATCAACAGCCGTTTTTGCTTCCTTAAGTCCGGAAATACCACTGGTAAGCTGGGCCTTGGCATTTTCAAGCTCAGCCTTCGCACTCTCTGCCTGTTTAATACTATCTGATAATTCGGTTAATGTTTTTTTCTTTTCCTCTAAATCTTTTTTTGTTTCTTCTAACTCTGTCTTTTTCTCCTGGAGCGGAATCTTTACTTCTAAAAGCTGACTGCTGCCGGAAGAAAGCTTTGCGGAAGCATTGGCCGTTTCTTCTGCCATGCTCTCTTTTCCGGCATTTAATTCACTTTTTCCTTTGTTGATTTTACTTTTTCCACTGTTAATTTCTGCCTGACCATCATCCAGCTCTGTTTTTGCATCTGCAAATTTGTCATCCAGTGCTGCAGAAATTTTTTCATTTACGGCATCAATTTTGTCCTGATTCAAAACAACATGAACCTTCGTCTCAATCAAACCGGATGAATCAATACTAGCTACACCTTCCACACCTTCCAATTTGGGAATAATTTCATCTTTCATAAAATTGGAAAGTTCTTGTGTATCCATTCCTTCCATTCCGACCGCTGTTACAGCAACCGGGAGCATGGACGGGTTAATCTTCAATATGTATGGCGTTCCCACCATATCATCCCAACTACCGGAAACCGCATCGACATCCTGCAGAATATCTATGGAAATGGTATCCATATTTACATCATCTTCAAATTCCAGAGCAATCATGGAATAGTTTTCACTGGAGGTTGACACAACATTTTTTATTTTGTCAAGTGTTGCAAACGACTGCTCCAACGGTCTTGATACTTCCAATTCCACCTTTTCGGGAGTTGCACCGGGATATGTTGTGATGACCAAAACATACGGTAAGTTCATATTTGGCATTAAATCAGGAGTCATTTTTGTATAGGAAACAATACCCAAAACAATAATGGCAACAACCGCAACAAATATGGTATAAGGTTTTTTTACACTAAATTTAGACATGAACTTTCTCCTTTGATTTAAAACCGGTTTTTATGATTTCTGCTTTTTTCTTATATTTCTCTATGACATCTTCTTTTGGTTCATCTAAAATAAAAATCATCACCATCGTATCTTTAAAGGTCATAAGCAGCATTTCCCATACAATTATGACATCTTCCATATCGTATGCCTGATAATATTCCTCTTTCATGACCCCTATGACTTTGTCAAACAAATCTCTGAATTCTTTTTCAATAGGCATATCCGGTTTCCCATTCTTACACGGGCCCATCTGAGCAAATAAATTCTTAAAGACATTAATAAAAGGCGTATTCATTCCCATATCAATAACAAAATACAGACCTTCTTCAAAAAACTGAAACATATCTCCTCTTTTTTCCTGAAGGAACCGTTGCGTTTTTATTTGAATCTGTTGTGCAAAATCCGATAATAAAAATGTCTGCAAATCCGCTTTATCTTCAAAATACTGATAAAAGCTGCCACGGGAAATATCAGCATCCTGAATAATCCGATTGATGGAAATTTCATCAAAGGGTACTCTTGCAAACTCTTTTAAAGCCGATTCAACAATTCTTTTTTTCTTATCCCTCGGCAAATTAAAAAAACGATCGTACGGCATAAATTTCCTTTCCCTTCTCTATCATAAAAATCATCATTTCACTCTATTTATGAAAAATGTGCAAAGTGAATAAATCAACTGCTTAACCATTGTCCATACAACTGCGCAAACAAATTGTATTTTTCTCTTTGCCGCAACATAAAATGACAGGGTGTCACATGACAACCCGTCATCATTATGGGGGAAGATATTGCGAATGTCAAGAAATCTATTTCATTCTTTATATTTTATTTATAAAAATCCTTGTCACAGCTACCATTGACCTTTGATTCTATTTTCGATACAATAGACTACAGAATTATTGCACTAAAAAAGTGCTTTCTATAAAAGAAAGGAAGAAAAACCATGGCAAAAATTATCCTTACGGGTGACCGTCCTACCGGAAAATTACACATTGGTCACTATGTGGGTTCTTTAAGAAGACGTGTTGAGTTACAAAACAGCGGCGAATTTGATGAGATTTATATTATGATTGCAGATGCTCAGGCACTTACCGACAATGCAGACAATCCCGAAAAAGTCCGCCAGAATATCATTGAGGTAGCGCTTGACTATCTCTCCTGTGGATTGGATCCTACAAAATCCACATTGTTTATCCAGTCACAGGTTCCGGAGCTTACAGAGCTTTCTTTTTACTATATGAATCTGGTTACTGTTGCAAGGTTGCAGCGTAATCCTACCGTAAAAGCAGAAATCCAGATGAGAAACTTTGAAAACAATCTTCCGGTTGGTTTCTTTACCTATCCCATCAGCCAGGCGGCAGATATTACCGCTTTTGATGCAACCACAGTTCCGGTTGGAGAAGATCAGGAACCCATGATCGAACAGACCAGAGAAATTGTTCGCCGGTTTAATTATATTTATGGTGATACTTTGGTAGAACCCAATATTCTTTTACCGGAAAATAAATATTGTCTGCGTTTGCCCGGCACGGACGGAAATGCAAAAATGAGTAAATCCTTAAACAACTGCATCTACTTATCCGATCCGACGGAAGTGGTAAAAGATAAAATCAAAAAAATGTTTACGGACCCCAATCATTTACGCGTGGATGATCCCGGACAGGTCGAAGGCAATCCGGTATTTATTTATCTGGAAGCTTTTGCAACGGATGAACACTTCAAAAAATTCTGGCCCGAATACGAAAACTTAGAGGCCGTAAAAGCACATTATACCCGCGGCGGTTTGGGCGATGTAAAAGTAAAGAATTTCCTTTTTGCAGTTATGGAAGATGTTCTTACTCCTATTCGTGAGCGTAGAAAAGAATATGAAAAAGATATTCCGGGTGTATTGGAAATCTTACGCCAGGGCAGTATCAAGGCTGAAGCAAAAGCAGCCAAAACACTATCCAGAGTAAAAGATTCTATGAAGATTAATTACTTTGCCGATCAGGATTATATTGATGAGCAGGCAAAAAAGTATTCTGCTGAATAATTTCTTTGCTATAACGCCATAAATCATTTTTATTGTTATCGAAATTGCATTGGTCGGTTTCTCTATTAATACAAAAGACGGATTTCTTTTTATTGAAATCCGCCTTTTATATTTATTTTCTTTTCAGATTTATGTTCCCAATATATATCTTTGCCCGCCGGCTTTTACAAGGTTTAAATCCAAAAAGAGAATATATTTTTAATTTTTTATTCCTCGGATTCTTTTTCCAGTTTTTCCTGTCTTTTTTTATAAATGACAGAAGAAATCGTCAATGCACTAAAGCATAAAATCATTACCATTAATCCGGAAAAAATGCCTGCTGCAACAGAACCAACCGGTTTGTGATAATTGCGATAACTGATAACAAACTGTGCAATTCCCATCACAGCACCACCACAAAAACTCATCAACAAGTTATTTCCAAGTGTAGGTTTCAATTTGCGATCCCAAATCCCGGCTTTCATGCATGCAACAGCTACATAGAGCGCAATAATCATAAAAATAGACCACTCTGCTATCATAAATCTCCAATCAGTTCCCGGTCCGTAACAAACCAACTGAATTACTAATGATGCTGCCAATAACCAAAATGAAAGCCAATAACCTCTACTTTCAATGTGTAATAATTTCTGTTCCTGCATTTCGTCTAAATTGTTTTTTCTTTTCATCTTAATCTTCCTCCCAAAATAATTCGTCTAAGGTTTTTCCCAGTTCCTTACAAATTGCCAGACATAATTTTAATGTCGGATTATAATCTCCCGATTCAATCATACCGATGGTCTGTCTTGTGACACCAATCCTTTTTGCCAAATCGGTCTGGGAAATATCCTGTTCCATTCTTGCCAGTTTCATCTTTAAGTTTTTCAATATTTCCTCACCTCAGATTTCTATATTTCTTTTTCTTTAGTTTAATATACAACTATAATTTGCATATGTCAACTATATTTTACATTTAATATTTTAATTTTACACTTGAATGTTATTTTTAACTTCAAAATATACTATACTGTCTTTTTGCTGCCTTTTTATTCCCATTTAGGATTTGAAACACATTTTACTCAAAAAAGCGAATATATTGTTCTTTCTACCTAAATTACAGACTATTTACTCTGCCGACATTTCTCACTTTTTTATTTGCAACTTTAGCGCTTTAGAAATATAGCAAGTCGTCCTTGCAGAACATGATATATCTTTGTCCGCTGGTTTTTACAAGGTTTTGTGCCTTTCTTAGCGGCATAAGCGAACAAAAATAATGCCCGGTTTCAACTGTCCGAAGACGAAGTCGGAGTTTTGAAACCGGGCATTTAATCAAATTTTGTGAGCAGGCCGCTTAGAAAGGCTAAAAACCGAAGTACAAAGCGGCAAAGATATATCATGTTCTGCAAGGACGACTTGCGTCCCGCAAAGAGTACAAATTTGGTGAAAAACGAGACAGAGCGAAAGTGGAAATTATTCGTCTAAATATTTCTGATATTTCTCGTTAATCTCATCCTGATAAACGAATGCAACAATTCCGGGGCCGGTATGCGCACCGATTGCACAACCGATACGGGTTTCCATGAAACCTTTGACATGTAGTTCTTCCTGTAAAAGAGTTTTTAACTTTTCATAGCTTTCCGGCTCCATGCCATGTGCCACGCCGATAATCTGTCGATCAAAAGCCGTACCTTTTTCTTTTCCAATCTCCACAATCCGTTTGATTGCTTTATTCCAACCGCGTACTTTTTCAGTCGCCTGCAAGGAGCCGTTTTCATCAACTTCAATAATAGGCTTTATATCCAACATGGTGCCGGCAATTGCGGATGTTCTGCTGATACGTCCGCCTTTCATCAGATAATCCAGAGTTCTTACGGCAACCGCATGCTTCATGTGATCGCAAAAATATTGTGCTGCTTCAATGATCAGTTCTTTATCTGCGCCGTTTTCCTGCATTTTCAACAGCTTGTATACTACCAGACCAAATCCCATGGATGCACATTTGGAATCGATAATCGTGATTTTAAAATCAGGATATTCCTCCAAAATAGCCTCTTTTGCCAAATTAGCAGCCTGAAATGTTCCTGCAATACCGGTCGAAAAACAGATATACAATACTTCATCCTTTGCCTCTGCAAATGGTCTGAAATGCTCCTGAAACATATACTGACTGACATGATAGGTTTTAATATCCTTTCCCTCTGCCTGAATCTTATAAAATTCATCCGGGAAAATTGTCTCTCCGTCAAAATAGTCCATCCCTTCGATGGTGACCGGAGTCGGAATCACATGTAAGTTGTATTTTTCAATCACTTCTTTTGATACGTCGGATGCAGAATCGGTAATAATTTTGAAAGCCATGGATATTCATGCTCCTCTCTTTTTTCCTTGTAATAATCGTAATCTATAAAAATCCTATTCTATATACAAGCTATTCAATAAAATACAATCTATTCTATAGGTTTGGTTACTTCGCAAAGCCATTCATATTCTTTTTTTGATAAACACAAACCTATTTTATCACAAACTTGTCTGTGATAGGTATTTAAAATTTCTTTTTCGTGAGAATTTAATAAAGTTTCGTCAATTAATTCCCGGTCAAAAGGAACATAGGTTAATGCACGAAAGCCCAAAAATCCATTTTCTTCCTCTACACATTCCAGCAGACTTTCTAACCGAATTCCATATTTTTCTTCAAAATAAAGACCCGGCTCATCCGAGGTAATCATACCGGGAACCATTGCCGTCAATTGAACTTTGCCATCACCCTGATTGGTACGAAAAGCATTCGGTCCTTCATGAACACTTAAGATATAGCCCACACCATGACCGGTTCCATGATTAAAATTCAAACCTTCTTTCCACAAGGGCTCTCTTGCTATCGCATCCAAACTGTTCCCTGTTACGCCCTTCGGAAATTTAGCATCTAGTAAACGTAAATGTGCTTTTAATACCAGCGTATAATGTTTTTTCTGTTCACTTGGCACACAATCCGGTTCTGCCATTAAGACCGTACGCGTGATATCCGTCGTCCCACAAAGATAATGGGCACCCGTATCAAACAACAAAAGATTATCCGTGCCGACTTTGGTATCGGTTTCTTCGGTGGCAGAATAATGTACAATCGCTCCGTTTGCGCCATATGCCATAATCGGATCAAAGCTTTCTTCCAAAAAAAGCTTATGTCTTTTCCGATACTTTAAAAGAATTTCAGCTAACTGCATTTCCGTTAAAAGCGGTTCCGTCCAGATGCCGTTTAAAACAGCATCCCGATAATTTTTGAGAAAGTATAAAAATTTCGTTACCGCAACGCCGTCATAAATATGAGCCTCTCTCATATTTCGCAGCTCTGTTTCATTTTTAACAGCTTTCATTTTTTCAGAAGGATTGGGCTGAAAAATAAACGTATTGCCATTTTCAGTCAGGGTTTCTATCAGCGAGGTATTTACAATCCGATTATCTAATACGATATTTTGACCTCGAACTGTTTTCACAAAATCATAAATTTCTTCATACGGCAAAAGCTTTACATCGTTAAACTCAAACCGGTTGATATCCTTTAAGGCATTTTCATCTGCAAAAAGCAGACAATCATTCATCGTAATATATAAATAAGATAAAAATACCGGATTGCAATGAACATCATTGCCTCGCAGGTTTAAAATCCACGCAATATCCTCTAAAGAAGTTAGTAGATGCGCTGATGCATGAACTTTTTCCATTTCCTTTCGAATATCCGCAATCTTGGCAGCCGATTCATATCCCGCCTGATTGGCAGACAATTCCCAAACCGGATGAAAAGAGATATCCGGTCTTTCTGTCCAAATACGGTCCACCAGATCAAAATGACTGTTTATAGTAATATTTTTTTCTGCTAAAGAAAACCGCTCTTTCAGTTTTTCTGTAAAGTCGGCACTCACACATCTGCCGTCAAAACCCAGAACCTCACCATCAGACAGAGTCTTAACCAGATATTCTTCCACCGAAAGGACTCCCGGTTCATTCATTTTCATCAATTGAATTTCCGTATCCTGCAACTGGTTAGCAGCCTGTATAAAATATCGGCCGTCCGTCCAGAGACCGGCAAAATCCTTTGTGATAACCAAGGTTCCGGCAGATCCGGTAAATCCGGATAAAAATTCCCGACATTTAAAATGATCACAGACATACTCTGAGCCGTGAAAATCATTTGTCGGGATATAATAAGCCGTAATATGTTCTTTTTCCATCTCTGTCCGAAGCATAGATAATTTTTCAGTAACTGTTAGCATATGTTTACTTCCTTATTTATTTCTTTTTCCCTTTTCTAATCTGTGTTCCCGATATATTTTTGCTGTCTCGTATTTCGGTTTCCAGACTTTCTAAGCGGCATGTTCACAAAGTATCATTTAATGACCGGTTTCAAAACTCACGTCTTCGGACAGTTCTAAATCAAATGCAATTTTGCCAATATTCCTGCCAGCTTCTTTCCTTTTGGCATTGCCAAAATATCATCTTTGTTTAAAACTCCCAATTTCAAAATCAAAATTCCATATATAAAAGCAGCTACGGCAACAGAAATCAGCAATGAAGCAACATTGCTCTTTATCATAGCGAAAAGTAGCATATATACAAAGTATGCGACAATGCCCATGATGACGGATGCCAAAAGGGGCAACACAAATATTTTTTTCATATCCTGCTTATAATCCAAATACTTACGGACGGCTCTCTGATTTAGTACACACATCAGGAATGAATAGACAATCGTAGCAATCGCTATAGAGTATAAATTTAATTCCGTAAAAATTAAACAGGGAATTAATACCAAAGTCTGTACGACCAGTGCAATTGCCGCATGGTAAACCGGAGCGGTAACTTTTCCTATTCCCTGTAAAACAGCATTAGTCAGAGTTGATAACGAATAAAAAACAACTGTGACACTCAAAGCCCTGAGCAATGCTCCGGCAAGAGGAATATTGGTCTGACCCGGGAACAAAAATGAAACCACCGGCTCTGCCAGCACAAAAATTCCGACCATGGAAGGAATTGCAATTAACATCGTTGTTAAAATAGCCGTATGAACTTTGCTTCGGGTCCCTTTTACATCTCCCGTTGCATATTTTCCGGATACACTCGGGATCATGGCAGCCGACATGGCAGAGGCAATGGCAATGGGAATATTGGAAATAACCACTGCTTTTCCGGAATAAACGCCATACCAGATTGCAATCTGGGAAACATCCACATCCTTCATCAGTTTCAAGATTTTCCGATAGATGGTTTCATCCAAAGATGTGCTGAAATTGTAAATGAAAGTACTCAAAATAAAAGGTGTCACCAAAGAAAAAATAATCTTAAATATTTCGGAATACTGCAGAACTTCCTTATGTTCATCCTTTTGTATTCTTTCTTTAATTTCTTTTTTGTGCATTCCATACATGAATGTCATAAATGCTAACGCAATTAAAACACCGGCTCCGGTACCGAGAGCACTACCCATTGCTCCGTACACAGCCTGTGTGGAGGGATCCCTGTCAATGACTAACTGCTTTAAAAGATATGCAGCCATAATACTGATAATGGCATTTAATATCTGTTCCAAAATCTGGGAAACCGATGTCTGAACCATAGTTTTGTGAGCCTGAAAGTATCCACGAAGCACCCCTAACAGACCGGAAACAAAAATAGTGGGAGAAAAAACACGAAGTACCATGACCGCATTTTGTTCCACCAAAAAACCGGCTCCGAAAAATGCAAACAGACTGGCACATCCGCCCACAACAATGACATAAATAAATGCACAGTAGAAAATTCTCTGCGCATTTTTGTACTCCTTTAGCGCTAATTTTCCCGCAATTACCTTGGAAATCGCAGCGGGAATCGAGTAAGAACTAATCAGCAGAATAATCGTATAAATATTATAAGCCGATCCGTAATATCCGTTTCCTTCATCTCCGATGATTGCAGCTAAAGGACTTCTATATAAAATTCCGATGATTCTGCAGATAATTCCGGCCATTGCCAGAATTCCTGCCTGCATGATGAACCCATCACTCTTTTTTTCGAGACTCAAATTATTCTTCCTCTTTTTTCTTTTTCCGATAATACATCAGATATTCCACTTCACCCAGGTCTTCGTGCACGCTTTCTTCCTTTTTAATCAGTCCTCTGTTTTCATAAAAGGTCACCGCACCATAATTATTTTCAAAAACATGAAGTGTAAAGAAATCATTATCTTCCTTTATATAATTGAGCAGTCTGGTACCGATCCCGGTTCCGCGATACTCTTTATCGACAAACAGACCATCCACATAACCATTATCCATGCCGATAAAACCGACAACATAGCCATCGATTTCATAGACATATACTTCCGAAAGCGGAAGATTCCTTTTCACATAATTGAAATTTCTATCCCAATAAGAAGGACTGATAAAATCATGTGCTTCCAGATTTCCCTCATACCAGATCTTTAAAACCCGATTTAAATCCATATCATTAAAGCTTCTTATGATATCCATTCGTATTTCCACACCTTTACAATTTGCAGATTATGCTTTGAATGCCACTAACACCTTTTAATCCTTATAAAAAATAACGCAAACCATTTACAGTATTTTGACCGCTTAATCCTTGTATACATTATATGCGAAAGAAATTCTTCTGACAACCCAGTCGGATAAACGCAGATAATGGAAATCCGACAACGGTATTGTAATCTCCAATAATTTTTTCCACCAAAAAAGCTCCTATTCCCTGAATACCATAAGCTCCTGCCTTATCCATGGGTTCTTTTGTGGCAACATATGCTTCTGCTTCCTCTTTTGAAAAAGGATACATACAGACTTTGGTCTCCTCTACAAAGCAAAAACTATCATCCTCAATTATTTTTCCGTCTTTATCCAGACAAATCACACTGACTCCGGTTAACACTTCATGCTCTTTCCCGGACAGAGCCATAAGCATGTCCACGGCATCCGCTTCATCCGCCGGTTTTCCCAAAATTTTCTGATTTGCGGCTACGACCGTATCTGCACCGATGACAATGGTCTTTTCATATTTTGAATCCAAAGCCCATTCGTATTCAAAATATCTGTTTGCAACCTCTTTCGCCTTTTGCTCTGAAAGACCTGCAACTACCTTCTTGGGATTGCTTTCTTTGACAATTTCTTCACCTTCGCTTTTTATCACCGTGAACAAAAGCCCCATACGTTCAAACATTTCTTTTCTGCGCGGCGAACCGGATGCAAGAATCATATTTACTGACTGGTTCATATTTTTCTCCTCATGCTTATATTCATACTTATATTAACCATAAGAACTTTTTTAATTACTAATGTCTATATTAATTTGCTTCTTTCTTAACATCTTGTAATCATCTAATTTAATTAATTCATTATTTATTAATTTCGAATCATAAGTATCTTTTCAAAATCGAACAAAGCATCTACATACTACCACTCTGGACAAAGAAGCTTTAAAAATAACTGCACCGCCTACATATCATTGAATTCGTGAACAGGTAGATAATACAGTTATTTTATAAAAAGGGATTTAGGGAGTTGGATTCCTAAATTAAAACCATAAGTATCCTAATTATTTATAACTTTTAATTTTCCAAATATCGCCCGAATTAAATTGAAGTTCTATATTAATAATATTACCCGAATTAAAAACATCACTTGAAACTACATATGTTCCCTTTCCCCACTCTTCTTTATTTGTAAACTCAATTTCAACGAATTGTCTGATTATAATTTTATTTATTTCATTTTTAGGAGTAAGAAATTGCAGTAAAATAGTTCCTTTGGGATAATCAATTTCAATTTTCTCCATTTTACAATCATGTAAAGCCGAGTCACCAAACAATTTTTCTATATCCATCATAAATTCCTCTTCTATTTTTCAAAAGTATCTTCTGGCAAGAAATGTGTTTCACCACTACTATTTGGTAATCTAGTATTTCCATCATCTCCAATGACATGGTAGTGCGAACCATATTTTAAATCCTCATCCCATTCAAAAACAGCTTTTTTGCTTTCATCTATCCATTTAATTATTTTCCCTTTTTTTGTTTTGAATGGTCCGATTTTTGTTAAGCCTTCTGGATTACTTGGAAATTCAATTATATTAGAATCACTACCACTCTTGACAAAGACTCTTTACTCTTATAATTATCCAAGCCGATGTTCCTACCCCGAAAAATGAATACACTTCCCAAAGCCGACTCTTGCATCTGCTTAAAAGTTTATCATATATTTGCCATTTGCTCTACATATTTTCGCCAGCATTTTCCACTACTGGCATACGGTACTCTGTACCATTTTTTAACATTCCATAAATAATACTGATTAATCGTCTGGAAATACAAATCAGTGCCTGCTGGCTGGTTTTTCCCTCTGCCTTACGCTTCTCGTAGTAGGCTCGCACTACTGGATTTCTTGGTGTGCCTTTTGAGGATAGCTGCACCATCTGGATTGCAAGAAAATAAATAGTAGCCTGCAGTCGTCTGTTTCCCTGCTTGGTAGCTACATCCTTCCCCTTACCGCTGGAGGATAAATGAAGTGGTGCAATCCCTGCGAACTGTGCCAGTTTATTGGCATTACTAAAACGTTTGATATCACCAATCTCTGCAAGAATCTTAACTGCTGTAATGACATTTACACCGGGAATAGTTGTAAGCGTGTAGCCAAGCATCTTATACATCTGTTCCAGCATCTTGTCTACTTCCGCAAGCTGGCTATCATAGTGCTGTAAATCACTGACAATGCTAAGTGTCACCATGTCTCTGGCATCTTGATAATCAATATTTTTTACTTTATCACTGGCTACCGCATCCAAGATTTTCTCGCAAGTTTTAGTGGAGCATTTGTTATGGCTGACGGGAACAAGTTCCTTACGTAAATCTTCCACAGACTTACCCCTAAGATACTTTCTGGATGGATAATGCTCCCAGAAGTACAGTGCAGTAGGTCTACTGATGTCATTAAAAAATGACTTATACGACGGATACGCAATACACAACTGCTCGTGCAACTGATTAACCAGTCTGGTTCGCTGTTTCATGATATTGTCCCTATGATGCACCAGCTGACCAAGTGACCAGTACGCATCATTGGGGCAGGCATCCGGAAGTTTGTCAAGCATATTTAGAGTTGCAAGTGCAATGGCTTCCGCATCATCACTGTCACTCTTACGGTACATAGCACCTCGATGCTTTGCCTGTCGATGTGAGATAGCAGTATTTACATCCTTAACCAGATACCCCTTGTCAATCAACCAAACCGCTAAAGCTCTACCATAACCGTAAGCATTCTCCAAACCATAAACTACTTCTTTTCCATCGGTATTACATTTTTTCACTTTCGTAACCAGCTTAGGAAAATCGGCTGGTCTGTTTGGGAATGTAATCTCTCCCAACTTTTGATTGTAACAGTCAATCATAACCGTTGTTTGAGGCTCCTTATGTAAGTCAATACCCACATAAACATAATTCTCTTTAATCATAAAAAATCATCGCTCCAATCTCAATGTTTGGCAAAATAGTGGCAATCTCAACTGTTAAGCATCTTTCTCGGAATTACGCATCTTTTCAGCAACCAAGTGTGCAAGAGTGGTATAGCCTATCCACTTCTGGTCAGGCACAAAATATTCCGCAAAGGAACACCGCTGACTTTCATGGAGATGGATACATCCTGCAGAACACAGGACACGAAGCAGAAGAAATCTCCTTCGTGGTGTGTGATGTTAACTCTGAAAAAGAACAGTTGCAAGTCAAAATTTTTGTTTTTGAAAAATCGGAGGAAACTTTGGCGATGTGAAGACAGAATTGGCTTTATGCCATAGACCAAAAACAGAGAAAAAACCGTAAATATGCACAAATTCAATTTTTAGACAGACAAAACAACTTTCTCTTACCCCTGTGAGAGCCTGTGTTGCCCCTGTGTGCGATTTTAAGAGCGAAGTCGAGGAGTTACCCATGATAGACTTTTTAGGGCTTGTTGGGGAAATGTGAAAGAAGATACTTTTAGAAAATATAAGAAAAATATTAGGGTCGAAAATAGTGCAGGTTAAAGGCTTTATGCCGCAAGGAAGCGGCATAGCCAAGAAACACCCACCGGCAGAGCCGTTGGGTGAAATGTGGTATGGCATATCTTTCTCTGCTGTTCAAAAATTTGTTATGCTTTGGGATAATTTTATCGGGATTTCCATATAACAGAAAATCGAGAATGTTCCATGGCAGTTGTCGCCAATAGAACATTCCCGATTCTGTTTTTTGTTTAGGTATTATAGAGATATTTCATCCCCCTTATACCCCCTGATGAGTGCCATTGTAACATGGACTTTTTGGGTTCGTCAAGGTTAAATGTTACATCCCTGCAATAATTAGTTCTTGATTTATTTTTCTTGCAATTCCAGATATAGTTGCAACTCCATAGGTTCCAAGCAATTTGGGCTGATTAGCAAGTTCTTTCCCATATTCATCAAAAAACTTACCTTTTCCTATGCTATAGAATCCATAATCCTTGACATTTAATATCTCGTCATAGTGTTCAACATTATAAAAGTAGCCTCTTGTCCAATATTCCTTTCCAACTATCTGTGGCGGAAGCAACAAATCATCTTCTTTTACTCCATTGCTAATACTTCCTTTGATATCAACATTTCGTTTAAAAATCAGTACTAGCAATAGGTCATCACCATTGATATTATGAATATGATTATTTAAAACAACGCCATAAAAATAAATATCATCTCTTGGATTAACTTTAAAGATATCTCCAATTTCTGGATAGATTCTTTTCCTTTTTATCACCTGCAGTTGATAATCCGAAACATCAGAATTATCCAACTCATTAAGTTTTTCTTTTATCTCATCAGGTAGTTTTTCGCACCGTTCTTTCCATCTGTTTGAAATAATATTATTGTTTATATTTTTCAAATCTATCATATCTCTATTCCACTCCTAAGTATTGTTTTGCCCAATTCATTGCATCTTGATAATATTTATTATTCGGACTTATACTGTTAATCTTATTAAGAGCATTGGGTCCATTTTCAATATAATATTGTTCAATCGCTCTGGCCTGATTCCTGGTTAAGCCCTCATATTGAATATCTAAATCATCAAAACCTTTACCTGCGTTATTATGTTGATTTAATCTAGCATTTTTTGTTTGTTTAGTTATTCCTGTATATTGAGCTGTTCCATCCTTCATTCCAAAGTACACTTTATTATCTGTTGCACCCTTACCCAACCAGTCATCAAATCCTGCTGTTGTAGAAGGTGTACCACTCTCATTCATCACTTTTCCAGAATCCTTCGCAATATCATCCAGATTCTTTCCAGCTGCTTCGGCTGCCTCTTCTATAACATCATCAGCATTTTGCCCAACAGCTTCCTCTATGACATCATCGGCATTCTTTTTAACGACCTCTTCTACGACTTCCTTGCTTTCCTTTGCCGCTTCTTTTGCCATTTGTTCTGCAAGTTCTTTCTCCGCTGCCTTTTTGGCTGCTTCCATCGCTGCTATTCCCTGTCCTACTTGTCCGCAGGCTGCCGCTGTTCCCGTGCTGACATGGTATGCCGTTTCGTTTCCGGAATACAGGGTATCACGTACCAGATTGAAACTCGTGCTTTCACTGTCCCCATTCCAGCCATACGCAATTTCATATATGCCTTGTGCAATGTCACCGCCTCCGGATGCCGACACAATTCCGGCTGCTATTTCTCCGCCTACTCCAATTCCGGCAACGCAGAACGGTGCACTGATAACGGCAAGCCCCACAGCTCCGGTTATCTTTCCACTTCCAAGTGCAATCAGACCCACACCTTTGAGTATGCGTGACAGATCTTTATCTGGTATCTTTTCCTGCACATAATTAAAGCAGTACTGGAAACCCTTACATGGTTATTTGTAGAACTTTTTTAATTACTAATGTCTATATCAATGTGCCTCTTTCTTAACATCTCGTAATCATCTAATTTAATTAATTCATTGTCTTCACAGCAACAAGTGACATGAAAACAATGCATTCTATTTTTTGAAGAAACAATATCCAGTTATAATTTCGGATATCCTTAAGCATACCCAGATAATAAATCTCGACTTACTCTTTCTGGCCTCGGGGGACACATTACTCTGCCAGTATTTGTACACCTCTATTGCATAGTTGGTCCAGTCCGTATCTTTTTCAAATAAAAACAGAAAAAACTTATACTCAAAAAAATAATTTTTCATTGGTCAAATCCCACTGACTCGCATTCTTTTCAACAATATAAGCTTTATCAGCTTTTTTAGAGAGAAAAAATTCATTTATCCAATAGAGAAAATTCTCAGTATCATAAGAGCAACCTTTCATCCCCGTAAATTCAGTAAATTTTGCGTTACTCTTCTCCTCATCAAAAACCCACTTAAAGAAATCTTCTTGTAAAGAGATTACGTCATCGACTTCTTTTGGTATATATACAATGTCAGGATATTGTTCTTCCTCATCATAAAAGCAATTTATTATCATTTAGTCACCTGTTATGAAGTGACCTCCTGTCAAGATTCAATTCGAGGAAATCACAACATTTTTCCTTTCTTAAGTTTTAACACTGGGTACAGGGGCAGATCCCCATATCTAACAGTCCTCGGCCTTGGCCACCCTGTTATTCGTGGATTGGTTACCTACACATAGTTTTCCACGGCCCTGTTAAGCCACCCCTTTGTGCTGTCATACAAATTCAGTGGAGTACTGATAATATCTGCCTTTAATTAACATGGACAATTTGAAATCGTCAAGCATCTATTGCCATTCCAAATGAAAATATACTAAAATTAAGCGAACAATCAAGTAATGATAATTTTTTTAATATATGACTTGGAATAGTGTATCCTATTTCTGCAAATTCAGAGCGAACATATATCACGATACTTACCTCTTCATATGTCCTTACCAATTTGTTAACATATTCTGCCTTGCTACACAATTGGTTTACCATTTTTTCTAAACTATCTAAGTATTCCTTTTCATTACCATATGCGATCTTATACATCCATTTATTTTTAGGAGCTTTTCTTCCTAATACCACTAAATCATCTTTATTAACTATCTTAGTCGGCACAATCTCCGTGCCAAAATCAACTTCTAGATGTCCGACGTCCGCTATAGCAAATACTATTTCACCATTAAACACTTTGCGACCTCCACTATTCTGTCATCTTTTTGTATTCTTCAGCTAATTCAAGTAACTCTTGATATGTAAAGTTTTGATTAGCCTTCATGCCCAAGTCAGCTTTTATCTCATGAATATAATTACCAAACTCTTTTCGATCAATACCGACTTGGTTTGCTGCGTCATTGACCATTTTTATATCTGGCTTTTTAAAATCAGCATTTTTAAATGGATCTTTTCCTTGGTTTATACTAGGCTTTGTATTAGGGATATCTACACCTGAGCCAGCTTTACTACCACCCTGGTATGCTAAACACATAGGAACCAAAGCGGTCTTTTCTATCTATTGCTTTTCTTTTATTCCTATTTCACAATAATCCTGTAATA
>CAMEJJ010000021.1 GCA_945919795.1 uncultured Lachnospiraceae bacterium
CGCGGGGTATGGTCGGCTTGCTTCCTCTTTCCCTGCCCCGCTAGACATTTCTCGCGGGGTATGGTCGGCTTGCTTCCTCTTTCCCTGCCCCGCCAATTATTTCTCGCGGGGTATGGTCGGCTTGCTTTCTCTTTCCCTGCCCCACCAGACATTTCTCGCGGGGTATGGTCGGTTTGCTTTCTCTTTCCCTGCCCCACCAGACATTTCTCGCGGGGTATGTTCGGCTTGTTCTCTCTTTCCCTGCCCCGCGCCAGTATGACGCATTGATAAAATAGAGCATTTTGAGTTATCAAGCCCTCATAACATAATCATTTTCAAAAATATTTAATTAAAAACAACTTGAGATTATTTGGCAGAACTGCCAATGAAAAAATAGAAGGTTCCCGCCTATACAAAGGCGGGAACAAATACAAACAAACAAATAATCTGATAAAACCTATCTTAAAAATCTAATAATAAGTATGGAGTCAACAGATATTTTACCAAGAAAATACAAAATTTAGAATACCTGTGTACGCATCTTTTCGGGATCACGTGCATACTGAATACAGCTCTCTTTTGAAATCTTGCGTTCCATATACAGCTTCATCAGATAATCATCCAATGTTGACATTCCTTCTCGTTTACTTGTCTGAATGACTGACTGAAGCTGATGCGTTTTTCCTTCACGAATCAGGTTACGAACAGCTGAATTTGCGTGCATAACTTCAAATGCAGCCACACGGCCATCCTCTGTGATATTCGGAATCAAAGTCTGAGAAATAATACAAACCAATACGGCAGACAACTGTACACGAATCTGCTGTTGCTGATGTGTCGGGAATGTATCAATAATACGGTCAACAGTCGAAGAGGCGTCCATGGTATGTAAGGTAGATAATACCAAGTGTCCGGTTTCAGCTGCTGTGATCGCTGTTGAGATTGTTTCAAAGTCACGCATCTCACCTACCAGGATAACATCCGGGTCTTCACGAAGTGCACCACGAAGTGCATTTGCAAAACTCTGTGTATCCTGATTTACTTCACGCTGATTGATCATGGACATCTTATGTGTATGTGTATACTCGATAGGTTCCTCAATTGTAATGATATGTGCATCACGATTCTCATTTATCTTATCAATAATGGATGCAAGAGTGGTCGATTTACCGGAACCGGTAGGTCCGGTTACCAAAATCAAACCTCTCTTACGCTGATATAAATCAACAACCGACTGTGGAATACCAAGCTTTTCAGTTGTAGGGATTTCTGTTGTTACAGTACGAAATGCGATACCAATACTACCGCGCTGCTTATAAACATTGACACGATAACGTCCGATATTGGGATAACCTACGGACATATCGTATTCTCCCATTTCCTCAAAACGCTCTCTCTGTTTTGGTCTTAACAAGTTAACTACAAATTCCAATGTATCATTCGGTGTCAATACCGGCAAATCCAATTTTTGTAAGTGTCCATTTAAACGCATAATCGGCGGCACGCCTACAGTAATATGGCAGTCAGATGCACCTGCATTGTACGCAATTCCTAAAATTTCCTCTAACGTTGCTGGATATCCCATTTCTTATCTCCTTTACCTTCCCAACATTTTACCTTGCTGTGTCATCCTCAAATCTGGCCCGAAGTTTTCGCAAAGCCTTTTTTTCAATTCTGGATACGTAGCTTCGTGAAATCCCAAGCATCTGACCAATCATACGCTGTGGCATCTCCTCTTCCCCATCCAATGCATATCTGAGACGAATAACCTGCAATTCTTTAGGCGTTAATGTCTCTGTCAATATCGCACGAAGTTTTTTGATATCATCCTGTAATGACATTTTTTCAAACGCATCAGTATCTTCCGCACAGGTAATGTCGAGAAGACTAATCTCATTGCCCTCTTTGTCAATACCGACCGGTTCATATATCGATACATCCTTTGAGGATTTTTTCTTGGCCCGTAACATCATCAGCAGTTCGTTGTCTATACAACGTGCCGCATAAGTAGCCAACCGGTTTCCTTTGCTGCCATCATACGTCTGAATGGCTTTAATCAGACCAATGGTCCCAATGGAAATCAAATCCTCGGGACTTTCATCCACATTTTGATACTTCTTTGCAATATGAGCAACCAACCGCAAATTTCGCTCTATTAAAATCTGCCTGGCTTCTTCGGACGCCTCTTTTTCGCCCTCCAAATACATGCGGATATAGTAAGCTTCTTCTTCCTCGCTTAAGGGTTGTTTAAATGTTCTCATCCAAAATCCCCGAAAACGGTTTTACTATATTCTATGCTTAGGGCTTAATTAAGGTTTCACAACATATTTATTATACAAACTATACTTTCAAAGTGCAAGTTTGTTCTGCTTAAATTTTCATCTTCTGCATTATTTTTCATATTTTCCGGCCGGCTTCCACATATCCGACACCATAATTCGAAAAATCTACTTCTTTCTGTCTTTAAATGCCCAAAATTTGTTTAAGATAAAATTAATCGGTATGGTAATCAACAATGTAACAAGGGGTGCAATGGCTTCGGGAACATGTAAAAAGCGAACCCAGATTACCAACAAAACATTTTCCAATATCAGACCAGTTCCGGCATAAGACAAAAATGTTTTCAAAAATGCCTGCCACAAAGATCTTGTAGCGTTTTCCTCTTTTACAAAAACGTATTTATTGTTCCAATAAAAAGCATTCACCACGCTGACCAAAAAACCAATGACACTGGCAATCAGGTAATGGCATCCGGCAAAAATGCAAATCAGATAGGTAAAATAATGAATTAAAGTATTGGATACACCTACAATCCCAAATTTAATAAATTGTAAAAAAGCCTCCCACTGTGCGTCGGATAAAGATATGCGAAATACTTTTCGAATAAAAAAATCCAAAATAAAGACAAGTATTTCCCACAGTTTATTAAGTAATTTAATCATCTTTTAAATTTCCTTATTGCATTTTTTCTTTTCTAATAACTCTTTTTTGTTATAAATGTTATAAGTGTTATAAATCCGTATATATATCTGATACCTTATTGATGATTTATAATATTTATAATTATTACAATATTTACAATACATTGTTGACATTGTTGACTGTTTCTCATAATTCTATGATTTGCAATGCTTTATGGATTATTTCCACTATATGAATTTTTCAAACACCCAGTTGCTGACATCCATGCCAAATTCGGTAAGCGCAATCCTATCCTGATCCCGATCAACCAAAATCAGTTTCTCTTCTTCAAGTTCCTGTAGTTCTTGTGAAAAACATTCAAAAACCGAACAACCGAATTGGGTTTCAAATTGTTGTATACAAACGCCCTTTGTCATGCGAAGCCCCAAAAAGAAGAATTCTGCCATAGCATCTTCTTTGGATATTTGTTCTATCTCATCATACTGTTGATACAAATCTTCGTTACCGGCATTTTCTATTGCAGATATCGAAACATCCTGTTGAAAAGGGCTTGTTCTGGAATTATGTAAACTGCATTTCGTTAATGCCCACAACGAAATATATAGTTTCAAATCACCAATATTTCTCGTCCGGTATCCGCGTATAAAAGAAGAAGCCCCTAAGCCAACACCCAGATAGGGCACTCTTTTCCAATATCCGCTGTTATGTTTCGATTCAAATCCGGCTTTTGCATAATTAGATATTTCATACCGATAATAACCGGCAGCTTGTAAAATCCGTTTTGTTTCATGATACATGGCGCGATCCGTTTCCTCATCGGGAAGCAGTTCTTTATGATTGGCATATTGCTCATAAAACGGCGTGTTCTCTTCAATAATCAGACTGTACGAAGAAATATGTTCTGGATTTAATGCAATGATATTATGTAAACATTTAATATATTCTTCCAAGGACTGTCCGGGAAGCGCCGACATGCAATCGATATTGATATTTTGAAAGCCTGCCTTCCTTGCATCCGAATAGGTATGCAAAAATTGCTCATAGGTATGAATTCTTCCTAATAGCAATAACTTGTCATTTTGTACAGACTGCAGCCCAATACTCAAGCGGTTAAAACCGGCTTTTTTCAATTTATGTAAACCTTTATAATCTATGGTCGCCGGATTGATTTCTATCGTTATTTCTGCATCTGGGCACACATCAAATTTACTCCGGATCAAATTGAGCAGTTCTGTCAGCTGCTCCGGCATAAGAACAGAAGGAGTTCCGCCTCCAAAATAAATCGTTTCCAGTTTTTCAGGCAAGCTTTCTGCATAATAAATTATTTCATTTTTTAATGCCTGCACATACTGTTTTTTTACAGTATCGTCCGCAGGCATTGATAAAAAATCACAATAATTACATTTTTTTATGCAGAAAGGAATGTGTACATATAATTCCACAGTTTTCCCTCATTTTAGAACTTCTTTTATATCTTCTTTTATAACTTCATCCAATTCATTATATGATACCATGATAAAAAGGACATCATTTTATGCGCATTTATTTTTTGTCATCCAGCTTCAAAACGCTCATAAAGGCTGATTGCGGAATTTCTACATTACCAACCTGTCGCATACGCTTTTTACCCTCTTTCTGCTTCTCAAGCAGTTTCTTTTTACGAGTGATATCACCACCGTAACATTTGGCAAGGACATCTTTGCGCATTGCTTTAACCGTTTCTCTGGCAATTACTTTACCGCCGACAGCTGCCTGAATGGGAATCTCAAAAAGGTGTCTCGGAATTTCATCTTTAAGTTTTTCACACATCCTGCGGCCTCTGTCATAAGCAGAATCCTTATGAACAATAAAAGAAAGTGCATCTACCTCTTCTTTATTAATTAAAATATCCAGTTTTACCAGTTCGGAACGAACGTATCCTTTTAACTCATAATCAAAAGAGGCATATCCTCTGGAGCGTGATTTTAGCGCATCAAAGAAATCATAGATGATTTCATTTAAAGGTAAATCATATTTTAATAAAGCTCTGGTTTCTTCCATGTAATCCATGCCAAGATACACACCACGGCGCTCCTGACACAATTCCATGATGGAACCGATGAACTCCGTTGTAACCATAATCTCAGCTGTAACAATCGGTTCTTCCATATAATCAATTTCTGAAGGATCCGGTAAGTTACTGGGATTAGTCAACTCAATCACTTCACCATTGGTCTTATATACTTTATAAATAACACCCGGTGCTGTTGTCACCAGATCCAGATTGTATTCCCTCTCCAAACGTTCCTGTATGATTTCCAAATGCAGTAATCCCAAAAATCCGCAACGGAAACCAAATCCCAATGCGATGGAAGTTTCCGGCTCATAATTTAGGGAAGCGTCGTTTAGCTGCAGTTTTTCTAAAGCATCTCTTAAATCCGGATACTTTGCTCCATCTGCAGGATACATTCCACAATAGACCATGGAATTCACTTTTTTATATCCCGGAAGCGGCTCTGCACAAGGGTTGTCCGCATCGGTTACCGTATCTCCGACTGCCGTATCACGCACATTTTTGATTGACGCGGTAATATAACCAACCATACCGGCAGACAATTCATCACACGGAATAAACTGGCCGGCGCCAAAATATCCCACTTCGACAACATCGGCCGTAGCGCCGGTTGCCATCATCCGGATACGGGTTCCTTTTTTTACGGTACCGTCAACCAGACGGCAGAAAATGATAACACCCTTATAAGAATCATATAACGAATCGAATATCAAAGCAGACAAAGGTGCATCGGGATTGCCCTTTGGTGCCGGAATCTTTTGTACAACCTGTTCAAGCACTTCTTCAATACCGATTCCGTTTTTCGCTGAAATCATGGGTGCATCCTGTGCTTCAATGCCAATGACATCTTCAATTTCATCCTTGACACGCTGCGGCTCCGCACTGGGCAGATCGATTTTATTGATAACCGGAAATACATCCAAATCGTGATCTAATGCCAGATAAACATTGGCTAACGTCTGTGCTTCAATACCCTGAGCGGCATCTACAACCAAAATAGCACCGTCACAGGCAGCAAGCGCGCGGCTTACTTCATAATTGAAATCCACATGGCCCGGCGTATCAATCAGATTAAAGATATACTCTTCCCCATCCTTTGCTTTATAAACAATACGCACGGTCTGCGCTTTTATCGTAATTCCTCTTTCGCGCTCCAAATCCATATTATCCAGAACCTGTTCCTGCATCTCACGGCTGGTCAAAAGTCCTGTTTTTTCTATAATACGGTCAGCCAGCGTTGACTTCCCGTGATCTATATGTGCCACAATACAGAAATTGCGGATTTTACTCTGATCAATATGCTGCATAATTCTCCTCCGATATGAAAGCCTATCGTATTGAATTATAGCAAAATTCCTTTTGGTAAGCAATAATATGATGAAAGTGTCAAAAATACAATTATCCTTCTCCTTTTAGAACCATAGCCAGTATATGCGCCAAAGGTTCCGTAGCATTCATTATCTCCTGTACGGTATTGGTCTGTGCACCGACTTCAATCAAAAGGCTCTTGGGCCGGTAATGCATATTATAACGGAGTCCTTTTAAATAGATATTTCTTGCAAATCCCGGATAATACCGGTCTGCTGCCAGTTTCATCTGAAATGAAAACGCCAGATTATCTTTGATATATGGATTTTTCAGATAATCAATATCTCCCGTTGCATTCAGATAACTAATTCCATTAAAAAACATAAATTGTGCCGTCTCGCGACCTCCCACTTCCTGCACCAGATGCGTTGTTTTCGCCACTCCATCGCGATGTAAATCAATTATGACCTCTATACTTGGATTCTCTGCAAGTATCTTTTCAATCGCGGGTGCCGATACCGAATACGCATAGTCACGATTCGGCAAATCATAAATACCGGTATCATGTATGACATTAAATCCATATTCTTCTCTGAGAATTCTGGCAAGTTCTTCACCCACGCCAACGATTGTCGTAGACGGATCTCCAGCCATGCTATCAACAAATCCCTCCTGGGAATGTGTGTGATAAATTAAAATCTGAGGAAGCGAGTTATCCTGCTTCATTGTAGCATCAAATGCTAAAAACTGACCCGCATCCAGTTTATCAGCCGTCACACTGGTGGTCGGATCAACTGTATAATAGTGTTGCTTTAAATATGAAAAATCCTGTAAAGCATCATAATCCGGTGTAAAAACGGGCTCCTCCTGTTTTGTAAAAGAAGGATTTGTAGCTTTTTGATTTTCCGCTAACATCAATTCTTCCATAGACGGCGTCGGTTTTATTGTCTCATCGGTATTCTCAGACAGACTGTTTTCTTCTCCATCTGTTTCATTTCGTTTTTCATCCGCCGAAGCATCTTCTGTTCCCAAATCATCCGTTTCTTTTCCAAAGTTTTCCAAAAAATATTCCTTTGCCGTATCGTCCAAATTGCTTTTGCTTTGAACTTCCATATATGATGGATGCTTCAGATAAAAACCATAATTTCCATCTACAAAAGAAAATGCCATTTCAGACAATGATATATCGGTTTTTCCAAACGCACCATTTCCAAAAAAAGTCTGCGAAAAGACCATATTACAAAACTCTTCTTTATAACAAAACGACAGTAAAATAAATAAACAAAAAAATGTACAAAGCGCCAATCCCTGCTCGGGACTGCCGATAACTTGTCTTTTCCGATATCGATAATGCCTTCTTCTCATATACTCACCACTTAAATATATGTCCGATAGCAATTATCTATGACCATGTTGTCCCGAAAACATACAAGACAAAAATCCCTTTTCGGATTTGGGTTCCCAATATATATCTTTGACCGCTGATTTTTATGAGGTTTTGTGCCTATCTTAGCGGCATAAGCGAACAAAAAGGAATGCCCGGTTTCAACTGTCTGAAGACGAAGTCTGAGTTTTGAAACCGGGCATTTAATAAGATTTTGTGAGCATGCCGCTTAGAGAGGCTAAAAACCGAAGTACGAAGCGGCAAAGATATATATTGGGAACGCAAATCCGAAAAGGGAATTACAATAAAAAAACCAACCGACGGGTTAATTCGGTTGGCTTTGCATACGTTTCATTTCTTTTCAATCAAGATGACGGGCCTAATTGAAACTCTACCATAAATTAGTTCATGCCGTTAACAGCTTTTGTTAAACGAGAAACCTTTCTGGCAGCATTGTTTTTATGATAAATGCCTTTAGAAGCAGCTTTGTTGATTGTTGAAGTTGCATCTGTTAATGCAGCTTTTGCTCCTTCTGCATCTTTTGCTTCAATTGCAGCGTAAACTTTTTTGATAGAAGTTTTAACACCAGATTTGATAGCTTTATTTCTATCAGCTTTTGTTCTGTTTACTAAGATTCTCTTTTTTGCAGATTTGATGTTAGCCATGACTTACACCTCCTAATAAAATAATCATATCACTATGCCGGTGTCACAATCATCCAGACACGGGCAGATAAATGCGAACACACGCATATTATAATAGCGGAAAGCGCATTTTCTGTCAATATATAAAATCAAGATTTTTCCAAGTTTTTTCCAAGTTTCCTGTTTTTTTATTTGTTTAGTGGATTTGTGTTTCCAATATATAGCTTTGCTCGCCGGCTTTTACGAGGTTTCGTGCCGCTTAGAAAGTCTAGAAACCGAAGTATGAGGCGGCAAAGATATATATTGGGAACACAAATCCGAAAAAAGGAATTATTATAATCATTTCCGGGAATACTATAGGAAATACTATTTTATCATCATTTGGAGGTTCGTATATACATGCAATCCAGAACCGACTTGGCATTGGAAGAACACGAATATGCCATATCCCATCATTCCACTAAAAAAACAGAGACACATATTCATGGGGTTGAAATCACGGATGAACATTTTTCTTCTGACCAAATCACGATTTCTACTGTCAATATCACGACCAAAAACGCTGCAAAAGCACTGAATAAACCTATGGGAACCTATATTACCATGGAAGCACCGCTATTAGATGCCCCGGATGATGGATATCATCGTGAAATCTCACACCATATCTCGGAGCAGCTCAAAAAATTAATTCCTGATTTTACAAATGAAAAATCCATTCTGGTAATCGGTTTGGGAAACCGTGCTGTTACGGCAGATTCACTTGGTCCTCTTTGTATTGATCATCTCAATATTACCAGACATTTGGTTTTGGAATACGGAAATGCTGCTTTTGATAAAAAGCCTCTTCATACCGTCAGTTCTCTCGCTCCGGGTGTACTTGCCCAAAACGGCATTGAAACCGCCGAAATAGTAAAAGGGGTTGTAGCACAGACAAATCCGGACTGTTTACTGGTCGTTGATGCTCTGGCGGCAAGATCCCTGCACCGCCTTAACCGAACCATACAAATCAGCAATACCGGCATTCATCCGGGCTCCGGTGTCGGCAATCACCGTTGCTCTCTGACAGAAGAAACACTTGGTATTCCGGTCATTGCGATTGGTGTTCCAACAGTTGTGGATGCTGCTACCATTGTCATGGATACCTTGGAAGATTTTTCCAAAAAAACAAAGCACGCTCTCAATCATCAAATGCTTTTGAATGATTATGACAGTACTTTGTTTCATGAATTACAAAATATGTATGTTGCGGGAAAAGACGTCGATGCCATCATACTCAATATGAGCTATACCTTATCGGAAGCGCTGAATATGACATTTAATCCAGCAAACGACAGCAATCTGTCAGAATAATCAACATCTCTACCAAATCAAATATTTAGAACAAAAAAATAAACTTAGTGTCTTCCGCCACCGCCACCATGACTATGTCCTCCGGAAGAAATATGATGGCCACCGCCACCACCGCCACCGCTGCTGGTTTGAATTTTACGACTGGTCGTATGCTTGGAAATAAAGACATCTCTTCGATCCGGGAACTGCGCATGACCTCCTGCCACATAGGTATTGGCATCGGTTGTTTTCTTACCGACATTGCGGTTTATGCATACCAAAATATAGATAAGGGTAATCAATGCAGCAACACCCCAGATGGCAAATGTCGGAATTTCAACATCCAAAGAAGAATCCGATGACATGGTCTTTGCCAGTGAATTGATATACAGTTGGTATGAACCAAACGGATCACGGTTGACATTGTAGCAAATATCATCTATCAAATCATAAATCATGGATGAGGAATAGCGATTTTCTACTCTTCCGCTTGTAGAAAACCAGCTGTAACTATTGCCAATTCCGAGGAAATTGTCCAAATAAAGAGCTCCGTCTCCCCATGGCTCATCATATCCAAACATATTTTCATCATAAAAGTCATCTGCGTAATTCATCATGGCATTGTCGCCCGCATAATCCGGATCACTGATTGTAACCAAAACGATATCGCATCCAATCTCATCCTGTTTCTCTGCAATCATCTGCCGCAAAGCATCCTCCTCAGCATCCGTCAGAACATCCGCATAGTCAAAAACTCTTTCTTCCGTTTTGCACTGTGTATTGGTGCGTGTATAAACTTTTTCCTCTTTAGGCTTTTTCATAATCAATGCCGCAATAAAAACAGCCAGAACGATTGCAAAGAGGATGAATAATACTGCAAAATGTTTTAAATATTTTTTCATATCAGAATACCCCCATTATCGTCTGCATCATATAACCCATAGCAGTAATCAATCCAAAAACTGTTGCCGAACAGCCAATGATCTTTCCAATAGACATCGGCGCTTTTCCAACCATTTTTCCGGTTTCACCATTGACACGGAACTGATACTGCTTTCCGCGATAAGTATATGTATAATTCCATACCGGTAACAAGGCATAATTCTCATTTTGTGTCTGGCATTGACAATCATCACACTCCGGTACTACAGAACTGTATCCACTGATTGTCTGCTGCATGAGTGTAACCGCATCTTTTCGCACCTTTGCTTTTGCTCTGGGCTCCAATGTAGGACCATCGATGCTGTATAACTCCCCTCGGAATCCGGACATAAACTTAGGTTGGAACGGATACATAGCTGAATAGTCAAATGGTTCCAATAAATCCATTTCGTTATCCGGCATTGTCTGGGATGCATCTGTCGGAACCCGGTTAAAATCCGCATCCATGGTTCGATAAATCTGATAAATGGAAGTCTCTGTGTATTGTGTATCTCCCACAGTCCATGACCTTACTTTTTTTGCCCTTGCAGAATAGCGATAATGACAATGAATATCGAATAAAAAGAAAGGAATATAATCTCCTTCCATCTTATCCAAAGATGCTTCTTTTAAAAATCCGGATGGCAAAAAGATTTTTTTCTCAAACTGCTCACGGATAATCTCTTTTGCCTTCTGCTTGCTGACTTTAAACGGAATAACAAGATGCGGCTCATATTTTCCACTGATTCTTTCATCAAAAATCGTATATGCACCGCAATGCTCACATTTGATGGCACTGTCATACGGTTTTGGCTCCATTGGAGCACCACAGGAAAGACACTGATACTGGTTTTCATTCGTAATAAGTTCTTCGCTGTCCAGGCTGTCGCAATGAGGGCAGCACATTCTGTCATGTTCGGGTGACCAAACCGTATTGGCCCCACAGTTTCTACATTTGAAAATCATAAAATTCTCCCTTTTTCATAAAATACATTTTAATATAATCATTATACAATATGATAGTAGGGTCAAAAAGTATTTTGCCCCATGATATCTGCAGATTGCCTCGCACTCTGTGCTCTCGCAATCCTAACAACATTCGAAATTCACCCTGATGTGCTACTTTCGCATTTCCACCTATCTATTTTACACGATTCTATTCTGCAATTCTATATAAAATTCGACATTGACTCTTTCAAAATTAAAAATCGTGTGGCATGGTTAAAAAAACAAAAAGTGGACATTTTAGCTATACCACAGATGAGTGTAAGATACACTCAATTCATAAACCAATTGATTGTATTAAGAACTCCATATTCTCATGAACCAATCGATTGCATAAAATAAAAAGGAGTGACCAAATATGAATACACAAAACAAAACTTTAAAAATTGTTCTCGCCGGGCTTTTGGCAGCGTTAACCTGTGTTGCTACCATGATCATCCGCATTCCTACATTTAAAGGATATGTACACATTGGTGACTGTATGGTTATTGCTTCCGGTATCATCTTAGGTCCTGTTGTTGGCGGACTTGCGGCAGGTATTGGTTCCATGCTTGCAGATTTATTAGGCGGTTATTATGTATTTTCCGTTGCCACTTTTGTTATCAAGTTTTTAGCAGCATTTGCGGCCGGTATCAGCTTTACTTTATTCAAAAAGGTTGTTAAAAAATACGATCTGCCTGCTGTTATTATTGCCGGTATTGCATCTGAAGTCATTGTTGTGCTTGGCTATTTTGTTTTCGAAATATTCTATGAAGGAACCGCTGCTGCTATTACCGAAATTCTTCCCAACTGTGTTCAGGGTGTAACCGGACTTATTCTTGCAGCCATTCTTTCACCTGTATTATTGAAAATACCGATGATTCGAAATGTGAAATTCCAAATGAAAGAAACAAAAAAGGCTAATTCGTAAGCGGTTGATAACATTCCGGACGACGATCCCGGAATAAACCCCAGTCAAGTCTTTCTTTAGCAAGTGCTTCAAGATCATAAGAAGAAACTAAGATTTCTTCCTGATCTCTTGAGGCACTTTTTATTATTTCACCAACACCATCTGTCATAAAGGAAGAACCGTAAAATTGTAACGCAGAGCTTTGTTTGGCATTCTCGGCACAGGGATATACTTCTTCCAATCCTACTCTATTAGCGGCGACTACCGGCATACAATTTGCGGCAGCATGTCCCTGCATAACTCTTCTCCAGTGAGGCATACTGTCTGTATCCAAAATAGGTTCGCTCCCGATTGCCGTTGGATAAAGAAGAAGCTCCGCTCCCATGACAGCCAGACTGCGCGCGGTTTCCGGAAACCATTGATCCCAGCAGATTCCTGCACCAATCTTTCCATATGCTGTATCAAAAACCTTAAATCCGGTATCCCCGGGCGAGAAATAAAATTTTTCCTGATAGAAATGGTCATCGGGAATATGAGTCTTTCGATAAACTCCAAGGATACTTCCATCAGCATCAATCATGGCAAGTGAATTATACAGCCGATTTTCCTCTTTTTCATAAAAACTGATAGGAAGCACAATCGACAATTCTTCTGCTACATTTTTAAAATGTATGACTGCATCATTTTCATGCAAAGGTTTTGCATAAGAATAATAATCATATCTTCTTTCCTGGCAAAAATATGGTCTTTCAAACAATTCCGGTAACAAAATAATCTGAGCGCCCTGCTTTGCCGCCTGCCTGACCATTTGATCAGCCTTTTTGATATTTTGCTTAACATCTGAGCACATCTGCATCTGGATAGCTGCAACCGTAACTTGTTTTATTCTGTTTTCTGATAATCTCATTTATTAAATCCTCTTTTAATTTTTCATTCTCTATTATATGTTTTCTCGATTTTTTTCTTATTATGATTACACATTTCAAGTTTTGTCATGCCTTATCAATTTTTCTTTAACCCAATTCTTTTCCGTTAGCACCTAATAATTATTTGAAATTACAAATCATCTTTACTTTTTCATGTATTTATTCAATTTATCATTCTTGATTCGGATAACATTTCACCTTGGCATTTCACCTTGGGAATTTGCTGCGTAATACAATGAATATTTCCACCACCGACAATAATACTTCTGGCACTTATCGGAACAATCTCTCTTTCCGGAAAAGCATCCTTTAAAATATTGACAGCAAGCCTGTCATTCTCATCCCCAAACTGCGGAACCAGAATGCTGTGATTGGAAATATAGAAATTTACATAACTCGCAGCCAATCGTTCTCCGACTTCTCGCTGATCTTCCCCTTCTTCAAATACAAATCCATCATATTCATATTGCGAAATACAAACCGGATTTTTTGGGATCGGCAATTTGATAATTTCAAACTTTCTTCCTTTCGCATCTTTTTCTCTTGATAAAATATCATATGCTTGTTTTGAATATTCATATTGTGGATCCGTTTCATCATCCGTCCATGCAAGTACAACAGTTCCCGGTTTGATAAAAGCACACATGTTATCAACATGCTCATCTGTCTCATCTTGCCAGATACCATGTGACAACCATATCACTTTTTCACCGCCAAGATATTTGCATAACATTTGTTCTATTATCTCACGTGACAACTGTGGATTTCTACCCGGACTCAACAAACATGCCTCCGTCGTTAAGATGGTTCCATCTCCATCTGAGTGAATTGAGCCACCTTCTAGAACAAAATCTGACAACTCTATCACTCGTTCTCCGATCGCTTCACAAAAGGCTCTGGCAAATCTGTCATCCTTTTCATAGTGCTGATACAGACCATTATAATCACCGCCCCAAGCATTGAATTTCCAGGATATTCCACATCTTGTGGTCGGAGAATCCAACACGAATGTCGGTCCCACATCACGTGCCCAAGAGTCGTCACTGTCAACTTTCATCACTGTCATATTTGAAAAGTGTTTCTTTTCTGACAGCTTTGTTACTACCTCTTGGTAATGTGTCTCATCAGTCAACATATAAAGATGTTCATCTTTTGCAATCGCATCTGCAATATCAGAAAACGTCTGTTTTGCGTCACGTCCGTCATAGATCCAGGAACCGGGGCGCGTCGGCCAAATCATGATACAACCATCATGAGGTTCAAATTCTCCCGGCATTCTCATTTTAAATTCATTTGTTATCATATCTATTGTTATCTTCCTTTTATATCATGCAAATATCAAAACATATATACCAGTAATTTTCCAAACAAATATCCAAACATCTTTTCAAGATAGTTATTAACATCCACGAAACTATCCGAGCCTCTCCTTAAAATCCGAATATCCAAATTCTTTTTGAACATGGCACTCACCTTTTTCATCCATATAAACAATGTCCGGCAAAGGCATTCCATTAAAAGTGTTATTTTTTACCATCGAATAGATCGCCATATCTTCAAACACCAGCTTATCTCCTATGTGGATTTCATAATCAAAGGAGTAATCGCCAATCACATCCCCCGCCAGACACGTTGAGGAAGCAACCCGGTATTCATATTGCTTTTCTGATGGTTTTCCACTGTTTTGAAGCGGTGGACGATATGGCATTTCCAGAACATCCGGCATATGACAGGCCGCTGAACCATCCAAAATCAGAATATCCTTTCCGTTCTTTACAATATCCACGACTTCTGTTACAAAATATCCTGCATTCAAGGCAACCGCTTCACCCGGCTCCAGATAAACCATTAATCCATATTTCTCCTGCATATATAGGATGCACTTTTTTAAAAGCGCAATGTCATAATCTTCTCTGGTAATATGATGACCACCGCCAAAATTAATCCATTTGATTTGTTTCAGATATTCCTGAAACTTTTCCTCAACGGTCTGCAATGTCCTTTCTAAATCATCCGAATTCTGTTCACAAAGAGTATGGAAATGCAGGCCTTCCACGTCTTTTGGCAATTTTCCACCAAATGCTTTATCCAGCTCATCCACGCAAATCCCCAATCGGGAAAAAGGTGCACACGGATCATAAATCGCATGTCCATCCTGTGTTGAACACTCCGGATTGATTCGCAGTCCAACACTCGCATGTTTGCAATAACCATGAAGTTTTTCATATTGCGTCAAAGAATTAAACACAAGATGATCGCAGATTTCATCCAGTTTTTCCATTTCATCTTCTTTATAACCCGGACAAAAAACATGATTTTCCGCATGCAAAACCTTGGATTCCATCTCTTCAAAACCAAGTTGTGCTTCATAGAGTCCGCTGGCCGTTGTACCACTGATATAGGTTCCAATCAAGGGATAAGAAGGATAATAAGAAAAAGCCTTCTGTGCCAGCAAAACATGGCATCGTGTTTCTTTTTCCAGATTATTTAATATAGTTAAATTTTGTTTTAATTTTCTCTCATCTATCACATAGCAAGGCGTTTTTAACTGGTTAAACTTCATCACATTATCTCATTTCGTTTTGTATTACTCATTTATATTATCCTTTTATATTATCCAATAATTCCATTCTCTGATATATCATAATATACAAATTAATCTACCGTCTCAGGATTTTCAACAACCACCCATGGCAGTCCCCATTTATTTAACGCATCCATGAATGGATCCGGATCAAATTCTTCAATATTAAACACGCCGTTTCCGGTCCATGTCTTTGTCAAAATCATCATAGCGCCAATCATGGCAGGCACACCGGTCGTATAGGAAATAGCCTGAGAACCGACTTCTTTATAGCATTCCTGATGGTCACAGACATTGTAAATATAGATGGTTTTTTCTTTTCCGTCTTTTTTACCATGGAAAATACAACCGATATTGGTTTTTCCGACCGTTCGCTCTCCTAAAGATGCCGGATCCGGAAGCAATGCTTTCAAAAACTGTATGGGAACAATTTTCTGACCTTCATAATCAATAGGTTCTGTATTTAACATTCCCACATTTTCCAGACATTTCATATGTGTCAGATAACTCTGTCCAAAAGTCATGAAGAAACGTATCCTTTTTACTCCCGGAATGTTCTTTGCAAGCGATTCGATTTCTTCATGATGTAATAAATACATATCCTTCTTTCCGACTTCAGGAAAATCATATTCTCGTTTTATGGACATTGCGGGTATCTCAATCCACTTTCCGTTCTCCCAGTAAGAACCCGGAGCCGATACTTCTCTTAAATTGATTTCCGGATTAAAGTTGGTTGCAAACGGATATCCATGATCTCCACCATTGCAATCAAGTATGTCAATGGTTTCAATTTCATCAAAATAGTGTTTCAAAGCATATGCGGAAAACACACTCGTCACGCCCGGATCAAATCCGCTACCCAGCAGTCCGGTAATTCCAGCCTCTTTAAATTTGTCCTGATAGGCCCACTGCCAGGAATAATCAAAATAGGCGGTAAAACCAAGTCTTTGACATCTTTCTTCATATACTTTTCTCCATTCTTTATCATTGGTATCTTCCGCTTCATAATTTGCAGTATCAATATAAGAAACTTTACACGCCACACAGGCATCCATAATCGTCAAATCCTGATAAGGCAGTGCAACATTTAAAACGGCATCCGGCTGATAAGACTGAATCAAATCAATAACTTCCTGTGTATTGTCTGCATCTACTTTTGCAGTTGTAACATTTGTTTTTGTCCAGACATCTACCTCTGCCTTTACGGCATCACATTTTTCCTTTGTCCGGCTTGCAATACAGATTTCCGTAAAAACTTCACTGTTCTGGCAACATTTTTTGATGGCAACCTGTGCAACGCCACCACATCCGATAATCAATAATCTACTCATGAATTTTCTTCCTCCTCCAATAAATCTTCAACATATTTGGGTAGCATAAACGCTCCCATATGCAAATTCGTTGTGTAATAATCTGTGTGCATGTTTCTTTCGTTAAATCGTTCCGGTTTAAAATCTGTCAACGGATGATATTTTTTTGAGGCAAATCCAAATAACCAGTAACCGGATGGACAAGTGGGGATATGCGCCTGATAAACACGACTGATCGGAAAACTGCGATACGCTTTCCGATGCATACTCCGACATGCCACCTCGTCTTCATCGTAAAACGGACTTCCATGCTGATAAACCATGATACCGTCGTCTTTTAGTGCTTTATAACAATTTCCATAGAACTCTTTGGTAAAAAGTCCTTCTGTATGCCCAAAAGGGTCTGTCGAATCATTGACGATGATATCATATTCATTTATTTTCTTTCGCAGAAATTTTAATCCATCTTCATAATAGATATTTACACGTGGATCTTCAAAGCCTTTGGCTGTTTCGGGAAAAAACTGCTTGCAGACATCCACAAACATATCATCGGATTCGACAACATCGATTACCTCTATTTCCGGATATCGACAATATTCTCTCGCAACTCCTCCATCACCGCCACCGATAATCAGCACCTTTTTCACACGAGGATGCACGCTCATGGGCACATGGGTCACCATTTCGTTATAGACAAATTCATCTGCCTGCGAAAAAATGATATCTCCGTCTAATGTCACAAATCTTCCCATCTCCGGCGAATCAAATACATCGATGCGCTGATAATCACTTTGCGCACTGTAAAGTTGCTTATCGATACGAATGGAAATCTTCACATTCGGCGTATGCAATTCAGAAAACCACATTTCCATAGTCTTTATCCCTCTCTTTTTTTATGTAAACCAATTTGATGTATTATGTTGGATGTAAATGGTTTTATTTCAAGTTTTGGTTACGATTTATAAGTTTTTCTAAATATTTCGTAATGAACTACTATCAATGCGGACGCACCGGTGCACCCGGACATCCATGTCCGTCGTGCACCTTTCGCAGCATCCTTGCTGCGAATTGCTGAAATGAGACGAAATATTAAGAAAAACTAATAAATCTTCACAAAAAACTTTCAATAAAACCATTTACATCCAACGGTCAAAAACTTTCAACAATACCATTTGCATTCAACATCCCAAATCATACAAAATCCAACGGTCAAAAAGCGCCTATAAGCTTTAAAATAAATGAATTATTTTATCACTTTTAGATTCTTAACCTCGGGATCTTCCGTTCCCTGCAAAGAACATCCTTTTTTTCCGGCATACAGGATATAGTCAATGATTTCCTTTGTAATTTTTTCTCCGGGCGCTAAAATCGGAATTCCGGGTGGATAACACATAACAAACTCTGCGCAGATTTTACCGTCTGTTTTTTCCAATGGAAGTGTTTCTTTCTCTGCATAGAAAGCTTTTTGCGGGCTCATCACAACATCGGGTTGGATATATTCTCCGGATACCAAATCACTTCCGTCACGTTCATACAGACGTTTAATATCTGCAAGTGCACCAACTAACCGCTCGATATCCCGAATACGGTCGCCGATGGAAATGTATGCCAGAATATTTCCGATATCTCCGAATTCTATCTGAATATCATACTCATCACGCAGCAAATCATAAACTTCTATTCCGGTCAATCCAATCCCCTGCGTATGAATGGATAGTTTTGTCACATCGTAATCATAGATACTGCTATGGTCAACCAATTCTTTGCTATAGGCATAAAAACCACCAATCGCATTGATTTCATTTCTTGCATATTCAGCCATTTTTACTACAGCTGCAAAGGATTCTTTTCCCCGAAGTGCCAGATTTCTTCTTGATATATCCAGACTGGACAACAACAAATACGATGCACTTGTCGTCTGGGTCAGATTGATAATCTGACGGACATAATCGGCATTCACACCGTTGTTGGTCAACAACACAGAGCTCTGTGTCAGGCTTCCCCCTGATTTATGCATGGAAACCGCCGCATAATCGGCTCCTGCCTTCATCGCACAAATCGGCAGATTTTCACCAAAATACAAATGTGTTCCATGTGCCTCATCTACTAAAACCTGCAGTCCATAGCTATGTGACAATTCTACGATTTTCTTTAAATCCGAACAAATTCCATAATAAGTCGGATTATTGACCAATACAGCGACAGCATCCGGATTTTCCCGTATAATTTGTTCCAACGGATCAATCTCTATCCCTAAAGCAATTCCAATTCTTTCATTTACTTTTGGTTCTACATAAACAGGTATGGCTCCGCATAAAATTAAAGCATTAATCACACTTTTATGTACATTTCTGGGAAGAATAATCTTATCTCCCGCTTTGCATACTGCCAAAACCATACTCTGAACCGCAGAAGTTGTTCCTCCGATCATCAAAAAGGCATGTTCTGCACCAAAGGCATCGGCAGCCAGTTCTTCCGCTTCTTTGATTACCGATATCGGATGACAGAGATTATCCAATGGTTTCATGGAATTGACATCCAGATTGACACATTTTTCGCCTAATAGCTCTACCAACTCCGGATTGCCCCGGCCTCTCTTATGTCCGGGAACATCAAACGGGACCACTCTCTTTTTTCTGAATTTCTCTAAAGCTTCATAAATCGGAGCCCTCTTTTGTCTTTCCAAATCCATCTTCTTAACCTCAATATCTACCTAATTCTCAAATTTCCTCATTGTGTTGCCGCAGTTTTTTGAACACCATAAATATCATTCAAATAAGCAAAATAAATACAAACTTCTTGGAAAAACATTTTGATATTTTTGAATGAACAAAAAAAGCAGGTATTGAAATCAATACCTGCTGATAGTCTAATTTTATACATTTCGGGTATGAGGATTATATCCGGAATAATTAAAACAAATATATTGTCTTTCTTATTGACTAATTCACAAGCAATGATATCAATAATGTGGCATAAGGCCACCCTCGGCAATTGCCCCGCCTGTCCGTTGGCTTATTAAAGGGCTTATATTTGCGTAATTATCCATAACGCTCATACAACCATATAATTGCATAAGATTATTTATTTGTCAATAAATTTATTTGATAACCAAATCTCCCCATGCATCATCCGGAACGATTGCGATATAGGTCTTACCTGTATTCACAACAATCTCATTTCCGCTTGCATCATAGAACTGGGTCTTGGTACATTCATCCGGTTTGGTCCAGGTTACCGGAATTGCTTTACCATTGGTAATATAATAACCTCTCATTCCACCCGGTCTGGTCACAAAATAATTCATATATCCATGATCATCATATTGTTCAAATGTACATTCCTGTAAAATAACATTTTTAAACTCCAGATGATTGCCGTTTAATGCATCTTTATATTCTTTTCCATACTCAGAATAACGATATGTTCCGGTCTCCGGAATGTATTCCAGTTTTGATGAATTGTGAGGGAAAGGAAGTTCAATATTGTTACAGTCAATGGCATCTCCTGCTGTAGATAAATCTACCGGATTAGCTTCACTCGCAAACTGGAAATGTGAACCGCCCTGATAATACTGTGTATAATTCTCATCAATGCCGGCTGCAGCCATCTTGCTTTCAATTCCAACACTTCCGCTATTGGTTACATACTCGGTAAACTCTCTGGCCTTACCGTTATCAATACGTGCAAAACCACCACTAATGTGCTGTAAATAAGGATTCTTTAAGAACGCATCAATATAGAACGGACCACCGTCATGAATCACAACTGCATTGTATTCCGGTGCAATCTGTAAATTGGTCGTACGTGTGCTTCGAATACTTCCGAAACGTTCAATATTTTTCCAATCCTTGACAATACACATAAATCTGGTAATTCTGCCATTCTGGGTACTGTTCATCATCTCATATACAATATCCGCTGTTGAAGTACCATAATGATCAAGTGCGTACACTTCGTTATCTACCATGATAGCAAGTGGTCTCTGGTTAATCAAAGATTCTTCAATCCACTCATTGGTAAGCTCACTTCGGTAATAACCGGGACGGCTTTCTTCTTCAACCGGTGTAACAGGAACTTCTGTCGTATCTTCAACAACAACGGTATCTTCTATCGAAGATTCCTCAACCGGCGTTTCCTCTTCTTTTTCCTTTCCACAGGCTACAAGCCCTAATGACAAAGTACATGCAAGTACAAAATACAATAATTTCTTTTTCATTTTAGTATATCCTCTATTTTTTATTTATCCTCTACTGACAGATCTGATGTGCAGTGAGGACATTTTACTGCCTTAATGGAGATCTCACTCTGGCAATAAGGACAGATTTTTGTAGTTTTTTCTTTTACTTCAGGCTTTTTGCCGACAGACATCATTTTGTTGACACCTTTCATCATCAAAAACAGAATAAATGCCATGATGAGAAAATTGACAATCGCTGTAATAAATGCACCATAATCAAATACGACACCATTTACTACAAAGGTTCCACCGATAACAACCCCTTCGGAATTTGCTCCACCGGTACAAACAGCAATCAAGGGATTGATAAAGCTGTCCGTAAGTGCAGCCACGATGCTCTGGAAAGCAGCACCGATAATCACACCGATTGCAAGATCCATGACATTTCCTTTTAAAGCAAATTCACGGAATTCTTTAAAAAACTTTTTCATCACACTTTCCTTCCTTTAATAATATAATCCATATGTTGTTACAGTCAAAAGGATTCTTTTGGAAATTGTTTCATGAAGAATATTATAACAATTCTTCCAGACTTACTTCAGGAGCGGTCTCGCCGTTATGTTCGGAAGCATAGTTCATCTCATTAACAGCTTCTGAAATAATGGTAATATCATCACCAATCTGGGCATATATCTCACCGCTCTGCTTGGATAAATCGCTCTCCTGCTTTGCAAGAATACTAAAAGATGCACCTGCAGTACCAAGTCTCGCTGCTTCAATGGCAGAGTTCAATGCTAAAATTCCCTGTTTGGATGCAATTTTGGTCAGCTTTTTGGAATTGTCCTCAATACGGTCGATAACACCATTGATTTTTTCCAAATCCGCAGAAAAAACAGTCATCTTTTTATTCTCGATATACTCGTTATATTTCTGATTCACGTAACTATCTACAATCAGACCAAGTAAATCCGCACAAGCTTCAATTTTTTCTCTGGGCATAATCGGCACCTTATGTAATGCCTCAATATATTTATTTTCATCTACACCAATTTCATTTGCAAGCTTGCGAAACTTTGCTTCATCAATCTCCATATCACTGGGTAATGCCTGTCCGCCGATAGCAGTCATAGCAACTTCACCCGTTGCATGTATCTTGATTGGATAAGCAAAATCCATCAGACCTGCATGACATAAATAACTCCCCTGTTCCACTCCGGCCTTGCATAATCCGTTCTGATCACAGTCTACGCATCTGCGAAGACCTTCAGCTGTGCCTCTGGTCAGTTTAATACAAAAATCCGTAAAATTCTGTTCTCCGGTAATATAATTACCGTCAGCATCTGTAAAAATGGATGCCAGTCCGGTCGCACGGGCCCATGCAATCTGAATCGCTTCTAATTCTTCAAGGTTCACAAAATCTCTAATGTCCATTGCTTTAACCCCCATATGTTAAATTATAATGAAAACCACGATTAAGTCTATTTTACATTATTTTTCGTGTTTTTACAACACGGAAATAACTTTCGCAGGACTTATCGCAGGACTTATACAAAAAATAGACATTTCGTAGTTTTTATGTATTTATTGCAGTATTTTATAGCTCTTTTACAATATATTTTCCTATTGCAACAATAAAGCAATTTATGAAAGACAAGTCCCGACATAATAATGGAAAAGACATATGTTTTCCACAATTATGCCGGGCTTTTTTATTTTATGTCATTACACTATTTTATTATGTGAAAATCACAATACAACATCACGATACATATTTACAGATACATTTACTCAACGATTCAATTTTCTTTTGTCTTCATCTGTCCATCTTCAAAATATCCGATACCACAGAATCATCAATCGTAAACTGCACCAGTCCCATGTAACCGGGAGCAACTTCATATTCATCAAAGCAGATGACAATCTGTCCATCTTCATTGAGATAAAAATTCTGATCTTCTTTTATTGTTTGGAAATTCATTTCCGTTATTTCATCATCTACCCAATAATATAAATTCTCATCTTCTGCCATCTGTTCACGCATCTGTTTTTTGATATCTTCGCTAATCGGAGTCATATAATCCGCACCATCAACGAAAAGATCCTTCAAAGATGCAATTTTACCGGTAGTCTTATCAATATGATAAAAATACTCATACTCGCTTCCGCTTCCTGCCACCTGCGTAACAATAATCCGGATGGTAAACCAGGTATCCGTATCCGTTACCACCTGTGGTTCCATATAAACACCGCCATAGCTTTCCCCAAGCTCTACCTCTTCTTCAAACTGTGCAATCAGCCGTTCTGTCATTTCTCCGATATCTTCATTGATGGTCTGAAGAGATTCCTTTGTCTGCTCTTTTACGGCAGAATCCATATCCTGTTCCACTGCATCTTCCTGTACCAGCTGCGCTTCTTTTATATTTGCTTCAAAACGCTCACTGTCATAATTGTATTCCCTGACTGTAATCATTTTTATGACATTCCCTAAAATAGGAATTTGTGACATGGCATAAGCCGCATTTGCCGAAACATTTGGTGTAATAATAATTGCAAGGGCTGCTGCCACTGCAATTCCTGCCACATATCTTTTGGAATTTCGCTTTGGTTTTCTTTCTGTATTTTTCTCTTTATTTCCAGATGAACGCTGTTGCCGTTTCTGAATTACGCCTTCTTCTTTCATTGCAGAAAAAAGCTTTGCTTTTTCCTCCTCGGTTAATTCTTCCCGATCCAGTAAAATATCTTCCGAATCAATTTCATTACACATTTCATATAATCTTGCCATATTTTATACCCCACTTTCTTTTACAATTCGCCTTATCTGTTTTTTACCGCGACTAATTCGCCCATAAATCACTGTTTTACTCATCTTCATTCTTTCTGAAACCTCATCCATAGATAAATCTTCTAAATAAATCATGCGGAATATCTGAGCATCCTCTTCTTTCAAAAAAGAAAGTATAATATCAACTTCTTCTTTATATTCCTGCATCAAAAAATCTTTTTTGGCTCCTTCATCTTCCCATTCCGGCATCTGTTCCACCGGATCCTCTCTGGAAGTCTGAATATATTTTCTGACATAGGTCAGAGCCTTGAATCGGCATACGCCCGCCAGCCAATTTTGGAATTCCGTTTTATCCGGCTGATAGCTTTCAATATTCTCCCAAACAGCCAGCAATGTATCATTCATACAATCATCCCACAAATGTGGCAGGGTGCTCATCTGCCGTTTCACTACAGTTTTTAATACCCATCCGTATTGATTGATGACATACACCAGTGCATCTTCATTTCTTTTTTTCATCTGGTCCACAAAATTTTCTTCTGTGATTTTCAAGATATCCACCACCTTTCCCTGATACCTATAATTCGCAGTTGCGATGTTTATTTTGACATATCTTTATATGAAATTTTTCCCATTTCCTTACATTTGCTATTTTTGCATCTTTGTTGCGATTCTCGCGTTCTATCGAAGCACCTCGGGCATACTTTTTTCCTCTCTTGCTTTCTCTGGTATGCCCTTTTCGTGGTTCTTCCGCTCTGACAACGCACTTGTGGCATACTTTTCCCCTTGCTTGCTTTCTCTGGTATGCTCTTTTCGTGATTCTTCCGCTCTGCCAACGCGCTTGGGGCATACTTTTCCCTCTTCTTGCTTTCTCTGGTATGCCCTTTTCGTGATTTTTCCGCTCTGCCAACGCGCTTGGGGCATACTTTTCCCTCTTCTTGCTTTCTCTGGTATGCCCTTTTCGTGATTTTTCCGCTCTGCCAACACGCTCGGGGCATACTTTTTTCCCTAATTCAGAAAACTAGCATGCCTTTTTCTAATGCCATACAGGATTTTTAGACAACCAGGGCATGCAATAAATCAAGTTTTAAACAAAAGGCGCCTGCCAATTTGGCCGACGTCTTTCCAATTTACAATCTCTTTTACAATTTGCTTTCGGCAAGATCATAATGTTCTTTGATATATTTCAGGCATGCATCCTCATTTTTCTCTACAATGCTGTTATAAATATTTCTATGAATCAAAAAGAATTTCATCATTGTTTCTTTGTCCGATTCTTCTATTACCTTTGAAACAGACTGTTGATAAACCTCTGAAATTGCTTCCATGACCGTTATAAAAAGTTGATTTTTCGTAGCTTGAATTAAAGTGATATGAAATTTTTGATCTAACATGACAAATTGCTTTCCCGATGCAGTTTCCATCTCAACTAAGATTTCTTCCAAATTATCTTTCTCTTCATTGCTAAGTCCATGTCTGAAAACTAATTCTACAACAGTTCCTGCCATCACTCTCCGAAACTCCAGAATATCCTTCATTGATATACTTCCCAAAGCAAGCATTACTGAAACAATTTGCCAGATAGTGTGCCCGGAATCTTTTGCAATATAATTACCGGAACCATGTATGCTTTCTATCAATCCCATTCCTCGCAGAATGCTGATTGCTTCTCTGGTAGAATTTCTTCCAATTCCAAGTGTTTCCGCTATATATCGTTCAGAAGGAATTTTACTTCCAATAATCAGTTTTCCATCTTTTATCATTTGAAAAATAAAATCAATTGCTTTGTGATACTCCATTGTATTATTATTTGACATATCAATCCCCATCCCAGAAGTTGTAAATTCAATTCTTATTTTCCTCATTTACCAATTAAGCAAACAGCACCAGATAATTGGTTTACATAAAATCGGCAAACAATACCGGCAATTAGTTTACATAAAACCGGCAAATAACGAGGCCAGCACCACTGTAAATATACCTGATACAGCTATGGCAAGACTACTCATGGCACCTTCCACTTCGCCGATTTCGAGAGCTTTTGCAGTACCAATTGCATGAGAAGACGCACCAAATGCAAGCCCTTTGGAGATCGGTTCTGTAATCCTGAACAATTTGCAGATTTGTTCCCCAAACATATTTCCAAGCACACCGGTTATGATTATAACTGCAACCGTTATGGTAACATATCCTCCCAATTCCTCAGATACCCCCATTCCGATTGCTGTGGTAATGGATTTTGGAAGAAGGGTCACATATTCCTCATGCGAAAGGCCAAACAATTTTGCTAAAACAAATACTGTTGTCAAACTTGTAACCGTACCTGCTAACAAGCCTAATAGCACTGCCTTATAATTTTGTTTCAACAATTTCCATTGTTCATACAAAGGAATTGCAAGACAAACAGTAGCCGGTGTCAGAAGCCAACTTAAAAATTTAGCTCCTTCATTATAAGTATCATAATCAACTTTTCCAATTAAAAGGACACCGATTGAAATCACAATGGATATCAATAATGGATTAAATATACCCAGTTTCAATTTCTTTTTAAGTATTACTCCAATCAAGTAGGCAATCAGACTTAGCGTGACCCCCGCAAACATGGAATTTTGAAAAAACTCATTCATTTTCTTTGTTCCTTCGACTTTCTTATAATTGCTTGTGATACAAGCCCTGTAGCAACCATAACCGTAATAATCGTAAGAACCGTTATGACACTTACCGGCATAATGGATGATTTTAATATTTCCCAACTCGTCATCAATCCAACACCTGCAGGAATAAACATTAACGGCATGATCTCAATTAAAAAAGTGCCGGTTTCCTTCACGTTTTCCAGTTTAATCCATCCTGTCATAAGTCCTGCAAACAACAGTACCATTCCATATATGCTCGCAGGTATTGGCAACGGCAGAATATATTTTAAAATTTCTCCTATTAAGGATATTCCAAGAATAATTAAGCACTGTCTGATATATCTCATTTTAGCCTCTCTTCAAATTTCTTTCACTTTCTCGGCTTGTTATAAAAGCATCAACCACATTTATCACACCTTGTATTCCCAGTTCAGAGACATCCATAGTCAAATCATAATTACCAGCATATCCCCATTCTTCTCCGGTATAATACTGATGATATCGTTTCCGTCTCTCATCTGTCTCTTCCACAAGTTTTCGGGCCTTATCCATAGACAGATTATGCTTCATGGAAATCTGAGCAATCCTGTATTTTACATTAGCACATAAGAAAATTCGCACAGAATCATCTTTGTCCCTAAAAACAAAGTTTGATGTTCTTCCAATTATGATGCAATCCTTATCCTGTATCAACTTTCCTAATGCTTCCTTGGGTGTATTCCGCACGCGCTCCATCACATTTTCATCTAAGGAACTCATAAAAAAATCTGTCGGAACTTCTCCAAAAAAATATGGATACTTCTCATATATTCCTTTTTCTTTTGCATATTTTACCAATTCCGACTTCGCATAAAATGGAATTCCGTATTTATCGGAAAGAATTTTTCCGATTTCATCCGCTCCACATCCACACTCTCGACCAATCGTAATCAACATATTTTCTTTACCTCTTCATTTCGCTCATCCGCATTCTTGACAAATTCTTTTACAGCCTCCAGATTTGGCAATTTAATGATTTTACTCATTTTGCGCTACCTCCTACCACTTTTTGTACTTATAAAACAATAACTGGTAACACCAAGTGGTACTACCAGTTATCAATTATATACATAGCAAATTATTTGTCAATTCTTTTTTTAATATAGCAAAAAACAATATTTTAGAATCAATATAGTAAGAAAACGAAATACGTATTCCAGAATTATCGGGCAATTAGATCATCTATCTGCCATTTTCTGCATCCTCCATTTCCTACATTCAAAGATTCATGCATCTTTCATACCCATCACAGTAATCAATTACTTCATCCGTTCTTTCACACTAACCGCAACAGACAAATCCACCTGCTCATACGGAATGAGTGTTGCCTGTAACGCATGATAAATATCTGATTTTCCCGGCCAGACCGTTCCAATCACCTGATTTTTTTCATCCAGTTGGTGGAACCAGGAACCATTTACATGATCTCTAACCGTTTCATCCAGATAGGTTAAAAACATGGCATAGTCGGAAGCATATTTTTCATCTCCCGTCACGCGGTATAAAACAGCTGACGTATTAATAGCTTCAGCCAAAGTCCAATGCATCCGGTCCCTTACAACCGGCTTACCGTTCCAGTCCGTTGTATAAACAATTCCGGGGGCTCCGTCCGCATTCCAGGCATCTGCAATAGCACGATTATATAAGTTCTGTGCAGCTTCTAAATAAGGAAGTGCAGCCGATTTATCATCTCCGTAGGTTGAGGTTGCCCATTGCGTAATCAGGCGGCCCCATTCAATGCCATGGCCCGGTGTTGCTCCATAGGGTTTAAACTGGTCAGCCGGATTATCCCGGTTGCATTCTAAATCAGCAACCCAATCGGATGTAAAATGTTCCGGAATGCGCCATTCATTTTCTCTTGCCCATGTAATCACATGATCAATGACTCTTCCCGCTCTTTTTCGATACTCTTCTTTACCGGTCACATCCGCAACTGCCAAAAAAGCTTCTACGGTATGCATATTGGCATTGATTCCACGATAGTTGTCCAATTTGGTAAATTCCGTATTCCAGGTATCAACCGCCAGACCTTCCTTCTCATCCCAAAACCGCTCATCATATACCTTAAGTGCCCGCTCCAGTAATTCTTCTGCGCCTGGTCTGTGAGCCAGAATCAGAGAAGATGCAGCCAAAATCACAAATGCATGTGCATAGCATTGTTTGTCGGGCAGGATGTCACCGTCTGCTTTTCTTCCGGCATACCATCCACCGTTTTCATTATCGCTCAGTTCACCCAAAAGTCCACGCAATGCTGCATCGGCCAGTTCTTCGCTTCCCTTATGTCCCAAAAGGCATCCGATGCTGTACACATGTGCCATACGACAGGTAATCCAAGTTTCACGCGGCCTTGTAATCCAGGGAGTTCCATCATCTCCCAGATAATATGCGCCTCCCTCCGGAGAAGGAAAACGATGTCCAAAAGCCAGCAATTCCTCTGTCATTTCCTTTAAAAAGGCTTTATTTTCTGTTGTATCAATCTGATATTTTTCTTTCATTGTCATCCCGTATAATCCCATCCCTGTACAATTTTATTTCATGATATCAGCGTACCGCTCCAAATTAATCTCATTCTTTGGTTTTAAACAAAAAATAAAAACCATAACCGATAAAATAGACACCAAAGCACCCCAGAATAAACGTGATAACAGCTTTAAAATCTAATGTACCAATCAGTCCAAAGCAAAAGCCAAATCCCAGTCCGGCAAAGACAACTCCCAATATTATGTCTTTCCAAAATTCCCGCCATCTGTCACTATTTATGGATGCCGTCAAAATAATGGACAAGGGTATCACAATTGCCATTCCTCCAAGCAGAAAAAATAACTGATACAGTGAAAAGTTGTCTTTTACAAAAGCTTCGGAAGGATTTTGCGGATTGTACATAATTTTTTCTTTGGTCCCAATCTTAGGTTTCTTACTCTTGTAAGCCATATCCTGAAATGAATATTCTTTACCATCTACTTCATAGGTATGCACGGCAGCAAAGGTTGAAGAAGCTCCCGCGCGATTGTTTCCAACACAATCCGTAATATGTCCTCTGGTCATCTCGTAACGGTCCAATTGTTCCTTTCTCTCTGCATGCATCATATAGCCGACAAACAACAAACCGATTCCTGCAATCATAAATGCAACCAATAATAAATATGGTACTCCTTCTCTCTTTTTCATGCGCTTTTCCCTCTCACTTCCCATTCAAATCATTTATTTTCATTTCGATATAACAATAGAAATGATATACCGTTGAGCGTGACTTTATTTTAGCATAAATCTTCGCATTTCTAAACTTCCTTTTCGAATTTGTGTTCCCAACGTTAAGATTCCTGTCGCCCTAACAGAAATATATATCTTTGCCCCTTCATACTTCGGTTTCTGACATTTCTAAGCGGCATGCTCGCAAAATATATATTTCTGTTAGGGCGAATATCCCCAAAGTTATAAATGATAATAGAGAAATGATGGCAGAGAATTTAAGAAATATGCAAAGAAAAGGTAGAAATAAATTATCATTCAGGTATACTATGATAATGTGACATACTTAATTTACACAAATTGCTCATTAAGTGCTGACGCCCACATACATTATGTGTGTATAGCAAACTTTCTCAGTAAAACAATTATAAAAAATAATTCAGCGATATATATTCATAAAATAAAGGAAACCATTATGAAACAGCCAAGTCATGAAATCATAAAGATTGATCCGGAACTGAATATGCGATACAGCATTCTGGAATTAGCCTGTCCTACCTACAATCCGCCTCATTGGCATGACAGTCTGGAAATCTTATTTATTCAGAAAGGTTCTCTCCAATCCATTGTCGGCGAAGAGACAGATTTGCTTGTCAGTGGCGATTTCTGCATTGTAGACAGGAATGTGGTTCATGCCACAGCAACATCGGAAGGCATTTCCTATCTTCTGATTCAGATTCCTTATTTGTTTTTAAAACAATACCTTCCCGATATTGATCAGACCAAACTGCCCTATGTGTGCAAAAACAAAGATAAATCTATTCCGTCTCAGGAAGAAATGACGAAACTTCTTGAAAAGCTATATGATTTAAACCACGAAAAGAAAAAAGGCTATCAGCTTACTTATTACAGCCTTCTTTTTACCTTTTTGGAAATATTATTCCGCCATTTCGGTCAGGAATTATCCGAAGAAGAAGCGGTACACAGCCAGAAATATATTGACCGGTTATCCTTAATTGCCTCCTTCATTCAGGAACACTATCATGAACCGATTACATTGCAGCAGGGTGCCGATTTACTTTCATTAAATCCGGAATATTTTTCCCGTTTCTTTAAAAAATATATGGGCGTTACCTTTATGGATTACGTATATGCAATCCGCTTAAAGGCAGCCGGCCGTGAAATCATAAGTTCCGATTTGACCATTCAGTCTATTATGGAAAAAAACGGTTTTACCAATCCCAAATATTTTAACAAGATTTTCTACGAACAATACGGAATGACACCCTCGGCTTTTCGCAAGACCCTGCGTACAGATAATGCCTTAAAGCGGCAATAACCGGAATGCAGCAGATAATCCAGGAAATCGGTTCGCAATAGCAAATTGCGGTATATCCAAACCGTTCTACGAAAAATGCAACCGTAATGACTTTTCCTGCCATTTCCAAAGAACTTGCAAACAACGAAAATCCGTTGTGAGAAATCCCCTGTAATACGTTTCGAAGCAGACACAACGCAGAAAGCGCATAAAAGAACGGCAGATTAATACGCAGATAGCGGACTGCTGTCCTAATAATTTCTCCATCTGCAGTACCGGTCAAAGCCCTCACAAGACTGCTTCCAAATGTATAGACAATGACAATGGATAATGTACTCCAAACAAATAAAATAATACAACCAATTCGGACACCTTCTTTGATTCTGTCTTTCTTTCCGGCGCCGAAATTCTGACTGGTGAAGGTTGCCTGCGCACCCGCCACCGTTGATATTGGCATCATAAGCAATTCAAAAATCTTTCTTGCCGTAATATGTGCTGCTACAATTCCATTTCCAAGACCATTGATGCCTATCTGTAAAATCAAAGATCCTATATTGATAATGGTATACACGAAGGCCATGGAAATACCATAGTTAAGAAGTTTTTTATAACAGTCTCCCGAAATAATAAAATCTTCTTTGCATGGAAGCAGTTCACGACAATATACGGTAATATAAAGGAAACACAGAACCGCCGAGATAGCCTGTGCTAACACAGTGGCATAAGCCGCTCCAACAATACCAAGTCCAAATCCTTTGATAAACAGGATATCCAAAAAAATATTCAAAAAAGAGGAAATGGTCAAAAACAGCAGTGGCGTCTTGCTGTTTCCGACAGCCCTTAGCACTGATGACAACAAATTATAGGCGACATTGACAATCAATCCAAGTGTGATAATCAAAATATAACCATACGCATCTGCAAACAAAGAATCGGATACATGGATTGCTCTCATGATTTGTTTCATAAAAACCGAACAAAACACTGTTAAGAGAACTGTTGCCAGAAAAGCCAGCTTGATCGAAGCTGCAATTCCTTTTTTCAGACTTTTTGTATCATCACTTCCAAAGTACTGGGAAAGCAGTATGGAAAAACCATTCGTCAGTCCAAAACAAAATCCAATTAACAGACCATAAATTGTGCTGACAGAACCAACCGCTGAAAGCGCATGATCTCCCAGAATGTGTCCGACAATGGCAGTATCTGCCAGATTATAAAACTGTTGAAACAAATTGCTTAAAAACAACGGGATTGCAAAAAACAAAATAGCTTTTAATACAGAACCCTTTGTCATATCTATCTGTATATTCTTTTTTTTCATCACTTTTTTTGCTGTTCTCATGATAAATACTTCCTTTCTCTTATCGAAATGTATTTTATCAACAGCGCAAGTATAAAAACAGATAAAAATCTGACATGTTTTATGGACAATTTTGACTTTTGCAAACAAAAAACAGCTCAAACCACCCCATTATCGGAATGATTTAAGCTATTTTTTCTTTCCTGCTCGTCTCCTTAACCGACAACAGCTAATTCAACTTCATCAATATCTTTATTTGCATCATCCATACGAATCTTTGCAATTTTTGTATTGTAATGCTTGCCTTCGTAACAGATATCAAAAATTGTACTGCGGCCATTTTTCTTAAGAAGTTCATCCGGTTTGACTTTTTCCAGTTTTACCGGAAGCACTGTCTTTTTATCGTCGCAAATTATATTTGCAGGGATAAAATTATTAAAACGGATCAGCTTTCTGACTACATGCGGATTTCTGGCATATGCATTTATAACTTCTTTCATGGTGCCAACCTCCTTTTATCCCTCAATTGCAATATACTTATTGTTTGCAATTTCTTTGTTATCCTTTTTCGGGATTGTCAGATTTAAAATACCATGCTTGAAGTTTGCCTTGATATCATCCACACAAAGAGCATCACCTACATAAAAGCTTCTCTGGCAGGAACCGCTGTAACGTTCTCGTCTGATATAGTTGCCTTTCTTCTTTTCTTCTTCGTTTTCGGCTTCGTCTTTTTCAAGACCTTTTGTCGCACTGATTGTCAGATAACCGTTTTCCAATGCTACGCTGACTTCATCTTTTTTAAAGCCCGGAAGATCAATGGTCATTTCATATTCAGAGTCGGATTCTTTAATATCCGTATTCATTACATTTTTGGCTCTGTGGCCATACAATTTCTTTTCCAAGTTTTTGAAATCGCGATCGTCAAACGCAAAAAACGGTTCCTGATAAAAGCGATCAAATAAGTCAAAGTTGTCATGAAATAAACTAGGTGTCATCATAAGTCATCCTTCCTTTCCTTTTTAAAAACCTTACGATACCTTTTGTTAATATGAAACTTTGAACCCGGAATGTTTGGAAGCATTTTTGCTTCTTTTCTTTGTTCTGACTACGTTATATACCTAAAATTAGCACTCGTCAAGTACGAGTGCTAAAACTTTTTCTAAAATAAAAATAAACTATTTATAAAGTGCTATATATTTTTTTATATTCTGATTACTGCTATTATTTTCCCTTTTCGGATTTGTGTTTCTAATATATATCTTTGCCGATTCGTACTTTGGTTTCTAGTTTTTCCAAGTGGCTTGCACACAAAATAATTATGGAATAGAAACAACAGAAAAAATAATCAATATTCCTTCTCAATTGCGTGTACCCTATCATATATATATTTATTTTCAGGTACAAGGATTCCTAATTCTTCTCCCAGACGAATAACGGTTCCTGCAAACATTTCAACCTCTGAATGTCTCTTATTAATTCTGTCCTGTCCCATGGACGGTGTACCGTTTGGATCAAGGGTACTTTCAATTTCAATACATTTATTAATATCTGCTTCGGTCAGACAAATCCCTTTTGCGTTAGCAATTGCTAACACTTCACGCATAGCTGCGATTAAAGTTCTGTTTGCCTCACTTCCTTCACGGATTGCCCCTGAATATGTTGTGTTATACACCATGCATGTCTGATTTATTCCGACATTGAGCATGTATTTGAACCACATACGCCATAAAATGTCTTCCTCTTCAAAATACGGCATGTCAATTCTTTCAAAATAAGATTTCACAGAATTCAATATTTCCGGATTGCCGCCTCTTATAGTCCCGATATGTAATTTTCCCATTTGTGTATACTTTAATGAATTGCCAAATTTCATGGCATCCATTCCCTGCGCGACGGTATACAGTATCCTATCCATCCCGTATCTTTCACCTATGATTTCTTCGCTTGAAATACCATTCATTACGGACATAATAATGGTATGTTCATCTATAGATGATTTCATGACATCAAGCGCAGCCTCCAGACCTGTATATTTTACGGCAACAATAAGCAAATCCGCCGGAGTTGCTTTTGCATCACTGACCATTTGAAATTTCACTTTTTCACCATTAATAAAAAAGTCTTCATCACTATATTTTTGAATTCTTTTTTCATCCATGACAAAAGTAACCTTGTCACTTCCTGCGTGTTTTGCAATATGATCGGCATATAGAAGTCCTAAAGCTCCCATGCCTACAATTGAAACCTTATTAATCTGCATTGTTTTTTCTCTCCTTGTCCATTTTTCATTTTATCCCTTCACATCTTATTATACAGAAAATTTCCCCAAACAAGCATCTTTTTACAATCCATCTCATTTTCTACTCTACGCTTTTTTCATATTCACAAGATAAATTCCCAAAGCCACCAGCAATACCGCTACCAAATACTGCCACTTCAATTCTTCATTCAGTAATAATGCCGCAAAAATCACACCCAATACCGGAATCAACGCATTGTAGATAGCAATCTTGCTGATTGGATGATAGGCAAGTAGCTCATTATACACGGCAAAACACAATGCCGATATCATGACCAATGCCATTAAGACAAGCATTCCTTTCATCGTGAATTTCCACACACTTTCTGATCCGATGACAAATCCGATTGCCAAGAGTATAATACCGCCAACCAACATACTTTGTCCTGTCGCATACATGATATTCATTTTCTTTGAGACGATCCGTGTTATGATTCCACCCACTGCTGCACAAACTGCATTCAGCAAAATCATTCCGTCACCTTTTAAGGTAATGTTTGCAAAAAACTGTTCTCCGGGCTGTATATTGATTGCAACGATACCGGCAATTCCCAGTACACATCCCAAAATCTTATATGTCGATATTTTATCATCCGAAAATATTAATGTTGAGAGAATAATCAGAAAAAATCCTCCCATCGAATCCAATATGGTCGACCTGGCACTGGCATTATAGCCCAGACCGATATAGGCAAACATATAATGAAGTGTTGTATTGACAACTGCAAGAAGAAACAACCACCATATATCCCTCTTACTTTTCATTTCGATTTCTCTTTTTTGAAACAGGCAGAACAATAGGACCACAAGTCCCGCAAAGAAAAAACGAATACCTGCAAAAATGATTTTTCCTCCCAGATCCGTCGATATAACCTGAAATTCCTGATAGCCGATTTTGATCAGTGGATATGCCAAAGACCAGCCTAGCGCACAAAAAATTGCCAGTATCGATTTATATTTGCTATCTTGAAATATTTTTTCCATAATCTCTCAAAGTTTATCCTTTCTCTCTATTTGCAATGTTATGTAAACTTGCACCATGCATTATGGTATGAATCATTATATATTTACCGTTTTATTTCTATCCTTTTATTCAAATCATGTTTTCCTCTACTCGCATCGCACCAACATATTTTTACCACTGTTTTTATTATATTTCAACACCGATTAAACAAATGCAATTGTGCAAGCACATTGCACTTGCCTCGTCACCATGACCCCGATGAAACCGCTTCGCTTGTTTCATCGCTGTTTTGTGGTCGGCAAATGCAATTGTGCAAGCACATTGCACTTGCCTCGTCACCATGACAAAAAAACGGATCAGTTGTTATCAACTAATCCGTCTTCTGATTTTTACTTATAAATCATTCCATAAACAATCAAATACCACCTAAAACATATGGACGTCCATATTTTAAATTGATTCCCTTTGTAAAAATTTTATTTATAACTTTTTTTTCACCCTCATAATCAATTTCCATAATCTTAGATATATTCTCGCCCTCTATCAGATAGCCATATACCATATTCCTATACTGTCCCTCATAACATAAAAGACATACAATCTGTCTGTCCTTTTCCTCTACATGTTCTACCCAGTACATCAAAGGGATTCCTACAAAATCTAAATCTTCATAATAATCGATTATCATCTCCTTCTCCTGTTTATCTGAGAAAAACAACTCATCCTGCAAATACAAAATAGTTGACATATTGGATGGATAAAAGATACTTTTCGTATACCACTCTACTTGACCATCGTTATTCAAATCGGAGCAAAAAACGGTGTCTTCACTGACTTTATGCTCCAACTCCTTTGGTGTAGCTACAGTCTCTTCACCGCTGCCCTCAATCACAAGCCAAGAGTGGGAATTTTCCCCCAGGAATCCGTTTTTTCCCAGTTCAGACGTACTTTCTGCCAGTTTATCATATCCCTCTTCTACAAAAGCAATCTCAGGCACATAGGAATCTGCCACCAAATTGACATATGCCATCTCATACAATTCGCCATTTTCATAATAAGATACAATGAAACCGTTTGTACCTTTTTTATTATAATCAAAATCCGTTTCCAAAAGATAATTCTTATGGTCATATTCTACAAAACACAACTCCTGTGAGAGTCCTTCATTTTCATAAGTCTTTTTAAAACTGCCGTCCTTTTGTCCCTGCAAAAACGCCCGACTGCTGTATCCCAAGGAACCGCCATCATAAATCCATGCAATCAAATCATCATTTCCGTCATTATCACCATCAATCTGTAAAAAAGCACCACCTTTTGCTTCATCCATACGTTCCTGACATTCTGCCACATCGGGATTGTCCAGATACTGCTCCATTTCTTCATCAGTTAAAACTTTGTCATAGATCATTGGTTGCAAAATTTCAACAACATCATTATCGCTCTTTTGAGTCAGTTCTCCCAACATCTCCAAAAATGATGCATCAATATAGGTTGGCGTATCTAAAACAATGCATTTTTCTTCATCACTTTCTTCTTCACCGTTTTCTAATTCACCATTTTCTGTTTCATCGTCTGCAGAGTCGTTTTCTAATTCTCCATCTGTTGATTTGCTATTTTCCAAATCGTCGTTTTCTTTATTTTCTGTTGCATACTCTTTTTCCTGTGTTGCAACACCGTCATCTTTTCCACAGCCGGCACAAAATACGAACATTCCTAAAATTAGTATTATTTTACAAATTCTTTTTTTCATTTGTTTTCGCATCCCTTCTTCGTTTTTCTGAGTATCTTCTTTTCTGCAATTCCTATCGTCTGCCTGATCTATATCCTTACTTTCGTATTCACAATAAGTATACAGATTATCAACAAACTGTTCAGAATAAAAAATCTCATTTATTATTATAAATGAGATTTTCATAAATTGATATTTTTTTACACGAAATGGTATTTTTATTGTATGAAATGAAAAAAAACTGTTTTTTTCAAAAACGCAGCTAAACTTTCTGCTGCCAATCGATGATTCAAAACACCCGGATGTTGTCTGGATCCTACTGTCTCGGAAGTGGTTTCTGGAAGCTCCAAATAAGATACCTTTATATCTGACGTTTGTTTTTTATATGTATCAATTGCACGCAAAATAGATGTACGCATTCCATTTCCTAACATTCCATATGCCCATATGATAGCTGCATTCGGATTATAATGACGAACCTTTTTTAAAAAAGCCACTCCCGCATCTTCAAATTCCGAAAGACTATGTGTGAAGTTCTCCATTTTAAATGCCGATTCGTCATTGGTGCCCAGATTTATGATGACTGCATCCGGCTGCCATTGGGTAAAATCATAATCGTCCAATGCACCAAGTAAATGATTGTGTTTACCTGTCAAAACGCCACATATTTTCTCATAGTTATCCGGCAAAACATGCTCTAAGTTACCATCCCAACTTGCAAACAATCCCCATCCGCTTTGTGAACAGATGCGAAAATCAGCATCCAGCATTTCTGCTGTCTTTGCGGCATAATTATAAACCCCACTAAAAAACATTGCCGTCCAATCCAGTTCTTCTTTAGCCCCAAAAACACCTTCGCCCGAAGTAATACTGTCCCCAATAAATTCCAACTTATAGAGATGCTCTTTAACCGGATAAAACTCTCCGTCTGTATACAATTTATGTATCTGCAAGCAGCATTTTTCGTCATCATGCATTGCCTGCGAATCTTTGACAAACTTTACGTGTTTGATTTCCTCCGGATTTCGATTTCGGAACAAACAAATTCTATTTCGCCCCTTCATTGCCATCTGACGAGCAATCGGTGCGCCATTAATCAGAACTGAAAACCATGGCTCCTGCTCTTCAAAATCTGCTTCTATTTCTACCCAGAGTTCCACCGCCCTTACATTTACCTCAAATCCTGAAGCTGTCCAAAACAAGGTCAATGGCTCTAAGCAATCGGATGTTCGCCCGTTTATTTTCAAATATTCTAATTGCGATAACTTATATTCCTTTATCATAAGAATCCTCTTTTCTGTTCACTTTTTATATGCAATTTTCAAAATATATATCAAATCATAATTATAATATTTGGGACAAAAGGTCATACTTTTTTATACTCGCAAGAATACAAATTGCAAGTATCTTCAAGAATACAAATTGCGAGTATCCTCAAGAACACAAATTGTGATTATTCCCAACTTGACTATGCATCACGGAATGCTAAAATATTCATGTAATATGCAACAAAAATGATATAAAATATAATCCATTATATTCACACGAATAAAGCATTTGCAATACAAAAAAGGAGCACTTTTCTATGAAAAAAATCCCGTTAAGTACTACACAAAAAGAAATCCCCGTCATTGCAGCCGGTTGTATGCGTATTGATTCTCTTTCTCAGAACGCGCTCTGCCAATATATTGAAACTTATATGGAAGCAGGTATCAACTTTTTTGATCATGCAGATATATATGGTAACGGAATCTGTGAAGAGTTATTTGGTAAAGCGTTTATTAAGACCGGTATCAAACGGGAAGATGTGATCATTCAATCGAAATGCGGCATTGTTCCGGGCGTTATGTATGATTTTTCCAAGGATCATATTTTAAAATCCGTAGATTCAATCTTGCAAAGACTTCAGATGGATTATCTGGACATTTTACTTTTGCACCGCCCCGATGCACTGATGGAGCCAGAAGAAGTTGCTGCGGCATTTGATATTCTTGAAACTTCCGGTAAAGTATTACACTTTGGTGTTTCCAATCAAAAACCGATGCAGATAGAACTTTTGCAAAAATATGCCAAACAAAAGCTGATTATCAATCAATTGCAGTTTAGCATTCCGGTTTCCAATATGATTGCAAGCGGTATGGAAGTAAATATGCAGACAGATGGTGCTATAGACAGAGACGGAAGCATTCTTGACTATTGCCGTCTGCACGATATTACCATTCAGACCTGGTCACCGTTTCAATATGGATTTTTTGAAGGTGTATTTATCGGAAGTGATAAATATCCGGAGTTAAATGCACTTCTTGATAAACTGGCTAAAAAATATAATGTTACTCCCACAACCATTGCCTCTGCATGGATTTTACGCCATCCGGCAAAGATGCAGTTAATTTCAGGCTCAACCAGTCCACAGCGCATAAAAGAAATCGCTGCGGCATCTGATATCACACTTACCAGAGAAGAATGGTATCAGCTCTATCTTACTGCGGGTCATATTTTACCGTAAATACCCATTATTTTTCTAATTCAATTACAATATCTCCACATTGCCATCTGAACGGTTGTGCAGGCTCCACCTGTTCAAATTCTGCCTTAATCACATACGAATCCGCATATTCATCAACTGCTACTTTTTCTGCCTGATAATCCTGTCCCCCGATATTACATACAATATCAGGGACATTCTCCGGATTTTCCAATCCTGCTTCTGCATATTGGAGCAATCTGTCATCTTCACGCCAATCTGCTTCCTTAAATATTCTTACCGACAGGACGGAACCATTATAATAAATCTTTTCTATACCAAATCTCGTCTCATTCGAAAAATCATCTACATCTAATGAATCATTTTTACCCGTAAAATCATCTGTATTTTCATAATCATCCGCATCCTCAAAATCATCTTCACTCGCAAAATTATCTCCATATGTAAAATCTTTTGAATAGAAACTAAATTTACTTTTGGTCAATTTCATTTTCCCCAAAAACGTTTTTTGAAAATAATAACTTTTGCTGATTTCCACCGACTTCGTAGTTTCTTCCACAGTTGCCCGGAATACCTTTTCGTCATCCTCCATATAGCCTTCAAAACAAATGCTGTATGAGGTATCCTCGTATTCATAAATATAGTAATTCGTACTACCCGGAACCGGAGCATTTGAAACGGTTTTCACTTCCACATAATCATCAAAATCTGCTTCTCCGACCACAATCAAATTTTCTTTTTTCAAGCTCTGAAACATCGCTTTTTTCTCTTTTTCATTTGCACCGCACCCGACAATCAAAACTGGGAGCAGGCATAGTAGCAAAATAAAAGCTATTTTTCTTATCCAAAGCATCATATGAATTCTTTTCCTCCTACCCCGCCGGGATTTTTACAATCAAACATATTGTAAATTTATTAATCTATCATTTCGATGTTAGAATTTCTCCTCACTCAGAAGCCTTCTCTATCATTTCTTCAAGATACTTGATTAAGTCTCCGTATAACAACTCATTTCCGGCGCGATCCATAGCTTCTTCGTACATGCGTTTTGCATTGGCATAATCCTTCTCAATAAAATAGATGTTGGCCAGGTACAGACTCTTTTCATAGCATGCTTTATACTTGCAAAATGAACATTTTTTGCATTCGTCAACCTGAGACAGAAGCTCTTTGGCATAATCATAGTTTCCGATACATGACTGCAGTCTGGCATACCGGCTCAAATTATATGGACGCTCCCGCAGGAAATTTAACGTATTTTCTAAATTTTCTTCCATATCTTTTAGGTACCGCCGGATTTCCTTCATATACTTATCTTCAATTTCTTTGCCGATCATCAGACTGTTTATCACTAAAGTCATGCATATATTTCTTTCAAAATTATAGCTCATTCTGTCTTTTGCAATTTCAAAAGATTTTTTATTGTATTCGATTGATTTTTCAATTCCGTCATAAGACGTCTCATAAAAATCAGCTACATCCTCTAAGCCTTCTGCGTAGGACGCATTGTCCTTACACCACTTCAGACTCTCTTCTGCCAACTGAAGTGCTTTTTCTCTATGACCATTTCGTAGTTCTGTTTCTACAAGCGTCTTCTGATAAATATAATCCGAACAGTATTCTTTTGCCGTAATCAGAGCATTGTCATAGTCACCGGACCGTAAATAGAAGCCGGCAATGCTTGCATATGCATCCTCTTTGTCATATCCCATCTCATCCACTGCTTTCATACAGCACTCAATGGCTTTATCAAACTCTCCCATAGCAGTATAGCAGTCTCTCATATTTGTGTACGGATTGGTTGCCTTTTGATTGGCATTTCTAAGACATTCCAGTGCTTTTTGCCCATATTCAATAGCTTTATCATACTCTCCCAGATATTTATAGCAACATCCGAGATTGTTGTACGGTGACCAAAAATCCGGATCATGTGAAATAGCTGCTTCAAAATCCGCAATCGCCAGATCCAATTTATAGGCTCTCAAATAGACCAGACCGCGGTCAATATAAAAATCGCAATTCGGATTTGCATCAATCTCTCTTGATATTGCATCAATGGCTTTTTCCAAATGCACCGGATCATATTTCCTGCCATATAAATCCAAATAGTAATCCTTTACAATGGCACACGCGTTTCGATAGGTATCTGCCTGTTCTAATACCTCATCAAAATATTCGATTGCTTTATCCATTTTATCGCGCAAATAGTATACCATGCCAAGTCCGTAAAGAACCGGCACAACTCGTCCGACCTGCTCGATTGCCTTATTGTAGTATTTTTCTGCCTCATCCAAATATTTGTTTTCATCATCTCTTCTGCACGGTTGCATGATAAAATCACAATAAGCTGTATAACCTCTCAATGCCTTCGGATTTTCATGGATAGATATGGCAAGATGCTTTTTCACCATGGCATGATTGGTCTTTGATTCATCAAGTGCAGAGAGATGCCAATATATCAATCCTTTTACAAAATTAATCTCGGATACATCCTCGATGTCAAAGTCCTCTTCATCACGCATGGAATCAATTTTTTCCAATTCATTCAGGAGCGTTCTGTATACAATTTCATCTGCGTCGTCTTCGACCATGGTGCGTCGCAGCTTGATATCCAACAGTTTCATTTTAGGCGAAAACTCTACTCCATTTTCCCTTGCTCTATCAAATACAGCCTTACAGTCATCATCCTGACCAACCTCAAAAAATACCTGTGCGGCATAATAATAGGGGAGAAAATGTCCTGCATAAATATTCGTAGCATTATAATAGTCATCAATAACGCTCTGTCCCATATGTAATTCATAAAAAGCCTTTTGTCTTAATAAATAACCAGCATAAAATCTCCGATTCAAATCTAACAGTTCATCACATTTATCAACGCACTTATAATACTCCTTGATTTCAAACAACATGCCGGCCAATTGATAAAGTGCATCCACTTTTTCATGAACATCGGATGCTAAGGCAATTCCTTTTTCAAAATTCTCAATTGCTGCGTCAATATTGCCCAGATTGAAATAGCAGTTTCCCAACATGGTTGCAGCCATAGACTTTCTGGCTATACGTTTCTGTATTTCTTCGCTTCCATCATTTACGGTATGATCAAGAATCCGATTCCACTCCTTTAAATGCGGTAAACCTTCTTCATATCGCTCCATGGAACAAAGTACTCGTCCAAAAAGATTGTGATATGCATACTCTTCGTCCGCTTCAGGCTTCATGGATGCAAGTACTTCAACACACTTTTCATTTTCATTCATCTGAAACAGACACCATCCCAATTCTATCGGAAGCATCCCTTTTTTGAAATGTTCATCTTCTATGCCATTCTCGTATTCATAAGTAAGAATTTTTACATATTCCTCATTCGTAGCATTTATCAGCTGTTGTGCAACCGGATGATTGCTGTTAACGGATAATAAGGCTTCCAGTTTTTCCCTACACTCATAATATTTCTTTTGATGAAAATCAATTTTAGCCAGATGCAATTTTGCCGTATAGTGATCCGGATTAATTTCAATCGCTTTTGCAAAATTAGCAAAGGCTAACTCCTCGTTTTCTGTTTCCCAATCGTATTTTCCAAGTGCATAATAAACGCAATCGTCCTTGTAATCCTGATTTTTCAAAGTTTCAACAACAGATGCGGCTTCTTCGTATTTTTTCCCAAATAACAATACATGCAGTTTGGAAACATCCTGATAAGGATGACTGATACCATATTCGTCAAGCTTTCCTACGACATTTTCCAAATCGGCAAGTTCACATTCCATTCCCCATTCAAAGTCGGTTATCATTCCTTCCAAACGAAACAGTTCCGTCAGGTACGCATCAATATCCGTATCCATTAATATATCCGTAATCTTAAGCTCCTCATACGGAAATTCGTCATCTGTCTGAATGCGGTTTGCAACATAATCCATAAAATCTCCCGGAAAGAGTTTATTCAATTCCTTTTTATCTTCCAGAATTCCAAATACCTTATCAAAACATTTCCAAATCGCATGCGGCAGACGGTAATTACCCATAAGAAATACCAAAAGCTTCTCCCTTGCAATTTCTGTTGTTTCTAATGAAACGCAAAACGGACAATCCAATAGTTGTTCCCATTCTTCTGTCTTGATTCTTCTTTCATAATCCTCATACAGTTCTTCCAAAGCATTCTGAAATTGACGTGCTTCTTCTGACTCCATTTTTTCTTCATAGCCGCTGCTCTTTGCATATTCCATTGCTACTTCAAACGCTTCTCTCAGCTGCATAAATCCTTCGGGATTATCCTCCGGATTGCATCCGGGCAGCAATTCCCTGTATGCGTTTTTAATTTCTTCCTGATTTTGTGTTACATCAATTCCCAATACTTTAAATGCCAACTTGAAATCCATAAATTATCCCCTTTTTGTATTTTTAATGAATTTTTTCAGTATGTAGCAATCCACTGATATCTTGGTGAATAAATACATTTTAACACCAATGATACGAATCTTTCTACCGTCTTTAGCATATCAAATATCTGTCATATTTTCCACAAAATAAAAGAGCAGTGTATCTATCCTTACACTGCTCCCTATCAACTAACTAATAATTTTCTTTTCTGACCTCAAAGTAAGCTTGTGGATGATTACATACCGGACAAACCTCCGGTGCCTCAAGCCCTACAACGACATGTCCACAGTTACGGCATTCCCACATTGTAACTCCGCTCTTTTTGAATACTTCCATTGCTTCTACATTCTTGAGTAATGCACGATATCTTTCTTCATGAAGTTTTTCAATTGCACCAACACCTCTAAACTGTGCCGCTAACTCAGGGAAACCTTCTTCTTCTGCATCTTTCGCCATTCTCTCATACATGTCTGTCCACTCAGCATTCTCGCCTTCAGCCGCATGTAAAAGATTTTCTGCTGTATCACCCAACTCGCCAAGAGCCTTGAACCAAAGCTTGGCATGCTCTTTTTCGTTTTCAGCCGTCTGCAAGAATAATGCTGCAATCTGCTCATATCCTGCTTTCTTTGCAACCGATGCAAAATATGTATATTTATTTCTGGCCTGTGATTCGCCTGCAAATGCTTCCCAAAGATTTTTCTCTGTCTTTGTTCCTGCATATTTACTCTTGGATGCCACTGCCTCTTCCTTTTTAAACGCCGATGCGGGTTGCTTACATAAAGGGCACTGTTCGGGTGGCTGTTCTCCTTCATGGACATATCCACATACACTACAAACCCATTTACTCATTTCTTTTTCTCCTTTTTTGCTTAATATTTCACTCTTATCCTCATACGAGGTATGTAACATTTGTTCTGCCAAATCACTTAAAGGTTCACCGTAGAACTCTTCATATATTCTGGTAATATCAGGATTTTCATGACTCTTTCTGACAGTCATCGCTTCATCCTTCGTATATAAACTCTGAATTCTTGCTTTTCTGACTTCATCCTTGTCCTTCATGACATCCTTGGGTTGTCCACCGCCTCCGATACAGCCTCCGGGACAAGTCATGACTTCAATAAAATGATACTGTTTGTTTCCGTTTTTTATCTGCTCAATTAGTTTTCCGGCATTCGCAGTACCATAAACAATGGCAACATTTACATCTAAATCGCCTATTTTTATAGTTGCCTCTCTGACACCTTCATATCCTCTGACAGGGGAAAGATTGAATAGTTGTTCCGGTGCTTTCTCTTTGGTGATAAATTCATATGCCGTCCTGAGTGCCGCTTCCATAACACCACCGGTATTGCCGAAAATAACACCGGCTCCGGATGCTTCTCCCATGAAATCGTCATAATCACTGTCTATAAGACCGGCAAAATCAATTTGTTCTTCCTTTGCCCATTTTGCCAATTCTCTTGTCGTGATAACGTAATCCATATCCCGGATACCATCTTTTTTCAGGTACTTTGCTGCCGCATTCATTTCATCCCTGCGTATTTCAAACTTCTTGGCCGTACATGGTGTAAGAGCTACATTAACAATATTCTCCGGCTTAAGCCCTTTCTTTTGAGCAAAAAACGCCTTTATGGTTGGTCCCTGCATTCCAATCGGGCTCTTTGCCGTTGAAATATTCGGAATCATCTCCGGATAATATGTCTCTACATATTTAATCCATGCGGGACAACAGCTTGTAAACTGTGGCAACGGAGCAGTATTCTTGGTTACTCGTTCGATTAACTCGCTCGCCTCTTCCATGATAGTTAAATCAGCAGAAAAGTTTGTATCAAGAACGAAATCCACTCCAAGTCTTCTAAGTAAAGCCACCATCTTTCCCTGTACAAAGCTACCATCCGGCATACCGAATTCTTCGCCAAGAGCAGCTCTTACAGAAGGTGATGTACTGACGATTACAACCTTCTCAGGATCTTTAATTGCAGCCTTTACATCAGGATATTCATACCTTTCCGTTATGCTGTCCACCGGACATACATTGGCACACTGTCCGCAATTGATACATACTGCCTCACCACCGGTCTGCTCAAATGTGTATGTTCCATGTACACCAATCTGATTAGTACATACATCCTTACACATTCCACATTTAATACACTTTTCTTCCAAACGAACGATACTCGGATTATCTTCTTCGATTGGGACACGAACATTTAATGGTAAATGATTCAAGCTATATTCCTCCTATTTTTCAATTTAACAGATATAGATTTTGTAAATTATATTCATAAATTTATCCATCTAATTCTTTTAGAATCATTCTAATTTTAGAGCAAAAAATTGTCAAAATTTTTCAGCCTTGTCTTTTTCCTTCATAATTATTTTATTTTCATTTTAGCTTTTTCATTTGCTAATTCCCCTTGCAGAATTACTATTTTATAAATTAAGATTTCGACATAATTTTTATCTTTTCTTCTTTAGTGCAGGTAATTCATCATACATTTCATTGATCAGTTTTACAAGAAATTCTCTATTATCAATGTCATTTACGAGTAACATCTCCTTCGCACCTTCATATGGAATTTCTGCTGTTGCTTTTGGCATGAGTTTCACAGCTGCCTTAACCGGTTTTACAAGAAAACGGTCGTCATAAATGCCTCCAATTATTTTTCCTTGATAATATAGAATGTATTCGCCCATCATTGCACGATATGTTACATCTTCCAGATCAGAAAGCTGTTCCAATACAAAGTCCAAATATTCTTTACTTGATGCCATAATTACTTCACCACTTTCTTTATCGTATTTGCCGTTCGAATGGTAAGCTTCTCTGCAATACCGGCACCGGCTGTCTTTTTCCACCAGTTACATTTCTGATATGCTTTTCTGTCAAACGTCCAAAAAATCACATTTTTATAAATCTCAATTGTTTCAAGCCCTTGTGAAGGAACACCAACCAAATCGCATATCTTTTCAGGCGTATCACCGGATAGAATAAAAATCAGATTGTCATACTTTTCTTTATCACCCAAATCCCACCATTTTGGCGAATGCAACAGAATATCTTTCAATTCATCCATTTGGATCACATAAGCAGGTACTTCAAGCCCAAACTTGTCGCTAAGCATTTTCTCTATAACTGCCCTTACATTTTCTGTCTTAGAAGAAAAAACAATATTTCCACTATTCAGATAAGTGGAAACCTCCTCAAACCCCGTTTTCTCAAATTCTGCCTTTAACTCCGCCATACTGATTTTGTTTTTTCCACTTATATTAATTCCTCTTAGAAAGGCAACATATTGATTCATTTGCTTCTCCTATGCATGTTAGATGATTTTATACAAGCTTGCAAACATCAACCCATTTTTCATACCCGGAATACTGTTCCAATTCCGAAATGGTAAGTTCAATTGCACTATTAGAACTTCCGCATGCAGGAAAAACCGTTTGAAATCTCTTCATACTTTCATCCAGATATACTTTAACTCCATCGTTTATCCCAAAGGGGCACACACCGCCTACACCATGTCCGATGAGCGGCTCAACTTCTTCAAAAGAAAGCATTTTAGCTTTGGTGCCAAAGGTTGCCTTATATTTTGCATTATCAATTTTAGTATCACCGGCTGTCACAATCAGAATTGCATGCTCTCCCACATGAAAGGACAAAGTTTTTGCAATGCGGGCACCCTCACAGTGAAGTGCGGCTGCCGCAAGCTCTACCGTTGCACTGGATGCATCAAATTCCAGAATACGATCTTCCATATTCCACATTTTAAAATATTCTCTAACTCTATCTATTGCCATAGCTTTTTCTCCTAAAATATCATATCATCTATACACAATCTAAATCAATTAATTACCGTTATGTTCAGGATAGAACCGTCGTCGTCCCACCACATTTCAAGCGCCACCGCTCAGTCTTGTAAACAGCTTGTGCAATGTCTTCTATAATCTCTTGTGGAACCGGAAAGAAGAAGTATCAAAATAATTTAAGAAATAAAATAACACAATACTTTAATACACAGCACGCCTATAACTATAATCCCCAATATTCTCACTATATTCTTTTTATCAAACTGTATCTTAGCACTCATTAATCTATCCAGATCTATTTCATCTGTCTTGGAAACCTGATTTTGATTCTCTTCCTCATCTTTTCCCTCTTTTAAATACGTAATCATATCATGTATTGCAACTATTTCCCATAATGAAAACAGAAATGCTAATATATAATATCTGCCCCACACAAAACACATTATTGACATTATTCCCAAGGGTATTCCTATGGCAGTTTTATCATTTTGTTTTGCCCATTCCCAAATTCTTCTCATATAAATTTATATCTCTCACTCTCATATGGTCTTTATCCGCATATACCAATTCGTCATAGCCCGGTGAATTGTGTAAAAATTATAAAAACTGTTACACATTATCACCGGATATCTTTTCCTGCATAATATTATACAGTCTTGTCTCTACAGCTTCAATATCAGTTTCCTGCGATTTTTCCCAATCATCCTTGGAATAAATGCAGCAATTAGCAAAAGGCTTTATTGTTCCTCTATTCTATTGTTAATTTTTTCAGCTTCATTCAAAACTCGAAGCTGATATTCTGCAATTTCCTTTAAAGTCATAAATCTATCCTTTTTTTCTTTCCCCTCACGAATCATCTGTGCATTATGAGATTCAAGGTTTGATAAAACAGTCAATTCATTTATAGTTGCATAATCTCTAACATTGCTTTTCCTAGCGAGCTCCGGATTAGCATCTCTCCATGCTTTTGCAGTGAAACCAAACAATGCTACATTTAGTAAATCTGCCTCTTCTGCATAAGGAAGCCATTGTAAATCTTCTCGGTAATTGCACACCGGAATTAAATAATTTTTTACAGCGTCTGTCTGTATCAAATAATTATTCTTGGAAAGAAATCTCTTCGCATCCCATTCCAATTTCTGTAGTTCATTTTCTTTCTCTTTTAATCTTTGAAACTCTTTAATAAGATACAGTTTAAATACGGGGCTAATTGCAGATGCAAATTCAAAAGCAATATCTTTATGCGCATATGTTCCGCCATATTTTCCACGCTTAACATAAAGGCCTACTGCATTTGTCTTTTCTACCCATTCTGACACACTTGGAGTAAATGTAACTAGACCTGCTTCTTTTTTAAAGTGTTCAGATTCGAACACTTTAAAATCAGGGTTATAAATTTCTTCCCATGTTGATAGAAATTCCAGAGTACTTCTATTTCTTAACCAATTTCGAATAACATCCGCGGCACGCGAATTATCTGATTTTGCTACTGCCATATCTGTAATGCATATGTAGTCATCCATATCCTCAAAAGACACAGTAACCGGAATATTTTGAACTGTAATAATTCTATTCTTTGCCATCTGTACACTCATCCTCCTACAAATTGTGCAACAGCCTGTGGCACAATTATCAATACATTATCTATTAGTTACATCATTTTCCTTGTCGTCCTCTATTCTTTTATCAGACAACTTCTCCGTCTGAATCTTATATTCCATCAACCGCAAAAGATACTGTGGGACTCTTCTATTTCCTAATTCCCAGTCTGTTTCTGTCATATAAGGGATTTCAAAGTACTCACAAAATTCTTTTCTATTCATGCCGGTACTTTCTCTTAGTTTTCTCAATTCTTCTCTTGCTTCCATAGTTCACCTCTTTATGCATTGCATAAACAAATTGTATAATTTTTATTACCTATCGTCAATAACCTATTTTCATAAAAACAAAGAACCTCGGCAAAAACTTTACCGAGGTTTACTATAAATCTTATTATATTCAATACACATTATTTTGAACGCTCTAACGAATGTATCACATCCCACTCTCGCAGGATGCCGGTAATCCCTATGCCGCTTTCTCAAACCGTTTCAGAAATCTTCTCGCATAAGCCTTATACCGAAGCCTCTTTCCTTCTGCATCATCATACCAAGTTTCCGGATCAAACTGAAGCTCTACAGCTATATCACGCCCCCCTAAAACCCCCGATATTTATTTAGTACATCACTTTTTAAAAGGTGCTCCAGTCAAGTAACGGTTTGAAAAGGAAAAGGCGTAATGCTCCTATGAGAACATTATTCCAGCAGCTTTATTCTGTATATTCTTCCAACGTAAAATCATGTCCATTAATCGTAATGTTTTCAATATCCTCTGCCTTTATGGAAAGCCGCCGTTCTTCCATGCTGTCATTCATATAGAATTTCTCTCCGAAAGAGACACTGTATATATTAACATCTGCACCTCGGTGTCCTTCGCTGTCAATGTGTCCGCTATGATCCATGACCGGACTGAGTGCCGCTCCATACATAAGGGAAAGCTCCGTTCCATCTATAAAATGAAGTGTTACCTTTGGAAAAACCTCTTCCCTTTCTTTCTCCGGAACAAGAATCCGCTGATGATATCCGCCTGCTGCGGTCGTCCGATGTTCATAAAGTCCTTTCTGCATTCCGTAAATCACTAAGGATAAATCAGAAAGACGAACGTATAATGCGTCGTAGTATTCATTCACATTGGTATCGCCAACCAGGCGGTACTCTTTTATCTCCATATTCGGCTCGACATTAAGCTCTGCCTGAGAATATTTCTTATGTGTCATTGGATAATATAAAATAGCAGTCTGTTGTTTTTCCGGCTCATTTACATCATACATGAACTGGATACACAGAGTGGAATCTGTTCGATATTCCTTCAATTCCTGAAATCCAAAGATGCCATTTCTGTTGTTTTTTCATATAGTTATCAGTCTCCTTCAGATTTTGTTCTTATGTACATAATGCCTTACATTATCTACTCAAAAGATAATCCACACTTTCTTTTAGTTCAGCGCTAAAATCTGCCAAATCAGCTGTTATAATCACATCACTATTAATCAATGCCACAATATCAAAAATCATATTCCCTTTGCTTAATTCAAGCATTACTCCCGGATGTTTCTTATCCTTTTTTATTCGCTCTTCCAGCTTCCAGAACTTATCTGAAGCGTTCTCGGCTCCATCTAATAAATCCATATATTCCTTAACCAATCGTTCCATATACGCTTCCTGCCAATCAACAATGCGCTCTCTGAATAATTTCCAATCACTTTTTGAAACTTCCATGTAAACCTCCTCCAGTCTATACCAAAATTTTTCAAACTTTTTATCGTCCCAACAAGCCAATACATCTGTTCCAACTGCATTTCAACATAAAATAGACAGTCCCCTCTCTGACTGCCCACCCACGCTAACTACACTAACCTTGTTCTAATCAAGCCACCACATATCTTCTCTATCAGGTTGTGTCATATTTAATTCTTCTACCCGAAGAACTCCACATTCTAATGAAGCATAAGGACTATCATAAATGTGTGGATTGCTATATTTTTCTACAAATTCATTAGCATCTTCTGTATTATCAAAGCCGCAAATAACTTCTTCTTGGGGTATTGCATCCCCAAAACCGCCATCCACATCAAAACAATGCTTTACCAAATAAATTTTATTCATGTAACCCCTCTCCCCTTTCCAAATTTTAATCACTCGAATTCAATAAAAATAGAATTTATTCTTCTATCTTCTTCGGAAGTACTCCAGATTCCTTCGCAATCCTTTTTTCCTGCGATTTTACTTTACGCTCCAACTTCTTTATATCTTCTGATGGTGGGAGTTCCTCCGGTTTAATTCCTCTGGTACCAAGCATTTCACGAACTGTAGTATTATTCTGCACATGTTCCGTAGTAATAGCTCCTTCTCCCTTTAAATCCTTTTCTTCCACATTGTAATTGGTCATCTCTGTTGCAAGATTCTTGGCTGCAATCGTAAGCGTTGGCAGAAAATCTGCTAACGGTCGTTTATCGCTTACACCGAGTTTTTCCTTCATTTCCTGCGTACTTCTTCCACCAAATAATGCCTGGTCACCTTTTGAACGAATTCGCCCAAATCCAGCATCATCCACGCCACGCTCATAAATATTTTGCGATAACCTTTTTTCAGATTCTCGTAGTTTTCCTCTTGCTTCTGTTCTCTGAATATAAGCAATTCTTTCTTCTATCAGTTCTTGTTTTCTTGTCTGTACAGCAAAATAACTTTGTGCAAAAGCAATTTCCTCTTTTCTTGGATCTCCATTTTGCGCAATAAGATAACATGCATATCTGGTAAGCATAATATCATCCACATCTCGCACCGCATTACTACCAATCTCAACCATTTTGACGGCGTCGGCAAAATGGTCTGAAACCTCTATTTCAGCACTTTTACAAGATTCCATTGCTCGATTTATCGCATCTTTAAATCTACGCCATGTTGTATAACCCAAACATCCCATAAGCTCTCTTGCATACCAAAATTCAACTGTTCCATCCTCTGTTGTGTGCATAATATCATCAAACATTTTTTTCATAGTACTTATTGTTTTCTTATCCATTATTTCTTATCCTCCGTCTTCTCTTGATTCTTTTTATCAGCCAACTGCTCTATCCGAATCTTATACTCCATCAAACGCAAAAGATATGTTGGAACTCTCCGGTTACCTAATTCCCAATCTGTTTCAGTCATATACGGAATTTCAAAGTACTCGCAAAATTCTTTTCGATTCATACCGGTACTTTCTCTTAATTTTCTCAATTCTTCTTTTACTTCCATAGTTCTCTCCTTTATGCATTGCATAAATATATTATATATCTTTTATTAAACATGGTCAACAACTTCACAACTTCAATAACCTATTTTCATAAAAAATGAACCTCGATGAAAATTCGCTTTTCATCGAGGTAAACTCTTTTCTCATTATATTCTATTTACACTGTTTTTCGAACGCTCTAACGTATGTATCACATCCCACTCTCGTAGGATGCCGGTAATTCTTACGCCGCTTCCAGAAACCGCTCCAGAAATCTCTTCGCATAAGCCTCATACCGAAGTCTTTTTCCTTCTGCATCATCACGCCAAGTTTCCGGATCAAACTGAAGCTCTACAGCTATATCACGCAAAACCTCCAAACCATACTTCTCCATCATCTCAGCAAGAAATGTGCAGCAGCGTTCAAATTCCTTATTCAATCCTCCTTAAAAATATCAATACTCTTTAAGGTAGGAATCGCACCATACTTTCCAATCAGATAATTCTTCTCATAGCTTTCATCCTTACGGATTCGAGTACCATCCTCATCTACGAAATCTGCCAATGAGTACAGTGTAGAAACACCCTCTTCATCCTTCTCCACAAACCATATTTCATCACGTCGTAGCAACCGATTAGATAACTGCCAAGTGTCATGTGTTGTGAATACAAGTTGTGCATGATTAATGTTAATTTGTGGATTTAAGAATGTTAGCAAGAAGTTTCTTACAAGTAACGGATGCAGACGGGCAT